>CBFIFD010000005.1:0-101952 GCA_965661835.1 Flavobacteriaceae bacterium | reverse complement strand
AATTTCAGGGCTATTAAGGTCAAAATTGTAATTTGGGTCGTGAATGCTTTGGTCGATGCCACCCCAATTTCTGGACCTGCATGGGTATAACTTCCGGCATCGGTTTCGCGGGCAATAGAGGACCCCGCCACGTTACATACCCCATACACCAAAGCACCGTGACTTTTGGCTAGTTTTATGGCGGCTAGAGTATCAGCAGTCTCCCCACTTTGAGAGATGGCAATAACCACATCTTTTTTGGTGATCACTGGATTGCGGTATCTAAATTCGGAAGCGTATTCAACCTCAACCGGAATTCTAGCCCATTCCTCAAATATATATTCAGCAACCAAACCAGCGTGCCATGAAGTTCCACAGGCTACTATCAGGATACGATCGGCTTGCGTAAAACGCGAGAGGTGATTGTCCAATCCGCTGAGCTTAATTAGCCCTTCCTCTGGGAGTAGACGACCTCTAAAGGTATCCAATATGGCTCGAGGTTGCTCATAGATTTCTTTGAGCATAAAATGGTCATATCCCCCTTTTTCAATTTGTTCCACACTCAAACTGAGCTCTTGAATCGCAGATTTTAAACGGACATCTGCTTTTAGGTCACGCACACGTATCTCACGACCCAGCCGCAAAACAGCCATTTCGTGGTCCTCGAGATATATCGCCTGGTTCGTGAATTCTATAAATGGCGTGGCATCACTGGCAATAAAAAATTCATCATCACCTACGCCAATGGCCAAGGGACTTCCGAGTTTTGCCACAACGACTTCATTGGGTTTAGACTGATCAAATACGGCAATAGCATAGGCTCCATCAACTTCTTTCAATGCCAATTGTACTGCTTTACCTAGTTTGACTTTATTGGTCTTTTTTACCTCCTCGATCAGATTGACCAAAACCTCCGTATCGGTATCACTGTGAAAGACATATCCACGCTGCTCAAGAACTGTCTTTAGAGCCGCATAATTCTCAATAATTCCATTGTGAACCAAAACAAGATCTCCACTATTGGAGGTGTGCGGATGGGAATTCACATCGTTTGGCACCCCGTGAGTGGCCCAACGTGTATGACCTATACCAATCTGGGCCTCTGGCACCCCTTGGGCCGAAAATTTCTCGGCCAAAGAATTAACCTTTCCTTTAGTTTTGCAGGTGTGCACCTGCCCCCCATCATATAAGGCAATACCGGCACTATCGTACCCGCGATATTCCAATCGCTTTAAGCCATTGAGTACTATAGGGTACGCTTCTTTACTTCCGATATATCCTACAATTCCACACATGATTGGCAAAAATAATCAATAAGTTGTGTCGTCTACAACCTAATGGGGTTATCAAATCTTTATACAACCTTATTCAAACCTGAGTATGACTTATTCTGGTTTGGTATAATACAACTCTAGTCTCAGTCGTTTTTCTGGATCAGTCGCTAAATTCCCGTGCAAGGCCGTACCCTGAGGTGCTACAATGGCGCCCCCGGGGATACGATCAAAACCATCCTCTAAAAGCGGCTCTTGTATATCAAAAAATCCGACGTATGATACGTTTTGAGACACCACTAGGCCCAAAGACACGTTAGTCGAATCTCGATTAATTAAATTACTGACATGCGCAGTAAGTTTGATTTTGTAATATTCTCCGCGGTCATCTGATCCACGTACGAGTCGGCCTAAGTGATTTGTTATGGCGTCAATAGGCGTCAAGTTTGAGGTCAAATCAATGGAGTAATCCGCGAGAATCCCGCTATTTTTTGTGTCAAACACCAAAATACGCTCTGGTTCTTGACTCGGAGTGCTTACTTTGTCTTGGTCGACATAAAAAATCAAATTAGCTTCGTTGACCAGCCACCCCTCATCGCGTAACTCCTGCAAATCATTCAGGCCGTTTTGATTCTCATCATTGCCAAATAACTCGATAATTGTTGCAATTCCATCATTACCCGCGATATAGAGCGTCTCAGCACCCTGAATCGAGTCTCCTGAGGCTACGTCATCAACCACCGCAGCAGGCCACTGGTGGTCAAATATATTTACTTTGATAGCTGAAAAATTCAAATCGTACGAAAACACCTCACGGATGATTTCACCGTCATCATCTGTGGATTGATTTCCTGAGTCGTCAAACGTGGAAGTCTCTGCCGAATAGTACATCGAGATTTTACCTTGTGTTGGGTCAAATATCGCCTGGTGTCCACCGTCATTGACCGACTCTACCTTGAAATAAAGTCCGCGAAAATAGTCCTTAAAATTATTGTTGTTGAGCAGTACCTCTTCATTCTGTTGATCCCATATTTTCTCTTGGAAAAATGCCAGGGGTAACTCTAAGTTAATTCCAGGGTCAAAACTCAAAGTGTCGAGATCTTCAATAATAAATTCATCAGCTTGATCGCTCGCGACATACTCAGGGACTTCAACCAGCAAGGTTCCCAATTGATCTATAAACGTTTGACGCTCATTAGAAAAATACTGCTGTGGATCAGCAAAACCAGTAGCGGGGTCGAAATCACGCAAAAAATAATTTGACTCGTAAACCGAGAGCTTTATGGGATCACCCCCAAAAATTGAATCCAGATTGTAAACGGTATTGTCTTCGTCGTCCAATTCTGTGGTGCTGTAATAAGGAAGTGTCAAAATTACTTTTTCTAATACAGGATTTAAGGTGTCCACAGAAAACGCCGGATTGTTTGCAGATAAAACCACTTGGGTCAAAAAGTCTGCTGAATGAGGCCCATAAAGAGGATCATTGTAATAACCGAGCTTGTAGCTCAGTTGGTTGTTGGTTTGAACCGGACCCACAAAGCGACTGTAAGCACGAACAGAAAATACGGTGTCTGGGGTTGAATAGTTTTGATCGATTAGGTCAGTGTCGAGATTTGTAAAACTCTCATCGCAAGAGGCAAATCCTACAATCACCAATAAGACCCAAATAACATGAGAAGTACGCTGTGTCACGGTCATAAGATTAGAGAGCTCAGGCTCCAAGGACTTTTGATTGGTAAAAATCGATATAAGCCTGTGAAAATTCATCTTTATTGTGAAACTTTAACACCGGACAAGAGGCTTTTTTTAGATAGGCCAATAATTCATCTGATAAATCTGGAGATCCTTCAATAATTGCATCGGAGTGATCAATGGCAGTTTTCATGATATTTAGGTAGCTCGGTGTCTCCAAATGAGGCGTCTGACCCGACTCAATACCATCAAAAGCAATTTTATTAGAGAGATCTTTATTGAGTGCCCCCTCAAACCCTTGGCTGTACAAGGAGGTCACTATCTTACATCCCTCAAAAAGGGGTTCATTGCCGTAATAGGTTTTCAGGTATAATGGTAACAAGGACGCAAGCCAACCGTGAACGTGGATGATATCTGGTCCCCAATTGAGTTTTTTAACGGTTTCTACGACACCTTTGGCAAAAAACAAGGCACGTTCATCGTTGTCATCAAAAAGCGCTCCTTGCTCATCTGTATAGGTTGCTTTGCGCTTGAAATAGTCATCGTTATCAATAAAATAAACCTGCATGCGCTCTTTTGGAATTGAGGCGACTTTAATAATCAACGGCATATCCATATCATTGATTACCAAATTCATCCCAGAGAGACGTATGACTTCGTGTAATTGGTGACGACGCTCATTGATATTACCGTAACGCGGCATAAATATGCGTATTTGACCATTGTTTTGATTGACCGCTTTTGGGGCCTCAAACGACATCGAAGAAATCTCAGTCTCGGGTAAGTAAGGCACTACCTCAGAAGACACATACAAGACTCTTTTATCTTTCATAAACTATTAATATTTACCGCAATTACTTTGAGTTTGCAAAATTACGAAAATTTATGCAGTTTGCTCTGAATATCTTAAATTCGCCAGATTTCTTGATCATGACCACACACTTCACAAAAGAAGAATTACAGGCGTTTTTAACCCCCGTGATACAAAAACAAAAGCCCATAGGTCTGGTACCGACAATGGGCGCATTACACTCGGGGCACTTGACCCTCGTTTCCCGTGCTCTGAAAGAATGTGATGTAGTTGTGGTGAGTATCTTCGTTAATCCAACCCAATTTAATAACGCCAAGGATCTCGAAAAATACCCCAGAAATTTAGACCATGATATCGCATTACTCAATCAACTGAGTGGCAATGTTGTTGTCTTTGCGCCTTTACCTGAGAACCTATACGGCACTAACATTCAAGCGCGTAGCTACAATTTTGGCGCCTTGGGACAATTCATGGAAGGGCAACACCGGCCCGGCCATTTTGATGGCGTGGCCACAGTAGTGTCTTTACTGTTCGATGCAGTAGGTCCTGATCGGGCTTATTTTGGAGAAAAGGACTACCAACAACTACGCATCGTAGAAACCCTGGTCGAGGTCGAACAGCGTTCAACCAAAATTATTCCTTGTACCATAGCAAGAAATACCTGGGGCCTCGCCCTTAGTTCACGCAATCAGCGGCTAAATGAGACGCAGTTAACCCAGGCCCTACTGATACCAAAAATGCTTGAACATGCGCGCAACAAATTTGATACGGCATCCTTTGAGCGCATCAAACGAGATGTTGTCGAGGCCTTTGACCAAGACCCTGAATTAGACCTAGAATATTTTGAATTCGCCGATGTCGAATCCCTTGTACCGACCATGAGCAAAGACCCTCAAAAAAAATATCGCGCATTTATCGCTGCCCATCTTGCTGAGGTCCGCCTCATCGATAATCTTGAACTAAATTAATACCTTTGATTTTGAATGAACGTGGCCGTCACGTTTATTGATCTAGATTGAATAATTCATGCTTTTGTAGCATGAGTCAACCTGGCCTAATTAATAACATAACTCATTTTTAATACACGCTTGATTGAAGTCCAAACTCAGCCCGTTTTTAAAAATTATGATCCCAGTCCTTTTCGGATTACTCCTGGTTTGGTATTTCTATCAGAAATTCACACCTGAGCAATGGAGCGAAATGAAACGGCACTTCAGGGAAGCCAATTACTTTTACCTTCTGCTGTCTGTTTTACTTTCTCTGACCAGCCATGTATTGCGTACCCATCGATGGCACCTTCTACTGAGTCCATTGGGACATCGACCCAGATGGTACAACAGTTTTTTTGCGGTCTGTGTTGCCTACTTTATGAATTTATTCATCCCCAAGAGCGGTGAGGTTTCGCGTGCCGTTACCTTAAGCCGATACGAAAATACCCCTATGGAGCACGGATTGGGGACGATAATTACCGAACGCTTGATTGATTTGGTGTTTTTGGTGCTGTTTTTTGGCTTGGCCATTGCCTTAAACTACAGCCTATTATCAGACTATATTAATCAGGTGGTCCCTGTCTCACAATTGCTCTGGATGCTCGCAGTAGTGGGTATTTTAGCCCTGTTATTTTTGATGTGGGTCAAAAGATCGAATCACTCATTGGCCCTGCGCCTGCGTAAATTCATCTCTGGTCTCGTGCAAGGGATGCTCAGCATAAGACAAGTTACTTCGCCTGTTGTATTTGTTTTAGAAAGTCTACTTATCTGGGGGCTTTATGTCGCTTCCTTTTACGCCGCTACTTATGCTCTTGTAGAAACCACGGGGATTGGATGGGAGGTTATCATAATCACCTTTGTCGTCGGGAGTTTTACTTTTGCTTTTACCAATAGTGGTATCGGCTATTATCCTCTGGCTGTAGCCGGTATTATGGGGCTGTTTGGTATAGCTCAACCCTTGGGCAATGCCTTCGGCTGGTTGATTTGGACGGCCAATATTGCCTCGATTATATTTTTTGGATTAGTCGCCTTGGTTGGGCTACCTCTTGTGAATAAAAAGTAAGAAATCAACCCAATTGCACTGGGCATAGGGTAGTATAATTTTACTATCTTTCTGATTGAAAATTCTATTGATGAGTCGTTTATTTCTTCTGTTTTTTGCCTTTGTTTTTATAGCTCCCTGCCAAGGGCAATCCAAAGTAATTTACGAGGAATTTTCCTCTTATAAACTAGGAGAAACGCGGCGTCTCAAGATTCAATTGCCCCGCGACTACGCCGAAAATACAGACAAGTCTTACCCTATAGTAATTGTGTTTGACGCCAATTATCTATTTGAGCCTGTGGCAGGAAATGTGGATTATTTTGGGTATTGGGAAGATATGCCTGAAGCCATTGTGGTTGGGATTATGCAAGGCGAAGAGCGTTACGACGACTGCTACTACGATGATGTTAATTTCTTGCCGGCCGATCAAGGGGCTGACTTTTTTGAATTTGTCGGGATGGAGCTGGTCCCATTCATCGACGCGAACTTTAGAACAGCAAAATTCATCATTGCCGTGGGTCATGATCTAACGGCAAGCTATATCAACTATTATTTATTTAAGGATCCGCCCCTGTTCAACGGATATATCGCTCTGAGTCCAGACTTGGCACCGATGATGGATGAGCGATTGCCCAAGCGCATTCCGAATATTCCACAAAAACTATTTTATTACCTCGCTACGGGCAGTGATGACATCCAAGATTTACAACGGATCTCTCAGGAGCTCAATCAGTCCTTGAGCGAATTAGAATCTGACCAGTTCAACTTTTATTTTGATAATTTTGAGGGAGCCACACACTACTCTCTGGTCGCTCGAGCCATTCCCTCTGCACTGGAAAAGATTTTTTCTGTTTATCGCCCCATTTCAAAACAAGAATTCAACGAAGTCCTACTAAAGCTTGAAACACCCGTACACAATTACCTTTTGGATAAATATCAGACCATTGCTAATCTTTTTGGGATTAATAACCCCATACGAATCAATGACTTTTTGGCCTCAGCATCAGCGTGTGAAAAACTCAAGCAATGGGAATCCCTGAGAGAAATTGCATCCATGGCGACACGTCAATATCCCGATCTGATTTTAGGAGATTATTACATGGGACGCTATTATGAGGAAACAGGAGATCCCAAACGTGCCATGCGAACGTTTCAAGGAGGTTTTGACAAAGAAGAAGTCGATTTTATCACTGTTGATTTGATGCTCGATAAAGCCGATCAAATCAAATATGATTTTGGGTATTAATGGCGAAAACAAAAACTAGTTTTTTTTGTCAAAACTGTGGAAGTTCCTTTGCTAAATGGCAAGGGCAATGTAATTCGTGTAAGTCCTGGAATACCATTGTTGAAGAGGTCATCAGCAGTCAAGTCCCTGCGGCTTGGGAACAATCTTCCAGCGCAACCTCGCGAGTGGCTCAACCCAAACCTATCGAAGAGATCACTACCGGTGACACCCCGCGTAAATCTACGTGTAATTCGGAATTGGACCGAGTCCTTGGTGGAGGGCTTGTCCCTGGCTCGCTAACCCTCTTGGGTGGAGAACCGGGTATCGGTAAAAGTACTTTGATGCTGCAGGTAGGGCTCAATTGGCCATATAAAACGCTGTACATCTCGGGAGAGGAAAGCGCACAACAAATCAAAATGCGGGCCGATCGATTAGGCCACAACAAAGGGCAGTGTTTGATCTTGACGGAGACCCAAACCCAAAACATACTGCATCATGCAGTAGAGCAGCAACCCGAAGTGGTCGTCATTGACTCAATACAAACCTTACAATCCAATCAAATTGATAGTGCATCAGGGAGCATTTCTCAAATAAGAACTGCAACTGCCGAGCTCATAAAATTTGCAAAATCAACGCAAACTCCCGTGGTCCTCATTGGACACATTACTAAAGATGGTCATATCGCGGGCCCCAAAATTTTAGAGCATATGGTGGATACCGTCCTCCAATTTGAGGGCGATCGGCACCATGTATACAGGATATTGCGCGCCCACAAGAACAGATTTGGCAGCACGAACGAATTGGGTATTTATGAAATGTTGGGTAATGGACTTCGGGCCGTCACAAACCCTTCAGAACTCCTAATCTCAAAAACAGACGAGCCACTCAGTGGCACAGCGATTGCAGCGACTTTAGAGGGCATGCGCCCCTTGATGATTGAAATTCAAGCGCTCGTGAGCAGTGCTGTTTATGGAACTCCACAGCGTTCAGCTACAGGCTATAATCTCAAACGGCTCAATATGATCTTGGCCGTGTTGGAAAAACGTGTTGGGTTTAAACTCGGCACCAAAGATGTATTTTTAAATATCACAGGAGGAATTCAGGTAGATGACCCAGCTCTTGATCTCGCGGTGGTGGCTGCAGTCCTTTCATCAAATAACGATATGCCCCTGCTGCGCAGTTGCTGCTTTGCTGGTGAAATCGGTCTGGCCGGTGAAGTTCGCCCTGTGAGCCGATTAGACCAGCGTATTTCAGAGGCTGAAAAGCTTGGCTTTACCCAAATTATCGTGGCTAAAAACAGTAAGATTCCCAAAAAGACCGGAATCCATGTGGTCCAGGTAGGGAAAGTCCACGATTTAGTGAAACATTTGTTTGTCTAATTTTCGATGACCCCATTAAATGTCGAGCTCAACCATATGAGGGCAATGATCACTGTGCTTAGCCTGAGGTAATATTATCGCACGCTCAATTTTATCCTCCAAAGACTCTGTTACCATATTGTAATCAATGCGCCAACCTTTATTATTGGCACGGGCATTAGCACGATAACTCCACCAAGTGTACTGACCTGGCTCTTTATTTAAATGTCGAAAACTATCAATGAATCCGGATTGCACAAACGCTTCAAGCCAGGCACGTTCTCTGGGTAAAAATCCAGAAACCTTAGCATTGCGAATGGGGTCATGGATGTCTATGGCATGATGACAAATATTATAATCGCCACAAACTACAAGGTTGGGGTGCATTTTGCGTAGGTCCGTGACATAAGTCAAGAAGTCATCCATGTATTGAAACTTAAAATCTAGCCGCGCATCGTTAGTCCCACTGGGTAAATAAAGACTCATAACAGAAACCTCAGGAAAATCTACACGTAAATTACGTCCCTCGGCATCCATATAGTCTATCCCTGTTCCGTACTCCACGTGATCCGGCTCGATTTTACAGAATATAGCTACGCCGCTGTAGCCCTTTTTTTGAGCACTAAACCAGTAGTGGTATTTATAGCCCGCTTGTTCGATCAAGGCCAGATCCACCTGATCCTTCATGGCTTTGGTTTCTTGAATACAAAACACATCTGGATCGGCTTGTTGTAACCATTCGAGCAAGCCTTTTTTCATAGCAGCCCGAATACCGTTGACGTTGTAGGAGATGATTTTCAAAATAATTGTTTTTAGGAGTCTTTTATCACGATGCACTAAATTAAATAAGCCCGTATATTTACCCTAATTACCCGGCGCGCAATTGTCAAAACTAATCAACAAAATAATTCGTGACGGATTGAGTTTACCCAATGAGACTTGTCCTATTTTTATGACTTTGACAACAAAGTTATTCCCTACTCCTATAATGCTGATCACTCTTTTGGTGTGGTTGGCCCCCAATGCCTCTGCTCAAGACTTATCCAATTGGACCGGACGTGCAATCAAGGTCAAAGTCACCGACACGATTACTTTTGATTCCATTTCGGTCAACCCGAATCACTTCAGCCTTTGGACCATGGATGAAACGAGAATCGACAGCAGTCAATATCAAGGCCTATTTAATCAGGCCAAACTGGTGGTGGCACCAAAACTGATCAGTGCCAATGATTCTTTAATTGTACGGTATTTACGCTATCCAGACTACTTAACTAAATCCTATAGCGCTCTGAATCCAAAACTCATCCTTCCTGCCCAAAATCAAATGGGCAAAATCTATCGTTTGGAAGAAAATAACTTCAGTCAGCAGCAAAATCCTTTTTCTGGGCTCAATGCTCAGGGTAGTATTGTGCGGGGTCTTACGGTTGGCAATAATCAAAATGCTGTAGTCAACAGCCAACTCGACTTGCAAATAACTGGGGCGCTAAATGACCAGGTTCAGATAACAGCCTCACTCCAAGACAGTAATTTGCCAGGAGAAAATGGAGGCTACACCCAAAGTCTTGAAGAGTTCGATCAGCTCTTTGTCGCGCTTGAAGCAGATCGTTGGCGATTGCGTGCAGGAGATGTCGACCTGATTAATCGCAAAACCTTTTTTGGACAATTCACCAAAAAAATTCAGGGGATGCAGGCCACATGGCAAATCGATCATAAAGATGGGAGCGAAACAGAAATGTTTGCCGCTGCTGGTTTAGTCCGTGGGGTTTTTAAACGCAGTATTATTCAGGGGCAAGAAGGCAATCAAGGTCCGTATAAAATTTTGGGCGATAACGGTGAGGCGCTGATTTTGATGATTTCGGGCAGTGAACGCGTCTATGTCAATGGTGTGCTTTTGCAGCGGGGCGAGAACGCGGACTACATCATTGATTACAATGCCGGTGAGATACGCTTTAATCCCACATATCCTATAAACAGCAATATGCGTATTACCGCTGAGTATCAAATTACCGAAAGAAACTATACCCGCTTTATCGCACACAGCGGAGGCCATTATCAAAGCGAGCACCTCAATATAGGGGCCTACCTGTACACAGAGCAAGATGATAAAAATCAACCCCTCCAACAGAATTTCACCCCCACTCAGCAAACGGTTCTTAAAAATGCTGGAGATGATCCTGCGTCGCTTTTTGCGCCTTCGGAACAAACTGCGACCTTCTCTGAAAATCAGATTCTCTACAAAAAAGAACTCATTGCTGGCCAAGAAGTCTTCGTGTTTTCGAACAATCCAGAAGATGAACTCTTCCAAGTACGATTCTCATTAATGGGGCCCAATCAAGGCGATTACATTATTGAAAGTCAAACCAGCATCAATAAAATTTTTGTTTATGTGCCCCCTATTGATGGGGTTCCTCAAGGGTCCTACAGCCCCGTAATACGACTTACACCAGCACAGAAATTACAATTAGCTGGAGCCTATATTCGCTATGATAAAGACAAAACACAAATCCAAGGGGAGCTGAGTGCCAGCAATAATGATTTGAATCGTTACAGTACCATAGACGATGAAAACAACCAGGGTTTTGCGGGGCTAATTAATGCAAGACACGTTTTGTTTAAGCAAGATAGCACTTGGCAGTTCAACGCATTTGCAAGTCTCAATACAGTCGATGAAAACTATCGCAGTCCGGAACTCTTATATCAGGTAGAATTTAATCGCGATTGGAACCTCCCGATCAATCAAATCATTCAGGATCAGACACTGAGCTCTGTAGGGGCTCAATGGAACAATAAAAAGTTAGGTCAAATGACCTATCAATTTGATCAGTTAACAACAAGTGGCAATTATATCGGGCGAAAGCACAGTTTACAGAGTAATGTAACCAACGGCAAGTGGGGGTATCAAGGCCAACTCAGCAACCTCAATACCACAGCCACAGCAGCTCAAAGTAATTTTCTCAGAGCACATCAGACCTTGAGCCTTTCAGGAAATAAAAAATGGATCCGTGCTAAATTTCTGACCGAAGACAATCAAATCAAAGACAGCCTAGATCAACTTAACCCCATAAGTCAGAAATTTATCGCTTACGAAACAGCCTTAGGCATAGGCGACAGTACGGCGGTTTTTACAGAATTAGGATGGCGTTATCGGGATACCGATAGCGTGGTTTCTGGCCAATTGAGTCGAGTGGGTATTGCTCGTGATTTCTTTGCCAAAACACAACTGATCAACAGCAGTAAAACTAAATTATCTGGATTTGCCCAGTATCGAAGTCTCTCGACAATCAATACCCCCGAAGCGGGTCAAAATTCGCTCAATTTGCGTCTGAGTTATGCCCAAAGTTTGTGGAACAATCGGCTACGCCTTTCGACTAATGTCGAGGCCAATAATGGAAAACTTCCCCAACAAGAATTTACCTACGTCGCTGTGGAACCAGGCCAAGGTAACTACACGTGGATTGATTATAACGAGGATGGAATTCAAGATCTAGATGAATTTGAAGTTGCTCAATATCAAGATCAAGCGGCTTATGTAAGATTACTGTTACCCAATCAGACCTTCATTGATATTCAGCGCAGTGCTGTAACCCAACTCATGAATTGGCAATTTTCTTCTTGGCAAAACAACTCAGGAATAAAAGGGCTACTATCACATTTTTACAGTCAAACTTCGTTTATGGTCGACCGCAGTGCCCCGAAAAGTACGGCCCTCTTTTTAAACCCGTTTAATGGAGAAGGTAATGAGGATTTAGCCCTGCAACTCAACTTTAAGCAAGCCTTATTTTTTAATCGAAATCGTCAACATTACACGACTGCTTATATTTTTCAACACAATAAAAACAATCAGCTTGTTGCCCTTGGCCTACAGCAAACCACGCTTCGGCAGCATCAATTGACTTTTGATCATAAGATTCAAGAGCAATTTATAGCTCATATTACAGCCCAGCACAACAGACGAGTCACTGAATCTGAAAATTTTGCCCAAAGAAATTTCGACCTCTTACACCAGGAGCTTAAACCAAAAATCAGTTATTTCTGGGGCCAAAACTCAAGAGTCAATGTCAGTTGGGCTTTGGCACAAAAAGAAAATACAACCGGAGCGCAAGAGTCCCTGAGTCAAAACAATATTGGTATTTCTTGTACCCTGGCCAAAGCCGACACCATGTCCTTAACTGGAGCGTTCAATGCAATCAACAATAAATTTCAGGGTTCTGCTTATTCCTCAGTAGCCTATCTCATGCTCGAGGGGCTTCAGCCAGGAGAAAATTACACCTGGAATATTCTGTGGCAAAAGCGGATCAATAGTTTTTTAGATCTGAACTTTTCCTACTTCGGTAGACAGAGTCCAAACAGTCCTACGATTCATACAGGATCCATGCAATTACGTGCGTTTTTCTAAAAAAAATGGGCCGTCTCACGACGGCCCGTTTTATACTTATGGAACAATGAACATTACTTCACAATAATCTTCGCTGTCTTATAGATATTAGAAAAAATATCTCCCATTTTGATGATGTAAACACCTGAAGGAGCGTAAGACATATCTAACTGATAGTTGAATCGGTCTCCCTCTTTTTCGATGTAGTTAAACGCCAATAATTGACCTAAAACATTGTATACACCGATTGCCGCGCGATCCTCGTAACTCGTTACCAAGGCGATGTCAAACTGATTGTTTTGACCTGAAGTCACAATCAAATCTGCATTGCTGATAGCGGCTTGTGTGATTCCAAGAACACCGTCAATATCTGCTGAGTAATCCTCAGTTTCACCGTACTGTGTCTCTTCACAGGCATTCGCGGGCACATCGGCTTGCCAATTTGATTTGAAACGCAGTCTGTGAATACCACTTGGCACTCCAGCTGGAATCACTAAATCTGTAGTCTCTGTGTATGTTCCTGCAGCTTGACCAGGTGCAATAACAAAATTAGGAACTACTAATTCATCAGTGGTAAATGTACCATCATCGTTGAAATCGATCCATCCCTTGATATTCTGGTCACCGTATCCAGTTGTGAAGGTCACTTGGTACGTGCCTCCTGCGGCAAAACTAGCCACTTGAGTGGTGAAGTCACCATACCCCTCACAAGCCGATGGATTATTGATTTGTTCTACAGAAACCAGGGTAAATCCATCACCGAAGGAACAATCTGAACCAGGGTTACAATAGATAATTGAATTTTGAACCGTTTTTGTAGCCTCATCATTTGAGGGATCCGAATCTGGCCCGTAGTTCGTACGGGATGCGATGGTGTATATTTGATTCTGTACAGATAAGTCTGCCGTGGTTGCAAACGTATAGGTCTCAGTCGCCCCAGCTGCGAGTACCCCTGTGAAGGTTTCAACAACAGGTGTTCCTCCATCAATCGTGTACTGAACCTCAGGATCAACGATATCATTGATACCAAAGTTTCTTACATTAATTGTAATCTCTTCAGCATTGGTCAACTGACCACTTGATGGATCAGTAATACTGGTAACCCCTACATCATCTACCGTCGTATTAGGTTGTAATTGGAAGGCACCAACGACTCCTTTACGCCCGCTATTCATGTACTCGTTAATAAACCAAAACGTAGCGTCATCCGCTGGATCAATATCCATTTTACTATAATCACCATAACGCAATCCTGGGATATTGGCATTGCCATTAGCGATAAGCTCCTCAGTAACGGTCATCGTTCCTAGGGCATCTCCATCAAAACGACCTGTGTAATAAGAACTAACACGTACTACATCTGTAGTTGTTGGTCCAGACATAGAGGAATAACCCATTCCAATATTACCTGAACCATCCATAATCATACTGCCGTGCCACGCGTGGCGCCCATCAGGAGCAGTATATGTTCCTTCTTGGTAAAGCGTCCAAGGCGTATTGTCAGCGGGCTGACGGAATTCGAACCAACGAATTCCTGCAAGCTCTCCTCCAGTAGCATCTGTATCGACAACGAAATTAAAAATAGCACTGTTATGCGTCGCAAACTTGCGGAATTGAGCTTGGTTCATGATGGTCGCCTGAAGCGCATCAATCGCAACCCCACCGTTTGGCTGAGTTAGGTTGGAAAAACTTCCTCCATCAAAAACCGAAATAAATGGTGTTGTATTTATTTGAGTCGCTGCAGAGATCGATGAGTTACTCGGTGTTGTCCAATCAACGTCAATGGTCCAGAACTTTACATGGTCTTGTGAGACTCCACCCCAAGCGTCATCTTGCAAATAGAGTAAAGTAGCTCCACCAGCCGCTGGCATGGTTGCATCACTTACATTAAGAACTTGTGGGCTGTAAAAGCCACTGGTTTGGATCCCAGGAATATTAAATGTCTGGAAGCTAGCCGAAGAATTACCTGCGAGCATCTCAGCACGATCCAAAGCCCATACACGACGTGTTCCAACGTTTGCCGTAATATAATATCCATCACTCCAAACAGAAAGTTTCTGGTAATCACTTACAGAAGGAATTGTGTAAACGTACCATCCATTATTTATTGGGTCAGGACCATCAGATACGGCTACCTGAACCTGTCCGTTGGAAGCAAATAAGTAGCTCAACACCCAACGATTTGCTGCACTGTCGTAAGACGCAGTAAGGTCACAACATCCTCCACCTGAGAAGATATTCGTAACATTTAGCTGACCCGTTAGCGCATTACCAGCTTTATCAAAAATGCGATATCCCGTATTGTATACGACAATGACATGATCCAAACCTACAGCCATCGAAGGGTCTGTTGGTTGTGATCCTGAAGAATAGGCGTCAAACACAACCGAAGGTGGCATAACGCGAATACTCTGTTCTGTTTCGTGTCGGTTTAAGACAAAGTAATCGTCTGTTTCTTGTTTTTCTTTTCCAATCACAACTTTATTGCGAATAGATCTACGGTCACGAGCCTCCTCTTCGGTGTACTCGGCAGGAATCAATGCACTACGTGACGCCAATGAAGGGACATAAAACATGGGCAATGACTCCCCATATTCTGCTACTCCCTGAGGCTCATTGGGCACGGTTTCTTGCGCCATCATCATTGAACTCATCAACAACATGAGCATTGAGAAAAAATAGTTTTTGAAATTCATTATGTTAATTTTAGGGTTAATTAATTGTATTCAAAAGGTCATTAGTTAATTCAAAAGGACGTTAAAAGTACACTCTTTTGGATAAATTGCTTAACAAATCACCTAAAAATTAAGTAATCTTTAAGGTTTCTGTTAAGGGCTCAACCCTTGACGTAAACCGCAGGGCATATTTAAGACTTTGTTCCAATAAAACGCGGAACACTTTTTGCCCCAACAAACAAAAAATAATTATGAAACGCTACGCACTCATTGTGGTCCTAATTGTTACCGGAGCCTGTCATGCGACATTATTAAAAGACAAAAACGCCACGCAAAAACAGGAGGACAATTCATTGACCAACAACACCCAAAGGCCGCCAAGTCTCGCTCATGTACCAGGAGAAATTTTATCAAATCCGGCTTTAGATAATGAGTCCAATTGTGCTTGGTTCTTAAAATTAGACCAAGATTCAATCAATCTGCTCGATCCAGTGAATCTCAATGAGGACTTTCAGCAAAGCGGCACTAAGGTATGGGTGCATTATTCTGGCATGCGACGCATGAATCGATGTCCTGAAGCCAGTCCCGTATGGATACAAGATATGGTCTTACGCCAGTGAGGAGGCCAACCAGTGTTTCATTGAAGTAGATTCCTGCATTTTCTGATTCAAATCAGAAATGGCAATACGTTCTTGTTCCATGGTGTCGCGATAACGTATCGTTACCGTTCTATCCTCCAAAGACTGATGGTCCACGGTGATACAGTAAGGAGTCCCTACGGCGTCTTGCCTACGATAACGACGTCCCACAGCGTCCTTTTCGTCATAGGTAACAGGCATATCCCATTTTAATTGTGCGACGATTTCATGCGCCAGCTCGGGGAGACCATCTTTTTTAACCAATGGCAAAACCGCGGCCTTGATCGGTGCTAAAATCGAGGGCAATTTGAGTACCGTGCGACTCGAACCATCGGGCAACACCTCTTCTTGCAGGGCATGACTGAGCACTGCTAAAAACATTCGATCCAAACCTATGGAAGTCTCAACGACATAAGGGACATAAGATTCACCGAGTTGTGGGTCAAAATATTGAAGCTTTTTACCCGAAAATGATTCGTGTTGTTTCAGATCAAAATCGGTGCGTGAATGAATCCCTTCTAATTCCTTAAAGCCAAATGGAAAATTGTATTCAATATCGGCTGCGGCGTTGGCGTAGTGAGCGAGTTTTTCGTGATCGTGAAATCGATAATTTTCAGGGCCCATACCTAGAGACAAATGCCATTTTAATCGGGTCTCTTTCCAATATTCATACCACTGCATTTCTTGACCTGGACGGACAAAAAACTGCATTTCCATTTGCTCAAATTCACGCATTCGGAAAATAAACTGGCGTGCTACGATTTCGTTGCGAAAGGCCTTTCCCGTTTGAGCAATACCAAAAGGTATTTTCATACGCCCTGTCTTTTGAACGTTTAGATAATTGACAAAAATACCTTGGGCTGTTTCAGGTCTTAAATACAAGTCCGTAGCAGTATCAGCACTGGCTCCGAGTTTTGTCCCAAACATCAAATTAAATTGACGAACATCAGTCCAGTTTTTAGAACCGGTTTCAGGATCAGCAATTTGTAGTTCTTCAATGAGTGCCTTCACATCTGCCAAATCTTCTTGTTCCAGTGACCGGGCCATACGAGACAAAATTGTTTTTTGCTGCGCTCGATAACGGACTACGCGCTCGTTGGTTGTTTCAAATTGGGCTAAGTCAAATCGCTCTCCAAACCGCTTTTGGGCCTTCTTGATTTCTTTTTGTGCCTTTTGCTCAAGTTTTTCAGCGTAGTCCTCGATCAAAACATCGGCTCGGTAGCGCTTTTTGGAATCCTTGTTGTCAATAAGTGGATCATTAAAGGCATCGACGTGCCCCGAGGCTTTCCAAGTGGTTGGATGCATCAGTATGGCCGAATCAACACCGACGATATTTTGGTGTAATTGTACCATACTACACCACCAATATTGCCGAATATTATTTTTTAAGGCTGAGCCATTTTGACCGTAATCATAGACCGCGCTCAGTCCATCGTAAATTTCACTCGACGCAAAAATAAAGCCATACTCCTTGGCATGAGCGATGACTTTTTTGAATAGATCTTTTTGTTTTGACATGGCGCAAAAATATAAAACACAAGGCAATTCAATTGGAGCCAAGCGTATTTTTTATCGACTTATTTCAATTGCATGGTAATGGTAGAAAGCCGCGTAAGGTCCTGATAAAGGTTGAGCACATAGCGGCCTGAAATGAGCTCTTCTTCCTTGGCACCCACCATGATACAAACATCGATCTCTTCCTGCTGAAAATCAATCTGAGTTTTGGCACTATACAGTAAACGTTCATCATCTTGCTCTAGGGTTTGTCTATTACCAATGAGGTTGTTTTTGGGATTAATTACTTGGAGGTACAACTCACGCTCGCCTGGTGAGGCCACATAGTTTGGGGAAATCGTAAAACAGGCACGGATTTTATCGGCTCTGCTCGCTCGCTTTGTATCGACTATTTTTCCGTTGCGTCTTACAATCACTGCGGTACTTGAAAAATCAATAATCTGCAATTGAGAACCCATTTGAATCACCCGCTCCAGGTCATTATTCTTTTGTCGCAAATAGTCGCTTTCAAGACGTGTCCTGGATAAAACCTTACGCGTACTATCAACAGTCATGGATAAATTTTGAGTCACCTGAATCAAACTATCCGCACGAGCAAATAACATGGTGCGTTCTTCCTTCAACCGTGCAATTTCGAGTCGATAACGCTGAATAATCGCCATACTTGGCTTGGCAGACTCAACCGAATCGCGCAATTGAGCAATTCTCTCACGGGCATCGATAAGTGCTTGATCTTGGATCTGATAATCATCCATTAGGGCATCATAAGTGTTTTGAAGGTCGACGAGCTCTGCAGTGATGGCCATTTTTTGTTCTTGTAATCCGAGTTGATTTTGTTGGCTCTCACGAAACAAAACAAACGTATACACCCCGAGGCTCAACAAAAGTAAACCCAAAATAACGATGATGCGTTTAAAATTTTTTGACTGAATTTCGTTATTCATAAAGACTCCCTTTGATCATTAAGTACTAACGGCATTTTTAATGGTTAAACCCTAGCGTATATTGTGATGTTTAAAGGTATGTTAAATATTTTATTCCCCAAGTATTGTCCAGGCTGTAATCTAGTATTACCCGAACCTGAGGTCATCCTGTGTATTGCTTGCCGAAACGAATTACCACGCACACAATACCACACCTTTGATGACCCAAGTGTTATCAATAAATTCTACGGTCGATTACCCCTGAATCACGGGACCGCGCTATTGCATTATCACAAAAAGGGGTTGACACAACGTCTAATTCACGCCCTAAAATACAAAGGCCAAAAAGAAATTGGTGAGTGGTTGGGTCGTTGGCTTGGAGAAGAACTCAAATCACTGAACCATTATCGAGAGCTCTCTGGTGTTGTCCCTGTACCAATGCATCCCAAAAAATTACGACAGCGCGGTTTTAATCAAGCAGCAATCTTTGGCCAAGCCCTCGCTCGGGCCCTAAATATCCCCTGCTTTGAAACACTTCTGATTCAGAATAAAATACGCCAAACACAAGCCAAGCAAGGGCGCTGGGGGCGCTGGTCCAAAGCGCACGAATTTTCTCTGAATCCTCTGGATCATCCAATCAATTATTCTGAATTCAAAAGACCCGAATCACTCAAATTGCTTTTGGTAGATGACGTCATTACCACGGGAGCTACCATGGAGGCTTGCGGGAATATTCTGGTCCGCGAACTCGGGGCCTCACTTAGTTGCGCCAGCATCGCAATTGCTTGAGAAAGTTTACTTACTTTTGACACAATGGAATCAATGATCAGACCCATATTTATGGCCTTGGCGGGGATGATGATTTTGGCCGGATGTGCTAAAAAAGGTACGCCCACAGGAGGCCCTAAAGATACCCTTGCCCCAGCAGTCAAGTCTTTTAGCCCAGACAATTATTCGGTAAATTTTGATCGGCAGCGCATCGAAGTTGATTTTGATGAATTCATTAAACTCAAAAAAGTGAAGGAAGAGCTTATTGTCTCACCTCCATTGAACTACGACCCGATTTTGAGTCCTCAGACCTCCTCTAAAACACTCAAGGTTACATTTATAGACACCCTCGAGGAAGAAACAACCTATGTGCTTCATTTTGGCAATAGTATTGTCGATAATAATGAAGAAAACATATTGCCCCAATTCAAATACGTATTTTCCACGGGGAGCTATTTGGACAGCTTAAGCCTCAGTGGTGTAGTGCGCTCTGCAAATCAACCCGAACTCGATGCGCCCGTTACCATTATGCTGTATCCGGCAGAACAAATGACCGACAGTACGATTTACAAAGAAAAACCGCGCTATGTGGCTACAGCACAAAAAGCGGATGTCCCGTATGTCTTGACTAATTTGAAGGAAGGGAAATATTATGTTGTGGCGCTTATGGAGGAACAAAACAACTACACCTTTCAAACCCAAACTGACCAAATTGCCTTCAGACAAAATCCTATCACATTACCAGGCGACAGCATAAGTCCTTTGTATCTATTTTCGGAGCAGCCGGAATTTGGGTGGACTCGAGGGGCCCACGCAGGTAAAAATCGTTTTGTTTTTGGCTATAACGGCCCACGCGATAACCGCTTAGTCACTCCACTGTTTGAGCGTAATTCAGATTTTGCTTATACCATCACAGCGTCTGAAAATATTGACTCGCTCAACTATTGGTTTACCCCCGCGTTTGACCTAGAACAAAAAGATACCCTGTGGTTTGCAGGCGATACGAATTTTGGACGGGACAGTCTGGCCATTCGACTCAAGGACCTCTACCCCGATTCATTGAAGGTAAATTCCATCACGCGTGGTGTATTTTCGCCCAAAGATAGCATTCGTTTTTCGGCCAGCACCCCGATCCGACAAATCAATTTAGACAAGATTCAATTACTGAACAAAGACTCGATCAGCGTGCCGTTAAAAACACGATTGGATAGC
This sequence comes from Flavobacteriaceae bacterium, assembly GCA_965661835.1. Classification (GTDB taxonomy): domain Bacteria; phylum Bacteroidota; class Bacteroidia; order Flavobacteriales; family Flavobacteriaceae; genus BACL21. The sequence continues at coordinate 81,479 of CBFIFD010000005.1, read as the reverse complement.
TTGCGCAATATTATCACCTTGAGTTTTGATGTCGAGGACGAAAATCGTTATATGGTCACCCTCTTGCCCGAGGCATTTCGTGACTTTTTTGGACAGACCCACGATACCATTATTCAAACCTTCAAGACCAAACCCTTATCCGATTATGGAACGCTAAACCTCAACTTTAGCGGGGCTACAAATTGTCCTATTTTGATTGAACTCGTGGATACCAAATACAAGCCTGTAGCTGAGTCATGGCAAAGTAAGGCTGATGGTGCTCAGGTTTATTTTGATTATATCAATCCTGATAAATATCGGGTACGCGTCACACTAGATTGCAATCAAAATAAGATTTGGGATACGGGTGATTACGATAAAAAAATACAACCCGAGGCCGTACACTATCTCCCGGGATTATTGGACATCCGTGCTAACTGGAGTCTCAATGAAGTCTACGATTTAAGTCAATTAGGGCAAGACTAAATCACCGATACTTCCATCGGAATTAACCTTATCCTTTGAGTTGGGCAGTCAACAATTCACGGTTTAATCGCGCGATGTTTTCCAGGGAAATTCCTTTGGGACATTCGATTTCACAAGCGCCTGTATTGGTACAATTACCGAACCCCTCTTGATCCATTTGCGACACCATATTCAATACCCGTTGAGTCGCCTCAACACGTCCTTGCGGCAGCAATGCATATTGACTAACCTTAGCCGAAGTAAACAGCATTGCGCTCGCGTTTTTACACGCCGCGACACAAGCACCACAACCGATACATGTGGCCGCATTAAAGGCATTGTCTGCATCGTTTTTTGGTATTGGTATTGCATTAGCATCAATGGTATTTCCTGAGGTATTTACTGAGATAAACCCACCGGCTTGTTGGATACGATCAAAAGCACTACGATCTACCATAAGGTCTTTGATTACGGGAAAAGCTTTGGCGCGAAACGGCTCAATGACGATCGTATCTCCGTCATTAAATTTACGCATGTGCAATTGACAGGTCGTAATTCTGCGATCTGGCCCGTGCGGTTCACCATTGATTTGCAAGGAACAAGACCCACAAATACCCTCACGACAATCGTGGTCAAAAACTACAGGCTCTTCTCCGCGAGATATTAAGTCGTTATTTAACACATCGAGCATCTCCAAAAAGGACATATCTCCATCAATACCCTCAATTGGATAAGTCACCATTCGGCCCTTGTCCTGAGTATTTTTCTGTCTCCAAATTTTCAGTGTTAGCTTCATAGTCTATTTGTATGATCGTGTTTTTACTTGAATATTTTCATAATCCAAAGGCTCTTTGTGAAGTATGGCGTCGGCAGGAGCTCCTTTGTGTTCCCAGGCGGATACGTACATGAAGTTCTTATCGTCACGAAGTGCCTCTCCTTCTGGAGTTTGATATTCTTCTCTAAAGTGTCCACCACAAGATTCATTACGGGTTAGTGCATCTTTGGCAAATAGTTCGCCAAGTTCCAAAAAGTCGGCGACACGCATGGCTTTTTCGAGTTCTTGATTGAGTTCATCAGCTGAACCCGGTACACGCACATCACTCCAAAATTCCTCGCGAAGCGCTTGGATCTCGGCAATGGCCTCTTTAAGCTCTTTTTCATTTCGGGACATCCCACATTTGTTCCACATGATTTTCCCCAAGCGCTTGTGGAAAAAATCGACCGGCTTGGTCCCTTTATTTGAGATTAATTTATCTATTGTTGCTTGGACCTGCTGTTCTGCCTGGTCGAATTCTGGTGTATCAGTAGCTATAGAACCTGTACGAATATCATCAGACAAATAATCTCCGATGGTATAAGGCAACACGAAATAACCGTCGGCTAATCCTTGCATCAAGGCACTTGCTCCAAGACGATTGGCCCCGTGATCGCTAAAGTTTGCCTCTCCAGCTGCATAGCATCCAGGGATAGTAGTCATCAAATTGTAATCCACCCATACGCCACCCATTGTGTAATGGACCGCCGGGTAGATCATCATTGGAGTTTTATATGGATTTTGATCGACGATTTTCTCATACATCTGGAATAAATTTCCGTATTTCGCCTCAACCACAGCTTCACCTAACTCGCGAATTTTGTCTTCTGAGGCATCGTGAATGTGATTTATTACCGCTTGTTCCTTACCATAACGCATGATCGCTGAACTAAAGTCGAGATAAACTGCCTCTCCCGTTTTGTTGACACCGTGTCCGGCATCACACCGTTCTTTAGCCGCCCGCGAAGCAACATCACGCGGCACCAAATTTCCAAACGATGGATAACGACGTTCCAAGAAGTAATCTCGATCATCTTCGTTTATTTCGGTCGGTTTTAATCGACCTTCACGCACGGCTTGTGCGTCCTCTAATTTTGCAGGAACCCAAATTCGACCATCATTTCTCAAAGATTCTGACATTAGGGTCAGTTTTGATTGATGATCTCCAGAAACCGGGATACACGTTGGGTGAATCTGCGTAAAACAAGGGTTGGCAAAATGGGCGCCTTTTTTGTGAATCTTCCAACCTGCGGATACATTACTCCCCATTGCATTCGTCGAGAGATAAAAGACATTTCCATAACCACCAGAGGCAATCACTACGGCGTGTGCTGAATGCCGTTCTAAAGCACCCGTTTTTAAATCGCGTGCGATAATTCCACGCGCCTTACCATCGACAATCACTAAATCCAACATTTCATGGCGATTGTAGGGTTTAATCTTGCCGCGATTTATTTGGCGGTTCATCGCTGAATAAGCGCCCAGCAGAAGCTGCTGTCCTGTCTGCCCTTTAGCATAAAAGGTTCTCGATACGAGTACTCCACCAAACGAGCGGTTGTCCAATAGACCCCCGTATTCTCGGGCAAATGGAACCCCTTGAGCGACACATTGGTCAATGATATTTCCCGAAACCTCCGCAAGGCGGTGCACATTGGCTTCTCTTGAGCGATAGTCCCCGCCTTTAATCGTATCGTAGAACAGACGGTAGGTTGAGTCTCCATCACCTTGGTAATTCTTCGCTGCGTTGATTCCTCCCTGAGCTGCTATAGAGTGCGCACGTCGCGGAGAATCTTGGTAACAAAAAGTTTTTACATTATATCCGAGCTCAGCCAATGAAGCTGCGGCGCTTCCACCGGCGAGTCCAGTCCCCACAACAATGATATCAATGTTTCTTTTGTTTGCGGGATTGACCAGATCAATTGAGGTCTTGTGTTTAGTCCACTTTTCTGCTATCGGTCCCTGAGGGATTTTGGAGTCTAATGACATGGATCAGGCGTTTAGTGTGCGATTGGATTTAAATGATGATAGAAAGCAATGAATAAAAAACCAAGCGGTATAAAGACCGCAAAAAATTTGGCAAATGACTTAAGCCCTACAGAGTATTTGTTGTTAAACCCAACACTCTGGAAGGAAGAGGCAAACCCATGCCAAAGGTGTAATGCCAGCAAAACAAATGCAGTAGCGTAGAGCCCTACACGGACTGGATGTTCAAATTTATGTACTGTTTCGGCGTAGTAACGAGTTGGATCTTCGGGATGAGACTCTATGTATTTGTGAACCATTTCTGGCCACCAAAAATCATAAAAGTGAAGGCCTAAAAAAGCCAATACAACCGCTCCGGAGATAATCATATTTCGCGAGGCCCAACTGGCTGCAGCACCACCTTTATACTTGACATATTGTACGGTACGGGCGCGACGATTTTGGATCTCTAAAACAAAACCCATCACAAAGTGAAAAACTACACCAAAAATTAAAATCGGCTGCAGTACCCCTTGAACTAAGCCGTTTGTACCCATAAAGTGAGACCATTGATTAAAAATCCCTGGGGCCAAGACTGATGTTATGTTAATGACAAAATGCTGAGTAAGAAAAACCACCAAAAAAAGACCCGATAAGGCCATGGCAAACTTACGAGTAACTGAAGAGGAAAGTAGGCTCATATCTTCTTGTTCATTTAGTCAACAAATGTAATACCCAAAGCAATGATTAACAAACTTTGCTCGAGGTTTTCTGCCGATAAAAATCAGATGTCATCCATGCGATATTTCGATGCATCTCTATTCAATAATGAACGGTACTTTGCGCGTGTTTTCTCCAATGGAAACCTCAAAATTATAATTACCCTTGGGCAAGAATATCAGCTGGTTTTCTTTTGGGGTAATTTCCTGACCGGTTGCCTTTTTAAAGGTTCTTAATTCATCCGCATCTAGAGTCAAATCGTAATGCCATTGGTTGTATCCCTGAGTCACATGTATGGTTTTTTCCCAAATATTTCGCGTTCCGGCACCTTTTAATCGAATAACTGCCTGGCCTTCTTTTGGACTGAAAAGTGTGAGATCAACTTGGGGCATTCGTGGCTCAGACCAATTACTGTAGGACTGCCCCCATCGATTGGAATGGCGCACAGTCTTGGGGGTCATAACAAAAAGACCTTGTGCTCCTTGAGCAGTATACTGCTGAATAGAACTGATATCGGCAATGTATATGGACCGGCCATGGGTGCCGGCCACAAGTTCTGAGGCCGAGGATTGAACCACTAAATCATGACAAGCAACTTTTGGTAGATCCCCGTCGAATAGCTGCCAGTTTAAACCACGATTAACACTGACGTATATTCCATCGTCTGTCCCTAGGTACAACAGATCCGGTTGGGCGGGGTCCTCACGAATGACATTCACGGCCCCAAGGGGAAGCCCTTCACTCAAAGAGGTCCAAGACTGACCAAAGTCCTCACTGACATAGACATAAGGAGTAAAGTCATCCCAGCGATATCCATTGAGGGTGATGTAAATTCTCGAGTCCCTGTGGGTCGAGGCTACCACACGGCTCACCCATAAATCTTGGGGCAATGACGTGCTAATTGTTTCCCAGGTCACACCCGAATCTCGAGTTAAAGAGACCACACCATCATCGCTTCCGGTAACTAGTATATTAAAATCAAATGGAGACTCGCTAATGCTAGTGAGGGTACCGTAAGCTACATTTCCTTTTTTGCCGCCTTTGGTTAAATCTCCAGATAATGCCGTCCAAGTGTCTCCTTGATCAAAACTCCTGTGGAGCTTTTGACTCCCTAAATACAAAATGTCCTGGTTGTGATGACTGAGTAAAATAGGGGTTTGCCAATTAAAGCGATACGGACGTTCTCCTAGACTGTGTTTGGGTTGAATATAGGTCTGCTCATTGGTGGCCAAATTAAGGCGATAGTAATTACCGAACTGATAGCCCGTAAAAACAATATTGTGGTCTCTTTGATCAATAGCGACTTGCATGCCATCACCGCCCATAATCATGGTGTAAGGATATTGCCCGGATTGATGCCAGCGCACACTTTCTACAGTCTTACTGGAGCCTTTCCATACCCCATTATCTTGTAGTCCCCCGTAGACATTATAGGGCGCTAAGTGATCTGCCGCCACTGCGTAAAACTGTCCGACCGCAGGGGTGTTGCACTTAATCCAATGGGCCCCTTTGTCGTAACTGATATTCAAACCGCCGTCATTTCCGTTTATTAAATGGTCTGGGCGATCGGGATTAATCCACAAAACATGATGATCCCCGTGCATGTTAGGGGCATCTAAGCTCGAAAAACTCCCGCCACCATCATTGGAATGCAGCAGTGGAACTCCATAAATATAGAGGTCATTGACATCTTTGGGGCTAACGTGAATTTTTCCAAAATAATAACCATAGGAGTAATAGAGATTATCCAAATATCCCTTGTGTGTTTTAGTCCAAGTTTTTCCACCATCGTCACTTCGATACACCTCAGCGCCAATGACTGGAGTATCAAACAATTGAGCGTTGGCATCATACAGATATTCTTCTAATGCCACTGGAGTAATATCACCTTGAGCCACCATATTTTTGACCACGGTGGCTGTGTATTGTTTGGGGAACCCATTACGCTGTAAATACTTATTGAGCACATCATCTGAGAGTTTGGCCATTTCTACAGGGGTCATTTGTGCAAAATCCTCAGCGATTAACCCTGTATTTTGAGTTGATTGAGATGGTCTGTGATTTTGATTGTCCAAAATGGCATATAGGGTGTTTTGGTCAAAAACTGCAAGGCCGATTCTTCCCACGCCTTTCCCTGTTGGGAATCCGCTTTCCTTTGTTGTCATTAATTCCCAAGTATCCCCGGAATCCGTACTCTTATAAATCCCACTTTTGGCGCCACTTCCATCAAAATTCCAAGCCTTTCTATCTTTTTGCCATGTACTGGCATACATCACTGAAAAGTTCCCGGGCTGCGTCGCCATTTCAATAACTCCTGTATCTGAATCAATAAATAAAGTCTTTTTCCACGATGTCCCTCCGTCGAAAGACTTGTACACCCCGCGCGTTTCATTTTCAGAATACAGATGTCCTGTAACGCCAACAACGATATGGTTGTGGTTATTTGGGTCTAGCAATATTCGACTGATATGATGACCGTCAATCAGACCCATGGATTGCCAACTTTCTCCGCCATCGTCCGACCTGAGCAAACCAATGCCGGCATAAGAAGAACGTGATGAATTGACTTCACCAGTTCCCACCCAAATAATATTGTGTTTCCAATCTACGGCGAGGGCCCCAACATTTTGAGTCATACTATTGTCCAAAATGGGATCAAAACTGGTTCCATTATTTTTGGTATACCATACTCCACCGCTGGCATAACCGACATAAAACTCTGTCGGATCCTCAGGATTTACGGCCAAATCTACCACGCGACCACTCATTATGGTCGGCCCGACATTACGCCAAGCCAAATTCTTGACTGACGATTGTTCGCGCATCGCCTGCTTTTGTGTTAGGGCTTGCTCGATGTCTTGAGCTGATGATGCAGGGGTTTGACTACGCGCAGTACTGATAAACAATAGGGCGAAAAATAAAAGGAAGGCTGATCTCATGGGATTAAAATTTTCGTTAGGGCTAATCTAATTAAAATTGGGCTTTTGAAACTAAATGGGGTGATTAAATTCTGAAGTGTCATACACTTAACACCAGGTAATTTTGCCTATTTTTGACACACTTAAGTATCGAGTATTATGAAATATCAGCCAATAGATAAGCGCCTTTTTGAGGCAAATCGCAAAAATTTTATGAGCCGTATGGTTCCCAAAAGTATCGCTGTTTTTAATAGCAATGATCAGTATCCAGTCGGAGCCGATACCCTGTTGCCTTTTGAACAACACCGTGATATATTTTATCTCAGTGGAGTTGATCAAGAGGAAAGTATTTTATTACTATTTCCCGACGCGGTAGAAGCGGATCACCGTGAAGTTCTATTTCTACGCGAGACCAATGAGCACATTGCCGTCTGGGAAGGCGCCAAACTGACCAAAGAGACTGCATTGTCCACCAGTGGGATCAAGACTGTTTATTGGCTCAGCGAGTTTGATAAAATCTTTTTCCAACTCATGACTCAGGCCGATACAATTTATTTTAACACCAATGAGCACTATCGTCAATCGGTAGAGACAGAGACCCGTGAGGACCGATTCATCGCACAAACCAAAAAGAAATTTCCGGCCCACAGTTGGGCCAAGAGCAATCCTATTTTACAGAGCCTTCGCGGGGTCAAAGATGAAATTGAAATCGATCTCATCAAACAAGCCTGTGATATCACCAATAAAGGGTTTCGACGGATTCTCGGTATGGTTAAGCCCGGGGTAATGGAATATGAAATTGAAGCGGAATTTATTCATGAATTCATGCGTAATCGCTCAAAGGGATTTGCCTATACTCCCATAATCGCAAGTGGATCGAACAATAACGTTTTGCACTACATCGAAAACAATAAATCGTGTAAAGACGGTGATTTATTATTACTCGATGTAGGTGCTGAATACGCCAATTACAGCAGTGATATGACGCGCACTATTCCTGTCAATGGGCGGTATACCAAACGCCAAAAAGAAGTCTACAACGCTGTATTGAAGGTAAAGAATGAGGCCACTGCCTTATTAGTTCCCGGAGCTTACTGGAAAGCTTATCACGAGGAGGTGGGCAAAATAATGACCAGTGCTTTATTAGATCTTGGGCTTTTAGACAAAGCTGACGTTCAAAATGAAGATCCAAAACACCCGGCCTACAAAAAATATTTCATGCATGGAACAAGCCACCATATGGGCCTTGATACCCATGATTACGGCTTGCTTTACGAGCCCATAAAACCAAATATGGTATTTACCGTCGAGCCAGGAATATATTTGCCTGACGAAGGATTTGGAATTCGACTCGAAGACGACGTCGTAGTTCAAACGCAAGGCGATCCACTCAATCTTATGAGGGATATTCCTATACAGGCCGATGAAATTGAAAGCTTAATGAATCAATAGACACTCTGTGCTCCAGTACGAGATTCATGGTCAGGGACCGGCTTTATTTTTATTACACGGATTTTTGGAGGATCGTAAAATCTGGCGATTTTTAGCCGACGAACTGACATCCAGATATACCCTTGTTTTGATCGATTTCCCCGGTTATGGGAATAACTTATCTCAGGAATTCCCCGAGCGACTTGAACACTTGGCAGAAGCTCTTGAAGGCCTGCGCCAGTCTTTAGAAATACATCAATACGGTATTGTCGGACACTCAATGGGTGTTTATATCGGTCTGTCATGGCTCGATGTAGCGCGAGAACAACCGAATTGCTTTGTGGCCATCAATGGCAGTGTATATGCGGACAGCCCGGAGCGTTTAAATGAACGAAAGCGAAGTATTTCCCTCTTGAATCGCCATAAGGAGGCCTATATCAAAATGGCCATTAAAGGTCTTTTTTTGCCAGAACAGTCAGCGCGTTACAGCGCCGAAATCACAGAGCTCACTAATCGTGCGCTTCAATGCCCTAAAGCGGCACTCTCACGCAGTATCGAGGCCATGAGTAAACGTGATGATCAAGTAAGATCTCTATCAAGATACCCAGGACAAAAACATATTATTTGCGGGGTCAAAGACCCTTTATTTAAATGGTCGATAAGTCAAGAAATGGCCCAAAAAACAGGGGCTGATCTTCACACATACCAAGGAAGTCACATGGGCTGGCTAGAGGCTCCAGGCCTAATCCTGAGGGTCTTGAGAACCCAAAGGATCCCAGCCTCGAGCGATTAATGGAATCTTTGATTGTGCCCGGGTTACCAAATGAACGCCCTCGCGCTCATGAGTCATGTGTCCAATAATTGTAATATTTGGATTGCCCTTTAACGCTGGGTAATCTTTTTGATTAATGGTGAACAACAATTCGTAATCTTCTCCTCCATTAAGCGCAATTGTGGTGCTGTCCATATTAAATTCCTCGCAAGTACTGATGACCTGTGGATCCAAAGGAATATGCTCTTCGTAAATAACGGCACCAAGTTTAGAACTCTTGGTCAAATGGATTGTTTCTGAAGACAAACCATCACTGATGTCAATCATAGCCGTCGGCTTTATTTCCAAGCTGTTGAATAGATCAATAATATCTAATCGCGCCTCTGGTTTTAACTGTCGCTCGACAAGATAGGTATAGGGGTCTAAATCAGGCTGATTGTTGGGATTAACCTGGAAAACCTGTTTTTCACGCTCAAGCACTTGAAGTCCGAGATAGGCAGCGCCTAAATCGCCAGTCACCACGAGTAAATCGTTCTCCTGTGCTCCACTCCTTGTGACGATTTCTGAAGGGGCAGCCGCGCCTACTGCCGTAATGCTAATGATCAGACCTGTGGTAGAAGAAGTCGTGTCTCCACCAATTAAATCTACCTTGTAATTTTTACAGGCGGCAGCGATACCCTGATACAATTCCTCTAGGGCTTCGAGCGGGAATCGATTGGATACGGCTATTGAAACCGTGATGTGCATAGGACGCGCATTCATGGCGCACAAGTCACTTAGATTAACCGCAACGGCCTTATAGCCCAGGTGCTTTAACGGCACATAGGCCAAATCAAAATGTATATGCTCAATTAATAGATCAGTCGTGACCAATTGTTGTTGCCCCTTTGGAGATTGAATTACGGCCGCATCATCACCCACGCCCAATACAGATTCTTCATGATTCAATTTAAACGATGAGGTAAGGTGTTCAATGAGCGGAAATTCGCCAATTGAGGACAAGGGGGTACGGGATTCATCTTTGGGTCCAAACATAAAGCATTATTTAGGCTCTAAAGGTAAGTAATCCGTTTTATGTCTTAATCTAAATAAGAACAATGCTTGTCCATTTATCTGAATACATTAACACTATTCTTAACATTAAATCGTTAATTTTACAAACTCTAAATCACATTATGTTTATTTCTACACGACTGTACACGACTTTAATTTTGGCAATGACTTCTGTTGTTGGGTTTGCCCAACCTTGTTCTGGGGGTCTAGCTGGCGGGTATCCTTGCGATGGATACGATTTACTATCACACATCCCATTGTCCACATTTGATGCGGGGCGAGCCAATGACTCATGGGGCTGGACGGACCCTCAAGGCGGGGCCGAATACGTCTTGGTCGGTTTGGATAACGGTACTGCTTTTGTCGATGTCAGTGACCCTGTAAACCCGATTTATTTGGGTAAGTTACCCACGTTTACACAGTCGAGTACGTGGCGTGATATAAAAGTATACAACAACCACGCTTTTGTAGTTAGTGAAGCGAACGGACACGGAATGCAAGTTTTTGACCTAACACGATTACGCAATGTGAGTAATCCTCCGGAAACCTTTACAGAGGATGCGCATTTTGCAGGTTTTGGTAGCGCCCACAATATAGTCATCAATGAAGCTACAGGATATGCCTATGCCGTTGGGGCGAATACCTACAGTGGTGGGCCTCATTTCATCAATATCCAAGATCCTTTAAATCCAGTCGATGAAGGCGGATATTCAGGCAGCGGATATACCCACGACGCACAGGTCGTAATATACAATGGGCCTGATGCAAACTATCAGGGACAAGAGATTTACTTTGGCAACAATGAAGATCGCGCAGTTATTGTCGATGTAACCGATAAATCAAATCCCACACTCATCGGTGAATTTACTTATGGAAATGTCAGTTACACCCACCAAGGATGGCTGACGCAAGACCAAACTTATTTTATCATCGGTGATGAAATAGACGAATTAGATTTTGGGTTCGATACCCGCTCAATTGTAGCCGATTACAGTGACTTAGAAAACCCGAGCTTCCATGACGAATATTTTGGAACAACTGCTGCCATAGACCACAACGGTTATGTCCTGGGTGACAAGTATTACTTGTCAGGATATACCAGCGGATTGAGAGTAATCGATGTGGCTAATATTGCCACACCAGGCAGTATGACAGAGATAGGATATTTTGATTCTTATCCGAGTGATAACAACACCAACTTTAATGGCGCATGGAATGTGTATCCTTATCTGGGCAGTGGGAATATCAATATCAATGACATCAACAATGGCTTTTTTATGGTGCGCGCCTCGGTAAGCGGAACCGATACGACACCTCCGGTGGCAGTTTGTGCCCCATACACAGCCATCTTGGATACAGCAGGTAATGTGACCATAACCGGAAGCAATGTCGACGGTGGGTCAAGCGATAACAGCGGATTTTATTCAACCTCGGTCAGTCCAAATGTATTTAGTTGTTCAGATGTTGGCGCACCAATTACTGTAACCCTTACAGTTTCTGATGTTGCTGGAAACACCAATACCTGTACTGCCGAAGTTACGGTCGTCGACAGTACCCTTCCAACAATCAGTTGTCCGGGTGATATGACCGACAGCCCCGAAGCAGGATCTGCGTTTTTTACCATACCAAATTTTATTTCGGCAGGTGGCGTGGTTGCTGCAGATAATTGTGAGGTCGTGAGTCTCACGCAAAGTCCTTCAGCGGGAACGCAAGTCTCCTTAGGTACTTACACCATGATTTTTGAGGCTACGGATCCATCCGGAAATACAAACAGCTGTAGTTTTGTTCTTACAGTCGAAGAACTAGGGATCAATGATTATTTTGCTCAAGGCCTCAGTTTAAGCCCTAATCCAGCAAGTAATTTGGTACGACTGTCATCGACCCGTGGATCGATCGAAAACATTCAGTTATTCTCGATCACAGGTAAGGCCATCGATTTAATGGCAAACATTGATCAGGACGGAGCTACCTTCAACGTTGCTGGACTTCCGGCAGGGGTGTATTTTGTGCGCCTTAACAATAGCGTGACCAAAAAATTAATCGTCCGATAGAACACACCAAAGCGAAATATGCACCTTATTATGAAAAAAATTCAACACCTTTTTATTTTTCTTGCCTCGGCAACAATGATAGCCCAATTCCCATGTGACGGAGGAAGCTCGTTTGGGTTTCCGTGTGATGGGTATTTCATGCAATCTAAACTCTATCTGTCTCAGATGGATGCAGGAGATGGGAATGATTCGTGGGGTTGGACTGATCCAACAAACGGCAAGGAGTACGCCTTGGTCGGTTTGGACAACGGAACCGCATTCATTGATATTTCAGATCCTGTTAATATTGTTTATCTCGGCAAACTACCCACACATACCTCTCCGAGTATTTGGAGAGATATCAAAGTGTATAATAATTACGCATATATCGTAAGTGAAGCTGGAGGACACGGTATGCAGGTGTTTGATCTCACACGTCTGAGAAATGTCGCCAATCCTCCAGAGACATTTACGGCAGACGCGCATTACAATGAGTTTGGGAGTGCCCATAATATCGCCATAAATCAGGCGACGGGCTTTGCCTATGCTATTGGGACAGGCACCTATAACGGTGGTCCGCATTTTATCAACTTAAGCAATCCCCTTAATCCAACACAGGCAGGGGGTTATTCTGGGAGCGGTTATACACACGATGCCCAAGTGATCATTTATGATGGCCCCGATCCAGACCACCAAGGAAAAGAAATTTATGTGGGGAGTAACGAAAGTCAGGTCGTAATTGTTGATGTGACCAATAAAAACAACCCGCAACTCATCTCGAGTATTAATTACGGGAGTGTAGATTACACGCATCAAAGCTGGCTTACTGAAGATTTGAATTATCTCTTGATCGGAGATGAACTTGACGAAAATGCCTTTGGATTTAATACCCGAACAATCATCGCTGATGTCTCTGATCTGGATAATCCGTTCTATTTTTTCCAGTACTTCGGAAATATTGCCTCGATCGATCACAACGGATATGTCAAAGGAAATCGTTATTACCTTTCTAATTACAGCGGGGGAATGCGAGTGATTGACATCTCGAATATTGCCAATCAAGAAATGACCGAAATCGGTTATTTTGATACATTTCCCGCAAACGATAATGTCAACTTTAGTGGCACTTGGAATGTCTATCCGTTCTTTGCCAGTGGCAATATTATAATTTCTGGTGAGGGTGGGTTTACTCTGGTTAAATCCGAAAATTTCAGCATTGACGATCAAAGTATTGATATGTTCTCTATGAGTCCAAACCCAGCAAATAACTCGGTGACGATGCGCAGCACCAGCACCCCTATCAGTTCAGTGGTGGCCTGTAATCTTCTGGGGCAGAAGGTACTCTCTGTCAACAATTTTAACCAACAAGAATAGAATCTTGATGTGAGCCAACTAAACACTGGTGTTTATTTAGTCACGGTAAATAATGCACAAACACTAAAGCTCGTTATTGAATAATAGAATTGATTTTAAAGGAATACATATCATCTTCTCAAACCTATTTAGGGCGCTTCTTGGTGATTTTGACCCTAATTTGGACGGGGTGTAAATCAGATGATTCAGCGCCTGTAATAACCGATCCGCCGGCAGAATTTAGCGGCACATTGGCGTGGGTGGAAACCCTCGGTGGTAGTGGTATCGATCAAGCGACTGGAGTCATCAACACAGATGATGGAGCCTTTATGGTCGTAGGATCTACTTACAGTAACGACGGACACTTTGCTGGTCTAAAATCGACCACGGATGGTGATTTTTTTCTCATGCGTGTAAGGCCAGACGGCACCGTCGATTGGACCAAAGTATACGGAGGAGCAGATGATGAGTTAGCCACAGGTATTACCAAAACGAGTGATGGTGGTTTTGTCCTTGTCGGCTACAGCCGAAGTGATAATTGCTTTGCAGGAAGTAATGGTGGTTTTCACGATTACTACATCCTCAAAGTTGATGCCCAAGGCAATGAAATTTGGTGTCAAAATTTTGGATATCCAGGAAGTGACCAAGCCCAGAATGTTATCGAAACGCGAGAGGGAGACCTAATGGTTACTGGGTTTTTTGATGTATCAGCCAGCGGCGGTCAAGGTAATGACAATCGGGAAAATTCAGGGACCTTACACGGAGTCGGCGAGTATTGGGGCATCAAACTTGACGCAGATGGACAGTACTTTTGGCGACGTTATTTTGGGGGCAGCGATAATGACCGAAGTTATAATGTCGTGCAATCCAATGATGGTGGTTTTGTACTCATAGGAGCATCTGAGAGTGCAGACTTCGACATTTCCGACAGTAAAGGAAGCTACGATTACTGGGCCGTAAAAATGAGTGCGAGTGGAGATTTAGAATGGGCACGTTCTTTTGGAGGCAGTGAAATAGATATTGCCTATGACATTGTATCCACAATCAGTGGTAACTTTTTGGTCGTAGGTGATGCCCGCAGTAACGACCAGGATGTCAATACTAATTATGGAAACGCAGATATTTGGCTTATTGAAATCAATCAGCAAGGCAATTTAGTGTGGGGAAAAAGCTTGGGTGGTAGTATGTTTGATTCGGCAAAAGACATGTTGCGCATGAATGAAGAACTCTATTGTATCACTGGCTCGTCGCGCAGTAATGATGGCGATGTTTCGGCCAATAACGGCCAAAATGATGCATGGACTGTTGTGGTTGATGCCCAAGGGTCCATTGTGTTTGAAATGGCCATTGGTGGTTCCTCTCTTGATTTTTCAGAAAGTGCGGCTCAAGGGGTCGATGGGGCCCTTATGATTGTGGGAAATACAGAAAGTAGCGATGGCAATATTGTACAAAATCAAGGGTATAAAGACATTTTAATTTATAAAATCGACTAACCCATGCGCTTGGAGTTTTTCACTCTGAGTCAAATCCAATAAAGTGATTAAAATCCAAAAATCATGAAATTTCAATCATTGTACCTCTCAACAGCATTATTGCTCACGTTGATTCTTATGGGTTGTAAGGATAATGATGACAGCCCATTGGCAGAGGTAAGTCCAACGATTAGTTTCTCACAAAACTGGGATGGTGTCCCGATCAATAACGCCGATTATGAAGCCACGACCTATATCAATGAGCGGGGGGAGTCTTTGACTTTGTCAAAACTCGTTTATCTAGTATCAGATATTACTTTTACGGACGCTCAAGGCAATGGCATCAGCGCTGGAGATTACGTGCTTATCGACGCTCGAGAAGGTGTTAATCTGAGCTTTAGTCCTGATGTTGTCCTCCAAGAAGGGACCTACCAAATGTCTTTTACCTTTGGATTTGACGATGAAGATAACGCAGGGGATTACCCTGATTTGAATACGGCTGACGGTGGCGTTTGGATTGTTCCTATGATGCTCGGTGGCGGTTATCATTATATGAAACTCGAAGGGAAATACCTCAACACCCAAACCATCCCTGAATCTGAGGTGGGATTTGCCTATCACACCATTCGCGCCAATGACAATAGCACTACCCCGATCACACTACAAGACACTTCCTTTTCGGTGGACCTAGGGGATGTCGTGATCAGTGATGGATCAAATATCGAAGTCCAAATGAATGTAGCCGAATGGTTCAAAAATCCACATACGTGGAATTTATACGAGCTTTACACCATGCTAATGCCTAATTTTGATGCTCAAATACTGATGAGTGAAAATGGGGCTAATAGAGTATTTAGTCTCGGAAATTAACCCAATTAAAAAAGGTCGAAATTAAGGATGACCAGAAATGGAGTTTATGCTGTATTGATCTTTGTTGCCACTTCTTGTGCAAGTGATGACACGAATACTTATACGGCAACCCCGGCTCAGCTGGACATTCCTTCGTTTTTTCAGAGCTCGATCCTTCCTCCTGAAATTCCTCGAGATAATCCACTAACTGTGGAGGGCATCGCCTTGGGTAAGGCACTATTCTATGATCCAATCCTCTCGGCGAACAACACCCAATCTTGTGCCACTTGTCATATACAATCTACCAGTTTTACTGATCCCAATCAATTTAGTGTAGGGATAAATGGCAGTTTAGGTACGCGCAATTCTATGCCGCTGTTTAACCTAGCCTGGCATGATCGCGGACCGCTCAATTGGGATGGAAGTGCAAGAACGCTCGAAGAACAGATTTTTGAACCCGTGACTAATCCCCTAGAAATGGCCAATACATGGCCTGATGCTGTATCGAGCCTTCAAAATTCAGGAACTTATCCAGAACTATTTGATGCCACTTTTGGGAGTACTCAAATCGACTCTGTATTGGTGTCAAAGGCTATTGCCCAATTTATTCGGACCATGATCAGTGGTAATTCAAAATTTGACCGTTTTCTAAATGGACAAGAAGAACTCACCGAGGCCGAGGAGCGTGGATTAAATATATTTTTGGACGAAAATAAAGGTGATTGTTTCCATTGCCATGGTAATCCAGGGAATCCTTTGTGGACTGATAATCGTTTTCACAATAACGGTCTTGATGAATTTTTTATAGACCGTGGTTTGGGGGCTGTGACAGGAGATCCCAGAGACGATGGTCTTTTTCGGACTCCCTCACTTAGAAACTTGGCATTTACAGCCCCATACATGCACGACGGGCGCTTTTCAACACTCGAAGAGGTGATCGATCATTACAGTCAGGGACTTGTCTATTCCGAAACAGTATCACCACTACTTAAAAATATTGCTCAAGGTGGCGTACAACTAACTCCCGAAGAAAAGACTGATCTTAAAGCATTTTTATTGAGTCTTACCGATGACTCATTTACAACAGATTCGGAATACCAACCAGACTAGTTATAATGAAGGGGCAACTCTAACGCAACTCCCTGATTTAATTGATATTAAAAATATTGAAAGCCCTTATAGTAGGATAATTTTAAATTGTTCTACCGCGCATGGCCAAACAATGGATTTGCCCTATCTTTGCCATAATTTAGAATAAATCTATATTGATGATCAAAGTCAGTGAACACGCTAAATCACAGATCGCTCAGCTCATGCAGAGTGATGGGTTTGACCCGAGTCATGACTACGTGCGTGTCGGCGTTAAAAGTGGTGGATGTTCTGGATTATCATATGATTTACAATTTGACAAAAACGCTCAAGAGCAAGACCAGATCTTTGAAGACAACGGTGTCCGCATTGTCGTGGACAAAAAAAGTTTTCTTTATCTGGTTGGCACAACACTTGAGTACAGTGGCGGACTCAATGGCAAGGGGTTTGTATTTAACAACCCTAACGCCAGCAGAACTTGTGGCTGTGGAGAAAGTTTCGCTCTGTAAGGATCAACAATGCTATGGGAAAGTTTACAGAAGACGATTTAAAGAAAGAGCTCGAGACCAAAGAGTACGAGTACGGGTTTTATACGGATATTGAATCCGAGACCTTTCCAATCGGACTGAATGAAGATATCGTTCGGGCTATTTCAAAGAAAAAGGAGGAACCCGAATGGATGACAGAGTGGCGTTTGGAGGCCTACAAGATCTGGGAAGCCATGACCGAGCCTGAATGGGCCAATGTCCAATACCAAAAGCCTGACTTCCAAAATATATCTTATTATTCAGCCCCGTCTAAAAAGCCGAAATACAATAGTATAGACGAAGTTGATCCCGAATTGCTTGAGACATTTAACAAGCTAGGGATCTCACTGGACGAACAAAAGAAATTAGCTGGGGTCGCTGTCGATATCGTCATGGACTCTGTTTCGGTAGCCACAACCTTCAAAGAAACATTGGCCGAAAAAGGCATTATATTTTGCTCGATCTCAGAAGCCATTAGAGAGTATCCTGAATTGGTGCGCAAGTATATCGGGAGTGTTGTCCCGCAACGTGATAATTATTATGCCGCCTTAAACAGCGCTGTGTTTAGTGATGGATCATTTTGCTACATCCCCAAAGGAGTGCGATGCCCAATGGAACTGTCCACCTACTTCCGGATTAATCAGGCAGGAACAGGTCAGTTTGAACGAACCTTGGTCATTGCCGATCAAGATAGCTACGTAAGTTACCTCGAGGGGTGTACTGCGCCGATGCGCGATGAAAATCAACTTCACGCTGCCGTTGTAGAACTCGTTGCAATGGATGGCGCCGAAATTAAGTATTCAACTGTTCAAAATTGGTTTCCGGGAGATAAGCAGGGAAAAGGGGGCGTTTTTAACTTTGTAACCAAGCGTGGCCTTTGTGAAAAGGGCGCGAAAATTTCTTGGACTCAAGTAGAAACAGGGAGTGCCATAACTTGGAAATATCCCAGCTGTATCCTCAAGGGAGACAACTCAATTGGAGAATTCTACTCGATCGCGGTAACCAATAATTTTCAGCAAGCCGATACCGGAACAAAGATGGTACACCTAGGTAAAAATACCCGAAGTACGATTATCTCAAAGGGGGTTTCTGCTGGAAAGTCACAGAATAGTTATCGAGGATTAGTCAAGATTAGTCCGCGTGCGACTAATGCACGTAACTTTTCTCAGTGCGATTCACTGCTGATGGGCAACACATGTGGCGCTCATACGTTTCCTTACATTGAAGTGGATAACAAATCTGCTCAAGTCGAACACGAAGCCACCACGAGTAAAATCGGTGAAGATCAAATCTTCTATTGTAATCAGCGCGGCATTGATACTGAAAAAGCCATTGCCCTAATTGTCAACGGTTTTAGTAAGGAAGTATTAAATAAACTCCCCATGGAATTTGCTGTTGAAGCTCAAAAGCTTTTAGAGATCAGTCTAGAAGGCTCCGTAGGATAAATTTTTGGATTAAAATAGATTAAAATGAATAAAAAAATAGCTCTAGGATTTGTGCTTTTTGCCACTCTTTTGGCCACAAGTTGTCAAAACAAATCGACTAAAAAAGAAAAACAAAAAGGTGCCGTTACTGAAAACTTAGGGCCGACCATTGCTGGAGAGTATTACTATTCCGAGGAAGGTGCCGTGCTCAAAGGAGCTTCGTTTATTTACGCCGTAGCCATGGATGATATGGCCAAAGAACTCGGAGATCGAGTGGCCGAGGTCAAAAACGACATCTACGATATGGTTCCTGTAATGGTCCGTGGCAGCGTCGGCAAAAATCCTGCGCTAGACCAAGGCCAAGAAGTCTGGGAACAAATGATTACGATCAAAGAAATCGTAAGTGTGGGAGATCAGCCTGCCGAAGTTGATATAAAAATTCAAGATCAAAAAAAGTCTGATGTTAACAATTAAGAACCTCCACGCGGGCGTGGAAGAAAAAGATATATTAAAGGGGATTAACCTCGAGGTCAATCCAGGAGAGATCCATGCCATTATGGGGCCAAACGGTGCGGGTAAAAGTACTTTTGCGTCAATTATTGCCGGAAAAGAGGACTTTGAGGTAACCGAAGGTCAAATCATGCTCGATGGAGAAGATTTGGCAGAACTCGCTGCAGAAGAACGAGCCCATAAAGGGGTGTTTTTATCTTTTCAATATCCCGTTGAAATTCCTGGCGTAACAGTGACCAACTTTATCAAAACAGCGATCAATGAAACGCGCAAAGCACAGGGACTCGAGGATATGCCAGCAGGACAAATGCTCAAAAAAATAAAAGAAGTTGCGGAACTTCTGGATATCGACAGGAAATTTTTATCCCGTTCCCTAAACGAAGGGTTTTCCGGTGGAGAAAAAAAGCGCAATGAAATTTTTCAGATGGCTATGCTCGATCCGAAGTTGGCCATTTTGGATGAAACCGACTCAGGTTTGGATATTGATGCCCTAAAAATCGTAGCCAATGGGGTCAATAAATTGCGCAACAAAGACAATGCAGTAGTCGTGATTACGCACTATCAGAGGCTCCTAGACTATATCGTTCCGGATTTTGTTCATGTCCTAATGGATGGAAAAATTGTCAAGTCGGGAACCAAAGAACTCGCGTTAGAACTTGAATCTAAAGGTTACGATTGGATTAAAGAAGAATTGAATTAATTGTATGGAACTCAAAGAAAAGTTTATTTCCTCATTCATGGCTGTGGACGATTTCATCGATAGCCATGGCCCGATTTATGATATGCGCAATGCGGCAATTAAGTCATTTGAGGCCAAGGGATTTCCCACCAAGAAATCTGAGGCCTGGAAATACACTTCGTTAAAAGGACTTTTAAAAAAGGACCTCAGCATTTTTCCCAAGCAGGAGAAGGCCGTGGAATTTAAAAAAGTTCGAAAGTATTTTTTACATGACATCGATACCTACAAGGTGGTTTTCGTCGATGGAAAATACAGTTCATTCTTATCACAAACTACGCATGATGGTGTCGACGTATGTCTACTTTCTGCAGCGCTGAGCAAGGACAAATACCGCCCAATTATTGAAAATTATTTCAATAAAGTGGCCCCTGATGACGGCATGACCAGTCTCAATACAGCCTTTGCTCGCGAGGGGGCATACTTGTATATTCCCAGACACAAGGAAGTCCAAAAACCTGTGGAAATAATCAATTTCTACACAGGTAAGGAACCTGACTTGATGTTACAACCACGAAACCTCATCGTCGTTGAAGACAATGCCCATGTTCAGATTATCGAGCGCCATCAATCCCTGTCGACCAATGCGGTACTTACCAATTCGGTGACAGAGATTTTTTTAGGCCCTCGAGCGCACGTCGATTATTATAAAATCCAAAACGACAAAAAAGAAGCCTCGCTTATTGATAGCACCTATATCAAACAAGAGCGAGACTCAACGGCCTCGGTCCATACGTTTTCATTTGGCGGTCAATTGATCCGTAATAATTTAAATTTCTATCAGCATGGTGAGCACGCCTCTTCGGTTATGAACGGAATTACGCTCATCGAAGAAAAACAACACGTGGACCACAATACTCTGGTCCACCACATAGCGCCCAATTGTACCAGTCATCAAGAGTATAAAGGGGTTTACGACGATAAAGCTGTAGGGGTATTCAACGGGAAAATATATGTTGAAAAGCAAGCCCAAAAACTCGATGCGTTTCAGCAAAACAACAATCTTTTAATCAGCGACAAGGCCACCATTAACTCAAAACCACAACTTGAAATTTTTGCTGATGACGTCAAATGTTCCCATGGGTGTACCATTGGACAACTTGACCATGAGGCTTTATTTTACATGCGTGCCCGCGGAATTGCCGAAAAAGAGGCCCGTGCTCTTTTGATGTATGCCTTTGCCAATAATGTCTTGGAAAGCGTTCAGATTCCTGAGCTCAAAAATCGAATTAACAAGTTGATTGCACTCAAGATGAATGTGCAAATTGGCTTTGACCTTTAATTAATATGGGATTCCCAATCAATAAAATAAGAGCTGATTTCCCGATTTTGCTCCGGCAAGTCAACAATAAGCCTTTGGTGTACTTTGACAATGCAGCGACCAGTCAAAAACCACAAATGGTGATTGATGAGTTGGTTCATTATTACACCTATCTCAATGCGAATATTCACCGCGGGGTCCATGCGCTTTCTCAAGAAGCCACAGATGCTTATGAACGTGGACGTAATTCGGTAAAAACCTTCTTTAATGCGGCATTTGGCGAGGAGATAATTTTTACTTCAGGCACCACACACAGTATTAATCTGGTGGCTCATGGCTATCGCAGTATACTCGCTCCAGGGGATGAAATTATTGTAGGACAAGCCGAACATCACTCGAATATTGTTCCTTGGCAAATGGCATGCGATCTTACTGGTGCTGTCTTAAAAGTTTTACCGATCGATCAAAACGGACAGCTCCAACTCGATACCTTAGAACAATTACTACACGACCGCACGAAATTAGTTGTGGTCAACCATGTGTCAAATGCCTTGGGGACGATCAACCCGATTGAAAAAATAATAAAAATGGCGCACAGCCTCGGGGCACAAGTTCTCATCGATGGGGCGCAAGCCAGCAGCCACATTGCAGTAGATGTCCAAAAACTTGATGTCGATTATTACATCACTTCAGCACACAAAATGTGTGGTCCAACAGGCATCGGGATGCTTTACGGCAAAAAAGACCTATTAAGTGCTTTACCCCCTTATCAAGGAGGCGGAGAAATGATTAAAGAAGTCTACTTTGAAGAGACAACCTATGCCGGCTTGCCCCACAAATTCGAAGCAGGGACTCCAAATATTGCCGGTGGAATTGGGTTTGGGGCTGCTATTAAGTACCTCAACACCATAGGTTTAGACAAAATAAGCCAATACGAAAACACACTGCTTGAATATGCCACCCAAGAGTTGAAACATATTGAGGGACTCAAGATTTACGGAGATGTCGCTGAAAAAACAGCGGTAGTCTCGTTTAACGTAACTGGAATACACCCGTACGATATCGGCACGCTTTTGGATCAAATGGGTATCGCAGTTCGAACGGGCCAGCATTGTGCACAACCCGTTATGGATTTTTATGGCATTCCAGGTACGGTTCGGGCCTCTTTTGCGTTTTACAATACCAAGGAAGAAATTGATGCATTCGTCAAAGGCGTCCAAAGGGCCGTGACCATGCTTCAATAAACTCAATAATATGTGGCTTTTTAATTACCAATATCGACCAGACTCAAACCTCTTCAAATCCTTAAGCTTAATCCTTATTTTTATTATAATGGTGAGCTGCGGAGGAGGCAAAACAATCAATCCCGTATCCTCTAATCTCCCCGGTGGAAGCTATAAAATTATTGAAGTCAGTCAGATGTCGGATTCAGAAATAACTGCTGTTCTGAATTTAGATTTCACTCAAAAGCGTGTATTTGGGAATACTGGGTGTAATGATTTCAGCGGTAATTTAGTTTTAATGGACGACCGACCAGATTATTTTTCGGTGGATGCCCTGATAACAACCAAATTGTATTGCAGTGATGCGGCTATGGCCCTTGAGTATAAATTATTAGGTCACATAGGTAAGGAATTGCGTTGGGTGCAATCTGGGGATACCCTATCTTTGTTTCAAAACCCATCAAATAGAGTGATGATGGCTGTAAAAACAAAAAATCAATGATCACAGGGACACAACAAGAAATTATCGATGAATTTGCCTTGTTTGATGACTGGATGGATAAATACGATCATCTGATTAGTCTTGGTAAGACCTTACCGCTTATTGGAGAGCATTACAAAACCGAGGAGCACGTCATAAAGGGGTGTCAAAGCACGGTTTGGCTCAGGGCAGAACAGCAAGAGGATGGGGTGCATTATTGGGCAGATAGTGATGCCATAATTACCAAAGGTATCGTCAGTGTTTTGGTTCGTGCCTTTTCGGGCTTGGACGCTCAAGATATCGTCGATGCGCCGACTGATTTTATTAACGAGATCGGTCTGAGTGACCATTTATCGCCAACAAGAGCGAACGGACTTGTTGCCATGATCAAACAAATGAAATTATACGCAGCGGCATTTGTCGCTCAAAACAATGTATAAATTATGAGCCAAGAGGTCTTAAATACAGAAGAATTAGGAGATAAAATTGTCAAAGTACTCAAAACTATATTTGATCCTGAGATTCCTGTAGACATCTATGAACTCGGACTTATTTACGATGTCATGGTCAATGAAGATGCTGAGGTAAAAATACTCATGACACTAACCACACCAAACTGCCCTGTTGCAGAAACGCTGCCACTCGAAGTAGAGAATAAGATCAAAAGCATTTCGATGGTCAAAGATGCCGAGGTTGAAATAACCTTTGATCCGCCGTGGAGTCAGGAACTCATGAGTGAAGAAGCGAAACTAGCCCTGGGGATGTTATGAGAGAAGAGCCCATTGTAAACCGTGTGGCCCAAAGCGCCCTAATCAATATTGATCTGGCAGAACTTCCCCCAAAACACCGGGTTGTTGAATTGGATCTTGTCGATTTCTTAGAGCAGGGCCTTGTGTTAAGAGAAGCAGAATTTAGAACCCAACTCAAAAGTATTAATAGAGCTTTATTTGACAATGCTTACGTACGCGTTTTTTGTAGTACCCAAGCAATTATCCCAGCATGGGCCTATCAACTGGTCGCCGTTGAACTCTCAGATTGTGCAGAAAAAGTCTTAGTGGCCGATAGACAGGGCTTTAACCTTGTCTATTGGATAGATCATATCAACAACCTCGATATGAGCCCCTATAAAGATGGTCTTGTGTTACTAAAAGGTTGCGGAGATGTATCCATTCCCCAGGCTGCATATACGTTATTGGCGCAGCGACTTAAACCACTGGTTCGAAAATTGATGTTTGGTGAAGCATGTTCATTTATTCCCTTACACAAAAAATAATCTCTATGAATTTCAATGGCTGGAGCGATACTCATCTTAGCGGTCCTTGGCAACCTAAAGGGCTTAAAGTAATATTAGCATTGGGCCTGCTCCCATTGGGACTGTGTTCTGCCTTGGCTCAAGACGCACCAGAGGACGCCAAACCCAAATGGACAGAAAGTGCTGTAACGACCGTTTTGTTTAATCAAGCTGCCTTTAATAAAGAGTGGCAAGGTGGAGGGGTCAGTAATATTTCGGGCAATGTCAATCTGACCTATAATCTCAATTACAAGCACGATGGGGTCAATTGGGATACAAAAATCACGGCAGAATACGGTGCAGCTAAAATTCAAGCACAGGATAATCTTCAAAAAACCAATGACCGGGTAGAGGTCATCTCGGTTGTTGGTAAAAAAATTAAAAACAGTGATTGGTTTTATTCAGGTCTATTCAATTTTAAAACCCAATTTGATTCTGGATTTGAGGCTACTGAACGAACAGAAATCGTCAATGGAGTCAATGTAAAAATTAGTGGGGACGTCCGAAATTCGAAGTTCTTCTCTCCCGCATATTTTTTGATTGGTCCTGGTCTTTTATGGAAAAAAGACGAAGATCTCAAAGTGAATTTTGCCCCGTCAACAGGACGACTCATTGTGGTCTCTAGCCAGTTCACCAACCCCGACGACCCCCGAAACAGACTCGACAAAAGTGGGAAGTATTTTGGGGTACTATCGGGAGAAACAACACGCTCAGAACTAGGGATGGCGCTCAATGCCTATGCCAAAATAGAATTACTGCCCAACGTCTCGCTTGAGAATATTCTGGGACTCTATTCAAACTATTTGGACAAGCCCAAGAATATCGATATTGACTACACCGCTAATTTAACCATGCGGGTTAATAATTTAATCACCACAACTATTGCGCTGCAAGCCATTTATGATGACAACGCTGTGCAAGGCTTTCAAATTCGGCAAGCCCTAGGTGTTGGGGTAACCTATAAGCTTAAGTAACTGAGCGGAACCCATCCACTCATTCGTAAAATTCTTCCGGATAAAGGAAATTGTTGTAGGGAAAGCGGGTCACATGTATCGCACGGACCTTATCATATACGACTTTGCGAAACTCGCTGAGATTTTCTTTTTCTAAGGCAGAAATAAATAATGCATCCCCATTGGTTCGAGACATCCAAGTATTTTTCCACTCCTGAATGCTGTAGTGTTTGCTTGTTTTATCTTGTAATAAATCCTCGGGATCCCAGGGCTCTGAAGTATACGCATCTATCTTATTGAACACCATCAGGGTCGGTTTATCTCTGCTCCCGATTTCATCCAAAATTTTATTGACGGAATTTACGTGATCCTCAAATGAGGGATGGGCAATATCAACCACATGCAACAATAAATCTGCTTCACGCACTTCATCCAGAGTGCTTTTGAATGACTCGACCAACTGGGTAGGCAGTTTGCGAATAAAGCCTACCGTGTCGCTCATCAAAAAGGGTAAATTTCCCACCACAACCTTTCGTACGGTGGTATCCAGAGTGGCAAATAATTTATTTTCGGCAAATACTTTACTCTTGCTGATCACATTCATCAGCGTTGATTTTCCTACGTTGGTATATCCAACCAAGGCAACACGAACTAAAGCACCGCGATTGCCCCTTTGAACCCCCATTTGTCGGTCAATCGATTTTATTTTTTTCTTCAAAAGCGCAATCCGATCTCGAACAATACGTCTGTCCGTTTCAATTTCTGTTTCTCCCGGACCACGCATACCAATACCTCCTCTTTGCCGCTCCAAGTGAGTCCACATTCCAGCGAGTCTCGGCAATAAGTATTCATACTGAGCCAGTTCAACTTGGGTTCTCGCATAAGAGGTTGTGGCGCGTTGGGCAAAAATATCTAAGATCAGATTGGTTCGGTCAATGATTTTAACCTGAAGGATCTTTTCGATATTCTTTTGCTGTGCTGGACTTAATTCGTCGTCAAAAATTGCTGTACTGATGTCATGGGATTCAATAAACGCTTTGACTTCTTGCATTTTTCCAGATCCAATGAATGTTTTGGGATTAGGCACATCGCGCTTTTGGGTAAATCGCCGAGCCACCTTAGCTCCAGCTGTGTATGCCAAAAATGATAACTCGTCTAAATATTCGGTAGATTTTACCTCGTCCTGATCTTTGGTGATTAAACCGATCAAAATGACTTTTTCGTACCCTATTTCTTGTTTTTCTAACATCGACTAATTGAGGGCAAAGGTACAAAACAAAAGAGCAGTTAGCTCGCAGTAATGGTCCAAATGCGAGGTGTTTGGCCCCTGATTTTTTTTATTGTATTGCAGTACGTCAATCAATGCTCTCATTTTATCCTAAAAATCGTACAATTCCCAATTCTTTTAACAAAAATGCCTACTTTAGTCTTAATAACTACCAATCATATTCACAATGAATACATCTTCATCTCTTCGTTGGAAGAATTCCTTATTGACATTGGTCCTAATTTGCGCAACGAGTTTTATCACTCAAGCCCAGAATGTAGTATGCTCTGCTGGACCTGTAAACACAACGTATTGTTACGGGAATAATGACACGACACAATTTTCCTTTCAAAGTGACACTGGCTTGCCACTCATTGTCTATTTCAATGCTGGCCAAGTTGAGTCCAGTTTCGACGAAGTGCTAATCTTAGATTCCGATGGCGTTACTGATTTAAATGCCGCGACCCCTTATGGAAACGGTGGAGACCTCACTGGTCTTACGTATACTTCTACGGGAGATAATTTAACCGTCGTGATCCAGTCGGATGGTAGCATTAGTTGTCAAAGTAGTGGTTTCACACCGTGGGATTTTGATGTATACTGCAGTACGTGTACCAACCCCACAGTACTTTTCGATACCGTAGGAGATTGTGAAACCAATAATCAATTTTTTGTTGAGGCCGATTTTACTGATTTAGGAACTGGGTTATCCTATTTGGTCACAGACAACCAAGGAAGTCCTGCGCAGACTATTACTGCTTTAGGGTCTTATTTATTTGGGCCATACGCCTCTTTGACTAATGTTACCCTAACTGTGGCTAATGACAGTGATCCTAACTGTGTTATCGAAAGCCCTTCTTTAACTTTTTTCTGTATTACGGAGGGAACTTGTTCATTACTCGATGCTGGGGAGGATGTTACAACAGAATGTTCGGGGCCCTGTGTCGACTTAGAGGCCGAATTATTGGCCATACCAGGAAGAGGCACAACATCGTATCAAATCCAAGGGCCGTTTTGTGACCTACCACCCCTGACGGGAGGAACCCCAACAAACCTGCTCATTGATGACCGTTGGAGTCAGGTAATTCCTATGGGCTTCGATTTTGAATATTTCGGCAATACGTATAACCAACTTGTCATGGGGGCTAATGGGCAGATTAGTTTTGATCTATCCCTAGCCGATGAGTACAACGGTTGGTCCATGGATCCAGCCGATCAAATCCCAAATACTCAACCAAACTTTCCATTAAATACAATCTACGGGGCGTTTCACGATCTGAACCCAGCTATTGACCCAGATCCAGCGCGTATGAATTATTTTGTCATCGGTGATGCCCCCTATCGCATTTTTGTGATGAATGTCTTTGAGATGCCGCACTTTGGTTCAAGTTGTGCTGGTTTTTTCACGACACAACAAATTTTGTTGTACGAATCGCTTAATGTGATCGATGTGAATCTCATCGATAAACCAGCCTGTCCAGATTGGAATGATGGACTCGCTGTTGTGGGGCTTATCGGAAACAACAGTAATGAATACAGTGTGCCATTAACGCGCAACACTGGTTTTTGGGAAGCCACCAATGAAACTTGGAGATTTGTTCCTGACGGGGCGCCAAGTACAGGCTTTAGTTTTGAATGGCGTGATGAAACAGGTGCCGTAATTGGTACGGACCTCGCCATCACAGTATGTCCACAGGTAGAAACCACTTATACCGCTGTCTCCATGTTTGAAACTCCAGGTGGCACCACTGAAACCATAACCGATGATGTAGTGGTTACCCCTTCTTCGAATGCTGGATTCACAGCCGATCTTGGTCCAGACCAGGTGGTTTGTGATACGCCAACTGTAAGTTTGTTTGCAGAGTTAGATGGGATTTCGGCAGGTGAAGTTACCTTCTTGTGGAATACGGGAGAAACGTCGCAAACTCTAGAGGTGACCACTTCTGGTGTTTACACTGTAGAAATTGAGGGTAATGGCTGTACCGTTATCGAGAGTGTAGAGGTCATATTTTTGACCAGCCCTTGTACGATAGAACCACAGTGTGAGGATATTGATTTCCAGGAAACTTTTGGCACTGGCACCGGGATATCGTGTAATCTAAACGGAGCGACTACCACATATAATTGCTACACTGGAGGCCAGATTGAAGATGGTCAATATGCAGTGAGCAACACCTCGGCAGGATTCAATTCAGGATGGCATGCCAGTATGGAAGACCACACCGAGGGAGATACCGACGGACGCATGTTTTTTGTCAATGCTGATATTCCCGTTGGAGAGTTTTATCGTCGTACGATTTCGTTAAATCCAAATACAGATTACTCATTTAGTGCCTGGATTACGACGGTCTATGATACAGATTCATTTATTTGTCAAGGAAATAGTGTTCCGTCCAATGTGCGTTTCCGCATCGAAGATATGATGGGCAATATTCTAGAGGAAACCGTTACAGGAGATATCCCCAATGGTCCCGATCCTGACTGGCAAGAATATTTTATCTCATTCAATACTGGGGCTAACAGTGATATTCAGCTCGTATTAATTAATAATGCTCCTGGTGGATGTGGTAATGATCTAGCCATTGACGATATTACTTTATCATATCTCAATAGCACACCTGAAATTGTAACACCAGGTGATTTGAGCACGTGTGATACTGCAGGAACTGGTGAAGCAGTATTTGACTTAACTACCGTCATTGAAGAGGTACTTAACGGCCAATCGCCAAATAACTTTAATATCAGTTTCCATTTAAGTCAATTAGAAGCAGAAGTCAACCTGAATGCCTTGGCGTTTCCAAATGCCTATACCAACACTTCAAACCCGGAAACGGTATTTGTACGGGCAGAAAAGGCGTTAGAGCCCCTTTGTTTTGCCGTGGTTGATTTTGATATAGTGGTCAATCCTGCGGTTGATTTTGACATCAATATTCCTGATGTAATCAGTGTTTGTGATGGCGATGCATTCCCAGAATTGGATGCGACACCACAAAATCCAGATATTGACCTGAATTTTGTGACCTACACTTGGGCAGACGCCCAAGGCAATGTGGTCAGTACGGACCCGATGTACATGCCAATGGCTGACGGAGGGTACACCGTGACGGTCGCTTTAGAGCCATGCGATGCAACGACCGTTGGATTTATCGCCGTGCGCTATGAGCAACCCAACTTTGACCTTGGTGGAGATACCTGTGCTGGTCCTGATACCATTTTGGACGCCACTCCAGAGAATTATGCTCCTGACGATGTAGCTTACACTTGGCTCTTGGATGGGGAGGAAATAGCCGGAGCTGATTTACCGACCTATAGTGCAACCGTTCAAGGTACTTATACCGCTATCGTTACTATAGGTGGTTGTGCCGGTGAGCAAAGTGTCCTAGTTGGTCCAGAACTCGATTTGACTGTAAGTGAAGAGTGTCTCCCAGATGCTGGTTCATTAAAGCAGACCTTGGTAGCGACGACAAATAGTAACGTAGGCAGCTTCCAATGGAGAGAAAATGGTGAAGTCGTCGGGACTGGAAGTACCTACATCATTGATTGGGGAATGCAATCAGGAGGAAACGATGCGCGCACATTTACCGTCACACTGTCGGAGGGTGATTGTAGTAACAGTCAAAGCATTACCGTGACTCAATTCAACTGTGTCATCCCGCAAGGAATTTCACCAAACGGTGATGACCTCAACGACTGTTTTGATTTAGAGTTTCTCGCCGATAGACTTGGCGCCTTTAGTATAGATATTTACAATAGATATGGCACCAATGTATTTAGTCAGAATAATTACATCAACGAATTCTGTGGTATCGACCAGGACGGAAGTGATTTAATAACAGGAACCTACTATTACGTCATCAAATTTGCTGAGCCAAATGACGAGTACGGTGAGGTTCACACAGGCTGGGTTTATGTCAATCAAGCGGCCAACTAATCAATATTCAATTAAGAAATAACTACCAATCATAATGAAAAAATTAGCCATCGTAATACTCCTGATTAGCTTGACCGCCTCGGCCCAGCAAGATCCGCAGTACACCCAATACATGTACAACATGAATGTGGTGAATCCGGCATACGCAGGACTTAAAGAATCTTTGTCGGTGACAACATTATACCGCAAACAATGGTCTGGCCTTGAGGGAGCACCAACGACCTTTACGCTTTCTGGGCACAGTCCCGTTAATGATAAAGTCGGGTTAGGACTCTCTGCAATTAAAGACGAATTAGGGCCTGTGAAAGAAACGAATGTTTTTGTTGATTTCTCTTACACCCTTCAAATGAGTGAAGACTTAAACTTAGCTTTAGGACTCAAAGCTGGTGCCACCTTTCATGACGTGGGACTCACAAGCCTTGAGATACAAGATCCCAACGATCCATTTTTTGCAGCAGACATTAATAATACCTATCCCAATGTCGGGGCGGGTGCGTTTCTTTATGCCGATAACTATTATTTTGGAGTGTCAGTCCCCAATATGCTCAACAGTGTGCACCTGGATGAAAATGGATTGCAATACGGCAGCGAAGTCAATCACTATTTCGTAACCGCTGGGTATGTTTTTCAAGTCAATGACGACATTAAACTCAAACCCTCAACAATGATCAAGTCTGCCTTTGGGGCACCAACTTCTGTCGATCTAAACCTCAATGCCTTATTCATGGAGAAATTCGAAGTAGGGACCTCATATAGGACCGAAGATTCGTTCAGCGGACTTGTCGGCTTCCAGGTAACTCCATCGCTACGTATCGGTTATGCCTATGATAGTGTGATGAGCGAGCTCAGTGCAATCTCCTCTGCGTCTCATGAAGTCGTGATCACTTTTGACCTGATCTCTAACCCCAAAACATTGCGTTCTCCGCGCTACTTCTAATGCTAAATTTTAATTCCATTAAGATGAAAAAATTCATTACACTCCTCTTAAGTTTGACCCTTACCGCGGTAATGGCGCAAAATAAAGATACCCAAAAGGCGGACGAACTCTACCAGCGCATGGCTTATTCTGATGCCGCTGATGCCTACAAAAAATTACTCAAGCGAGGAAAAGGGAGCCGCTATGTCTTTAAACAACTGGGCTATTGTTACTATCAAATCAATGATTTAAAAGCCGCAGCGACCTATTTTAAACGTGTAGTCAAAGGCAGACGTGTCAATCCAGAAGTATTTTATACCTATGCTCAAGTCCTGAAAGCCAGTGGAAAGCTCAGCGAATATCAAACCTATATGAAAAAATTTGCTCAAGCTAAACCAGAGGACTCACGGGCCATGGCGTTTGTTGCTAATCCCATGGGGATCGCCGAGATGCTTGATGCCTTTCCTGCTTTTGACGCAAAAAATCTCGCAGACATTAATACAGAATTCTCTGAATTCGGTGGTGTGCTAGTGGGTAAAGACTTTTATTTTACCTCATCGCGCAACACTACGAGAAAAAAATATCACTGGGATGATCAACCGTTTTTAGATGTCTACACCGCCGAAGTTGTGGGAGAGACTATCAAAAATGCCCAAATACTCGAAGGGGATGTCAACACAAAATATCACGAAGGAACCGTCGCTATTTCTCCCGATGGTAAACGAATTTATTTTGATCGTAACGATTATTTAGATGGTAAATATGTCAAAGATGAAAATGGAGTAAATCAAATTAACTTGTACTATTCTGAGCTTGTCGATGGAGGCTGGAAAGGCGTCTATTCGGTTCCATTTAACAATTCTGAATACTCTGTAGGACATCCAGCGCTCAGTGCCGATGGCAGAGTGCTTTATTTTGTAAGTGATATGCCAGGGGGTATGGGGGCCTCGGATATTTATAGTGTCGCCCTCAATGAGGATGGAAGCTTTGGTGAACCAAAAAATTTAGGGAGTGCGATCAATACCGTAGGTAAAGAACTATTCCCATCTACCGACCAAAACGGAACCTTATATTTTGCCAGTAATGGACATATGGGCTTGGGTGGCTTGGATGTATTCAAGGCTGAAGCAGCAAATGGTGGATTTGGCCCTGTACAAAATCTAGGCAATGGGGCGAATAGCGCTGGTGATGATTTTGCCTTTAGATACAATCCAGAAACAGAAACTGGTTTTGTCTCATCTAATCGAGAGGGCGGTAAAGGTATGGATGATATCTATCAAGTTACTCCTAAAATTCCACCCTGTGATGTGGTTATTGATGTTGTGGTGGTCAATGCCTACACTGATGAGCCATTATTCGGGGCTCGTGTGAGTCTTGGCGATAATAGTGCTGAGCGCTTAAGTACAATTCAAACCTCAGAGGCAGGCACAGGGCAATTTGTTGGGGCGTGTAATACTCCACTAACCGTTTCGGCCCAATATCCCGGTTTTGAGCCGACGACCATAAATATTCCTGCCAGTGGTAACACGACCATGAGTAAAACATTAAAACTCAAGCCTGTCGAAGCGATTATTGTTGATGATAAAATCGAATTGGAAACCATTCTCTTCGATTACAACAAAAGCGATATTGAGCCGCAAGCCGCATTTGAACTCGATCGACTGGTAGAGGTCATGAACAAATATCCTAAGTTGATTGTTCGTGTCGAAAGTCACTCTGATACTCAAGGAGAAGCTGATTACAATCGTGAACTTTCCGATCGTCGTGCACAGGCAACCGTGCAATATGTCATCGATCAAGGTATTGATGCCTCACGAATCAGCGGTCAAGGATTTGGAGAAGACCAACCTTTGATCGATTGTGGTGATAATTGTACCGAAGAGGATCACGAAAAAAATCGACGCTCAGAATTCATTATTGTCGATGAATAATGTAATGCGGATTACAGAATAACATAATTTTTTGGTGAGCCGAAGGCTCACCAAAAATCACAGTCAGTTCTGGGCGGCCCTGCGGGCCGCCCAGAATTTTTTTGTCATAATTTTAACGCCCAACGACGCCATTTAAATGGGTTTGATTTTTATACCTTTGCGCACGTCACACAAAGCCTTTGGAAAAACTCTTTAGCATAGGATTTTGGAGCGCTGTAGCTCGTTTTATTTTGCGCAATCGTATTGGGATATTGTCGGCAATCGTTTTGGCAACAATATTCTTGGCCTCCCAGTGGCAACATATGCGCTTTACCTACACAGAGGCTAATTTATTGCCAGATGACCACGCTTATAATCTGGAATACCAACAATTTCTCGACATTTTTGGCGAAGAAGGAAATCTAATTGTTCTAGGAGTCAAGGACAGCACTCTATTTACCCCAAAGAATTTTAGGGCCTGGATGAAACTCTCTAAACAACTTCAGGACTATAAAGAAGTTGATTTAAGTCTTTCGGTAGGCGACCTTAAAAAGTTACAGAAAAGGAAGGATATCCAAGAATTTGAGCTGGTCCCATTTATTGATGATACCCTCTTCACCCCAAATACAATAGCGCGCTATAAGCATGAGCTGTTTAATAAATTACCGTTTTATGAGGGTCTTATTTATAACCCTGATAAAAACTCAGTGCGTACGGCCTTATACTTGGATAAAAGTATTGT
The DNA here is from genome assembly GCA_965661835.1 of Flavobacteriaceae bacterium. Classification (GTDB taxonomy): domain Bacteria; phylum Bacteroidota; class Bacteroidia; order Flavobacteriales; family Flavobacteriaceae; genus BACL21. Next base: position 47,400 of record CBFIFD010000005.1, on the reverse strand, counting down.
CAATACGTACACGCGTCGAGATTTTATTCTCGATAACTTAATCCCAAAAATCGAGGCATTTGAGGCGCAAACCAACATCGAGGTACACACCTCGGGAATGCCGTATATCCGCACCCTCAACTCGAAAAATATTATTGATGAAATCGGAGTGTTCATTGTGGCCGCCATGCTCATCACCTCGTTGATTTTCTTCTTTTTCTTTAGGTCTTATCGCGCGACCTTTATCTCATTAATCACTGTATTGATTGGGGTCATGTGGTCCTTTGGTTTTTTGGGATTACTACACTACGAAATCACAGTGTTAACCGCGCTTATTCCACCGCTGATTATCGTTATTGGAATCCCCAATTGTATTTTCTTGATCAACAAATACCAGCAAGAAATACAACGGCATGGGAACCAGGCAAAATCCTTACAACGAGTCATCAGTAAGGTTGGGAATGCTACCTTAATGACTAATCTCACAACAGCTTCCGGCTTTGGCACATTCATTTTGACCAACAGTAAATTGCTTAAAGAGTTCGGTATTGTTGCCTCAATAAATATCGTGGCTATATTCCTTCTGTCACTTTTTATCATACCAATTATTTACAGCTTTATGGGGGTGCCCAAAAACAAACACTTAAAGCACTTGAATAAAAAGTGGATTGGCCTTTTTGTCAATTGGATGGAGCGCATGGTAAGAGAACATCGAATCGCCATTTACGCGATTTCGATAACCCTTCTTTGCGCGAGTATCATCGGTATATTTCAAATTAAACTCTCAGGAAGTTTGATCGACGATATGCCCAAGAGTATGGGGTTTTACAAAGACATTAAGTTCTTTGAGAAAGAATATGAAGGCATTATGCCTCTCGAAATATTAGTCGATACCAAACGCAAAAAAGGGGTTATGAATTTAGCCACACTCAAACGTATGGAGCGGCTTCAAGACATCATCAACGAAATACCAGAACTTTCGCAGCCTTTATCGGTAGTTAATCTGGTCAAATATTCTAAACAGGCGTATTACAATAACAATCCTGAATACTTCCAACTGCCCAATAACCAGGAGCGTTCGTTTATCCTCTCCTACGCGCAGAGTGGCGCCGAAAACACCAATCTATTGGCTAGTTATGTCGACACAACCGGTCAATATGCGCGTATTACCGCATTTCTAAAAGACACTAAGCTCGAGCGATTTGAACGTATTGAAGAAGATATTCGTAGGGAAATAAGCAAAATATTCCCTGACGATCGTTACAATGTATCCATGACCGGTAAGGCCTTTATATTTGAAAAAGGCACCAAATATTTGGTCAATAATTTACTATTGTCCTTATCCTTGGCCATTGTTTTAATCGCTTTATTTATGGCCTATATGTTTCGTAATTTAAAGATGATCATGATCTCTTTGATCCCCAACATCCTTCCCCTTTTAATCACTGCAGGGCTCATGGGATTCCTGGGCATTGATATCAAACCATCGACCATCTTGGTGTTTAGTATTGCCTTTGGTATTTCTGTGGACGATACCATTCACTTTTTAGCCAAATACCGGCAGGAACTTATGGCCCATGACTGGAAAATTAAAAAGTCTGTCTTTTTGGCCTTGAGAGAAACTGGTGTCAGTATGTTTTACACCTCAATTGTTTTATTTTTTGGATTTTCAATATTTACCATCTCAGAATTTGGTGGTACCATTGCCTTAGGGGCCCTAGTCTCTGTGACGCTTTTATTTGCGATGTTAGCTAATTTGCTTTTATTGCCCTCTTTATTACTCTCTCTGGAGCGAAGTATCGCGAACCAAAAGACACTTCTAAAACCCGCGTTGGAAATTTTGACCAATACCGACGAAGAAGTATCAGCCCTGACTCAATCAGAATACAAGGACAGACCAAAGAAATAATTTATCTTTACAAGACAAATAAGTACATCCATGCAAGAACATGTAATCTCTGAGCTATTGTCTATGGACCCTAACATTAACCCCGTTACTGTATCGGGTTGGGTTCGCGCATTTCGTAGCAATAGATTTATTCAAATTAACGATGGATCCACGCTGCATAATCTGCAATGTGTCATAGATTTTGAATCTTTTGAACCTGAGTTACTCAAAACCATAAGTGTGGGTGCAGCCATTAAAGTTACTGGCGTTCTTGTCGCCAGTCAGGGTCAAGGTCAATCGGTAGAAATTCAGGTTCAATCGGTTGACGTTCTAGGAACCGCCGATCCTGAGGAGGTCAAACGCACCATACTCAGTCCAAAACGCCACAGCCTAGAGACATTAAGGGAGCAGGCGCATCTTCGGGTGCGCACTAATACTTTTGGTGCCGTCATGCGTCTTAGATCTAAGCTTGCATTTGCCGTACATGAGTATTTTCAAAATAACGGATTCAACTATATGCACACCCCGATCATCACGGCCAGTGATGCCGAAGGGGCTGGAGAAATGTTTCGGGTCAGTAATCTCTCGGCAGAGCAACCACCCAAAACAGATGAGCATCAAGTGGACTTTACTCAAGATTTTTTTGGCAAAGAAACGCACCTGACCGTGAGTGGACAGCTAGAGGCTGAAACCTATGCCATGGGACTCAGTAAGGTGTATACCTTTGGTCCTACATTTCGGGCTGAAAACTCAAATACCTCGCGCCATTTGGCTGAATTTTGGATGATTGAACCCGAGGTTGCGTTTAATGATCTTCACGACAACATGGATTTAGCTGAGGATTTTATAAAATATGTTGTTCGTTACGCGCTTGACCATTGTGGTGACGATCTTGATTTTTTAGAAAACCGTTTAATCCAAGAAGAAAAATCAAAACCCCAGAATCAGCGGAGCCCCATGCCGTTAAAGGAAAAACTAAATTTTGTGCTCGAGCATAATTTCAAACGGGTTAGCTATACTGAGGCGATTGACATTTTGAAAAATTCGAAGCCCAACAAGAAAAAGAAATTTAAATATCCCATCGATGAGTGGGGGGCTGATCTTCAGAGTGAACACGAACGCTACTTAGTAGAAAAACACTTCGAATGCCCTGTGATTTTATATGATTATCCAGCCAAAATCAAGGCGTTTTATATGCGCCTAAACGATGACGGAAATACAGTACGTGCCATGGATGTTCTATTTCCAGGGATTGGTGAAATCGTAGGGGGATCGCAAAGAGAGGAACGCTATGAGGTCCTTAAAGAAAAAATGTTGGCCATGGATATCGATCCTCAAGAGCTTTACTGGTATCTCGACTTGCGCAAGTTTGGGAGCTGTGTCCATAGTGGATTTGGATTAGGCTTTGAACGATTGGTTCAGTTTGTCACTGGAATGGGCAATATTCGAGATGTCATCCCCTATCCTCGTACGCCAGGAAATGCCCATTTTTAGAATTGGCACGAATTTGGCTATACTCTGAGTAATGGCGCGAGCCAGTAGGATTTTTATTAACTTTAGGTAATGCCACAGAGATATGCTCAAACAGCAATTTCAATTAAAACTCTCACAAAAGCTCTCTCCGCAGCAGATTCAGCTTATGAAACTGATTCAACTGCCGACCCAGGCTTTTGAACAGCGTGTGGCTCAAGAGTTAGAGGAAAACCCTGCCCTTGAAGGAGGTAAAGAACAACCCGATCATGAAAATAGTGAAGATACCTTTGATTCTTACGATCAAGAAGGCACCGAAGTCATTGAGACAGAAATAAACGTTGACAATTATTTAAGTGACGATGAGGTGCCTAGCTATAAACTCAGCACGAATAATTACAGTATCGATGATGAAGAACGAGAAACCCCATATGCCTCTGGGACTTCGTTTTATCAATATCTTTCTCAGCAACTCAACACACTCGACTTGTCGGATCAACACAGAGAGATGGCAGTTTTTCTCATAGGCTCCTTAGACGATAGCGGCTATCTTAGACGGGATATCGAGGATCTCGTTGATGATTTAGCGTTTACCCAAAACATTTATACCGATCGCAGTAGCCTCGAAGAAGTTCTTTCTCTAGTTCAAGAATTAGATCCCCCAGGTGTTGCTGCGCGCAATCTGCAAGAATGCCTATTGCTTCAATTGGAACGCAAACGCGGTTCCTCTGCCGCTCAGAAAGCACTATTGATGATTCAAGACCACTTTGATGCGTTCTCAAAAAAGCACTTTGACAAACTGATCAAAAAACTGGGGTGGAGTGAAGAAACCCTCAAAGAAGTGATTCGCGAAGTTGAGATCCTGAATCCTAAACCGGGCAGTACTTATTCGGGCCAAAATCGGATGATTGAAACCGTAGTCCCTGACTTTTCAATTCGTATTAATGAGGGCGCTTTGGAGTTGACTCTAAATGGACGAAATGCACCAGAGTTACATGTCTCCCGGAGTTATTCTGAAATGCTCAAAGGCTACAAAGAAGCGGCTCAACATTCAAAGGCACAAAAAGATGCAGTTTTATTTATCAAGCAAAAACTCGATGCCGCACAATGGTTTATCGATGCCATAAAACAGCGACAACACACTCTTTTTGTGACCATGAGTGCTATTATGAATCGACAAAAAGAATATTTCTTAAGTGGCGATGAACGCGAGCTCAAGCCCATGATTCTCAAGGATATTGCCGATGAGATTCAAATGGATATCTCTACGGTATCACGTGTAGCAAATAGTAAATACGTGGATACACCATACGGCACCAAGTTAATTAAGGAGTTCTTTAGTGAGTCCATGAAGAACGATCAAGGTGAAGATGTTTCAACGCGTGAGATTAAGACAATCCTTGCCAATTTGATTAAACAAGAAGATAAGCGCCGTCCACTTACTGATGATAAGCTCGCCAAAACCCTAAAGGAAAAAGGTTATCCAATTGCACGACGTACGGTGGCCAAATATCGAGAACAACTCGATGTGCCTGTAGCACGTTTAAGAAAAGAGTTGTAGTGCGCTCACTGCCTTTAAATACGAAAGTGATACGATTTGTTCCAAATTATTTGGGACATCCTATACTAATGCCCCTATATGCCTACGGACTTTATTGGTATGGCACACCACAACCCCTTCAACCGCACATGCATGGCCTAAATTTTCTGGTGATTCTTGTCGTGTTGGTTGTTCTCCCCATACTGATCTATCCTATTTTACGCAACGCCAATAAAGTAAGAAGCATTCATTTAGAAACCCTCAATGAACGTCTCTGGCCCTTGGGGGTCAATATGATGCTTTGGTTAAATGTCCTTGTCTATTTACAATTAGTTGTTCCTAGATATAGCCAGAAACTTTTTGAGGTGTCTCCTAGTCTTATTTCGTTTTTTGTGGGGGGCGCACTGTGCATCCTCACGGCCCTTATTATGGTCATATTTAAGCACAAAAGTAGCCTTCATATGATGGGGGTCAGCGGTTTAATAACACATTTATTACTGTACAGTACTTATTTTGGCCAAAGTTCTTCCCCATCGATGGTAACGATCTCGACCTTCGGGCTACTCGCAATTATCTGGGTGGGGGTTACGAGATTTAAGGAAAAAGCGCACAGTAGAGTAGAATTGCTTTCAGGATTTTGTGCGGGTGTATGTGCTCAGATTCTGGCCCTCGTTCTCAGGCTGAATACCTAACAGAATGATCATCTCGCTTGATCGCTACAGTATATAAAATACGATACCCAGTTTAACCGGACGCAACCCAATGGGATCTTGCGTATTACTGTCGATTACCTGGTCGAGCAAAGGATTTAACCCCCATTGGAGATGTGCATTAAACGTTCCATAACCGAAAGCGAATGTAGCATACCAAATACCCTTATTTAATCCCGGCAAGTCAGTCAGCGTTTCTGAGCCCTCTGTTCCTTGATAAACCGTTTTGGCCAAAATATTTTGACTCCATTTCACCCCACTATATAAGCGCCAAAATTTATAGCTCTTTGCATCAGAAGTGCGCCAGCGTATTTGCAGGGGAAATTCAAGAGCTGTGATTTGGAGGCTATTGGTCTCAATGGCGCTGGGACTTTGCTCTACGGTCCACACAGGGACTCCTATACTGTTGGAGCGAACCACGATATTTTGTCCATATCGATCATAGGCCAGCCCGATACCAGTCCCTAGCGCCCAATTACCCTGAGACGTTATGGGCCAGTCACGAATAAATCCGAACTGCAACCCGCCAATAAGTCCTCGTGTTGCTGCGGCATCGGGTACGTCCGTGAGCAGATCATAATTGAGTCCAAAATAAAACTGGTCCTCGCGATAAAATTCATCCTCGGGTGTGCCAGTCACCGATTCCTCTTGGGCCACGGCCACAACACAAAACAGTGTAAAGAATACTTGTATACTATATCTACCCTGAAATTTCATTACTTCGATTAAATGGTTGATGTCTGAGACAAAAAAAGCCTCTTCACAGAGGCTTTTCAATACGTTAATTAGGGCCACTAGTATGTTTCTAGCGCGTTACCGGGCGTTGTGATATAAATCAACTTTAACAAATTCTGTTCGCGTAATTCTTGCTTGATATCAGAGATTAATCCCGTATTCGTTTCGCCATCCACTTTGAGGGCAATCATAATCTTATCCTGTAATTCTGGACGTAATTTGCGACGGTATTCCTCCAAAGCAAATTTTATATTGCCAAGGTCCATATACTTATCCCCTATTTGAATTTTTGATTGGGTACCGTATTTCTCATATCCTGGACCAGGTTTTCCAGCGTAAATAAAAACAGATCGGTCTTTTTGCAACTTTTCAACTTGATCTCCTTTGGGTAAACGCTGCATAACCAGTAGATTACTGTCACGCAAAACAGTTACAACCATAAAAAAGAACAATAACATAAAGACGATATCTGGCAAGGATGCTGTAGAAATCGCAGGCAAATCACCGCTTTTTTTCTTTTTAAATTTTGACATGTCTCAACGTTTTATTTTCCAGACTTCTTTGGCTCTGCCTCAGAGAGTTTAAGTGGAATTAATTCTTGTACTTGTTTGAGCTGATCCTGAATCAAATCTTTCCGATCTCCTGTAATTTGGCCTTCATCAATACCTTTTTTCAAGTCCGTAAAATCCCAACCGAATAAACGTTGAGACTCGCGGTTACGCAGAGTATTGTAGGCTGCTACGAGTTCGTTTTGAACTGAAATATACATTTCATAAGAGGTCAAACGATCATTCTGAACAGAGATTACCGCTTTTTGAGGGTTATCCGACGACTCTGGAGAACGATCTCCCTGACAGTAGTTACAAAATTCTGGAGAACCTGAAGGAGCACCACCATTGTCAAGAAAGTCGATAGCTGCTTGACGTAAGTCTTTTAACTCCATTAATTCATCCTCCACCAGTAACTGATCATTTTTATTCACATTAACAATGAATAAGTTCTTTTGCTTGATTACGACATCCAAATCCTCTTCGATTGGCGGTGGCAATTGACGCGCTATTCCTTTATCCTTTTCGATGGTCGTAGTGACCAAAAAGAAAATCAATAAAAGAAAGGCAATGTCTGCCATAGACCCAGCATTAACTTCTGGTGTGGCTCTTCTTCCCATATTACTTAGTCGTTACTTTTTTAACGCCGCTAAATACCATAGAGGCGATGGCTCCGATAGCAAGAATATAGAATGCAATAAGCCCAGTCCCCACCATACGCGAGGTGCCTTCCGAAACCACTTCATTATTAACTAGAGGCAAGCCTTCTGTACTTCCAGAAGCCATAGCGTAGGCAATCATAACGACTGCTAAGAACGCCCCTACAGACATGAGTGTCTTTTTTACATTACCGGCCAATACTCCTGTGACCACAAATAATAAGACCATAAGTACGACAATTGCCATTATGATATAGCCCGTATACAACATAGGAGAAACACCTTCACCGGTCATCTTGACATAATCATCACCCTTGGAAACCAAAAGGAACCAAAAGACAACGCCGGCAAGACCTAGAAGCAATGCGATAATTTTAAAAATTTTATGTAATCCCATTTTCGCTTAGCTTTTAGATTATTTTTTGTTTTTGAAGGCGACCAACATATCGATGAGCGTGATCGACGCATCTTCCATATTGTTAACAATACTGTCAATTTTTGCAACAATGTAGTTGTAGAAAATCTGAAGAATAATCGCTACGATAAGACCAAATACTGTCGTCAAAAGTGCTACTTTAATACCTCCGGCCACAAGTGATGGGTTCATATCTCCGGCAGCTTGAATTTTATCAAATGCCTGAATCATACCAATTACAGTACCCATGAATCCAAGCATCGGTGCTAGAGCGATGAATAAAGATATCCATGACACGTTTTTTTCGAGTTGCCCCATTTGTACACCTCCGTAGGCTACAACAGCTTTTTCAGCGGCTTCAACACTTTCGTCTGCGCGATCAAGCCCTTGATAATAAATAGAAGCAACAGGTCCTTTAGTGTCACGACACACTTCTTTTGCTGCGGCAACGCCACCGCTTTTAAGTGCTTCTTCTACACTAGCGGCTAATTTAGTTGTATTCGTAGTTGATAAATTAAGGTATATGATGCGCTCGATGGCAATCGCTAGCCCTAAAATAAGACACAATAAAACGATACCCATAAATCCAGGGCCTCCCTCGATAAAACGCTGCTTTAATTCTTGGTGGAAACTCTCAGATTGTACGGGAGCCGCCTCCTCTTCTTGTACGAGAAGAGTGCCTGCAGTTGCGCTGACCATGGAAATATTAGAAGTAAGTGCCTTTACGGGGGTGGCTTGCACATTGTTTGAACCGACAAAAACCAAAGCGGTAATTGCGAGAATAGAAAATAGTTTTTTCATTGCTATCGACTTAATAGTTTGATGATTAGTTTTTTAGTTTTTAAGGTCCTAAAGATATAAAAATATTTAGTTTATATACAACGCCAAACTAAGGGATTTTCGAGGATAAATCATGCCTTTGGAGCGATATGACGGCCATCGCATCATTGAGGTTTGAAAATTTAACCCTAACTTAACCCAAGTGCCCGAGAACAAGGATCAAAATGCCTTGAACATAAACCCATTGTTCGAACTTAAGAAACTGCACCCATGGACTCCTCTAACTTCAACACAGCCCTAAACACCCTCAAAGCAGATCCCATAATGTCTTTTTTGATTGACCAATTTGGCGATCAGATAACACTTTCTGATCGACAGGAAGCAGATCATGCTAAGGCGCTAGCCCTTCTCATCGTGGAACAACAAGTGAGCTTTAAAGCCGCTCATACGATTAAGCAAAGGTTTTTAAAAATAATTAACGGCTTGAGTTACGCGCAAATTCTAGCGCTTGACAATGACTACATTCAATCGGTCGGTTTATCGCGAAGAAAGGTCGAATACATCAAAAATGTCTATTATCATTTCCAGGAGCAGCCTCGCAATTACGGGACAATGAATCACGAACAAATCAGTAGTTCTTTGATTAAAATCAAAGGAATCGGGCGATGGACCATCGAAATGTTTTTGATTTTTGTCCTGGGAGCACCCGATATTTTTTCCAAGGGAGATCTCGCTTTGATTAACAGCATCAAGCGAAATTATAACTTAGACCCACTGACTGATAAGGATTTAGATGTGCTTATTAAACGGTGGAGTCCGCACAATACAGTGGCCTCATTACTACTTTGGTGCTCTGTAGAACAAAAAATATTCTATCCCCGTTAGCGGCAGAAAAATTTAATGTGTTGGGGTCTGGGGATTCAATTATTGAACCATGCGCGCCAAAAAATAAACACCGAGTGATCCCAAGCCTATGATGAGTAGCGCCTCAGCGAACTGCCACGACAAGAGTTTAAACAGCACCGCAAAAACAGATATGGCTAGCCCAAAAAACTTAAGTCTGGACAGTGTTTTTTCGTTCAAGATTAGGATAAATTAATTCGCAGAGAGGAAGGGATTCGAACCCTCGATACGCTTTTGGCGTATACACACTTTCCAGGCGTGCGCCTTCGACCACTCGGCCACCTCTCTAAAACTGAATGCGAACATTCAGGGCCGCAAATATCGCAAAAAAAAGATGTCGGTCAAGAGTTCAAACGCAATTCTCTAATCTAATGAGCGGTCGTCGCCTGCTGAGGGCGGCATTAAAGTGAAACCTCACCGATCAAGGACTTGCTAAATTGATCGCGGACATATTCGATTCCTCGATCAAAACTGATCAAATACATCAACTTGGCCAAAGCAGCCTCAGTGGTCATATCTCCTCCCGAAATCACGCCCAAAGCTTTAAGTACACTCGAGGTTTCGTATAGGCCTTGCTCCACCGCTCCCCCAGAACATTGAGTGATATTGACCACAGGAATGCCTTTGGCAATGACCTGCTCGATAGGTTCTAAAAACTCTCGATTATTGGGGACATTACCACTGCCAAAGGTTTCTATAACTACGCCCTCGATTTGGGAAGCGCTCAGCATGTGGCTCAAAATAGCCGGTGTTAATCCAGGAAAAATTTTGATTAAAATCACAGGGCGTTCCATGTGGTGATGCACGATAAGTTCGGACTTAGCCGTTCGCCAAAGTAAATTTTTTGCCACACTCAAATGAACGCCACTCTCGGCCAGTGGCGGATGATTAAACGAGGCAAATGCCTCAAAATGTTCTGCATTGATTTTGGTGGTCCGATTGCCTCGGTACAATTTGTATTCAAAGTAAATACTGACTTCTTGTATCAGAGCCTCAGTTTCTTGGCGCATGGCAGCCAATTGAATCGCGGTGATCAAATTTTCTTTGGCATCGGTGCGCAGATCACCAATGGGTAATTGAGATCCGGTTAAAATCACTGGCTTTTTAAGGCCTTGAAGCATAAAACTGAGTACAGATGCTGAATAGGCCATGGTATCGCTTCCGTGAAGGACTACAAAACCATCGACCTGCGCGTAATGGGACTCGATGAGTTTTGCGATCAGGCCCCAATGCGTGGGATTCAGATTAGAGCTGTCTTGAGGCTCGGCCATCGACACGGTTTCTATAGTGCAGGTCAAAAGGTTGAGCTCGGGAATCTGCTTTAAGAGCATATGAAAATCAAATGCCTTCAATGCTCCAGAGGAGAAATCCCGGATCATGCCGATAGTACCGCCAGTGTAAATCAGTAAAATATGTGGCTTTTTCATGATTTAAAAATCGCACGTGCATTGGCTGTAGTCACCCGATCAACCTCGACCAGAGGGCAATCATAAATGCCAGCAACACGCTCTGCAACCTTGTAAAGATAACTACTTTCGTTGCGTTTTCCTCGATGTGGGACTGGAGCCAAGTATGGACTGTCGGTTTCAAGAACGATTTGCTTCATTGGAATCTGAGCTAAAAACTGATCGATTTTACCGTTTTTGAAGGTGGCTACTCCGCCAATGCCCAATGAAAGGCCTAGGTCTACGATATGTTGGGCTTGATTCAGGGTACCGGTAAAGCAATGAAAAATCCCCTTAGGCAAAGGACCTTGAACCGCATCAAGTACGTCAAAAATTTCGTCAAACGCCTCACGACAATGAATCACAATGGGTAGGTCAAATTCTTGAGCCCACTTGATTTGTTGTGCAAAAGCTTCCTGTTGCCAGGCGAGGGTCTCTTTTTGCCAATACAAGTCAATCCCGATTTCACCAACCGCACAAAACGAGCGGTTTGACAATTCTCGATAAACATGATCGAGTTCTTGTCGGTAATTTTCTTGAACCGAGGTAGGGTGTAAGCCCATCATCAGGTGTATTTGCTTGGGGTAACGCTCCTTTAAGGCATACATGGCTTGAGTCGTCGTAGAATCAATAGCCGGCAAATAAAACTCGTGTATTCCTAAGGCAATAGCACGGTCGATTACCGCATCAATATCTTGATCAAACTCCGGAAGATACAGATGGGTATGGGTGTCGATCACAATTCTAAAGCCTTTTTTGCATCGCCGTCCATTAAGTGCTGGATCGGATCTTCTAGTGCTTCTTTAACAGCAACTAAAAACCCGACCGACTCACGACCATCAATGATACGGTGGTCGTAACTCAATGCGACGTACATAATTGGCGCAATAGCCACGGCACCATCTTTAACTATCGGGCGTTCTACGATGTTGTGCATTCCTAAAATACCTGATTGTGGTGGGTTAATGATCGGTGTAGAAAGCATACTTCCAAAAACACCTCCATTTGAAATAGTGAACGTCCCTCCCGTCATTTCATCGACAGTGATTTGACCATCACGAGCACGCAGCGCAAGGCGCTTTACCTCTGCTTCAACCCCCCGAAAACTCAATTCTTCGGCATTGCGAATGACAGGAACCATGAGTCCCTTTGGACCGGATACAGCAATCGAAATATCCTTATAGTCATAGGTCACTTTATGGTCGCCATCAATCATTGAGTTGACATCAGGAAATAATTCTAGCGCACGCACGACAGCCAAGGTGAAAAATGACATGAATCCAAGGCCAACCTCGTGTTTGGCCTTAAATTTTTCTTTGTACTCCTTACGCAAGGCAAAGATCGCGCTCATATCGACCTCATTGAATGTCGTGAGCATCGCGGTTTCATTTTTTGCTGAAACCAATCGTTCTGCCACTTTTCTTCGGAGCATCGAGAGCTTTTTTCGACTAGAACCTCGATGTTCTGATTCAGTACTACCCATAGCTGGCACTCCCTTAACTACATCTTCTTTAAGAATACGACCATCTCGACCAGTCCCTTGAATTTGTTCAGCACTTAGGCCTTTTTCATCCATAAGTTTCTTGGCGGCGGGTGATGGCGTACCTGTGGCGTAATTCACTGTTTTTTCTGGTGCTGGTGCTACTGCGGTTGGGGTCGTGTCCTTATTTTCTGAAGTTGTCGACTTGGGTGCTGCTTCGCCCTCGGGGCGTGTAGCCTCTGTATCAATCAAACAAACGACCTGTCCTACGGCCACAGCGTCGCCTTCCTCAGCTTTGAGGGTTACGATACCGCTGGCCTCAGCCGGCAATTCTAAGGTCGCTTTGTCACTATCGACTTCTGCAATAGCTTGATCTTTTTCGACATAATCGCCATCAGAGACCAACCACTCTGCAATCTCAACTTCTGTAATCGATTCGCCCGGTGAGGGCACTTTCATTTCTAACATAATACAACGGTTACTTATGGTGTATTGGGTGTGTCAAAGACACTGTCTATTACTTTTTTATGACGCACTTTGGCGCGTGTACTGCTTCCAGCAGCAGGTGAGCTGTGTGTATTTCTCGATGCCAAACGCAGGGATACAGATGTGAAATTCACCTGCATGAAACTCCATGCACCCATATTGGCTGGTTCTTCTTGAGCCCAAACGTAATCCGAAACATTGGGATAAGCCTCAATAATTTGTTCTAGTTCGGTGACCGGCAATGGAAATAATTGTTCTATTCGGACAAAAGCAACATCATCACGACCATTTTGTTGGCGGTGTTGGACTAAATCGTAATAGAATTTCCCAGTACAAAAGACCAAAGATTTTACCTTTTTCTTATTACAATATTGGTCGTCAATCACGGGCATAAACTCTCCCTCAGCCAAAGACTCACGAGTAGACACAACTTCAGGATGTCGTAGGAGACTCTTGGGGGTAAATACAATTAAAGGTTTTCTAAAGTCCCACTTCATTTGACGACGCAATAAGTGGAAGAAATTCGCTGGTGTGGTCACATCAGCGACCACCATATTTTGTCGAGAACACAATTGCAGGTAGCGCTCCATCCGCGCACTCGAGTGCTCAGATCCCTGACCCTCATACCCATGCGGCAATAGCATCACCAGTCCATTCTGAATTTTCCATTTACTCTCCGCTGCTGAGATATACTGATCGAGCATAATTTGAGCCCCATTAGAAAAGTCTCCAAATTGTGCTTCCCAGATGGTCAATGTCTTTGGTGCAGCCATAGCATAACCATAGTCAAAACCAACGACCGCGTATTCCGAAAGCAAAGAATTAAATATATCCATGTGCCCTTGGAGACCTAAAGTATTGTGCAGATTTATCTCTTCGGAATCATCCTCAGTTTTTTTAATGGCATGCCTGTGCGAAAAGGTACCGCGCTCTACATCTTGGCCAGAGATTCGTACATCAAACCCTTCTTTCATTAAAGTAGCGTAAGCCAACAGTTCGCCCATAGCCCAGTCCAAGGTATTGTCCTGGAAGTAACGCTTTTTTCTGTCCTGAATGATGCGCTGGATTTTTTTGATGAACTTTTTGTCTTTTGGAAGCTGAGTAATTCCCTCGGCCAAAGCGTCCAGCTCCTTTTGTGGAAATCGCGTGTCAACCGGGGTCATTATATCCTCGGTCTGAGCGATTCTAAATTCCGACCAATCATCGGCCAGAATCTCGGTAATTACGGTTTTATCGCTTTCTCTTGAGGCGGCTAAATCTTTCTCTAATCCCTGCTTGAAGTCCCTTTCTAAGGCGGGCACATAATCATGGTCAATTATTCCTTCCGAAATCAATTGAGCGGCATAAATATCCCGCGGGTTTTGATGCCCCCCAATAGCTTTGTAGAGAATCGGCTGGGTAAATCTTGGCTCATCTCCTTCGTTGTGACCGTATTTTCTATAGCCTAGTACATCAATGAATACATCACGACCAAAGGTCATTCTAAAATCCAAGGCGAACATGAAGGCATGACAAACAGCTTCAGCATCATCGGCATTGACGTGCAGCACGGGCGATAGGGTTACCTTACCAACATCGGTACAGTACGTTGACGATCGGGCATCGAGATAATTCGTGGTGAAACCGACCTGATTGTTGGCCACAATATGAATGGTCCCTCCGGTTTTGTAACCATCGAGTTGCGACATTTGTATGACTTCATAAACTACACCTTGACCAGCAATAGCTGCGTCACCGTGAATTAAAATGGGGAGTATTTTGGAGGTGTCCCCCTTAAGTGGGCCATCTATCTTTGCACGGCTGATTCCTTCAACCACAGCATCAACTGCCTCAAGGTGCGATGGGTTGGGCGCTAAATCCATACGGATGTTTTTGCCCTTATCGGTTTGGCGAAAACTCGTCCAGCCCATGTGATATTTAACATCCCCGTCAAACAAGTCGTCTTCGTCGTATTCTTTACTGTCGAATTCGCTGAATATTGCCTCGGCTGATTTACCGAATATATTCGCTAGGACATTGAGTCGGCCCCGGTGGGCCATCCCAACAACGAATTGAGTGACGCCTCGCTCGGCCCCCTGTTCAATAAGTGTATCGAGTCCTGGAATTATGGCATCGACCCCTTCAATTGAAAAACGCTTTTGACCAACGTATTTGGAATGTAAAAATCCCTCAAAAGAGATCGCTTGATTTAATTTCTTGAGTATTTGCTTCTTTTCTGTTTCTGTAAAGCTCGGGTGATTGTCATTTTTGTTGAGCCAATTTTGGATCCATTGAATTTCTTTCGGATCGCGAATATACATATACTCAATCCCGATTGAATCGCAATAAATCTGATCTAAATGATGACAAATATTACGCAAACTTGTCTTACCAATCCCCAGAATACTCCCTGCTTCAAAATCTTGGTCTAAATCATCTTGAGTCAATCCAAAATTCTCTAATGCTAGGGTTGGGGTATATTGACGACGTTCGCGAACCGGATTAGTCTGGGTAAAGAGATGCCCTCTAGTACGAAACGCATCAATGAGTTTTATGACCTGAAATTCTTTGAGTACTTGAGGGTTGACCGCCCCCCGGATGTCAATGCCTAAGGCCTCCAAAGACCCGTGCTCAATCGCAAAATCAAACCCCTGAAAAAAGGCTTTCCAACTGGGCTCAACCGAGTCAGGTGTTTGCAGGTATTTATCGTAGAGCTCAGCGATGTACGAAGGATGTACGGCATTGAGGAATGAAAATCGATCCATAAGTAAGAATCCTGCTTTGTTAATTAGGTCTGTCGGTGCAAAAATACAATAAATCGCTAATACAAAAGGGCTATTAAAGAGAATTATGGCCCCAAGCCGATAAGAGAAATTAGCGTCCTAAATCAAAAAAATCTAGAATTTCCGATTCATCAACGCCCTGCCAAAATTGGTCATGTACCCCTTGGCCTTATCGGATAAATCGGTCTGATCAAGTTGGGCAAAAGCAAGGTCCGTATACTTCTGTATTGCCTTTTGAATCGCTGTAGTGGCTCCGGTGGCTTCAAAGAGAATTTTGACCTGCTTTACTTTTTCTTTAGGCTCGAGGTCTTGTTGTTCAAATAGATCCAATAAGTTCTGACATTGCTGGGCAGTGCCCTGCTCTTTGGCGCTTATGTATAGATAGGTCTTTTTCCCGCTGAGAATATCCCCGCCGAGTTGTTTGCCAAAAACTTTGGGGTCTCCAAAAGCATCGAGATAATCATCTTGCAACTGAAACGCCAAACCTAGATTGCGGCCAAATTCGTAAATCAAATCTTGCTTTGCGGGATCAGCTTGAGCCACTATAGCGCCCATTTTCATCGCTGCCCCCAAAAGTACCGCAGTCTTATAATTAATCATCTTGAGGTATTGTTCCTTCTGCACATTTTGACGTTGTTCAAAATCAATGTCAAATTGCTGCCCCTCACATACCTCGATAGCCGTTTGACTAAATAATTTAGATAACGCGCTAAACGTCTCAGGTGGGTAGGATTCGAAATGACGGTAAGCCAAAATCAATAAAGCATCACCTGATAAAATCCCAGTATTTAAATCCCACTTGTGATGTACCGTCTTTTGACCGCGACGCAGCGGTGCTTCATCCATAATATCATCATGGATCAGTGAAAAGTTATGAAACAACTCCACAGCCAGGGCCGCAGGAACTGCCTGGGTATAATCCCCGTCAAAGCAATCACACGTCATCAAGGTTAATGCCGGTCGTAATCGTTTTCCGCCGAGTGACATGATATACACCACAGGGGCATACAGGCCTTTTGGCGACTCAGGCCATTGCTTCTGAGCAAGAGTCTGATCAATGATCGCTTTGTAAAACTCTATGTTTTGCATGCCTTATTTTTTGCTAAAATACAGTTTCATCGCCTGTCTTAACGATTGACCCGCGAAAATTTTGACAGGATTGTCGCACACAGATGAGCTAGAGGATTCAAAACACGCATTGTTAAATTTTTGTAAACTCAGGAAACTTTTTTAGTTTTTAAAGTTTTCTTGATTACATTTGCGTGCCGTGAAAGAGAGAATTATAGATAAAGCTTCTGAGCTCTTCCTAAGTTTCGGGTTTAAGAGCGTCACTATGGACGATATTGCACGAAAACTGTCCATATCCAAGAAAACCATATACGAGTGTTTCGATAATAAGACAGCCCTTGTGCGTTCAGTCACTGAATCCATATATGGTATTGTAATTTGCGGTATCGATGATATTCGTCAAAAACAGTTGAATCCAATCGAAGAGCTATACGAGATCAAAAAATTTGTTTCAATCCAACTCAATGACGAAAAATCCTCACCTCAGTTTCAATTGCAGAAATACTATCCGGAGGTTTTTCAGCAAATCAAAGGCCATAATTTTGAGCTCATCCACGACATTACGGTAAACAATTTGAGACGTGGAGTTAAACAGGGCCTCTACCGAAAAAATATCAATATAGAATTTGTCGCACGCATCTATTTTATTGGAATGACAGGGATTAAAGACGATACAATATTTCCACTACCCGAGTTTCCCAAAATAAACCTTATCGAATCTTATCTAGACTATCATCTTCGCGGTATTGTTACCAGACAGGGCTTGGCAGTCCTCAAAAAATACACTGATCACAACAAATCATGAAAAAGCTCATCATTATATTTCTTTTAGGCGTCTATTCTGCGCCCATACAGGCTCAAAAAAGCACCTATACACTGAGTTTGGCTCAAGCCATTAGTCTGGCCAAAGACAGCAGCTATGCCAGTGTCAATGCCAGGCGCGACATGACCCGTGCGCTCAAAAAGAAATGGGAAACCACAGCAACTGGTCTGCCACAAATCAATGCATCCTTGAACTACAACAATAATATAAAACAACCTGTGACCCTAATCCCAGGAGAAATAACCGGTGGCGCCCCAGGCAGTTTTACTCCTGTGGTCTTTGGTACCGAACAAAATGCATCGGCCCAAGCAACCCTGGAACAACTAATTTTTGACGGGAGTTATCTCGTGGGGCTACAGGCCGCAAAAACATTCTTGGATTTCTCCAAAAATGCCTATGAAAAAACACAAATCGAAGTAGAAAAAAGTGTCGTAAATGCCTATGGCAGTGCCCTGATGGCGGACGCTCTAGTTTTGGTTTTTCAAAATAATTACAAGACGCTTCAAAAATCATACAAGGAACTACATATTGTTTACGACAATGGTCTTGCAGAACTTGAGGCCTTAGAACAACTCGAAATAACCCTGCTCGAGGTCAAAGGATATTTAGACAATGCTCTGCGCAGTCAATCATTGGCTTATCACATGCTGCGCGCGACTTTAGGGGTGCCGTTAGAGACCGACCTAAACTTAAGTGATGATCTCAATACGCTGGTGTTACGCGCAGCACAGGAGGTTGACCCGAGTTTTTCGATAGACCTTGACGATTACATCGATGTGCGTATCGCCGAGAATTATAGCGAACAAAGACGTTTGGAATGGCAACTTGAGCGCAGTCGAGCCTTGCCAAGCCTGTCTGCCTTTGCCAACTACAGCACTCAGGCATTTAGCAATGAGTTCACTTTTACAGACAACACCCAAAAGTGGTTTCAATCCTCTATTCTGGGGGTGCGGATGCAAGTGCCCCTCTTTAGTAGTGGATTTCGCAGTGCCCGAAGCAGTCAAGCTAAAATCGCTTGGGATCAAGCCAAAACGGAGTTTGAACAAACAAAACAAGCCACCGAAATAGCCTTTGAAAATGCGTTGAGCGAATTTAATTTATCCAAAGACAATTATAACAACGCCACAAGAAGCCTCAATTTGGCAGAACGGGTGGCCAATAAAAATCAAATCAAATTCGATCAGGGTATTGGCAGTAGCTTTGACCTCTATCAGGCTCAGGCCCAATTTTATCGTGCACAACAAAATTATTACAATTCCTTTTTGGCGTTGTTGAATGCGAAAACTGTGCTCGAAACCTTTATCAATCTCCCAACAAATTAAATCAGTGCTATGAAAAAATATATACTCATTGTCCTCGGGGCTAGTTTAAGCCTTATCAGTTGTCAAGAAAAACAACAAAGCGTAGAAGCAGTTCTTGCAACCAACGATTTAACCCAACTTCGTACAAAACGCGCCACATTGGGAGATCAATACCAAGCGTTGACACAGGATTTAGAGGCACTAGATCGTGCCATTGGCAAATTGGACAACAATGAAAAATTATCCTTAGTCACAGCAATGGTAATAACTCCTGAGGTTTTTGAACATTATGTGCAAGTTCAAGGGGATGTAGCGACCAAACAAAACATAGTATTGTACCCTCAATTTTCAGGGCAACTTAAAGCGTTGCATGTAGCCGTAGGGGATCAGGTATCACGCGGTGACCTTTTGGCGACCTTGGATGACAATGGTTTGAGCCAACAGCTGAATCAATTAATCGTCCAAGAAGCATTAGCCAAAACCACCTTTGAACGTCAAGAAAAACTTTGGAATCAGAATATCGGAAGTGAATTGCAATACCTTCAGGCCAAAGCCCAATACGAGGCCCAAAAAAGTTTGACACAACAACTAACCGAGCAACTCGATAAAAGTAAAATATATGCGCCTTTTTCGGGCACAATAGATGCGGTTTTGGCAGAGGCCGGTACTGTGGTTAACGCTGGGATGAGTCCTGTTTTTAGATTGGTAAACCTCAGCAATATGTATCTGAAAGCCGATGTGCCAGAACGCTACCTCAAAGAGGTTAACGCGGGTAAAAAGGTTATTGTAAATTTCCCTGTTCTCGATCTGGAAATCCCTTCTCAAATCAGGAGCGTAGGCCGTTATATCAATCCTGACAACCGCACATTTAGTATTGAAGTGGCCCTTCCTAAAAATCCCCTGATCAAACCTAACCTTACAGCTCAGATTAATATCAATGATTACACGAGTTCACAGGCATTACTGGTCCCACAATCGGTTATCTCCGAAAATGCCGCAGGCGAGCAATATGTTTACACAACACGATACGACCAGGAGCGCAGTAAATCTCTAGCCCAAAAACAAATTGTCTCGACCGGAAAAACTGAGGGTGATTTTGTTGAAATTGTCGAAGGCCTTGTGGCTGGAGACACTGTAATTGCCGAAGGAGCTCGAAGCGTTAAAGACGGTCAATCTATTTCAATCCTCAAGACCACAACTCATGAGTAAATCAAATAAAAATCTCAACAAAGAATTTGGACTGGCCTCGTGGGCCATTGATCATAAGACCATAATTTATGTGCTCATTGGGGTCATTTTACTCTTGGGAGGAAAGGCGTATTACGATATGCCGCGCGAGGCTTTTCCCGAAATTAAAGAGACCAAAATATACATTAGCGCCCCTTATCCTGGTAATACTGCAGAGGATATTGAGCGACTCATTATTGATCCGCTAGAGGATCGTTTAAAAAACATCAGTAATGTTGTCGAAATCATCGCCACCGCTCAAGAGGATTATGGAATCATCACGGTGGAATTTGACGAGACTATCGCTGTCGAGTCTGCAAAACAAAAGGTAAAAGACGAGGTCGAAAGTGAAAAAAGTAGTGAAGATTGGCCTACTTTTAATGGTGCCAAGGTTGAGCCCGATGTTTTTGATCTTAATTTTTCAGAAGAAACGCCTATCAGCAACATAAACATAAGAGGCGATTATCCTACACAAAAACTCAAAGAATTTGCTGAATATCTCCAAGACGAGATTGAGGACGTACCCGAAATCAAGAAAGCCGATATTCGAGGAGCGCAGGAGCGCGAGGTTGAAGTTGCTGTAGACATCTACAAAATGATGGCCGCTCAGGTGAGTTTTGATGACATTATTGGGGCCATTCGCAATGGCAATATGACCATGTCTGCAGGGAATCTTATTGCCAGTGGACAGCGACGCTCCCTCAGGATCATTGGAGAGGTAGTCCAGCCCGATGCCTTAGAAAAATTTGTAGTTAAAACCCAAGGAGGAGTTGTCTATCTCAGTGATATCGCCAGTGTCAATTTCAAAGAAAAAGAAACCACGACCTATGCGCGGGAATTTGGCGCCAATGTGGTCATGCTTGATGTAAAAAAACGCTCAGGTAAAAACATGGTTCGAGCAGCTTCGAAAGTCGAAGCGATCATTGAGACCGCCAAGGCCGAAGTCTTTCCGTCAGATCTGGAAATAAGCATTGCCAATGATCAGTCCGCGAAAACAATTAATCAAGTAGATGACCTTGTGAACAACATCATTTTTGGGGTGATTTTGGTGGTAACGGTACTCACCTTCTTTTTGGGCTTTCGCAATGCTCTTTTCGTCGGGTTTGCCATACCCATGTCAATGTTCATGAGCTTTATGATGCTCCAGTTTCTAGGCTACACCATGAATACGATGATTCTATTCGGACTCATTATGGGTCTGGGTATGTTGGTCGACAACGGAATTGTGGTGGTCGAGAATGTTTATCGACTCATGGAGGAGGAAGGTATGTCTCGCGTTCGCGCGGCCAAACAAGGTATTGGAGAAATCGCCTTCCCAATTATCATCTCTACACTGACCACTGTAGCCGCCTTTATCCCATTGGGCCTCTGGCCTGGTGTTATGGGTGAATTCATGATTTATTTTCCAATTACCTTATCGGTAGTACTTGGCTCCTCCCTGTTTGTAGCCATATTTATGAACTCCATGCTGGTATCTCAATTTATGGAGATCGACAACAGAATTATCAAACGCAAGAGTCTCATTCGTCTAACGATGATTTTGGGAGGCATTGGGTTTGTCATTTTATTGCTCGGAGGACCAATGCGTGGCCTCGGTTCAGTAATGATTTTTACCGTTGGACTATTTTGGGCCTACAAGTACGGTATTAAGCGTTGGGCCAGTCGTTTTCAAAGAAATGCCCTTCCCTGGCTAGAAAATAAATACAAAGGCTTCTTAAGTTTTGCCTTGGGAGGCTATCGACCTGCTCTGTTTTTTGGTTCGACCTTTTTTCTTTTATTTATAGTGTTTGGTCTTTTTGGGGCCTCTGTAGGAAGTCAACGCACCAGTGTAGAGTTTTTTCCAGACAATACCCCCAACCAAATTGTCATATATATTGAATACCCGCAAGGAACGGATATTGAAAAAACAAACGCCATTACTCTAGAAATAGAGGAGCAAGTATATCAGGTGATTAATGATCCGATGTATCTGGACCCCAAAAGCAAAAAAAATGTTTTGGTCGAAGCAGCGGTTTCTCAAGTCGGTGAAGGCGCAGGAAATCCCCAGGCCGATGGTGGGAATACCGCTGAAATGCCTCATAAAGGCAAGATTACAGCTACTATGCGTGAATTTAAATTTCGCCAAGGCCATGACTCAGAACTTTTACGCAAACGAATCCAGGAGCGTCTCAAAGGGCTTTTCCCGGGGGTGTCTATTTCTGTAGAAAAGGACCCGACTGGACCTCCAGCAGGCTACCCCATAAATATTGAACTAGAAGGCGACAATTACGAAGATCTTATCGCCGCAGCCGAACTAATGAGAAATTTTATCAATCAAAAAAATATTCAAGGTATTGACGAATTAAAAATTGATGTCAATAAGGGTAAACCGGCCATGGAAATTTTTGTTGATCGAAAAAAAGCCGGAGGTCTCGGAGTTGCAGCCGGACAAGTAGGACGCCAACTACGTCGTGCAGTCTTCGGAGAAAAAGCCGGTATTTATAAGCAAGACGGTGAGGATTATGATATCAATGTACGCTTTGAGCAAGGACAAAGAGAAACTAAGAGCGCACTATTTGATCAAAATATCACCTTCCGGGACCAAGCTACGGGAAGGCTTAAAGATATCCCGCTGAGTGCGGTCACCCAGCGAAGAAATACCTCATCATTTAGTGCGATAAAGCACCGAGACGGCAAACGAGTAGTGACGGTTTATTCAGCCTTAGCTCCTGGCTTCACTGATGCTGGCGCCATCGTGAGTCAAATCCAGAGTCACATGGAAAATTTTGAGCAACTCCCAGAATCGATCTCTATTGATTACACTGGTCAAATAGAAGAGCAAAATAAACAAATGAGCTTTTTGATGGGTGCATTTTTTACTGGGCTTGGATTGATCATGTTTTTGCTGGTCTTTCAATTCAGTTCAATATCAAAACCAACCATAATAATGTTGGCGATTTTTCTGAGTTTTATCGGAGTTTTTGGTGGGATTCTTGTCACCGGGGCTTCTTTTGTTATCATGATGACCATGGTCGGTATTATCTCTCTGGCGGGAATTGTGGTCAACAATGGAGTTGTTCTATTGGACTACACTCAGCTCCTGATTGATCGATATCAACAAAAACACAACATCGAGCACCCTCAATTAATCCCTAAGGCTGATTTCCACAATTTGGTCATCCAGGCAGGTAAGGCGCGACTCAGGCCAGTGCTTCTTACAGCGATTACCACAGTATGAGGGTTGATTCCGTTGGCGATTGGATTTAATATGGACTTTTTTGCGCTATTCACCGAATTCAATCCAAAAATCTATTTTGGTGGAGACAACGTGATTTTTTGGGGACCATTGGCATGGGCTGTGATTTATGGGCTTATCGTCGCTACGTTTTTAACTTTGATTATCGTTCCGGTACTATTTTTAATGGTTCATCAAATCAAAGGGAAAGTCCTTTCTTGGATGGGTAAATATCCCAACGCAAAAATAGCGGCAGAAGCCTAATGATTTTGCAGGGCATACCCTAAAACTATTCACATGGTTCTTATTAACTTTGTCACTGAATAAATAATTATGTACAGAACGCACGACAATGGTTCACTCAACCTCGAGGCATTAGGTCAAGAGGTTGTTTGTTCAGGATGGATTCAAAAAATTAGGGACAAAGGATTTATGATCTGGGTCGATCTACGAGATCGTTACGGCATAACTCAACTTATTTTTGACGCTGAACGGACGGATCCAAAAACAATGGAACTCGCCAAAAAACTTGGAAGAGAATTTGTGATTCAAGTCAAAGGCACGGTCATAGAGCGTGAATCAAAAAATCCCAATATACCCACTGGAGATATCGAAATATTGGTTCGAGAACTTACTTTACTCAATAGCGCATTGACGCCGCCCTTTACAATCGAAGATAATACGGATGGCGGTGAAGACCTGCGCATGAAATATCGATACTTAGACATTCGTCGCAAGCCTGTTCGCGATAACCTGATGTTCCGTCATCGAGTGAGCATGTCGGTGCGTAATTATTTATCCTCACAAAACTTCATCGAAGTAGAGACGCCTTATTTAATTAAGTCTACACCGGAGGGGGCACGTGATTTTGTGGTCCCAAGCAGGATGAATCCTGGGCAATTTTACGCCTTACCTCAGTCTCCACAAACGTTTAAGCAGTTACTTATGGTCGGGGGTATGGATCGTTATTTTCAAATTGTAAAGTGTTTTAGGGATGAGGACTTACGTGCTGACCGTCAGCCAGAGTTTACACAAATAGACTGCGAAATGGCTTTTGTCACACAAGACGATGTTCTTGACACCTTTGAAGGCCTTACGCGCCATTTACTTTCTGAAATTGCTGGAGTCAGCACAAATGCGTTTCCACGCATGACTTATGACCAGGCCATGGAGCGCTATGGGAATGACAAACCAGATATCCGTTTTGGAATGGAATTTGGCAATTTGAATGATTGCACAAAACATCGTGATTTTGGGGTGTTCAACAAGGCCGAATTGGTCATCGGAATCGCTGTCCCAGGAGGCAACAGTTATTCGCGCAAAGAAATCGACAAACTCATTGATTGGGTCAAAAGACCACAAATCGGAGCTTTGGGCATGGTCTATTGCCGGGTTAATGATGATGGAACTTACAAATCAAGTGTGGATAAATTCTACACACAAGAAGATCTCGCTAAGTGGGCCGAAGCTACAGGGGCAAAACCTGGAGATTTAATTTGTGTTCTATCCGGAGCACAAGACAAAGTGCGTCCGCAACTCAGTGCGCTGCGGATGGAGCTCGGCGAACGATTGGGTCTGCGGCGCTCTGATGAATTTGCCCCACTCTGGGTCATTGACTTTCCTCTGCTTGAATGGGATGAAGAAACGCAGCGATATCATGCAATGCATCACCCATTTACGTCACCGAAACCAGGACAAATGGAATTATTAGCCACAGATCCGGCCGCAGTAAAAGCCAATGCCTATGACCTCGTTCTCAATGGTAACGAAATAGGTGGCGGATCAATTCGAATCCACGATAAGCATACCCAAAGCAAGATGTTTGATTACTTGGGCTTTACCCCGGAGGAGGCCAGAGCTCAATTTGGGTTTTTGATGGATGCATTCCAGTATGGAGCACCGCCCCATGGCGGTATTGCATTCGGACTGGATCGACTTGTAGCGATACTCGGAGGTCAAGAAACCATTAGAGATTTTATCGCATTTCCCAAAAATAACGCTGGACGCGATGTGATGATCGATGCGCCGGCTTCAATTGATGAACATCAATTAAATGAACTCAACTTGACCGTAGATCTCAAGTCATGACTTAAAAGCCCGTTGTTTAAACTCATTAATTGTTCTGAAACCAAATGAAGGTATTTCTTTATGCCGTGTTTATAATAGTTGTCCTGACTGTCTCAACAGGATTTTATCTTCAATCGTCTAACGACGAGCTGGCCCATCAACTCATTGGAGGGGGAATCGCTGGATTATTTTTTATTTGGATGCCAAGTTTTATCTATCATCGATGGAAAAATAGATCGATAAAAGACTATATGTTGACCCAAGACAATATCGAGCGAATGAATAAGTTTAGAAAAAATACCTAAAAAAAGAGTGAGATTTATTCTGATTTCTCGTGTCGGTAAGGACTAGACCTGACTCGGTTAAAAAGATGTAATTAGTTGATTTTCAAAAAATTTTACATTGAATTTATTTTTGGGTCCATAAAAAGTTTACCTTTACAGCCTTATTTAATTTATATTTTTTATTGCTATGGAAGGAACAGTTAAGTTTTTTAACGAATCAAAAGGCTATGGATTCATCACCAATGATGAGACCGGTAAAGACATCTTTGTCCATGTTACTGGACTAAATGGAGAAGCTCTAAACGAAGGCGACAAAGTCGAATACGAAGAACAAGAAGGAAGAAAAGGCATGGTGGCTGGAAGAGTTCGTGTCTTACACGGTTAATTTTTATAATTAATCTAACCCTCAAAAACCTCGAGTATTACTCGGGGTTTTTTTACGTCTTGTCTTAGGGCTCTTAGGGGCTTAGATTAGGGAAACTCAACCAAAGTTAAATGCTTATCCTCTCTTATTGTCAAAAAAATCATGAATTAAGGCCGCGCACTGATCCGCAAGTATTCCTGAAATTACCGTGGTTTTTGGGTGTAATTTGGTCCCCATTGCTAAATACCCCCGTTTTTGATCTCTCGCCCCATAAACGACCTGAGAAATCTGACTCCAAAAAAGAGCTCCTGCACACATTTGACAAGGCTCAAGTGTGACATATAAAGTACATTCATGTAGATATTTACCCCCAATATAATTTGCCGCAGAGGTGATGGCTTGCATTTCAGCATGGGCCGTAACATCGTTGAGTGCCTGCGTTCGATTAAATGCCCGAGCAATAATTCGTCCTTGAGCGACAACCACAGCACCTACAGGAACCTCATCTGCCTCGAAGGCTTTCTTGGCCTCTTCCACCGCCTTTCGCATAAAATATTCGTGATCAAGCATCGTTCATAGACTATTTATGACAATATCATTAGTTTATAAAGTTACAAATAAAGGGCTTAGGCCAAACATACAAGCGAATAAGCGTATCTTTGGGCCATGCATCAATCGATTCTAAAACAAATTGATTCCCCAGCGGATTTAAGGGCCTTGAGTTTCCAAGAAATGGAACTTCTCTCTCAGGAGCTCCGTCGCTTTATTATCGATATTGTTGCCATTAAGGAAGGTCATCTCGGTGCGAGTCTCGGTGTTGTTGAGCTGACCATAGCCCTTCATTATGTCTTTAATACCCCAGAAGATTTACTCGTTTGGGACGTCGGGCATCAAGCATACGGGCATAAAATATTAACCGGTAGACGCGATAAGTTTCATTCGAACCGACAACTCGGAGGACTCAGCGGTTTTCCTTCTCGAAAGGAAAGTCCTTATGATACATTTGGGGTGGGTCACAGCAGTACTTCGATTTCTGCAGCCCTTGGAATGGCTTTAGCCAGTACCCAGGACGGACTTTTGACCAGACAACATATAGCCGTAGTAGGCGATGCAAGCATAGCGAGTGGGATGGCCTTTGAAGCACTAAATCACGTGGGAGTTTCTAACGCAAATTTGTTAATTGTTCTCAATGACAACGCCATGGGTATCGACTTGAGTGTAGGGGCGTTCAAAGAGTATTTAACCCGAAAAAAACAAGCCGACAATCCATCAAATCAAGACAATCTGTTTCGGGCTTTAAACATTGATTACAGTGGTCCTGTCGATGGCCACAACTTAACAGAACTTATTGCCGCGCTACAGGCGATGAAATCATCCATAGGGCCGAGGGTACTGCATGTCGTAACGACCAAAGGTAAAGGACTTAAACAGGCCGAGCAAGATCAAGTCGCTTATCATGCTCCCGGTCAATTCAATCCACAAACAGGAGAACGATTGCCGAGTCCTCGTAAATCGCTGGCACCAAAATACCAGGATGTTTTTGGTCAGACCCTCGTTGCTTTGGCAAGAACAAACCAAAATATTTATGGGATCACTCCGGCGATGCCCACAGGGTCTTCTTTGCGTTATATGATGGAGGCTTTTCCAGAACGAGCAATCGATGTAGGGATTGCAGAGCAGCATGCCGTTACTCTGGCAGCTGGATTAGCGACTCAAGGCAAAGTTGTCTTTTGCGCGATCTATGCTACATTTTTTCAAAGGGCCTATGATCAGTTGATCCACGATGTTTGTCTCCAAAACCTTCCGGTAATTTTTTGTTTGGATCGTGCTGGAATTGTCGGTGAAGATGGGGCAACCCATCACGGTGTTTTTGATTTAGCCTCGCTTCGACCGATTCCCAACCTCATTATTTTTGCCCCGCGTAATACCAGCGAGCTCAGAAACATAATGCATACTGCCCAAAATGGTCTATCCCACCCTATCGCGATCAGATACCCGAGAGGACGTGGAAATATAGTTAATTGGGAGACTCCAATGGAAACGATCGCCATCGGTACGGCCCAAGTACTTCAACGCGGAAGCAAAGTGGCTGTATTGAGCCTAGGGACTATTGCCGATCAGGTGCAGATGGCTTTAGACACTATAAACCACGATGACCAAATTACCCATGTCGATTTGCGCTTTTTAAAGCCACTGGACGAAAAAATATTACATAATATCTGTCAAACTCATACAGCCATAGTTACCGTAGAAGACGGAATTCTAAACGGAGGCCTTGCCTCGGCGATATCTGAATTTGTTACAGCTCACGGGTATGATGCAGTGATTAAAAGTCATGGTATTGATGATCAATTCGTCTCTCATGGCAAGCTCGAGGAGCTCCATATACTTTGTGGACTCAATCCAGAGGCAATAACCAAAACCATTACAGATTTACTGGATTAAACTATAGTCTTAGCGAAATAGCACGGCCAAAAAAAAAAGTGCCCCGAGCGGGGCACTTTTTTTGTAATTCTATTCTCGATATGGAATTATCGCATAATCAATTTACTGATATGCGTATAGTTATTCCCTTCGATACGGACCAAATAAATGCCACTACTCAACATTGAAGCATCCACTTGTGTTTGGTTCCCTAATTCTAAGGACTGTGACCAAACCGTACGTCCATTTAAGTCCATAATCGAAACCTTAGCAGCGCCAACCTCAACTTTGGAGTGAATGTTAATCGCTCCGTAATTTGGATTTGGATAAATACTAAAGTTGTTGTCGTAATTATTATCGCCTGTAGAAAGATTACAATCTGCAGGGATATCAAAGGCCTCAGTTTGATCTGAGCGCGAGAACTTACTCCCTTGTGAAGCACTAGACCCAACCCCGCGACGAGCAAAAGCCTCCCAAATCAGACAACGGTGTAATCCACCATGGGTGAGTTGATCTGCCTCTAAAATCGCATCACGACCATCGATAAATCCTGGAGAGCAACTTTGCAATTTCATACCATCCATAACCAGTTGGAAGGCGATATTGTTTCCTCCGGTTCCAGTGACCAAATCAGAATCAAATCCATAGAGATCAATAAGATCCCAGGTCATTTCCCAAAGTGCCGTAGCCCAGACAAAACCGATGCCGTGGGGCTGAGACACATTATTATTGGTGTCTTGATAGGTATAGTCATTTATGGAAAAGTCCGTGCTGTAGGGTGCCTCACGAATTCCATTGGGGTTTCCAGAAGCGTATTCTGCGAGACCGCGCACATCACCACGTTGGTCACCAGTCTGCATGGTCATAATTAAACCAAGGTAATCACTCCATCCCTCACCCATCTGTTCGGCATTACCCAAACAACTTACATTGACTGGACCTCCGGTAAGACGATTCGAAATACCATGAGCATATTCGTGTGCAATTATCTCGTTATCTAAATCTCCATCGGTTGATGGCGGAACAGCGCCACCGTCGATCGTTCCATTGACGGGATTCCCTGCGAGTAATTCAGTGATAATCGGCTCCCCAATGACGTCAGTCACCATAAATAAAGGAATGGTTACTTGCGCCCCTACAGCGCCTGGAGCCATGATGACTGGATCGCCCGGTACATTATTAACCATAATTACAGCGACTGCGCCCTCGTTTTGGGCAGCAAGGGATTTAAAGCCAAACTCACATTCTCCACGACGAATCACCACAATTTTACCATCAAGAGACGGACCGTTAGTAATCGGGTCGCAAGCATCTTGTGGATCGGTAGAGGTTCCTCCTGAATTATCGTCTTCTACGACTACCAAATCTTCTGTTAATGGCGGAATAGGCATCGGTCCACCAAAATTAGCGGGGACTCCCGGGTATACACCAGCTAAGGGACCATTATTGATGGTCAATAAGTTAATCGGACCAGCACTGGTCGTCCAAATAAACATTTGCATTCGAGGATTACCTCCATCGGGTGGCGTCGCAAAATTTGCATTATTGGTTCCTGAACCGTCTTGTGCATCAGCATTTACAGAATCTGAACCATTGCCTGGATTACCGTATTGATTTTCTTGAAAATTTCCACTTTCCTCGTCAAAACCATATTGGTAGGCAAAGTCGTGAATCAAATTATTCCAATAGAATAAATTGACGGTTGCTGCGTCAGTGAAATTCGCCGGATCTTGAGGTAAATTATAAGGAAAATCGAAGTTTAAACCAGCTCCTCCTTCAGGGGATGCACCAGTTCCATTATTTCCATTAATATCTTCTTGTGCATAGACATTATTCCCGCGCGTATAGGTGTATTCTGCTCCAGCAACACCGTCAGTATCATGCCATCCAAATGGTGAGGCATTTAAATCAACTGCTTCAACATCAGCAACAAACTCATCTGCTCCATCGAGTGGGCTGCTATATGGAATAGGAAATACACGATAGCCAGGGGCGCCAACTGCCGGAGCAAAGGTACTGGATTGTTCTGCAAAAAAGACACTTTCTTTGGCAGTATGTTCGTGGTTACCTTGCCCAAAATCACAATGAAGGACCCAGTCGTGGGTGTCTAGAATCGTTCCATTTTGCGCGTCAACTCTTACACTGTAATAATGTGTAGCATCGAGCAGATAAATACTTAAATCCCACGCCAAACGGTATTGTGTCTCACTAACCTTTTGGAATACTAAGGTAACTGGAATCTCATTTTGAGATAAATCGGCAGCACTAAACACATAATCGTGGCCTTGTGCAGACAATTCTTCAATGTTGCCCGCCGCTAGTCCAAAGGACTCAGCAGCTCTTAATACAGCAGTCTGAGCACCTATAGACGGTACCGTGGTGTTTACTTTGCTGGATAAGTCAGTGACAAAGCCCAAATTGGCAGAGTAAACCTGCTGATCTTTAATGGCGAATCGTGAAGCGGAGTTGTGAAGCTCAATCCCATCGATTGCTTGATTGACATAAGCCAACTGAATACGCATGCTCTGAGAATAACTCGAAGATTTCAATACAGGAGTATTGATGTCCTCTTGAGTTAAATTCAAGACACTGCGCTGTTGAGATAAATAGTCTTTGATGATATTTAAATCATCTTGTGCGTGAGCAGAATTAATACTCAATACGCTGACCAGTAATAAGAGTAGTAGTTTTTTCATAATATTTATTTTTATCAAAATAAATATACTCTTTTAAGCCTAATACCAGCTAAAACTTCAAAGATTTTCACACAACTTTACCATTTAATCGACTGCTTAGGGATAGGGCATTACGATCTGTAAGTTGAGAAACAAAATGACTCACTTCCATAAGCACCTCATAAACAGTGAGTCCGGGATTTATATCAAGCCCTGACTCTTGAATTAATAGCTCATCAAAAAATCTTGGGGCCTGATCCTTTGTGTTCAATGCTGCAGGGATATAATGGGAGAGAATATCTGTGAGCATTCGATGGCCGGCCAGCTCCTTACGCAGGACTTCGGGATGCTCATAAATCTGTTCTTTACTTATTTTTATAATATCATTAATCTGGGCTTTAAACTGACTTTGCGTCATAATAGACTGCTCCAAGTTGCCCTCGAGCAATACTGTTTCGTGGGACAAAAAAAGTTCAGTAGCTTCCTGAATCAATCGACTAATGGCTAACGACCTCAAATAAGCCAGTCGGTCGGAGGGCTTACTGAGTTTGCTATATTTTTCTGTTTGGATATGTTCTTTAACTAAACGCAACAAAAACTCTAGTGCGACGTCTTCAGGAATCCACCCCAAATTGATTCCATCTTCAAAATCGATAATAGTGTAACAGATATCGTCTGCTGCCTCTACTAAATAGGCCAACGGATGGCGCGTATAACGACCCGAATCTAATTTGTTCAGACCCAATTCGCTGGCAACCTCTTCAAAAAACATTTGGTCTTGGACGAAATAACCATATTTCTTATCGGCACAATGCTCAGAAGGTTTTTTGGGTAAAGAACCCTTTGGGTACTTCATAAAGGCCCCTAAAGTGGCGTACGAAAGTCGCAAACTACCATCAACACCATCACGGGTTTGGGTGAGCATTTTAAAACCATTTGCGTTGCCTTCAAAGTCACAGAGATCTTGGTACTCTTGTGGCGTCATTTGATTTTGATAACCTCGTCCAGGCCCAGTCTTGAAAAAGTCACCTATGGCTTTCTCTCCACTATGACCAAAGGGGGGATTGCCTATATCGTGAGCTAGGGCCGCCGCTGCCACCACAGCACCAAAATCATTGGCCTGATAACCGTGTATCGTACCTAAATGGGGATGCCGTTGCAACAGTGCTCGACCTACCGAGCGACCTAAAGACCTTCCAACGACTGAAACTTCTAGGCTATGGGTCAATCGCGTATGCACAAATGAATGTTGCGAAAGCGGAATCACTTGCGTTTTATCTTGAAGACTTCTGAAATGAGAAGAGAATATAATTCGGTCGTAATCGACCTCAAATCCCAATCTTGTTTCATCTTGTTCGATCCGTAATCGCTTATGCTGATCGCCTTTTCGCTTCAAAGACATCAATTGTTCCCAGGTCATCATAAGTCTTCTTTTTATGTCTTGATTAAACCATCAGCAAGATAGGCCTTTTGGCCCAGATTCATAGGAATCACTGCTCGTAACATTATGTTAACACTTATGTGATACAATCTTAATTTGTCAATAACCTCAGGGTTACATTGACACGGCATATTTGCATTGAGTATTTAAAACACATTATGAGAAAATTTTTATTAACGGCATTATTTAGTATAATGTCTTTGGCTGCTGTTGGGCAAACAACAGGATCCATAGTCGGCTTGTTGACCGATAAAGAATTCAACAACGAGCCCTTGGCCTTTGCTAATGTTATTATCAAAGGTCAAAACACCGGAACTACCTCAGATTTTGATGGGCTTTACGCGCTTGAAGATCTGCCTGTTGGTACCTACACAATCATTTATAGTTTTGTCGGTTACGAAACCGTTGAAATTGACAATGTTGTTGTCGAGGAAGATAAAGTAACCACGGTTAATGTGCCCATGGGTGCGAGTGCTGCCGCTCTTGAGGAGGTAGTAATCACGACCACTGTGCGCAAAGAAAGTGAAGTAGCTTTGCTCCTTGAGCAAAAAAATGCAGTGACCCAAAAAACCGCCATTGGTGCCCAGGAACTCTCCAGAAAAGGTGTAGGAGATGCCGCTACCGCTGTGTCCAAAGTCACTGGTATTTCAAAACAAGAAGGGACAGGTAACGTATTTGTTCGCGGATTAGGGGATCGTTACAACGTAACCACATATAATGGAATGCCTTTACCTTCGGATAACCCAGCGCGAAAAAATATTGATTTAAGTATTTTCACTACCAATATCGTAGAAAATATAGGAATTGATAAAACATTTAATTCTGAACAATACGCGGACTTCGCTGGAGCAAACATCAATATTAACTCCAAAAATACCATGACCGATGGCATTATCTCGGTAGGTCTTAGTTCTGGAGTGAATACAATTACACAAAGTCAGGATCAGTTTTATCGTACTGATGGTCCTGATAATTTTGGGTTCTATGACATTAATTATCCGGCCTTCCCTTTGAACAATTATAATTTTGAAACGAGTTGGGACCGCCGTGCGGCCGATGCCCCAGCAAATATGGGCTTGACAATTCAAGGCGGTGATAGTTTTCAGCTCGGCGATGACACCAAACTCACTGTTTTTGGTGTTGGGTCGCACAGCAACAAGTTTCAATACCGAGAGGGAATCTCACGCGGAGGTGTTGAAGTAAGTTCAGTACCGAATGCCGACTTTGACTATGTCGATTATCAATACAGTACAAATACCACACTGATGGGTGATGTCGGCATCAAACACAACGATCTGAATGTCAACTACAGTGGGTTATTATTGAATACCTCAAATGAGCAACAGCTCGAAAATTACGGGATCATCGATAAAGATGATGATGCTTCTCAAGGGGGTGGATTTATACAGCGTGCTGTGTTCACGCGCACCAATCTTATCATTAATCAATTGCATGCAGACTTTGAGGTTAACGAGCGCATCAATATTAGCGCCTCAGGATCTTATAGTTTCTTGCAAAGTTCTGAACCTAATCGGCGACAAGTCACTTTGGTTCCACAATTCTTCGACGAACCAGACGGACCAAAATCGTTTGAGTTTGTATCAGCAGCCTCAAGTAACCACCGATTTTACGCCGACCTATACGAGGAAGAGGTAGCGAGTGCTATTGAAACGTCTGTCAAGTTGTTTAAAAATGATGAGGATGAGTTCGATGGGACATTGAATGTAGGCTTCAGTTCACGAAATAAAGATGTGGACTTTTCTGCGGCGCAATTTAACTTCCGAATTAATCGTGGAGCGGGAATTGTTCAACCCATAGTTGAAAACATTTATGATGTAGACGCCTATTTCAATCAAGAGAATCTCAATGCTGGATTATTTCGGATTGAGACCTTTAGAGGGAGTGCCGATGTAGCCAATGCCCTTGATCCCCAAACTTATGGCGGGACACAAAGTATTTTGGCGGGATACGCCAATTTTACCTACGCTTTTAATCCAAAGTTTACCATGATTGTTGGTCTTAGAGGGGAGCAAATCAATCAGGATATAGCGTGGTCGACTTCGCTTGACCCAGATGGAGACAGCAACAGTTTAGATGTATTTCAACTCTTGCCTGCACTCTCCATGAAATACACCCTATCTGAGGATCAAAATTTCAAATTTGCCGCAAGCAAGACGTATACCCTGCCTCAGTATAAAGAGCGGGCTCCATTCTTGTTTCAAGAGGTGAATCAAGATTACTTTGGTAATCCGTTTTTGACCGCCTCTACGAACTATAATTTCGATGCCAAATGGGAAATATTCCCGTCTAAGTCCGAATTGCTTTCAGCAGGTTTATTTGCCAAGATCATTCAAAACCCAATCAATACGGTTACCATTCAATCTGCCGCAAATGATATTAGCTGGGCTAATACTGGTGATCAAGCGACGGCTATTGGTATAGAAGTTGAATCACGCAAGATATTGATGAGTCGTGAAACAGAATTGGCGGACTTTACAAAAACACAAAAATTAACCGCAGGGCTCAACCTGGCATATATGAAAACGAACCAAAGTCTTGACGGTGACAAGGTTTTTAACGAGGCTGGCTTGAGCTTTGACCCCACTTACGCGTCGACTGGGATCACCGGGGCTTCAGATTTAGTGGCCAATGCAGACATCAGTTTTTACAAAGATTTTAAAGAGCACAAGAATCTCCTTTTGACCCTAACAGGAAATTATTTCTCTGACCGCATTTTTGCTTTAGGAAATTTTGGTAAAGGAAATATTGTCGAAAAGGGTGTGCCGACATTGGATTTTGTGGCGCGAACACAATTAACCCAACAATTGAGTTTAGGTATCTCAGCCAAAAACCTGTTAAACCCGAGTATTGAACGATTCCAGGAGGCCGTTGACGGAGATGTCAATCCAATCCGTGATCGCATTCAAGAAACAGCCACCACAGTGCTCTCGTTCAAGCGGGGTTATGATTTGAAAATTTCTCTCAATTATACTTTTTAAATACTCAAAAATCAATTTAAACAACAATTATTAATTAAATTCAATCAAAATGAAACGATCTATTGTAAAATTAAGTTTGGGTCTGGCTCTTTTGGCCGTCGCTTATTCTTGTAGCGAAGATGACAGCAACACCCCAGATCCTCAAGCCGCCACTTGTGATGACGGCATACAAAACGGCGACGAAACCGGAGTGGACTGCGGTGGTTCTGCCTGTGCCCCATGTGCGGTAAACAACATCCTAGAGGGTGATGTCACTGCTGATACAACCCTGGATGCCTCTATCGCATATGAGCTCGCTGGGGCTTATGTTGTGCGCTCAGGAGCATCACTTACCATTCCTGCCGGAACTGTAATTTCAGCTACTGGTGGAACCTCTGCGTATATCGCTGTAGAGCGTGGAGCACAAATCTTTATCAACGGTACTTCTTCAGCACCTGTAGTTATGACCTCTGGTTCAGCGAGCCCTGCTCCTGGAGACTGGGGAGGTCTTGTAGTGTGTGGAGATGCGCCAACCAACAAAGGATCTAATGTAACTTCAGAGGTTGCAGATTTGACCTATGGTGGAAGCAATGCCAACGACAACTCAGGATCTGTACGCTACTTGCGCGTAGAATACACTGGAGCTACATTCTCAAACGACAAAGAGTTCAACGGTGTTTCTCTATTCGGTGTTGGTGCTGGAACGACTTTTGAATATGTTCAGTCTTACCAAGGTGGTGACGACGGTATTGAGTTCTTTGGAGGAACTGTAGATGGAGATAACTTAGTCTCTATCGGAAGTGGGGACGATTCAATCGACTTTGCCGATGGATGGCAAGGAAATGGTACCGACTGGTATATCGCCGATGGTGCCAAAGCCGGTATCGAAGGATCTAACAATGGTGATGATGGTAACGCACAACCTGTAACTACAACGACACTGACAAATATTACAGTAGTAGGGCCAGTTACTGAAGGTGCGCTTTACTTTAAAGAAGGTGGTGGAAACTTCACCATCAATAACTTCTACACCAGTAATGTTAATCTTGGAGTAAGAGTAAAAGACACAGACGCTGAGGCCGCTGCACGTATCGAGGCAGGAGACCTAGAAATTAATAATATCCAATTTGCTGATGCTCCAGCAGATCTAGCCATTACTGACTATACAGGTGCCAACCAGTCATTCTACACCCAAGGGGTGAACACAGGTGCTGGTAGCGGAGCTTCATCCCCTTCATGGGCTGCAGGTTGGACAATTGGTCTAGACAATAGTGGTCCTTCAGGTTCTGAAAACCTCGCTGGTGAGGTAACAGGAGACGTTACTTTAGATGCCACTATTGATTATCAATTAACCAGTGCATTTGTCGTACAAAGCGGGGCTTCATTAACTATTCCAGCTGGTACTACAATTCGTGCAACTGGAGGAACTGCATCTTATATTGCTGTTGCTCGCGGGGGTCAAATCTTTATCGAAGGAACAGCCTCTAACCCTGTGGTTATGACTTCTGGTGCTGCAAGTCCAGCTCCTGGAGATTGGGGAGGTTTAGTTGTTTGTGGTGATGCACCAACAAATAAAGGATCTAATGTAACTTCTGAGGTTGCTGATTTAACCTATGGTGGAAGCAATGCCAACGACAACTCTGGATCTATTCAATACCTACGCGTCGAATATACTGGAGCGACATTCTCTAATGATAAAGAGTTCAACGGTGTTTCTCTCTTCGGTGTCGGTGCTGGAACTACGTTTGAGTATGTTCAATCATTCCAAGGTGGTGACGACGGAATTGAATTCTTCGGAGGAACAGTTTCAGGAAATTACCTAGTGTCAACTGGAAGCGGTGATGATTCTATCGACTTCGCAGATGGATGGCAAGGTGATGGATCGTACTGGTACATCAAGGATGGTGCAAAAGCTGGGATCGAAGGATCAAATAACGGAGATGACGGAAATGCTACTCCTGTAACTACAACAATGTTAAGTAACATTACCGTAGTTGGTCCTGTTACCGAAGGTGCGCTTTACTTTAAAGAAGGTGGTGGAACGTTTACAATCACTAATTTCTACACAGATGGTATTGATTTAGGTGTTCGTGTTAAAGACACCGACGCTGAGGCTGCTGTTCGTATCGAGAATGGTGACTTAAGCATCAATCCAATGCAGTTTGATAATCCTGCTGCTGATTTTGAAATCACGGATTACACTGGTGCCAATCAAAGTTTTGTCACAGAAGGGCCAACCTCAGGAGCCGGTAATGGTGCTGCTGCGCCAAGCTGGTCTGACGGATGGAGCCGAATGTAATTGTGATCGTATCATTAGATATGTAGATCACATAATTATGTGAATTCAGCCAAAAAAAAAGGGCCTCTGTTGAGGCCCTTTTTTTATTAATTGCTTAATCCCGATCAAAACGTGTTACGACGGGATTGTCTGTTATGGTCAAATCTGTGACTTGAATAATCTTAGAGTTGTCATATTCGACCAAAACGAGTTTATCGTCCTGAAAAAATGTCCAAAGACCCACCTTTTGGCCTCGACGATATTGACCTTGACTTATTTTTGTTCCCAATTCATCATAATTGGTCCATAGGCCATCTAGCTGATTTTGGCGATTATAAGTCCCTGTTTGAGCCAAACTTCCATTGGCATGAAAATATTCTGCCTGGATGTGTTGATTGGCGCGCTTAAAATTGTGTAACTCATTGTTCTGTGCGTTTACACAGAATACGGTACTCATAAAGAGCAATAAAAAAGCTGTTTTTTTCATAATAATTCGCTTTAGTTAAAGCTAATGTACAAATTTCTAACGTTAAATTAATACTGAGATAACATTAAATTAACATAAGTCTTGTAGTAAGCTCAAAATCAATTACTTAAAATTATATGATTACTCCGGATAATTAATTATTTATTAATCATTTTGTGATGTTTTAACTACAGTAACTTCATTTCTTCAAGTTGTGTTTTAATATCACAAAATCCAGTTTTTGCCGATTGGATTAATTTAAAGGCCGCTCCAAAGGCGGCCTTTTTCTTATAAAGATTAATGTAATTCTTAATTTTTTGAAAAACTTAATCTTATTTTTGACCCAGTATACGGTCAGATATACAAAACATGACTCTGGAACTTAATGTTTAGATCATTATTTGGTCAATGACCCCTTTATTATTTCTATGGAAACAACATACATTTTCATTCTGGTCGTCCTGTCCATACTTGCCATTACAGATTTGATTGTGGGTGTGAGTAATGATGCCGTTAACTTTTTGAACTCGGCAATTGGTTCCAAAGCGATTTCGTTCCGGAATATTATGATCATTGTCAGTATCGGAATATTTATGGGTGCCGTATTTTCTAGTGGTATGATGGAGGTCGCCAGGAAAGGCATTTTTGTGCCGAGTTTATTTTACTTCGACGAGATTATGATCATTTTTTTGGCGGTCATGGTCACCGATATACTGCTCCTCGATTTCTTTAACACCTTAGGTATGCCCACGTCAACCACGGTCTCAATTGTCTTTGAGCTACTTGGTGCAGCCGTAGTTATGGCCTTACTCAAAATACTTGTTGAAGGTGAAAGCCAAATGTATAATTTGACTGAGTACATCAATACCGAAAAAGCTACTGCAATTATCGTAGGAATTTTGTTGTCTGTATTCATTGCCTTTCTAATTGGCGCCATCATTCAGTGGATATCGCGCGTGATATTCACCTTTCAATACAATAACAAAATGAAAGTGGCGGGGGTTATTTTTGGTGGATTAGCCCTGAGTTCAATCGTTTATTTTGTTTTGTACAAAGGGATGAAAGGAACGCCCTATTATGTCAATTTTAAGGATGTTTTAGATCGTAACATAGTTGTTGTCTTGACTGTGATTACTGGGCTTTCGTTACTGTTTTCATTCATTTATTCCCAAGTACTCAAACGAAATATTTTAGTGGTCATAGTAGGGTGTGGAACTTTTGGATTGGCTTTGGCATTTGCCGGCAATGATTTGGTCAATTTCATCGGCGTGCCGATGGCTGCGTATCATTCGTTCCAGGCTTGGATAAACTCAGGGGTAGACCCAAGTCAATTTTCGATGTCGGTACTCGAACAAAAGGTACCCGCTGAATCCCTGATATTGATTATATCTGGGGGAATAATGGTCGCCACACTTTGGCTATCCAAAAAAGCCAAAACCGTAACAGACACAACCATCAATTTGTCTCGCCAAGGGGCAGGGACAGAAAAGTTCAAGCCTAATCTTGCCTCACGTGTGTTGGTAAAATCTGGGGTATCCCTGGGGGATTTCATTACAAGCAGCCTTCCTTCATCCCTTATTGAACGAATTAATTCTAGATTCGTTCCATTATCTCGCAATAGTGAGGAAGTAACCGCAAACGAACCAGCCTTTGACTTAATCAGAGCTTCTGTAAACCTAGTGGTTGCAGGGATCCTTATTTCCATAGCCACCTCCATGAAACTCCCTTTATCAACGACCTATGTCACGTTTATGGTCGCCATGGGTACTTCTCTTGCCGATAGGGCTTGGGGACTCGATAGTGCTGTTTATCGTGTTGCCGGAGTGATTAACGTCATTGGCGGATGGTTTTTAACCGCCATTATTGCTTTTTTGGTCTCCGGTATTCTGGCCATGATTATTTATTTCGGAGGAATGATTGGCATCATTTCGTTACTCGTGATTACCGTCTTGATTTTATTGCGCAATTTTATACTCCACAAATCGACAGCGTCAAGCAATGCCAAACGAGCACGAATTTCCTCTAAAAATAAAAGTATTACTCAAATTATAAATGAAAGCGCCCCGGGTATGGCGGAAATCTTAGAAGGGGTCCACAATCAATATAATTTAC
Organism: Flavobacteriaceae bacterium; assembly: GCA_965661835.1. Lineage (GTDB taxonomy): Bacteria > Bacteroidota > Bacteroidia > Flavobacteriales > Flavobacteriaceae > BACL21. The sequence goes on along the minus strand of CBFIFD010000005.1, from coordinate 6,878 downwards.
TCATCCGAGGCCTGGCAACCAAAAATGAAAAGGAGCTAAAAAAGGTTAAAAAACAAGCTGAACAACTCAACCTAAAAATCGAAGACATTCGTAATGAACTCTTTTATTTCATTAAAGGTCTTGATCAGCAGAGCATGGAAGGAAGTAAGTTTTACATAGAATTGCTGGTCCATTTAACCGATATCGGGCAGTCATTTGAATTATTAATCAATAAAAGCTTCAAGCACGTTCAAAATAATCACAGAGCACTTAGGTTTTCTCAAATTAAGGAGTTTCAAGAAGTCAACAGAGGATTGCAGAGTGGGTTAACGGCCTTTGAAGAGGCGATCAGAAACGATGACTTTGACGCTTTAAACTCAGTTGAGGAGAAGTTAAATCAAATTGTCTTAGCAATAACTCAGTTAATTGAGACCCAAGTCTCACTGACTAAATCTGAAGGAGTAAGTCCAAAAAATACAACGCTGTATTTCAGCCTTATGCTAGAAACAAGAGACTTGGTTCAAGCGTGCTCTAAATTATCTGCACTCTTTAAAAACTAGTTCAGAAATAAGCCCCGCTGTTGCGGGGCTTATTTATAAAATACTGCCGGTTCATTGACGTGTAGAATCTATTGTGTCTAATAGTTCTTAACTAAGATCAAGACCCACACATCAAACAATCTTCATCGTTTTCAGCAGCGTCGCGTCCTTGAGCGAGCATTTCTTTTAACTCTGCAGCGGTCAAGGGCTTTTCATTTGCCGCTGAGACTGCCTCGACCTTAGACGTTTCGGCAGCAACTGGCTCTTTCTTTGCCTCATTACTCAATGTAAACTTAATGGCATCTACAGCACTCTTGGTGCGGAGGTAGTACATCCCGGTTTTTAGGCCACTCTGCCATGCGTAAAAGTGCATCGAAGTCAACTTGGCCATATTGGCATCTTCCATAAATAGGTTCAATGACTGTGATTGATCGATGAAGTATCCTCTATGACGTGACATATCTATAATGTCTTTCATAGACAGTTCCCAAACCGTCTTGTAGAGTTCTTTCAAATCTTGTGGAATACCTTCAATGTGCTGGATAGATCCATTGGCACGCATGATTTCCTCTTTCAAGGTGTCATTCCAAAGACCGAGCTCCACGAGGTCTTCTAGCAGGTGCTTATTGACCACAATGAATTCTCCAGACAACACACGACGCGTGTAAATGTTTGAGGTATACGGTTCAAACGCTTCGTTGTTCCCAAGAATTTGAGAGGTCGAAGCGGTCGGCATGGGTGCCACAAGCAAAGAGTTACGGACCCCATGCTTTTTGATGTCTTTTCTGAGCTTTGCCCAATTCCAACGTCCGCTGAGCTCCTCATCTTTGATATTCCACAAATTGTGTTGGAACAGCCCCTCTGAGATCGGTGAGCCCTTGTAGGACTCGTAAGGACCATCGGCCTTGGCTTCCTCCATGGAGGCCGTTACTGCTGCAAAATAAAGCGTCTCGAAAATCTCTTGGTTGAGCTTTTTGGCCTCATCACTTGTAAACGGCATGCGCAAAAGAATAAAGGCATCAGCCAAACCTTGAATTCCAAGGCCTACTGGGCGGTGTCTAAAGTTTGAGTTTTGTGCCTCGATCACTGGATAGTAATTACGATCAATGACGCGATTTAGGTTTTTAGTCACACGCTTGGTCACTCGGCCTAATTCTTCGTGATCAAAGGCCCCGTCTTTTACAAACATCGGCAACGCAATCGACGCTAAATTACATACGGCAACTTCATCCTTTGAGGTGTATTCGAGAATTTCAGTACATAGATTAGAGGATCGTATGGTCCCTAAGTTCTTTTGGTTACTCTTGCGGTTCGCTGCATCTTTATAAAGCATATACGGAGTACCTGTCTCAATCTGAGACTCTAAGATCTTCTCCCAAAGCTCACGGGCCTTGATGGTTTTACGCCCTTTGTTGTCCGCTTCGTATTGTTCGTACATACGCTCAAAGTCTTCACCGTGTATGTCAAATAAGCCTGGGCACTCATTGGGACACATCAGGGTCCAGGTACTGTCTTCTTGCACACGCTTCATAAATAAGTCCGGGATCCACATGGCATAGAATAAATCCCGGGCGCGCATTTCTTCTTTACCGTGGTTCTTTTTGAGGTCCAAAAAGTCAAAAATATCGGCATGCCAGGGCTCTACATAAATCGCAAAACTCCCTTTGCGTTTCCCTCCACCTTGGTCTACATAACGCGCTGTGTCGTTAAATACACGCAACATGGGAACGATTCCGTTTGACGTTCCGTTAGTACCCGAAATATAAGATCCTGTGGCGCGGATATTGTGGATGCTCAGTCCAATACCTCCAGCAGACTGAGAAATTTTAGCCGTTTGCTTCAAGGTGTCATAAATACCATCTATACTGTCGTCCTTCATGGTAAGCAAAAAGCACGAAGACATCTGTGGCTTTGGCGTCCCACTGTTAAATAAGGTAGGCGTCGCATGAGTAAAGAATTTTTTTGACATTAATTCATAAGTCTCTATGGCCGCCTCCAAATCGTTGAGGTGAATCCCCACAGACACACGCATCAACATGTGCTGAGGACGCTCCACAATTTGACCATTGAGCTTCAAAAGATATGATCGCTCTAGGGTTTTGAAGCCGAAATAATCGTAATTAAAGTCGCGATTGTAGATAATGGCAGAGTCTAGCATCTCTGCATTATCTTGAATCACCTTGTGCGCTTCATCACTGAGAAGTGGGGCTTTTTTGCCCGTGCGCGGATTGACATATTTGTACAAATCCGTCATTACTTCAGAAAATGATTTCTTAGTATTCTTATGTAAATTCGATACCGAGATGCGCGCGGCCAAAATGGCGTAATCCGGGTGAGATACGGTCATGGTTGCTGCCACCTCAGCAGCAAGATTGTCAAGCTCGCTGGTGGTTACTCCGTCATAGAGTCCTTCAATGACACGCATAGCCACCTTGACTGGATCGACCAACTCATTGAGTCCATAACATAGTTTTTTAATTCTGGCCGTGATTTTGTCGAACATCACGGGCTCCTTGTGGCCGTCTCTTTTGATTACATTCATGTTGCTAGATGTTTTTTTATATAATTAGTCAGTTGTTTCTTAAAACTTAGAGACGAGAAATCCACCCAATTGAATGGTTCGACCTCTAGAGTTTTTGAAAATGTCCTTTTTTAAAGAACTCTCCTCCTATCTAAAAATCAGCGTCGAAGCTAATTTTATTCGATTCCTTGTCTTTGTTGGTCACTCCGGCCTTTTGATATTCCGAAACGCGCTTCTCGAAGAAGTTTGTTTTGCCCTGCAGCGAAATCATATCCATAAAATCGAAAGGGTTGCTGGAGTTATATTCTTTGTCACAACCCAGCTCAACTAAGAGACGGTCTGTCACAAACTCGAGATATTGAGTCATGAGTTTTGAATTCATACCGATTAGGCTAATTGGCAGCGATTCGGTTATAAACTCACGCTCAATATTTAACGCATCAACGATAATTTCTCTGATGCGCTCTTTTGGCACTTTGTTAATCAAGTGATGGTTGTGTAGGTGTACTGCAAAATCACAATGCACCCCTTCATCTCGAGAAATCAATTCGTTCGAGAAGGTCAATCCTGGCATCAGCCCACGCTTTTTCAACCAGAAAATCGAACAGAACGCCCCAGAAAAGAAAATACCCTCTACAGCAGCAAAAGCGATTAGACGTTCAGCAAAACTTGGGCTATCAATCCATTTCAAGGCCCAGTCTGCTTTTTTCTTGATCGCCGGGAAGTTTTCAATAGCCTTGAATAATACATCTTTTTCCTTATCGTCTTTAACGTAAGTGTCAATAAGTAAAGAATAGGTCTCACTGTGGATATTTTCCATCATGATTTGGAAGCCATAAAAGAATTTAGCTTCGCTGTACTGAACTTCATTGACAAAATTCTCAGCTAGGTTTTCATTCACGATTCCATCACTGGCTGCAAAAAACGCAAGAATATGCTTAATAAAGTAACGCTCGTCATCGTTTAATTTTTCTGACCAGTCCGTCAAATCTTGATGCAAATCAATTTCTTCAGCAGTCCAAAAACTCGCCTCGCTCTTTTTATACCAATCCCAAATGTCATGGTGTTTGATTGGAAATATTACAAATCGATCTGCGTTTTCGGCTAAAATAGGTTCAACGGCGCTCATATGTCCTCTTCTTTAAATGTTAAAATTTTTTGCAGTTACTAGGGACTAACAAATATGGAAAAAATATGAGCCAAGCCTAGAAAAAATAATTACCTCTTTTTAACAAAGTTTTCAACACCCTCATATTCTCCTTTTTTTAATTTAAGTTTTCCATTGATTTATAACCATTTGATTTTTAGTTTATTACATAAAAAACATGAGGCTAGTCTTCAGAGAGGAAATCTAAAGCGATGCGTGGCTTAACCCTTTGATATTGGGGGTATTTATGGTCTTTGTGCTCGTGAAAAAACAGATTAAATTGCCTTCAAAGAAATAAGATATTAACGGTGGGTAGCCACCTTGAATTAACACTTATCCTTAGGAATTTTTTCCGTTTTGTTCTCGATAGGTCTTGGCAACCACAGTAAGTTCCTCGTACCAGTCCGCGCCAAATCTCCGAATCAAGGCCTCTTTGACAAATTGATATACCGGCACTTTTAAACTAGCGCCTAGGGTACAGGCATCACTACAAATAGCCCATCGGTGATAATTTACTGCACTAAATTCAGAGTAATCTTGAACCCGAACAGGATACAAATGACATGAGACAGGTTTCTTCATATCCACTATTCCAGCCTGGTGCGCCCGTTCTATGCCACAGTGGGCCGACCCGTCTGGTTCGAAATGAGTATAGATACATTCACGGCCGTTGACTAGTGGTGTTTCGTATTCACCCGTATCCATCTTAATAAACGGGCCTTGAGCCTTGAGCGCCTCTTGACCATTTTTGGGCAAGAAGGGTTCAATTTTTGAATGATTGTTCTTGAGCCACTTGGCCTCATCTTTGGTCAAAGGGGCTCCAGCCTCGCCCTCTACACAGCAAGCACCTTTACAAGCGCTGAGATTACACACAAAATCGTGATCAATCAGAGACTCAGAAACTAAAGTTTTACCGATTTGAAACATACATCAAAGATAACATCAATTTAAATGGCCTTAATCACGTCACGGATTGTTTGTTTGCGTAATTTTGGCACAAATTTTAGGTATGACACTAAATTTTAAAGAAATATTCACCGCAAGTATGGTCCTATTTGCGGTCATCGATATCGTTGGGAATATCCCTATTGTTATTAGCCTACGAAAAAAAGCAGGGCATATTCACAGTGAAAAAGCGTCCATAATCGCCGCGCTTGTGATGATTTTATTTCTCTTTTTGGGTGAGGAAATCTTGAATTTAATCGGAATAAATGTCAACGAATTCGCGGTGGCGGGGTCATTCATCTTATTTTTTATAGCCCTTGAAATGATCCTGGGGATAACTCTATTTAAAGACGATGGCAGTTCTCCTGATATGGCCTCTGTATTTCCCTTAGCATTTCCTATGCTTGCGGGCCCGGGAACCCTAACAACCCTTCTGTCACTGCGTGCAGAATTTGCTTTGGAAAATGTTATTATTTCAATTATTCTCAATGTCATTGTGATATACGCCGTGTTGAAAACATCCTCTAAGCTTCAGGCGGTTCTGGGCAAAAATGGAATAGGGATTATCCAAAAAGTATTTGGCGTAATTTTACTGGCCATTGCGGTAAAACTATTTACAGCCAATATTCAAGAATTATTTAACTAATGTTACACTGATGAAATACTTTCGATATCTTTTGATTCTTGTGGCCTCTGCTCTTGTGATCTACAATGCAACTATAGTTGATTTTGAAGCGCCACTGCAAGGCGACAGCCAAATTGCATTAATTGGAATATTGGCCTCAGCTTCTGTAATTGTCTTGGTGCTAATTTTGATTCAGGCCCAGCGCGTTAAAGAACGGGCAAACAAGCGCTAATCTAGGGCCTTAATCTGCTCAACAACGATACCCGCTTTCTTAAGAAATCTCAATCCAGAATCATCTTTGTATGCGGTGTGATAGACCACACGCACAATGCCCGCCTGATGAATGAGTTTGCTACACTGTTGACAGGGAGACATAGTGATGTACAGCGTACTGCCTTGGCAACTCTGAGTGGATGAAGCCACTTTCATTATCGCATTGGCCTCGGCGTGTAATACGTACCACTTGGTGTTGTTGTCGTCATCCTCACAAATATTTTCAAAACCTGTTGGTGTCCCATTATAACCATCACTGATGATCATTTTATCTTTGACAATCAATGCACCAACCTGTCTTCTTTTGCAGTAAGAAAGCTTGGCCCATTCCAAAGCCATCTTAAGATAAGCTGTGTCGTATTTCTGCTGTTTTAATGATCCTTCTTGCATGATCTCAATATACTATACTTTAATTTAATTATTGCCTTAAATGCGCTCTAAGAGCATGGGTAAGGCAAGCCCGATGATGATTCCCGACATGATCAAGATCCAATCTCTTCGATTGACGCCAATCACGCGCTGTGTGATAAAACTCATCAATAGTACCGCTAACACAACCACAAGCTGCGCCCACTCGATACCCAGAGCAAAAGCAATAAAACCCTGAGCTCCTGTACCTTGTGCTATTTGCGTAAAATATCGTCCAAAACCAAAGCCATGGATGATGCCAAAAACCAAGGTCACTGCAAAAAGCAGTGGTATCGACCCTTGTGCCTTGTTGTGTAGACTACGCCAAATATTATGCCCAGCTGCCGTAATAATCGTAACAGGTATGAGCAACTCGACAATCACAACTGGAGCTTGAACATGTCCATAAAACGTCGCCACAATAGAAGCCGTATGCCCAAG
>CBFIFD010000004.1:0-104949 GCA_965661835.1 Flavobacteriaceae bacterium | reverse complement strand
TATCGACCCGTATTATTGATTTGTTTGCACCCATTGGAAAAGGCCAAAGAGGGATGATAGTCGCACAACCTAAGACGGGTAAAACCATGCTTCTTAAGGATATTGCTAATGCCATCGCCGCAAATCACCCTGAAGTATATCAAATTATTTTGCTCATTGACGAACGCCCCGAAGAGGTTACAGACATGCAACGCAATGTCAAGGGTGAAGTTGTGGCTTCGACCTTTGATAAAGAGGCTTCGGATCACGTACGCGTAGCCAATATCGTCATTGACAAAGCCAAGCGGCTGGTAGAATGCGGGCACGACGTCGTCATATTGCTGGATTCTATAACACGTCTTGCGCGTGCCTACAATACAGTGCAGCCTGCCAGTGGTAAAATTCTCTCTGGTGGTGTCGACGCCAATGCGTTACACAAACCAAAACGATTCTTTGGTGCGGCGAGAAACATCGAAAATGGCGGTTCTTTGAGTATCATCGCCACTGCCCTCACGGAAACAGGCTCGAAAATGGATGAAGTTATTTTTGAGGAATTCAAGGGTACAGGGAATATGGAGCTTCAATTGGATCGTAAGATCTCTAACCGACGTATTTTCCCAGCCATTGACCTTACCTCGTCCAGTACTCGTCGTGATGACATGCTTTTGGATGAAAAAGTCATTCAGCGCATGTGGGTCATGCGCAAGTATTTATCCGACATGAACCCCGTAGAGGCTATGGAATTTATCAATGATCGCATTAAGCAAACCCGCAACAACGAGGAGTTCTTAATTTCAATGAATGGCTAAGCGCCTGATTTTACGGCGTTATTCTCAAGCCCTTAGTTTGGGTTTAATCGCCGTGGCTTTCATTTTTTTAGCCTGTGAGGACCATGAGTCCACACCGCACAATTGGACGACAGTTTTTGAAGCCTCCCAGGGCAAAGAAACGGCGACTTACGATGAGGTCATTGAGTACTACAAGCAATTAGCCGAGACCTTTGACCAGATTAAGCTATACGAGATGGACACTACCGATAGTGGACATCCCTTACATGTAGCGATTTATCATCCCACAGCAAGTGCTTCGATAAAAAAAGGACAACCGGCAAATATCCCGGTAATCTTGATCAATAACGGGATTCATCCTGGCGAAAGTGATGGTATTGACGCCAGTATGATGTTACTTCGTGATTGGGCGATCAATCCGGAACAAGCCCCTGAACAATTTGCTGTTGCTTTTATTCCAGTTTACAATATAGGTGGAGCGCTCAATCGCAACAGCCATAGTCGGACCAACCAAAATGGCCCTGTAGCTTATGGATTTCGCGGTAACGCCAATAATTATGATCTCAACCGAGATTTTATCAAAGCGGACACCAAAAATGCCATGGCCTTTAGCCAGATATTTCAATGGTTACGCCCATTGGCCTTTGTGGATACTCATGTGAGTAATGGGGCTGATTATCAGTACGTCTTGACTCATTTAATGACCCAACACAATAAGCTTTCCGGAGCACAAGGAGCATTTTTACAGGAGATCTTTACACCAGAGTTAGAAAACGCGCTCAAGGCTCAATCGTGGCCAATCACGCCCTATGTCAATGTATTTAACCGAAGCCCCGAAACAGGATTTAAACAATTCATCGATCACCCTCGCTATTCTACCGGGTATACCAGCTTATTTCATACCATGGGGATGATGGTCGAAACCCATATGCTCAAAGATTACAAATCTCGTGTGGAGGGGACCTATACCCTATTGCAAACCTTTACTGACTTGTGCCAAAAGTATCAAGTCGAGCTCGAGCGTGCCTACGCCGAAAAACTCAATTTGTATCGACCACTGAGTCAATACCCCTTAGGTTGGCGCGCTGATAACGATGATTCGCGTCCTATCGAGTTTTTGGGTTACGCCGCAGAATATGTTCCGAGTGAAATCACTGGTCAAAACAGACTTAAATACGACCGTCAACAGCCCTATACCAAAACCATCCCCTATTTCGATACCTACAAGGCTAACGATTCGGTCCTCATACCCCGTTACTACGGGCTTTCTAGAAATCATCACAGAGTCATTGAACGTTTAAAAAATAATCAGATTCAGCTCATTGAATTACAGCAAGATTTGACTGTTGATGCGGAGATTTATCGAATTGAGGATTATCAAACACGCACCAGTGCCTATGAAGGCCATTATTTGCATTACAATACCCAGGTGTCTCAAACTCAAGAACAGACAACACTCAGAGCCGGTGATTATTTAATACCGACCGATCAATTCGGCATTCGTTACCTGGTGGAAACCCTAGAGCCTAGCGCCATTGATTCTTTCTTTAATTGGAATTTTTTTGACACCGTATTACAACAAAAAGAAGGGTTTTCGCCCTACGTTTGGGAAGATTTAGCGCTCGATCTACTGAACAGTAAGCCCCAACTAAGGTCAGAATTCGAGACTTTGAAATCCCAAGACAAATCCTTTGCTCAAAATGCCTATGCTCAATTAGATTGGCTACACAAACACTCTCCCCATTACGAAAAAGCCCATTTACGTTACCCGGTGATTCGTATCCTTGGTGAGGTAATGATCGGGGAAGACTAATTTAATGTTGGCATAGCTTTTTTGTAAGGCCTTTTTGGCTTGTTTCTCTGTTTTCCATTTGGCCTTTTTGATGCCCTCCTTTTTTTGAGGGCTTAAATCACCAGAATAATCAGTTGTCATCTCATACCAATAGGTGATTTTAAGCTTGTATTTGCCGTTGCGCTTGTATATGTGATAGGTGGTTTTCAAAAACTGTGTAATGGTCAAATCCCGAACACCTGTTTCTTCCTCAACCTCTCTAATGGCCGCTTCCTCAAGTGCTTCACCGGACTCAACATGACCTTTGGGCAGATCCCATTTATCATTGCGATAAATAAATAATGCTTGATCTTCGTCGTTATAAACCAAACCTCCTGCGGCAAGGACAAAAGGGAGCTTCTGTTTTAAATACCACTCGATCTTCTCAGCATTTTTGTGATATAAGTGAACATGGGTCAATCGGCCTTTGATGATGGCTTTGATAATTGGTAAAAGATCTGTCTCGCTTAGAGGAAAAGTCTTGTACGGTGCCCCCATCGATCGTTTTGTACTCACAATTATCGGGCAGTCTTTGACAAAAACTTCATACATTTGCACCATGGTATTAGATAAGGAAATCGGGCATAAAACTGCCGAACTACTCTTACAAATTAATGCAATTAAATTACAACCTCAAAACCCATTTACTTGGGCATCAGGTTGGCATTCGCCAATTTACTGTGACAATAGAATAACATTGTCCTATCCGGTAATTCGAAATTTTATCAGAGAGCATATTGCCAATCAAATTGAGCAGGTTTACGGAAAACCCGATGTGATTGCTGGGGTGGCAACTGGGGCAATTGGTATTGGTGCCTTGGTGGCAGACTACCTCAACGTACCATTTTGTTATGTGCGTCCCGAAGCGAAATCACATGGAAGAAAAAACAAAATTGAAGGACGTTTAGAGCCTGGCCAAAATGTAGTTGTTGTTGAGGACCTTATCTCAACTGGAGGAAGCAGTTTGAAAGCGGTTGCCGCATTAAATGAGGCTGGAGCTGTCGTAAAAGGAATGGTGGCCATATTCACTTACGGATTCCCGATCGCGACAGAAAATTTTGAAAAAGCCCAAGTAACCCTTCATACCTTGAGCGATTATAACCATCTTTTGATTCAGGCCGAAAAATCGAACTACATTACTTCAGCCCAAACAAAAGTATTAGGGAAGTGGCGCGAAAATCCGAGTACTTGGACACCCTAATCTCTCCACAAAACAACAAAACAATTATGGAAATTTCTGGATCACCTTTAACGATTGACAAGTCGGCCGAGACGGTCTATGACTTTTTAAATCAAGTGAGTAATTTCGAAAAACTCATGCCCGAAAATATTGACAAGTTTCAATTGTTGAACGACGAAGCTTTTTTGTTTGCCTTAAAAGGAATGCCAGAAATTGCTTTGGAAAAAAAATCACAAACACCACCCTCACAACTAGTCTTGGGTGCCAAGAGTGATAAATTACCCTTTACCCTTACGGGGAATATCCAAACAAATGGGCCAGATCAATGCACCGTCCAACTGCATTTTGCAGGAGAATTCAATCCGATGATGGCCATGATGATCAAAGGCCCCATCACTAAATTCATAGATACCCTGACGGCGCAATTAGGGCAAATCTAACTTCATTTTAATCGTACCGACCTCATAGGCTTTTAGCCCATGCTGGGTTTGAATTTCAAGGTAACCTTGAGGGGATACGCCTCGAATCACACCTTCTAGCTTTTGTTGGTCATTATCGATAAAAATACTGGTGGTGTTTTTACGATACAAACAAGCGTTAAATTTGGCCAAATCATGGTCAAAGTCTTTGTGTTGTATCGCCTCACAAGCGGAATATATTTTATTGGCTATACGCTCACACAAGTCCTCCAAATCAAATGAGCGGCCTAGAACTTTTGCAATCGAACTAGCATGTGGCAGCCCACGAACATTTGAATTATTGACATTGACGCCCACACCGATAACAGAACTTTGTAAACTTCCTTTGAACTGATGTTCAATTAAAAGACCCGCAATTTTCTTTCCGTCTGCCATAATGTCGTTTGGCCATTTAATATGCCAAGCGGCTCCACCTAAATCCCGAAGCACCTCAAAAACACTGTTAGTAATGATCCACTGCAGGTGTATTGGATTGGGCTTGAGGGGGCCATTCCAAATCTTTAACACACTCATTGCCAGACTTTTATTCTTTTCAAAAAACCAATCAGCACCGCGCTGACCCCGCCCTTTGGTTTGATCCAAAGTACGCACGAAGACCCCATCATCAATAGGGCCCTGTCGCAATAATTGCTTTAAATAGTCATTGGTTGACTCGGTGGCATCAATTTTGAGCTGTATCAATTAAAAAAATTTGCGGTTAATCTAAGGATTGAAATCGTTTCGAGAAGTAAAAAAGTAATAAATTTGTGTAAACTACCATTGAATGCAGAAAAACCAAGCGGACGCTGACCAAATCGTATCAGGAATCATCAAAGGAATCGAAGAGGTCAAAGGCCAAGAAATCCAAATTCTGGATTTACGCGAAATTGAGAATACAGTATGTGATTATTTTGTGATCTGCAGTGGAACCTCAAACACACAAGTTAATGCCATCGTCAACTCGGTACAAAAACTAGTCAGTAAAAGTCTCAAAGAAAAGCCTTGGCATGTTGAGGGTAGTGATAATGCCGAGTGGGTCTTGTTAGACTATGTACACGTGGTGGTGCATGTTTTTCAAAAACATATACGCGAATTTTACGATATCGAAGGGTTGTGGGGAGATGCCAAATGTGTGTCCATAGAAACCGCCTACTAAATTCAAAAAAAGGCAAATGTCACAAGAGAAAAAACCAGATTTAAAGAAACCTAAAATAAATTCATATTGGATCTACATCGCAATTTTTGTGATGTTTATGGGGCTGAATATTTTTGGAGGCGGAAATTTATCCGATCCGATCAATACAAGTCAGGTCGAATTCCAAACCTATCTCAAAAACGGTGATGTTGAAAAAGTAGAGATCATTAACCGCAAACTCGCACGAGTTTATTTGACCGAAGCCGCGCGCAGTAATAGTGTTCACGCCAATAAATTCAAAGACAGAATTATTCAACCCGGACCGAACGATCCTGCCTATCAGTTTGAGTTTGGAGATCTTCAAAACTTTGAAAACAATCTCAACACGATTAAAAACGAAAATGGCTTAAACACCAAAATTGTCTGGAATACCGAGACCAATATTTGGGCTGAGTTTTTACCCTCGATTTTGTTTTTTGCGCTGATCATCGGGGTGTGGATATTTATTATGCGTCGTATGTCTGGTGGTGGTGGTGGAGGCCCCGGTGGCCAAATTTTTAATATTGGCAAAAGCAAGGCCCGCTTGTTCGATGAAAAAACAGATATTAAAACCACATTTAAAGATGTCGCAGGACTCGAGGGAGCCAAGGAAGAAGTTCAAGAAATTGTAGATTTCTTAAAACATCCAGAAAAGTATACTGCCCTTGGGGGTAAGATTCCCAAAGGCGCGCTTCTTGTCGGGGCACCAGGAACTGGAAAAACATTATTAGCCAAAGCTGTTGCTGGAGAGGCCAAGGTGCCATTTTTCTCGCTTTCGGGGTCGGATTTTGTTGAAATGTTTGTGGGGGTTGGTGCCTCACGGGTCCGAGATCTGTTTAAACAAGCCAAAGAAAAGTCACCGGCCATTATATTTATCGATGAAATAGACGCTATTGGCCGAGCGCGGGGTAAAAGCAATTTTTCGGGGTCAAACGACGAGCGTGAAAACACCTTGAATCAGTTGCTTACAGAAATGGATGGGTTTGGCACCAATACCAATGTCATTGTTCTTGCCGCCACGAACCGGGCCGATGTTCTGGACAAAGCACTTATGCGGGCCGGACGATTTGATCGCCAAATTTATGTCGATCTCCCCGATGTACGAGAACGCAAAGAAATATTTGAGGTACACCTGCGTCCGATTAAACAAGACGACAGCGTTGATATGGAGTTTTTGGCCAAACAAACACCAGGGTTCTCTGGAGCAGATATTGCCAATGTTTGTAACGAAGCAGCACTTGTTGCCGCTCGTCAGGGTAAAAAAATGGTAGGCAAACAAGATTTTCTTGATGCCGTGGACCGAATTGTTGGCGGATTAGAAAAGAAAAACAAAATCATCACTGCCGATGAGAAAAAAGCCATTGCGTTTCACGAAGCAGGCCATGCCACAGTGAGTTGGATGCTTGAACACGCGGCACCACTGGTTAAAGTGACGATTGTTCCAAGAGGTCAGTCTTTGGGCGCTGCATGGTATTTGCCGGAAGAGCGACTTATTGTTCGTCCGGATCAAATGCTCGATGAAATGTGTGCCACCATGGGCGGGCGTGCAGCAGAGAAAGTTATTTTCGATAAAATATCAACAGGAGCGTTGAGTGATCTCGAAAAGGTAACCAAACAAGCACGTGCCATGGTGACTATCTACGGCTTAAATGACAATATTGGAAATTTAACCTATTACGATTCATCAGGACAGACCGATTATAATTTCAGCAAACCTTACAGTGAAAAAACAGCTGAAATGATTGATAAAGAAATTTCAAAAATTGTTGAAACTCAATATCAAAGGGCAATCACTCTTTTAGAGGAACACAAAGAAAAACTCACCGAATTGGCCCACGAATTGTTGGAAAAAGAGGTGATTTTCAAAGAGAGTCTCGAGCGAATTTTTGGTCCACGTCCTTTTGCTACGCCTGAACTAGCAAAATCGAAAAAGTCGTCAAATACCGATGATAAAGATGCTGATTCAACTGCGGCAAGCCCTGAGAGCACTGTAGCATCCGAGGTAACGAGTAGCAATACCAGCGAAGAAGAATAAGTCGTCCTGAGCGCGGGTCTATCTCGGTCCAAAAGGCGGTCAAGATGGCCCTTTAATCTTTGACAAATTCCGGCTGGCATTTGCTTTTACTTTTCATATCTTTGAGTAGGCAGATTGAATTCAAAATTTATCGATGAGTCTATTCAAAAAGCTTTTCGGAGTCAAAAGTAAACGTGAGGAAAATGCCCCATCTAAGGAGCAGAGTAAATATTTTCCCAAACAAGAGCTGCCTACAGACGATAAGTTCACCCAAAACTTTAGCAAAAACGGTGGTAAATTTTTATACTGCCTTGATTGGGATGAGGTGTTCGAGGCCTTTGATAATATTCTGTTAGAGAACGATTGGTATGAAAAAGAGGTCGTGTGTATGGACGAGGCCCTCATTGAGAAGTTCAATGGATACAATCTAAAGTTTTCCCAATCCGATGATGCCTGTTTTTTGCTTTCACGATGCGAGTCATTAATCGCCAGTAATGGAGCTATCTTGCTTTGTTCAAACCAAATAAAAGAACGGAAACTCAACGAGCTTCCTGAAAACATTGTCATTTTTGCAACCACGAGTCAACTCCTTGAGACCATTAGCGAAGGCCTTCATTTGATTAAGTCACGAAGTAATGAATCTATTCCCTCTAATATCACGACGATTCAAGACTTTGAATCAGAGGACGAAAAAGATTTTATGAGTTACGGAAGTAGCACAAAAAACTTATATTTGATCCTTATGGAGGATTTGTAAATCTGCTTTAAGCACAGCCTTGACAGGGGTTTACAACGACATTCAAACACAACAAACAACTGACCAAACATGAGAGAGCTCCTGGTGCGTACCATTTCTGGTTTAATTTACATGACGTTGATACTTTTCGCCATGTATGCCAATGTTGAGTACTACCTGATACTTACAGCGTGTTTTGGACTCCTTACCTTATTTGAATTTCAGCGGCTAGTCTCTGTTAAAAGTCTCCTCCCCTATGCTATTTTTTTAATGCTGTTTACCGGCATTCACATGCAAGTTTTTCCTGATTGGATTGATTTTATCGTCGGGGCACTCGGGGTAATCATGAATACCTATCTCATGTTGAATTTATTGGAATTTATGTCCAATCAACGTCTAGAGCGTAAGTACATTCTGATGGTATTTTACATCATGATTGGGGTCATCACAATGGGGCTCATTCCACAAGTCTATGGTGCGTATGACATGAATTTAATGGCCGGTGTATTTATCTTAATATGGGTCAATGACAGTATGGCTTATCTGGTCGGTGTTAACTTTGGTCGACACAAATTACTCGAACACATTTCCCCTAAAAAGACTATTGAAGGGACTTTAGGAGGAGTCGTTGGGGCGCTGATCACCGCGGCAGTTATGGCTCAGTACTTTATTACCCAAAGCCTTTATCTATGGATAGGCCTTGCTCTTTTGATCTCCGTATTGGGAACTTTGGGTGATTTGGTCCAATCCAAATTTAAACGAAAGGCTCAAGTTAAAGACAGTGGCGCGTTACTGCCAGGGCACGGCGGGATTTATGATCGCTTAGACAGTATTATTTTTGTCAGTCCATTTGTTTATTGTTTACTCCAAATTGTTGCATATGTTTCATAAAGAAGGCCATTTGATTATCACCGTTACATTTATCGCCGTTGCTGCTTTGTTTCTCGGGGCCCACTACTTTGTCACTGTGCCATGGCTCAAATACAGTCTCTGGGGTATTGGTTTTGTGTTTTTAATTTTGATTTTACAATTTTTTCGCAACCCAAAACGCAACTTTTCTCCAGATCATCAGACTGTTTTATCACCCGTTGATGGCAAGGTCGTAGTTATAGAAGAAGTTTATGAACCTGAATATTTCAAAGATCAAAGACTCATGATTTCAGTCTTTATGTCGCCGATCAATGTTCATGTAACGCGCTATCCTGTCGGGGGAAAAATTCTGTACAGTAAATATCATCCGGGTAAATATCTTGTGGCTTGGCATCCCAAGGCGAGTCTAGAAAACGAGCGAACCTCAGTTGTGGTCGACAGTCAAGAGTTTGGACCCATTTTATTTCGACAAATCGCTGGAGCATTAGCCAAGCGTATTGTGAATTATGCCCAAGAAGGTGATGTAGCAGAGCAAACAACAGATAGCGGCTTTATCAAGTTTGGTTCTCGCGTCGATGTTTATCTCCCGCTTAATACTCCCGTATCAGTTGCTTTGAATCAAGTGGTTAAAGGAGGACTCAGTGCTCTTGCCGGTGGACGATAAAGAATTAAATACCGCCTTTAAAGAATCGGTATCTCTGGTGAGCAAACACCTAGAGCCCTTTCCCGCCGATGTTTTGCTAAAACTATATGCCTATTACAAGATTGCCACGCGTAACCAAGAACTTCCTCAAGGCAGCAAACCACTGATCAACGCCTTTAAAACTAATGCCCTTTTTCAAGCCAGAGGACTCACTCAGCGCGAAGCCAAACGCAAGTACATCGAAACGGCACAAACCTATTTCATTTACCGGGATAATAAAGGAATTTTGGATTAATTTAATCCAGGGCATCAAGGGCGGACTGAATTGTTTTGATTTTGGCCATGGCATCTGCCTCTTTTTGACGCTCTGCAGCGACAACAGCCTCTGGCGCATTATCCACAAATCTCGAATTACTCAATTTAGCCTGAACGCTTTTTAAAAATCCTTGCGTATAATCAAGTTCTTGAGTTAATTTCTTGCGCTCTTGCTCCGTATCTATATGGCCACTGACAGGAACGTAATACTCATTGCTTTTTACGCGAAAACTAGAGGCGCCCTCAGGAGCTATAGCGGCATAATTAATTTCTGCGACATTACAGAGCTTTGTTATGGCCGAATCGTAGTATTGGCCCAGCCCAAGCACATCGTTGACGGTTAAATCAATAGAGTCTTTGAAAGAGATGTTTTTTTCTTTTCTCAGACTACGGATTCCGGAGATCACCTCTTTGATGTGTTCAAAGGTCTGAATTAATGAAGTATCTGGTGTGGTGATCTCAGGCCACGATGCAATAATCAAGGCCTCTTCTTTGGTTCTATGGGCGAGCTTCTGCCAAATTTCTTCTGAAACAAAAGGAACAAATGGATGAAGTATTTTCAAGTTGTTCTCAAAAATTTGAACGACCTCTTTGTAGGTTTTGGCGCTCATCGATTTGCCGTATTCTGGTTTTATCCACTCCAAAAACCACGAACAAAAATCATCCCAAATGAGTTTGTAGGTCGTCATAAGCGCATCAGAGATGCGATATTTACTATAATGGTCATCGATTTCAGCTAAGGCCATCTGGAATTTGTGGTGATACCATTCAATCGCTTTTAGATCACTCTCGCTTGGGGGGTGTTGTTCTGAGATATTCCATCCAGAAATTAATCGATAGGAATTCCAAATTTTATTGACAAAACCACTCCCTTGTTGACACAGGTCCTCATCGAACATGAGGTCATTTCCCGCCGGCGAACTCAATAGCATACCCACCCTCACACCATCAGCGCCATACTGATCAATCAGTGCCAAGGGATCTGGCGAGTTTCCAAGAGATTTACTCATTTTGCGCCTTTGCTTGTCTCGAACAATCCCCGTGAGGTATACATTTTCAAATGGTCGGGTGTCTCGGTATTCAAAACCAGCGATTATCATACGTGCCACCCAGAAAAACAAAATCTCTGGTGCCGTGACCAGGTCATTAGTGGGATAATAATAATTTATTTCGGGGTTATCTGGATTACGGACGCCATCAAATACGCTGATAGGCCATAGCCAAGAAGAAAACCACGTATCCAAGGCATCGGCATCTTGAGTCAAATCATCGAGGGTTAAGTCGGCTTGTTTTGAACACTCACGTGCTAATTCCAGTGCCTCTTCTTTGGAGGGCGCAACGACAAAGTCCTCACGCCCTGCTCCGTAATAATAAGCCGGGATTTGATGACCCCACCACAATTGTCGTGAAATATTCCAATCGCGGACGCCTTCCATCCAATGACGGTAGGTGTTGACAAACTTCTCTGGAACCAATTTTACCTCCTTACTCAGTACAGCATCCAAGGCGGGCTGTGCCAAATCTTTCATTTTCAAAAACCACTGATCGCTGAGTTTTGGTTCTATGACTGCACCCGTCCGTTCACTAGTCCCTACTTTGTGTGTATGTGCTTCGACTTTTTCTAAACAACCTAATGACTTGAGCTCTTCGACGATCGCCTTACGCACCGCAAAACGATCTTGGCCTTTGTAATGCAATCCATGATCATTCAAAGTAGCGTCGTCATTAAAAATATCGATGACCTCGAGTTGATGTTTTTCTCCGAGGACTTTATCATTTTCGTCATGCGCAGGCGTGACCTTGAGGCAGCCCGTCCCAAAATCCATAGCCACATACTCATCTTCAATGATGGGAACTACTCGATTACAAATAGGCACAATCACCTGTTTTCCTTTGAGGTGGGTATATCGAGGATCATCAGGGTGAATACACACGGCGGTATCACCGAGTAAGGTTTCGGGTCTGGTAGTTGCAATTAAAACGGTTTCATCAGATCCCGACACGGCGTAGTTTATGTAGTACAAGTGCCCTTGTCGCTCGTGATGGATCACCTCCTCATCACTGAGGGTCGTTTTGGCCTCAGGGTCCCAATTAACCATACGGTAGCCTCTGTAGATCAATCCTTTGCGGTAAAGATCGATGAAAACCTGAATTACGGACTCCGAGAGATCTGGATCCATGGTGAACTTGGTACGCTCCCAATCGCAAGAGGCGCCTAATTTTTTGAGTTGCTCCAGTATAATACCCCCATGTTTGTGGGTCCATTCCCAAGCGTGTTCCAAAAACTCATCGCGGGTAAGGTCTGATTTTTCTATCCCCTGACTTTTGAGCTTAGCCACCACTTTGGCCTCGGTCGCAATACTGGCATGGTCTGTGCCAGGCACCCAACACGCGTTAAATCCTTTGAGCCGTGCACGACGAATCAGGACATCTTGCAAGGTGTTATTGAGCATGTGCCCCATATGCAAGACCCCTGTGACATTGGGCGGTGGAATCACAATGGTATAGGGGGTTCTTTCGTCTACCTCACTGCGGAAGTAGCCTTGATTCATCCAGTAATCATACCAGTGATTCTCAACCTCTTGTGCATTGTATTTGCCAACTCCTGCCATGGTGGTCCAATTTTTGTCGCGATCGAGGGCAAAAGTAGTTATAAGTTAAAGATTATAAAAGTAAGCGCCGCATTTTGCTCATTGTTCAAAAGTTCAATACTTTAGTCTTTTAAACCCAATATCATGAAAAAAATATTCCTTTTAATTGCGTTTGTATTCGCTGGGTTGAGTCTTCAGGCTCAGGCAAAAATAGAATTTAAGTCAGAGACCATAGATTACGGAAATATAGCTAAAGGCAGTGATGGTGTACGTGTTTTTGAGTTCACCAATACGGGAGATGCTGACCTGATTATTTCAAATGTCAAGTCGAGTTGTGGGTGCACGGTTCCAGAAAAACCAAAAGGCCCTATCGCCCCCGGCGCCAGCGGAGAAATTAAAGTAAAATACGACACCAAACGCGTCGGTCCAATTCGCAAAACAGTAACCGTTTATTCAAACGCGACTCAGGCGATTAAAGCGCTCAAAATTAAAGGAGTGGTTAACGCCAACAAAAGTATTTTAGAAAACTAAGGAACGAGAAGCCTCGGACTCATTTATCTTTAGAGATCTATGCCACAAATTTCGACAAAAGGGGTTCAAATGCCCGAATCACCAATAAGAAAGCTTGTACCATTTGCGGAGCAGGCGCATCGGCAAAACAAAAAAGTTTATCACCTCAACATAGGTCAACCAGACATCAAGACCCCGCAAGTGGCTTTGGATGCGGTAAGTGCTCATGGGCTTTCTGTATTGGCTTATGCACGTAGTGAAGGTTCAGAGCAATATCGACAAAAAATTGCGCAATATTATCACAGAAAGTCCATTGAGGTAAGTGCCCAAGACATTGTGGTAACCACAGGAGGTAGCGAGGCACTTTTATTTGCCATGGGCAGTATTTGTAACGCCGACGACCAGGTCATAATCCCAGAGCCCTTTTACGCCAACTACAATGGATTTGCACGGGCCAATGACGTGAATATCGTTCCAGTAGTCTCGCGAATAGAAGATAATTTTGCCCTACCGCCCATTGCAGATTTTGAGCAACACATAGGCCCAAAAACCAAAGCCATTCTCATTTGTAATCCAGGGAACCCCACGGGATATCTTTATTCAAAAGAAGAAATTCAAAGTTTGGTGGCGCTGGTCAAAAAACACGATTTATTTCTCATAGCAGACGAGGTGTACCGCGAATTCACCTATGATGGTAACCAACACTACTCCATCATGCAAGAACCAGGTTTGGAACAACACGCTATACTCATTGACTCGGTTTCCAAACGATACAGTATGTGCGGTGCCCGCATTGGATGCCTAGTCTCGAAAAACAAGGCATTAATTGCGACGGCCCTAAAATTCGCACAAGCACGACTCAGTCCACCTACCTTTGCTCAAATCGCAAGTGAGGCGGCCCTGGACACACCACAATCCTATTTTGATGAGGTGATTACAGAATACCAGGACCGACGTGATACTTTAGTCGCAGAACTACAAAAAATACCGGGTGTGGTCATTGGACAGCCCAAAGGGGCATTTTATTGCATCGCTCAACTCCCGGTCAACGACAGTGATGATTTTGCTCGATGGTTATTAGAGTCGTTTGACTTAGACGGTGAAACAGTCATGGTGGCCCCAGCAGCTGGATTTTATTCGAGTCCCGGTATGGGTCGAAATCAAGTGCGCATCGCTTATGTGCTGAATAAAACCAGTTTAATCAAGGCGGTTTCCATTATTAAGGCGGCTCTTGAAGTCTACCCCAATCCCTGAACATGCAACAAAACAAATCACTTAAAGCCTTGAATACTTTTGGCGTCGAAAGTCAAGCAGAGTGGTTTGTCGAAGCACAAACTGTGGATGAAATACGGTCGTGCTTAGACGCCTCACGAGACAAACCAGTTATGATTCTTGGCGGCGGAAGTAACCTCTTACTCACCCAAGACATCAAAGGAGTTGTGCTCAAAATAAACCTCAAAGGCATTGCAATAATCCAAGAGTCGAGTCATGATGTTTTGATCGAAGTTCAAGCTGGTGAAATTTGGCATGAAGTGGTCGAGTATTGTTTAGAGCACGATTTCGGGGGTATCGAAAATCTCGCATTAATACCCGGTCAAATGGGAACAGCTCCCATCCAAAATATAGGGGCTTATGGGGTAGAACTCAAAGATGTTCTGGACTCATGCCTTGTGCTGAATCGTAAAACGGGAGAAACACAAAAATTTACGCGCGATCAGTGCAATTTTGGTTATCGCGAAAGTATCTTCAAAAATGAACTCAAAAATCAGTTCGTCATATTAAGTGTCCGTCTGCGTCTTACAAAAAATGAGCATGCGTTAAAACTCGATTACGGGAGTATCCAAGAAGTCCTCGACAAAAAAGAGATAAAGCAGCCCAGTATACAGCAGGTAGCTCAGGCCGTGATGGCCATTAGACAATCCAAATTACCAAACCCAGCAGATTTGGGTAATAGTGGTAGTTTTTTCAAAAATCCAATAGTCACTGAGGCCAAAGTAAATGAACTTAGGCGCCAATATCCTGATATGCCGTCATATGATGTCGACCAGAGACATTTAAAAATCCCCGCGGGTTGGCTCATCGAACGTGCAGGATTCAAAGGGCTACGAAGAGGTGATGCCGGAGTCCATAAAAAACAAGCTCTGGTCCTGGTGAATTACGGAGAGGCTAAAGGTCTTGAAATCAGTAATTTAGCACAAGAGATTCAAGATAAAATACAAGAGGTTTTTGGCATACAATTGACCCCTGAAGTCAATATTATTTAGGACCACTATTGAGTAACTTATCGATATAGTAGATATGTCCGTTGTCCATGCGCATGGGGCTAGTATTGATCAATGCGCGGTGGCCTTTTACATCCTCTAGGTAGTATTGCTCTTGATCTTGAATCACTTTAATTGGAATCCCACCAAGGGTCTGAAGATCTTGGTCGACATAAAAAGACAAATCATTGACGATGGTATCCAGTCGCACTATATGCTTGTTAATTAAGCTTTTTATGATGCCATTTCGATTATTACTCCAGAGTTTAATCTTGGCTTGATCGAATGCCTCAAAGGCCTCATTTGTGGGCGTAAAAAATATAAATGGACCTGGGTCCTTTGAAAATAGATCGACCATGTCATTGGCCACAATATATTCGGATAGCGTCTCGATGCGCGTGTCTGCAATTATGGCAAACAACATGCTACGACGGATTTTTTCTTGCTCAAGACGATCCTCGGGACTCTGCTGAGCTACTTTTTTCTCATGGGTCGATCCATCACAGCCCATTGCGAGTGACATAAGGACGCCCAAGAATAAAAATCTGAACTTAATTCTACTGATGTGTCTCATTACTTTACAATAACGTTTAACTATGGGGCGCAAGCTCAGCACAATGAAACAGAAAAATACGTCACGCGCAGCGATACTCGCAAACCCCAAATTGAATCAATCTTGATACCGGGTATTGGTCGTGGTATAAAATTAAAAATTCTTCAATATTTTAAGGGCATTATTGTAATTTTGTCTTATGAAATTAATTCTGCTCACCATAGGACTCCTGATTCTGGCCTTTGCCGGGATTGCTATCAAAATATGGGGTAAAAAAGACGGTGAATTTGCCGGAACTTGTGCTTCCCAAAGCCCTTTTTTAAATCAGGATGGTGAATCATGTAGTTTTTGTGGAAAAACACCGGATCAATTCTCCGAATGTAAGGGTACTGAGCAAGCCTAATGATGGCGACGTGGGCCTTAATAATTTGCGCGCTCGGGTCATGTACAATTCATCTGTTTTTTGTTTGGCGAATGCGCCGTATCATCGCTTCAAGACAACAGTCTACCTCCGATACTATAAATCAAGAATTATCTAACGATCCTCATGCGGGGGTTTCGGTAATTGTCTGCGCCAAAAATGAAGCCTTACGGCTCGATACCTTAATCCCAAAAATCCTGGAGCAAAACTATCAGAATTTCGAGCTCATAATAGTTGATGACCATTCAACCGACCAAACGCAATTAATTTTGGATCAGTGGAGCACTAAAGACCCCAGAGTAAAAGGCGTCACCCCCAATATCATCAAAGCCAGGCAGCATGGTAAAAAAGCGGCGCTGACTTATGGCATCGCTAAAGCCTCAAATAACCTATTACTCATGACCGATGCTGATTGCGTGCCAAGCTCGGTGGATTGGATTGATTTAATGACGGCGCCGCTTCGGGCAGGTAAATCAGTAGCTCTAGGCTATGGGGGGTATAATCAAACATCGGGATTTCTCAACGCATTGATTCGTTATGAAACGACCCTTACCGGGGGGCTCTATTTAGGGCAGGCTCTCGCGGGGCACCCATATATGGGGGTCGGACGGAACTTAGCCTATCAAAAAGAATTTTTTGTTTCCAGTGGAGGATTCGATTCTCATGAGCATATACCCTCTGGTGATGACGATTTATTGATTAATCACCGGGCTAATTCAACCAATACCGGAGTGGTTATCGACCCTAATGCCTTTACTTGGTCGGAGCCCAAAACAACGTGGATGAGTTTATTGCGTCAAAAGAGGCGTCATCAAACTACAGCGAATTTATACCGTATGGCATCAAAAATAACGCTCAGTCTGTATTCTGGGAGCATTTTACTATTTTATATTAGTGAACTCTTGCTGTTTTTTAATGCACTGAGTAACCCAAATATTTATTGGATTTTATTAGGGTTATTAACACTGCGTTCGGCCTACTTAATTGGTTTTATGGGGCCGATTTTCAGCCGCCTAAAAAGCCCAGATTTACGCCCCTGGACGCCCCTTCTTGAGCCTGTTCTTATTTATATGCAATTGGTTATATTTGTTTGGAACAGTGTCTCAAAACCAAATCATTGGAATTAAGCCAAGACGAAATTTACCACGTAATTGCCAAGGCAAAATTAGGCGATCAAAAAGCCTATCGCCAACTTTTAGACCATTGTTGGAATATGGTTTTTGGCTTTCAGCTCAAACGGGTTCGCAATGAATCTGATGCCGAGGACATTTCCATTGAAGCATTTGCCAAAGCCTTTGATAAAATTGATCAATTTGATACCCGCTACAATTTCAGTTCATGGGTGATTACTATTTCTAAAAATATTCAAATTGATCAGTTCCGTAAGCAGCGAAATTCAATAGTGGTTACACCACTCGATGAGCAAGACAATCAAGCCAACCAGGTCCCTGATGACAGCCCATCCTCAGAGGACGCCTTGATTCAAGAGCAAAATCTCATTCAACTGCAAACACTCATGAAAATGCTCAAGCCCATGTATCGTGAGGTCCTTCAATTGCGCTATTTTCAAGAAATGTCCTATCGCGATATTGCAGAACAACTCGGAGAACCACTGACCAATATCAAGGTGCGGTTGTTGCGGGCCAAAAAGCTCATGGCTGAACTCATTGAACAACACCGCCAATAATCATGAACTGGTTTCAAAAGCTAGGACCAGGGATTATGTTTGCAGGGGCAGCCATTGGGGTCTCACATCTGGTTCAATCCACACGAGCCGGAGCAGATTTTGGATTCGGACTGATCTGGGCCTTGTTGCTAATCAATGTGATAAAGTATCCGTTTTTTGCCTTCGGCGTTCATTATACCAGCCGCACCAATGAAGATTTACTGACCGCCTTTAGCAAGATGGGGCGCTGGGTTCTTGTGGTCTATTTCATGCTGACCCTGTGCACTATGTTTACCTTTCAAACTGCCGTAACCATAGTGACGGCCGGTATCGCTACATCAATTACTGGCATTGGTACGCCCTTGATTTGGGCAGGCTTTATTCTGTTGACTTGTTTTTTGATCCTATTGCGTGGACGATTTTCAATCCTCAATAAAATTATGAAATACGTTGTCTTGGCCTTGACATTAACGACAATTATGACCCTAATTTTTGCCTGGATGAATACCACTACCCCACCCAGTTGGGTACAAGTTATTCCAAGCACAACACTGGGTGTCTCGTTTTTGATTGCGTTTATGGGTTGGATGCCTGCGCCTCTAGATTTAGCCATTTGGCAATCCTTATGGGCGGTTGAAAAAAAGAAATTAACTCCAAATGTTTCGGCACGGCAGGTTACCTGGGATTTTAATATTGGCTACGCAACTACTATTGTCATTGGCTTGAGCTTTATTTTACTCGGAGGGATTGTCATGTTCGGTCAGGGTCAAGAATTCTCAATTAATGGAACTATTTTTGCCAATCAACTCATTAATATGTATACCGATAGCTTGGGCCCATGGTCCAGGTTATTTATTGGTTTAGCCGCGCTCACCACGATGTTTAGCACCTCACTGAGCACTCTTGACGGCTCCCCCAGGGTGATGGCAAAAACCTCACAGTTACTATTCAGTCCCCGTTACCAGATCAGTTACACTACTTGGCTGGTGATTTTGGTAATCGGTAGCGTGTTAATTTATCTGGGACTTACGGATCAGATGGGCACCTTGATTACAATCGGGACCGTATTGTCATTTATCTCTGCACCGTTTTATGCCATTGTTATTTATAACCTAGTCACCGGGCCAAGCTTATCTCAAGAGGAACAACCCGGACCTTGGATCAAGCGTTTGAGTCTTGCGGCCATTGTCGCACTGATGGGTTTTAGTCTTTGGTATTTGATAACCTTGTGGGGTTTTTAAGCCCTAATGATGAGCGTCTAAAGTTTAGAATGTTTTATCTTTGTACACGATAATCGTAGGACCCGAATTATGAGTGAGATAGAGACCCCTGTTGCCAAACCTGCACCTAAGCCAAAATGGCTTCGAGTCAAACTACCAACCGGTAAAAAATACACCGAATTACGTGGATTAGTCGACCAATATAATCTACATACAATTTGTACCTCAGGGAGTTGTCCCAATATGGGAGAATGCTGGACTGAAGGGACTGCGACATTCATGATTTTAGGTAACATTTGTACGCGCTCCTGTGGTTTTTGTGGGGTTAAAACGGGACGGCCACAAGATGTGGACTGGGACGAACCTGAAAAAGTAGCCAGATCTATCAAACTGATGAACATCAAACACGCTGTGATTACCTCGGTGGATCGTGACGATTTAAAAGACATGGGATCGATCATGTGGGCAGAAACGGTTAAAGCCATCCGTCGCATGAATCCAGAAACAACCCTAGAAACCTTAATTCCTGATTTTCAAGGAGACACAAAACCATTAGACCGTATTGTCGCAGTGGCGCCAGAAGTGGTGTCACACAATATGGAAACCGTTAGACGACTCACTCGTGAGGTTAGGATTCAAGCACAATATGATCGAAGTTTAGGGGTCTTGAAATATCTAAAAGACCAAGGCATCAACCGAACAAAAAGCGGGATCATGCTCGGATTGGGAGAACAGGAGCAGGAAGTTATCCAAACCCTCAATGATCTGCGAGAGGCTAATGTCGATGTAGTGACCCTGGGCCAGTATCTACAGCCGTCTAAGAAGCACTTACCGGTGAAGGAGTTTATCACTCCAGAGCAATTCAAAAAATACGAAATGATTGGACTTGAACTAGGATTTCGTCATGTCGAAAGTGGGGCGCTCGTGCGTTCTTCATACAAGGCTCAAAAGCACCTACTCTAATCCATTTCAACTCCTTTTTTTGTTTTAAGCCCGTTTCGCATGAAACTGGTGGTGACCCTAGAGCCCTCAACTGAACCTAACGAGACCCAAACCATCCAACGAAATTACCGTGATGGTGATGTGTCGTTTGTCTATTATAATGCAAAAGCCAACTCAATTCGTATCAAATTAATTATATTTATTGGCCAAGTAGATTTCTAGAATGCAATATGTCAGGTCTATACTGCGGACCATCCTTGGGATGATGTTCCTGCTCATGTCACTAACTGTGCACCCGACGCCTCAGGGAAACACAGAAACGGTGCAAGAATATAGCCGCCTTCATGAACAAGGGATTCTACATCTTGACAATAACAATTTTCCTGAAGCTTTATTCACGCTTGATCAAGCCCTGGGACAGGCTATAGCTGCGCAAAATAGTATCGCGCAAGCCAATATAATGTTGAGCATTTCACGCTTACATTTTAAAATTCACAATTTTGACTATGCGGCCCTTCAGGTACTCAAAGCCATCGAAATATTAAATGATGAAGAGCGCTCAGAGCTCATGGCCCAAGCAAAAACCTTGCTCGGCTATATCTACAGCCAAAATGGCAAATGGGAAGAAGCAGAAATATTTTTAAATCAGGCAAATCAGTACTACAGCGATTACGGAACTGAAGACTCAAGAGCATCTGTCCTTTTGGGCTACGGAGCGCTTTCAATCAAGCGAAAGCAATTCAGCCAGGCCATAAATTATCTCGAGGCTGCCAGAACCTCACTCAACAACCAACAAGATATTGACTTATTAGCTCAATGTGAACTCTTATTGGCCGAGGCTTATCTTAAAATCGATCCAGAACGCTTACCAAACGCCCTCAATAGAGCCCGTCAAGCCTTAACTAAGGCCAGTGAACTAGCGAAAAACCAAGGCCTGGTCAGTATTGAGATCGAAAGCCTGAGACTCGAATCCTATGTCGCCTTGAGAGGTAACAAGTTTAATGATGCCGAGGAATTTCTAATGAATTATGAAAGAAAGAATGATTCGCTCTATCAGTATTATCTGAGTACTATTACCCAAACTACCACTGGTAATGTTGATTTAGCCAGCTTAAATGAAATTATTGATCAACAAAAAAGTGATTTAGATCGTCAACAACGCTCAATTAGTTTTAGCAAAATCACCACTGGACTGAGTATTGCCTTGATTGTGATTTTATCTCTATTGACCTTGTCGCTCTACAAAAACAACAATTTAAGAGCCAAAGCGAATATTCTTCTCAAGGACAAAAACACTGAACTTCAGTTATCTAAAGAAAAAGCTGAGAAAGCCTCTATGGTGAAAGCTGAGTTTCTGTCCACCATAACTCACGAATTACGGACACCAATGTATGCCGTAACTGGACTGACCCATTTATTACTTGAAGAAAATCCAAAACCTGAGCAAAAAGAACACCTGCGTTCTCTTCAATTCTCGGGTGAGTATTTATTGAACCTCATCAATAATATTCTCGATCTAAATAAACTCGAGGCCAATAAAGTTGAGATTGAAAAAACAACCTTCAATCTGAAAAAACGCCTTAATGATGTGCTAATCACATTGAACAAATCAGCGGTAGATCGCAAAAACAATTTGGTCTTAGAATTTGATGATGAAATTCCGAAAAAACTAGAAGGAGACTCGGTAAAACTCTCTCAGATTTTAATCAATTTAATTGGGAATTCACTCAAATTTACTCAAAATGGAGACGTTATTGTTCGGGTCAAAAAGTTGGGTGAAAAAAAGGATAAGGTCACGCTTCATTTTGAAATTGAAGATAATGGCGTGGGTATTTCGAAAAAGAAACAAAAAAGTATATTCGAGTCATTCTCACAGGCCTCGCTTCAGATTAATAGGAAGTTTGGCGGTACGGGACTTGGGCTTTCTATTGTAAAAAGTCTACTTCAATTAATGGGGAGTCGCATTCAACTCGAGAGTCAATTAGGTAAGGGTTCAAAATTTTGGTTTGATTTGGTTCTGGATATTTCCTCAGAGGGGACAACCGAAAACGAATTGTCAAGACAATTAAACGAGAATGAATACAACACTCTAGAAAATCGTCATATATTAGTGGTAGAGGACAACAAAATAAATCAGATGATTACGCGCAAAATTCTCGAAAAGCGCAAAATCAAATGTCAGGTTGCCGATAATGGTATGGACGCTATAAAAATGATAGAAACTAATGAATTTGATGTCGTACTTATGGATATTCATATGCCAGGCATCAGTGGGATTGAAGCAACACAAGAAATCCGAAAATTCAAACCCGACTTGCCGATTATTGCACTGACCGCAGTGACTATAGAAGAAAATCTCGATGAGTTTTTCAGAGTGGGCTTTAGCGAAATCATTCCCAAACCATTCAAGACTGAAGAATTTTTCGAAAAAATCCACCGCACCATAAATCAAAATACGGCGTCAGAGGCGTGAACGGTGAAACGCAATGCGCCTGAGGACCTCTAAATCAAATGCCTCTTGTTGATTGAACAGAAATTTTGTTCGAATGGGCCAATAATAGATGGCTTTTTTTTGTAGCTGATCACCAAGCCTTTGAAAGTCCTTCTCGGTGGTGAGAATGAGCTCATGCTTTTGAAGTTTTTGAATTTCAGTCGGACTGAAGTTATGATGATCGGCAAAGCTGTAATGATCAAAACGAACCCCTCTTTGCTCTAGTTGCGCTACGAGCGGCTGTGGATTAGCAATACCCGTGACCAAAACAAAAGGCCGTTGAATAAATTCGTCAAAAGGTATTTTCTCATTTAATCCAACACAATAATCTCCGTATTCTATGGCAGTGGTATAAAAACTTTGGGCCTCCGTTAAATTGAGTTCATATTGTAGAGATTGACTCTGAGCATGAGCTAATTGTTCAGGACATTTTGTAACCACGACAAGGTCAGCACGTTTAGCGCCTGAGGCCCATTCCCGAAGTCGACCCCAAGGTAAGACCTTATCGCGATGATAAGGCTGGTGAAATTGAGTCAATAAAATATTGAGAGCAGGACGTACATATCGATGCTGAAAAGCATCATCAAGAAGAATTACCTCACACTTGGGTGACACTGTTTTAATGGCAGAAACTCGATCGGCACAAACCGCTACGGTTATCTCAGGAAATTTTTGTTTGATCTGTCTGGGTTCATCGCCGACCTCCAGTGCGGAATGAGCCGAACTTACCTCAAGATAACCCTTTGTTTTTCGCCCATAACCTCTACTGATTACCCCGATCTTGTACTCCTGAGACAACAAATGAACCAGGTATTCGATCATCGGTGATTTTCCAGTACCCCCGACACTGAGATTACCCACAGAAATCACTGGGATGTTAAACTCATGTTGCGATAAAATACCGCGATCAAAGGCCCAGTTTCGCGCCGCCAAAGCACCGCCGTAAATCAAGGAAAAAGGAGCGCCAAGAAGATTCATGAATCCAGTGATTATTTGGTTAAATTCAGACAGACAAGATAACGAAAGTATACTTTTTTATCTTTACCCTAAAATTTCACATATGCAGGTAGCTGACGTACTAGACTTACTCGATCAATGGGCCCCGCTGACCTACAGCGAAGACTTTGACAATACAGGATTACTGGTTGGTGACCCTGGGGTTGAACTAACGGGGATCTTGGTCAGTTTAGATTGCTTAGAATCCGTTGTGGATGAAGCTTTGGCTAGAGAATGCAATTTGATCGTCAGCTTTCATCCAATTATATTTTCTGGCCTTAAATCCCTTGAGCCAAAAGATTACGTGACTAAAGCCGTGCTCAAGGCCGTTAAACACGATATTGCCATTATCGCCGTACATACCGCCTTAGACAATATGCCCCATGGGGTTTCCTTTGGTATGGCTCAGATTTTGAACCTCAATCACACGCGCGTACTCATGCCCAAAGACGGTGTCATGCATAAGTTAATCACCTATGTGCCTCAGAAACACGCACAGCAGATCAGAAATGCATTATTCGAGGCTGGAGCAGGTGCCTTAGGCCAGTATGAAGAGTGCAGTTTTAATCTAGAGGGCTCTGGAACCTTTAAACCGCTCGAGGGCGCCCAGCCCGCATTGGGTCGAATTGGTCGTCAGCACACCGAAGCTGAAACACAGATTCAGGTGAGTTTCTTGAGCCATCAAAAAAAGAAGGTCATCGAGGTCTTAAAAAAAGAGCACCCCTATCAAGAGGTCGCCTATGACATTATACCACTCGCTCAGGCGTGCCCTGAAATAGGTATGGGTTTAATCGGAACACTTCCAAAAGCACTCACATTTGAGGCCTTACTCAAAAAGGTAAAAACAGCATTCAATTGTGGTGTGATTAAACACAGCGCCCCGACCATAAACAAAATCAATACGGTAGCGCTGCTTGGAGGAAGCGGGAGTTTTGCCATCGATAAGGCCAAAGCCCTTGGTGCTCAAGTATATATCACCGCAGACCTTAAATATCATGACTTTTTCAAGGGTACAGAGGATTTTGCAGTAATGGATATCGGTCATTACGAAAGTGAACAATTCACAAAAGACCTAATTGTTGAGCACCTTACCAAAAAAATTAGTAATTTTGCCACCTCCTTGCCCAAAAACAAGGTGGTGAAATCAAACGTAAAGACCAATCCTATAAGTTACTACTAAATCTATGGCAAAGAAAAGTGAACCCACGGTAGAACAAAAATTACGCGCCCTATTCGATCTTCAACTCATTGATTCTCGCGTTGATGAAATACGAAATGTGCGTGGAGAGTTACCTCTAGAGGTAGAAGACCTCGCCGACGAAGTGGCCGGTCTAAATACGCGTTTAGAAAAACTCAATGCTGATTTAGACATGATCCAAGACGGTATTAAGGAGCGTAAAAATCTGATCGAAGAAGCTAAGGCACTGATCAAAAAATACACTGGTCAACAAGATAAGGTACGTAACAATCGCGAATACAATAGCTTGAGCAAAGAGATTGAATTTCAAGAATTGGAGATTCAGTTGGCAGAAAAACAAATTCGTGAGCACCAAGCGCAAATCGAACAAAAAAATATAGTTATTGAGGAAACCGAGGAGCGTAAGACCAAAAGAGAGGAACATCTCAGCCACAAGCAAGGTGAGCTCGATGAAATTTTGGCAGAAACTGAAAAAGAAGAACAAGCGCTTTTGAAGGAGTCTGAAAAATATGCCAAAGGAATTGAGGAGCGTCTTTATAATGCCTACAAACGCATTCGGACCAATGTCAAGAATGGCCTTGCTGTCGTTGCAGTAGAACGCGGTGCTTCAGGAGGCTCATTTTTTACCATTCCTCCTCAGGTACAAATGGAAATTGCGAGTCGCAAAAAGATCATTACTGATGAACACAGCGGTCGAATTTTGGTCGATCCAAATCTTGCCGAAGAAGAACGACAAAAAATGGAAAGCTTGTTCACGAAGTTAAAATAATCTCAAAACGCCTTATCACAAGGCGTTTTTTTTTGATCTTTACCCAAAAAGAGATTATGACTGCGAGAACAATTCTTATCTATTCGATAATGGCCACCTTGATGATTCACTCTATGGCGAGTTGTCAAGATAAACGAACCATAAATACCGGATACAATACTGCTGATTTTTCAGAGACAATCAAACGGATTAAAGAAATGGATCAAACAGGCCTCAGTAAGGCTTATCTTGCGAGTGGTTGCTTCTGGTGTGTTGAGGCAATTTACGAAAGGCTCCCTGGAGTTGCCGAGGTCATTTCAGGATACGCAGGAGGACATACCCCAAACCCAACCTATGGAGCCAGTAATACAGGCTTGACCGGTCACGCGGAAGCTGTGGTCGTGTATTACGACCCAGATCAAATTGATTTTAGCACGTTAATTGATGTCTATTTTGGCTCCCAGAATATCAGTCAATTTAATGGGCAAGGACCGGATCGCGGATCTCAATATCGAAGCAT
Organism: Flavobacteriaceae bacterium; assembly: GCA_965661835.1. Lineage (GTDB taxonomy): Bacteria > Bacteroidota > Bacteroidia > Flavobacteriales > Flavobacteriaceae > BACL21. The sequence goes on along the minus strand of CBFIFD010000004.1, from coordinate 78,844 downwards.
TCTTTTTTATCAAGACCAGAGCGAGGCCGATATTATCGCTACAAAAATCCAAAAGCTTGAACAACAATTAGGTCAAGGCAAGGTAGCTGCCGAGGTTCAGGCTTTTGACGCGTTTTGGCCTGCAGAAGATTATCATCAAGACTACGAGACCAATCACCCCTACCATCCTTATATTGTCAATACTTCGATTCCAAGGTTGAATCGAGTGGTCGCTAAATTTCCCAATCTATTTAAATCGGCGGAGTAAATTAGTTTTTGTGACTCCCATCGCACATGGGCATACTGGCGCTTTTGCCACAACGGCAAAATGAACTGCGGCGCTCGCGACGCTCTACACGCCCGTCTGGATGGTGGAGATCTACTGAACCAACTACGACAACTGGTCCATTTTCGATTAAATTTACTTGAGTAACATGTTCATTAGACATAACAATCGTTTTTTGTAAAGCAAGGATTGCTTTAAGATTAATTTTTTCTCGACTTAAAAATACTAAATTTAGGAGGACCCAAGCATATTCCTTATTTTTAGGACATAAAGGACCTTCTTTTAGCTTCAATGAACAACCAATCCATAGAACACGCAAAATCACTTGACCAAGGCGATAGCCTTTCTGGCTTTAGAGATGAATTTGAAATACCATTAGATGGCGCAGGTCATCAAGCTGTATATTTATGTGGTAATTCCTTGGGGCTTCAACCGAAACAGACCAAAAACTACATCGATAAGGAATTAGCCCATTGGGCCAAATGGGGCGTCGATGGACACACTAAAGGACATAATGCCTGGTTGCCTTATCACGAACTCTTGACCCATCAAATGGCTCAGGTCGTGGGAGGAAAGACCAATGAAGTTGTGGTGATGAATACCCTGACGGTAAATCTTCATTTGATGATGGTTTCGTTTTATCAACCAAGTACCCAACGCCATAAAATTATCATTGAAGCCGACGCATTTCCCAGTGATCGATACGCCGTCGAAAGCCAACTAAAATTTCATGGATTTGATCCGAGCCAAAGTTTGCTCCTTTGGGAACCCAATCCTGAAACAGGACTTTGCGAATTATCGAGTCTCAAGACGCTTCTTTCTGAGCATAAAGACAGCGTCGCCCTTATCATGTTGGGTAATTCCAATTATTATTCGGGCCAAGTTTACCCGATAAGAGAAATCACACAAATCGGACACCGTTACAAGGCCAAAGTAGGATTTAATCTTGCCCATGGAGCCGGTAATATTATTTGTGACCTGCATGAACATAATGTCGATTTTGCCGTATGGTGCACGTATAAGTATCTCAACAGTGGCCCTGGCAGTTTAGGGGGTGTCTTTGTCCATGAGCGACATGCCCAGGACTTCGAACTTCCTCGATTCACGGGGTGGTGGGGACACAACAAAAAAACTCGTTTTAAAATGCGCGACGACTTTGAACCCATTCCTGGGGTTGAGGGGTGGCAACTGAGCAATCCGCCCATATTATCAATGGCGGCCATTCGGGCCTCGCTGGATATTTTTGATCGCGCAGGGATTAAAGCCATAAGAGAAAAATCAATACAACTCACTGGCTATATGGCAGAACTCTTGTCTACCCTCGGCAGTGATAAGATAAGAATTATGACCCCACTGGAGGCCGATGAGCGCGGCGCACAACTCTCATTACAAATCAAGGACAGCGATCGTAAACTCCATGAGCGTTTAACTGATCTAGGGGTCGTGAGTGATTGGCGTGAACCCGATGTAATTCGCGTGGCACCCGCACCACTGTACAACAGTTTTGAAGATGTCTATCATTTTGTGGAACGCCTAAATCAATGTTTGTGAATAAACGCGATGAAATATTAATTATCGGAGCGGGCCTGTGCGGCAGTCTTCTGGCGCTGAGACTCGCCCAAAGAGGGTATCAGCAGGTCACTCTAGTAGAAAAACGATCTGATCTTAGGCTGGCAAACCTCGATGCAGGACGGTCTATAAATTTGGCCTTAAGTGACCGAGGGCTCACAGCCTTAAAAATGGCGGGTATGGATCAAAAAGCTCTAGCAATTGCGATACCCATGCATGGACGAATGATTCATCAACAAGGATGCGATTCATTTTTTAGTCCCTACAGCGGCAATCCAGATACAGCTATAAACTCGATTTCAAGACCAGGACTCAATGCGTTACTGCTCGATGCCATTGATCAGCACGACAACGTGACGGTCTATTTTGACGCCCCCTGTGTTGCCCTAGATTTAGAACTCGGTCGCGCTGAGTTCCAACAAAATTCAATGGACGATAAGGGCAACGCCACAGCGGAGTCATTCTCCATAGAATCCAAGGTAATATTTGGTTGTGATGGGGCCGGTTCCCTCGTTCGAAAAACACTCCAATCACAATCTAAAGAGGGGTTTGATTTTTCATTAGATTGGCTCAGTCATGGGTATAAAGAACTGTCTATTGCCCCAGGAGCGGACGGCGAGTATCAAATTCGCGAGGACGCGTTACACATTTGGCCACGTGGAGAAGATATGGTCATCGCACTACCCAATCTAGACAAGAGTTTTACCGTAACCCTGTTTATGAGTCACACGCGTGAACCACACGGATTTGATCATCTCAAGAGTGACCCTCAAATACGGGGCTATTTTCAAGAAAAATATCCTGTCTTACTCGAGCTCATACCCGATATTGTCGCGCAGTATCAAAACAATCCGACAGGACCACTCGGCACCATAAAGTGTAGCCCCTGGAATGCGCACGACAAAGCATTAATTATGGGGGACGCGGCACATGCTATAGTCCCGTTTTATGGACAAGGTATGAATGCCTCTTTTGAAGATGTATTGGTTTTTGATCGGCTGATGGATTCTGGCATTGATCGGTGGAGTGAACTCTTTGATGTATTTGCCAATGAGCGCAAAAAAGATGCTGATGCCATTGCTAATTTAGCTTTGGATAACTTTCACGAAATGAAGGAGCATACCGCAGATCCGATATTTCAGCGCAAACGCGCGATTGAGGTCCGCCTTGAACAAGAACGACCCATGGACTATCAGAGTAAATACTCCATGGTCACCTTTAAACCAGAATTGAGTTATCACCAGGCCATGACCCGAGGTCGCGCGCAAGACAAGGCTATAGAAGACTTATTGCGTCAAAATCACCTAAGTGAAGCTCAAGACCTTGACCAACAACTGCGATTGATCAATGAACACACCCAATCGCTGCTTGAACAAACCAAACCTAATGATTAAACTGTATTACAATGGCACAAACCAGCAATAAACTAATCGATGGAAAAGCAAGTCCCAGAGGGGCCTATCCCCACATAAAACGCATGGGAGATTATCTTTATATTTCAGGGACGAGCGCACGTAAACCCGATAATACCATCGCCGGAGCGCATAAGGTCGATGCTATGGGGACTGTCCAATTGGATATAAAGGAGCAAACTGCAGCCGTACTGGATAATATCCGAGACTATCTCAAGGCTGAAGGGGCCGAACTCGAAGATTTAGTCGATTTGACGACTTTTTTGGTCAATATGAATGATTTTGCCGGATACAATGAGGTTTATGCTCAGTATTTTAAGTCCGAATCTGGTCCCGCGCGTACCACCGTGGCCGTGCACCAATTGCCCAATCCACTCCTGCTCATTGAAATTAAAGCAACAGCGTATAAACCATTAAAATAATGGTCGAGGTCCTTAATTACATCGATGGTAAGTTTCAAGAGGCCCTGAGTGGTACAAGACTTGATAATATCGAACCAGGTACCGGTGAGGTTTATGGGTATTTGCCACAAAGTGATGCCAGCGATGTTCAAGCCGCTTATACGGCCTCAAAAAAAGCATTCGGTACTTGGCGCCAAACCACTCTAGAACAGCGCAGTGCCATTTTATATCGTATTGCGGATCTTATCGACCAAAATCTGGATACTCTAGCCCGTGCAGAGTCGCGTGATAGCGGCAAACCCCTGTCTCTGGCCAAGGCTATTGATATTCCACGCTCCTCGAGTAATTTCAGATTTTTTGCCCATGCCTTGACGCAATTTTCAACCGAAGCCCATGAGAGTGTCGGTAAAAACAGCATAAATTTCACTCTGCGCCATCCCATCGGGGTGGTGGGTTGTATTTCGCCTTGGAATCTGCCCCTTTACTTGTTTACTTGGAAAATTGCACCAGCACTTGCAGCGGGCAATACAGTGGTGGCAAAACCTAGTGAACTAACGAGTGTAACTGCCTATTTACTCGCTGATATTTGTCAACAGGCCGGGCTTCCTGCGGGGGTACTTAACATTGTTAACGGAACTGGCCCGAGTGCGGGGCAAGCGATTGTCGCGCACCCCAATATCAAAGCCATATCGTTTACAGGCGGTACGACTACCGGAGCGCATATAGCCAAAGTAGCCGCGCCAATGTTTAAAAAGTTATCCTTAGAGCTGGGAGGGAAAAATCCTAATATAATTTTTGCCGATTGCGATTATGAGCAGATGCTTGAAACCACGCTCAAATCATCTTTTGCTAATCAGGGTCAAATATGTCTTTGTGGCAGTCGCATTTTTGTTGAGCGGTCCATTTATGATCAATTCAAATCAGATTTTGTAGCCAGGGTGCAACAATTACAGGTGGGACCACCGGATACACAAGTCGATTTAGGCGCTGTGATCTCGGAGGCGCACCAACAAAAAATATTAGATTATATCGCACTGGCCCAAAACGAAGGTGGTATCGTCTTGACAGGGGGGCAAAAAGTTGCTCTTGAGCAACATCCAAAGGGATATTATTTGCAGCCCACGGTCATTGAAATCAATGATCACTTATGTCGTGTCAATCAAGAAGAGATTTTCGGCCCGGTGGTTACGCTTATGCCATTTGATAGTGAGGATGAAGTGTTGGCTATGGCCAATAGTGTGACCTATGGTCTATCGGCCAGTTTATGGACTTCAAATATTGATCGTTCTATGCGCTTTGGACAATATCTTGAGTCGGGAATAGTGTGGGTCAATACTTGGCTCAACCGTGATTTGCGCACCCCGTTTGGTGGTGTCAAATCGAGTGGGGTCGGACGCGAAGGTGGATTTGAAGCCTTGCGCTTTTTTACGGAACCTAAAAATATATGCATCAGTTATAAACCTCAATCGCAATAGCACTGTTTTGATGGCATAACCTAAAATGCAACACTGATCATTAAAATAAACATATATGGAATTAAATCTTGAAGGAAAAACAGCTTTAGTATGCGGCAGTACTGCTGGTATCGGTAAGGCAACTGCAATAGAGTTAGCCACGCTCGGGGCACGCGTTGTTCTAATGGCACGAAATCCGCAAAAGCTTGAGCAAACCTTAAAGGAATTGCCCAAAACATTGAATCAGAATCATGAATCTTTAGCGGTCGATTTTAGTGATATCAGCGCATTTAAAGCCGCTGCAGAGACGCTGTCTAAATCGTATCAAATCCATATACTGATCAACAACACCGGGGGGCCGCCAGCGGGTCCAGCCGTTGCAGCAGATCCCGCAGAATATCAGGCGGCTTTTGCCCAACATCTTTTGTGTAATCAAATTTTGACTCAAGCCCTTGTTCCCCAAATGAAACATGCAAAATTTGGACGGATTATCAATGTCATCTCTACCTCGGTCAAACAGCCTATCGAGAATCTAGGTGTGAGTAATACCATACGCGGTGCGGTAGCAAATTGGAGTAAGACCTTGTCTGTTGAGCTCGGTCCTTTTGGCATTACGGTGAATAACGTACTGCCCGGGTTTACCGCAACAGATCGACTTGATGACATCATCAATTCGGCAGCCAAACGATTGAATAAAACACCGGAGCAAGCCCGTGATTTTATGACGTCAGTCGTTCCTGCACGACGCTTTGCTCAGGCGAGCGAAATCGCTTACGGAATTGCCTTTTTATGCAGTACCTCAGCGGGATATATCAATGGGATCAACTTACCCATCGATGGCGGACGAACAAAATCTTTGTAACTTGAACCTCATTTAAAACCAATGAAAAGAAAGCTGCGCATCAACGGTCATTCTCACTTGCTTCCTTACCCAGAGGAGATTCCACCCTTTATGAAAGACAAAGGTATTTTTTGGGTGGATAAAGACCGGAAGTTTATGCTGCAAAAGGAATGGCGTCGGCCAGTGACAGACTCGAGCTTTTTTTTAGATGAAAAACTGCAATGGATGGATCGTTATAATATCGATCATGCAGTCGTTTTAAATTTATCTCAGCTCTACGGCAATGGCCTTCGTTTAGAAGAAATGAAACAAGCCTTGCGATTCCAAAATGATTTTAATGCGAGAATCCAGCACGACCATAGCAGTAAATTTAGCTGTGGATTTGTCGTACATCCAGGATTTGTGCGCGGTGCATTATGGGAAATTGAACGCTGCGTTGAAACTCTAGGGCTAAGACTGCTCTGTCTGCCCACTCATTACATGGATACCATAGGAACATGGAGAAGTATTTTTGACGCTGAGAATGAGCCCATTTTTGAACTTGCCTCAAAATATAATCTAGCCGTTGAAATTCACCCCTACGATGGTGAAAAGCTAATCAAACTGCAAAATACAGCATGGCGTTTTCATTTGATCTGGATGTTGGCCCAATGTGCCGATGCCTATCATTTTTTTACACTCAATGGTTATGCCGACAAATTTCCGGGCATGCGTACTTGCTTTGCTCATGGTGGTCAACTCGCACAAATAAATTTGGGTCGAAGAATTCAGGGATTTGATGGACGACCCGATCTGTTCGAAGGAAAAGTGCATCCGCGCAAAAGTGTGGCACACAAAAATATCTTTTTTGATACCCTGGTTCACGATACGGGATCCTTAGAACTTTTGATCAAAAATCAAGGCAGTAAACAAGTACTCATGGGCCTAGATGATCCCTATCCTCTGGGTGAAATGGAAAGTACGGCCCAATCGTCCTATCCTGGAAAAATTTTGGATCTAGCCCAAAAACAAGGGGTATTAGACCCGGAGGAATGCGATGCAATTTGGGAGGATAACGTCTTACAATGGCTTTTTGGCGATGATCAAACGGCCAAAAATCAACTCGTCAAAAAAATACTAGGGTAATGGATTTCGTGCCTCAGGACATCGCGCAATATGCCGATGAGCATACTCAAGCGGAACCAAAACTATTGGATGAGCTCAATATTGAAACTTGGCAATCAGTTCTGGCGCCAAGAATGCTCAGTGGTCACTTACAAGGACGATTATTGAGTCTGATGTCTCAATTAATCGCTCCTAAAGCTATTTTAGAAATTGGCACATATACAGGCTACTCTGCGCTCTGTTTGGCAGAAGGTTTGACTGGCGATGGTGTGTTACACACCATTGACCGGAATCCAGAATTACGACAACTGCAACAAAAATATTTTGATCGCTCACAAAAAGGACAGCAAATAGTGGCTCACCTAGGCAATGCCTTGGAGATCATCCCAACTTTAAATGAGCAATTCGATTTAGTCTTTATCGACGCGGATAAATCCAATTACTTGAATTATTTGACGCTCGTAACCCCGATGTTACGGTCTGGAGGCTTACTCATTAGTGATAATGTCTTGTGGAGCGGTAAGGTTACGCAAAACGCAGCAGATGAAGATCTCGACACCAAGGTCCTTCAGGAATTTAATAAAACTCTGGGGCAACATCCCGAATACCAAACCGTCCTGCTCCCTGTGCGTGATGGTCTGTCTATAGCAAGAAAGTGTTAATTAAAGTTGACGTTTTATGGGGCCGGTTATTTCATCGACGTCTTCTTTGACTTGATCAATGCCCTTTTTGAATTCTGAAACATCGATGCCTTGTTTGTCGGCACTTTTAGTGATTTCTTTCTTGATATCATCGGTGGCATAGCGAATTTGTTTCATCGTTTTACCGAGACCTCGGGCGATTTCAGGGACTTTATCAGCTCCAAATACCATTAAAACGATAAAGACAATAAACGCTATTTCTGCCCCACTAATAAAAAGAGTTGGAAAGTTCATGACACAAAGATATTAAAGTTCACAGGTCTTTAAACAAAAGCTCCGATGAAATCATCGGAGCTTTTGTTTGTGGAATCGCAAAATTCCATTGAATTCGAATATTGGCTTACTGCCCTTTTATATTGCTTTTAAACGCCTGAAACTCTCCGACTTTTTCTTCGGCAGGCCAGGAGTTGTTTGAGGTATCAATATCGGCCGTTTCCTCGTCTGGATCGACTACGATTTTGACAATTTCTTTCTCAGAGGCGATGACTTTACCCACCGACTGGTCATTGAGTCGCCAGATCTGAGCCGGATAGGTCACACGCTCTTTGGATCCATCCGCGTAGATGTACTCAGCAATTATCGGCATTGGAATGCCCCCTGGCTTTTCAAAGGTAACTTCATAAAAATACTTGGGCATTTTAAGCTCAGTGCGCTCCTCAGGAGTCATGCGGTCCATAATAAACTCTTGCAGGGTCACTACATCATTCAGAGTTTTGGTGCGCATTTCCTCTTCAAAATCCTCACTTCCTTCTTCAACAAGAAAGACTAGAGGCGGTAAATCACTTTTACTAATACCACGCGCTTGCATCATTTGGCGCATCGCGGTGTTAATTTTATCGGTCACGTAATATTTCTTGACTGAAGAAACACCAATATCTGTGTAATCGGTCGTGTAAAACCAAGAGCGCCAGAACCAATCTAAGTCAATGGCAGAGGCATCTTCCATACTACGGAAGAAATCTTCTGGTGTCGGGTGTTTGAACATCCATCTTTGGGCATATGTTCTAAAAGCATAATCAAATAAATCTTCACCCATGATTGTTTTGCGCAAAATATTTAAGCCCGTTGCTGGTTTTGAGTATCCATTGGCCCCGAAATTATAGGTATTTAATCCCTTGGTCATGATTGGCGCCAATCGGTCTTGATCCCCAGCCATGTAATTGACAATAGCCTTGGCGGGACCTCGGCGCGAGGGATAAGTTAGATTTGGTGCAATCGCTTCGGGATAAGCCACCCCAAAGTCCTGTTCGGCCACGTATTGGACAAACGTATTGATCCCTTCATCCATCCAAGTCCATTGGCGTTCGTCACTATTGACAATCATTGGGAAAAAGTTATGACCCACCTCGTGAATAATGACCCCAAACATTCCATATTTTATACGATCACTGTAGGTGCCGTCTTTGTTGGGACGTCCATAATTCCAACAAATCATAGGATACTCCATACCTTGACTTTTGGCGTGTACCGAAATCGCTTTGTGATACGGGTAATCAAAGGTCATCCGTGAATAAGACTTTAGTGTACTGGCAACTACTCGGGTCGACCAATCTTCCCATAATGGATTTCCTTCTGGTGGATAGACAGAGACCGCCATAACATCACGATCACCAATACGAACCGCCATCATATCCCAGATGTAACGACGTGAGCTCGCAAAGCCAAAATCTCGAACCATTTCAGCATTAAATTTCCAAGTCTTACTGCTCGTTGCGAAGCCTTTAGCCGCTTGCTCTGCTTCATCTTGTGTCACAATTAAAATGGGCTTGTCATAACTCTTTTTGGCTATTTCATATCGGCGCATCATTTCTTTTGAAAAGACCTCTTTACGATTGACCAAAACACCAGTGGCATCGAGAACATGATCACTAGGCACGGTAATAGATACCTCAAAATTTCCAAAAGGAAGGGCGAATTCGTCTCTTCCCCAAAACTGACTATTTTGCCATCCTTCTACGTCGGAGTAAACAGCCATTCTCGGATAAAACTGAGCAATGACATAGCCTTTGTTCCCATCGTCAAAAGTCTCGTATCCGCTACGAGCAAACTCGACAGTATGTTCCGGGATATTGTACCACCACTTTATGGAAAACACAAATTTATTGCCCGGCTCAAGTACCTCAGGCATTTCAATACGCATCATTGTGCGATTAATTGTATGGGGTAGCGGTTTGCCTTTTTCATCACGGACCCAATCGATTTTAAATCCTCCATCAAATCCTTGGCCCATGTACTCGTTAACAAAACTACCTGCCATTTTTGCTGGGAACGCACCAGAGGACTCAATGAGTGGACTTTTACTGTCACGAGCCCTTTTATTTTGATCCAATTGGACCCAAAGATATTCTAAGGCATCAGGTGAGTTATTAGTATATGTGATGGTTTCTTCGCCGTAAATTTGAGAACGCTCGTCATTTAAGGTCAGTGCCATTTTATAATCGGCCTGCTGCTGATAATAGGCAGGTCCTGGAGCCCCACTTGCCGAGCGGTACTGATTGGGCGTGGAAAACTCTTCGTAAAGTTGCTTAAACCTATTGGTATTGTAATGGCCTGGCTTGCGTTCGGGTTTAGGCTCTTGGTCTTGGCCATGAGCATTAAAAACAAGTGTTGCCGAGAAGAAGCAAGCGATAATTAATCCGAGTCTGTTAATCATGACGTAATTTTAATTTTGTGTTAAATTTACCCTTTTCTGGGATTTCTCAGGGCTGTCAGTCAAAAATTAACACTCCATTAGGGTTCTCTGCAAAAAGCAATAAACTTCTTCGTTTTTTTTGTACGGTTACGTGAATGATATTTTGCTGATCTGAGGTCAAATCAAACAGTGTTTTATTTTGAAAAAACAATTCATCAGGTGGTCCGTCAAGGGGCACTTCGATAAATATTTTTACCTGATCAATATCGTATTGATGACCGAGATAATTTAAATCCAACGATTGACCCTGATTTTTGAGCTCCCATTGTTTGAGTATATATTGCTTTATGAGCTGCGCATTTTTTTGGGGCTCATTGACTTCTGCGAGTTTAATCTCGGGCCCGTATCGCGCACGCAAAACATTTTCTAAATCATCGGTGAAGACACGTTGTATCATCTCGAGACTCTTGGTATTTGGATTATACTCAACATTTGTCGTGCTCACATAAAATTTGTGGGTATTACTGCTCTGAGTCCATCCATCTTGGGACTGAGAAAAATTAAAGACTCCAAAAGCCAAAAGGCCCGCAGTGATAAAGAAAAGATTTATCTTGTACAGCATAAGTTGGTGCGTTACAATACAAACCTAAGGAAATATGCACAATCCAATGCCATATCAAACCTGCGTAATTTATGAATAACCTAATATTGGCCAGTACCTCCACCCTATTTGGACAGTCCTATCTGTCTTATATTTTGCCCGAACTCAAGTCGTTTTTTAAAGGGGCTAAACGTCTGACTTTTGTTCCCTTTGCCAGACCAGGGGGTTGTAGTGAACAAGTATACACCCAGAAAGTTCGCCAGACCTTAGCGCAAATTAATATTGAGGTTGTAGGGCTAAATGAAACCAACGATGCTCCTGGACTTTTGAGCGAGTCAAGTGCTATTTTTACCGGAGGAGGAAATACATTTTTATTGCTTAAAAAACTCTGGGATTTAAATCTGATCGACCCCCTAACTAGGGCTTTGGATCAAGGCGTCCCCTACTTGGGAACAAGTGCTGGATCCAATATTTGCGGTCTTGGAATTCATACAACCAACGACATGCCAATAGTACACCCACCCACCCTGAAGGCACTGGGAAGAGTGCCTTGTAACATCAATGCCCATTATATTGAACCAGAGAAAAATAGCACCCACATGGGAGAGTCTCGTGCGACCAGAATAAAAGAATTCCAATACCAAGAAAAAATTCCAGTAGTCGGTTTACCCGAAGGCAGTTGGCTCCGTGTTGCTGGTGCAGAAATGAGGATCGAAGGTTCCCATCCTGCGGTATTATTTTATCCGGATAATAAGCAAGAAAGAATAAATGTTGGCGCCCCACTAATCCTGCCAAAAATGGCCTTATAAGCGCATGAAAAGAACAGTGTTTTTAAAATTAATAAGTGCCTCAACCTCAGCACTGCTTGTCCCCTCTAGTCTATTTGCCTCAGATCTTATGCAAGCATACACTACCCCGGAGTTAATCGGTAAAGCCCCTAGAGATTTAGTGGGCAGTACTTATTTAAGCACGATGCAACGCGATACGGCAGCCGCCTTCAATCGCATGCAAGAGGCCGCAAAACAAGATGGAATTACCCTCAAAGTTGTTTCTGCGTTTCGCAGTTTTGAGCGTCAAAAACAAATTTTTGAAAACAAATACAAAAGGTTTACCGCCCAAGGAGCCACACCAACACAGGCAGTCCAACGAATTATTGAGTATTCCACTATACCCGGCACCTCAAGACATCATTGGGGTACCGATCTCGATTTAATTAATGGTGCCATACCGGCTCCAAAATCAGTTTTAGAGACCCAACACTTTTATGGTTCTGGGGTATACCGAACCCTCAGAGAATGGCTAGAAACCCATGCTGCAGATTTTGGATTTTATGAAGTCTACACCAATGCACCGGATCGAAAAGGATTTGCTCATGAGCCATGGCATTACAGTTATGGTCCCATCTCTATTCCCATGCTCAAAGCCTATAAAAAACTCAACCTGGATGACATTTTTAGTCAAAAACAATTTCTCGGATCCTCAGAAATCAACGGATCTTTTTTGGCGGAGTACAGAAAAAATCACCTTTTAGATATCAATCCCTTACTTTTAGACTAAGCGCGACGTATTGCTTATCTTTACCCCGCAAAAAAACACCGATGTCCCGAAAAGTACTTTTGATGATTTTAGACGGTTGGGGAATGACCCAAAATCGTGAAGTCTCGGCCGTAGCCCAGGCGCAAACTCCGTTTATGGACGCCTTACCACATCGATATCCAAATGCACAACTCATGACCCACGGAGGACATGTAGGACTGCCCGATGGACAAATGGGCAACAGTGAAGTAGGCCACATGAATCTCGGAGCTGGACGTATTGTTTACCAGGATCTTGCCAAAATCAATCGAGCAGTAGAGCAAGGCACAATCGATCAAGAGCCAGAATTACAAAAGGCGTTTCAATACGCCAAGCAAAATAATAAAAGCGTCCATTTTTTGGGCCTACTCTCAGATGGTGGCGTTCACGCCCATATTGACCATCTAAAGGCGTTAATAAAGGCCGCTTCAGAGGCAAAAGTTCCAGAAATTTTGGTGCACGGATTTACCGATGGAAGAGACGTAGATCCCAAAAGCGCCCCTGAGTATATAAAATCGCTCCAACCCGTATTAGCCCAGTACGGAGCCCGTTTAGCCAGTCTCATCGGACGTTATTACGCTATGGATCGAGACAAGCGATGGGAGCGTGTCAAAAAAGCCTATGATCTTTTGGTCAAGGGTATTGGTCAACTCAGCTCAGACCCCATTGCTGCTCTAGAACAGGCCTACGAGCGAGGAATTACCGATGAGTTTATTGAGCCTATTGCCCTTCAAAATACAGTCAATGAGTCCGAAGCTAGTCCTGCGACCATCAAGTCAGGTGACGTGGTCATCTTTTTTAACTTCAGAACCGATCGAGGAAGAGAATTAACCAAAGTTTTAAGTCAAAGTGCTCTGGATCAATGGGAGATGCAACCTCTGGATCTCTATTTTTGCACATTGACCAACTACGATGACACATTTAAGGGCGTCAAGGTGGTTTACGATAAAGAGAACTTGCAAGACACCCTGGGGGAGACCATCGCCCGAGCAGGTAAAAAGCAAATAAGAATTGCCGAAACTGAAAAATACCCCCATGTTACATTTTTCTTTAACGGAGGGCGCGAAATGCCGTTTGAAGGTGAACACCGTATTCTTTGCCCATCTCCAAAAGTAGCCACCTACGATTTACAGCCTGAGATGAGTGCCTGGGATATACACGACAAAATTATACCAGAAATCACTCAAGAAAATGCCCATTTTATTTGCTTGAATTTTGCTAACCCTGATATGGTAGGCCACACAGGTGATTTACAAGCGGCTATAAAAGCCTGCGAAACTGTAGACCAGTGTGTTTCAAAAATAGTTCCCTTGGCTTTAGAACACGGATACAGCACCTTAATTATTGCAGACCACGGTAATAGTGAAACCATGATTAATCCCGATGGAAGCCCCAATACAGCGCATACAACCAACCCTGTACCACTGATTTTGGTGGATAAATCAATTAAATTCATTCGTTCTGGGGTTTTAGGTGACATCGCTCCTACAGTGTTAAAACTTATGGATCTGGATATTCCCAAGGCTATGACTCAAACCTCTTTAATCGATTAAATTATGAAGACTTTTATTTCCGTATTGACTATGTTCAGCCTTATAATAATCGGCTGTAATAACCCTAAGAACAGCAGCGCAAAATCAGAATTAAACAACCATTTGTCGTCTGAGCAATCAGAACAGTCCGAGGGCAATAGCGCATTGACCATAAACAAACAGGTTGCAGATTCTATTGATGGAGGAGTCATGCTTTTGGGTCCCATCAACCCAAACGGACTCAATCAAGAACCTTATTCTGTCTGGCTCGAAGAAAACGCCACTGCCTATACACCAGATATGTCGGTCGTCAATGAGATAAAACCCTTGCTCAAAACATCTTATGTAAAAGTATTTATGGGTACCTGGTGCGAGGACAGTCAGCGCGAAGTCCCAGCTTTATTGAAATTATTAAAATTGACCGATTTTGATCAAAGTCAACTCGAGATCGTTGCCATGACACATGACAAAGACACCCCAGACAATCTCGAGGCCGGATACGACATCGAATTTATTCCCACTATCATGGTTTTTAAAGATGGCGCTGAACTCAATCGAATTGTTGAGTATACTCAAGAAACCTTAGAGCAGGATCTCCTGAAGATCTTAAAACAAGAACCCTACACGCCGGCATATGCAGACTGATGAGCGATCAGAATTTAAAGAATCACAAAGGTTCAACCAGTGGTGGCTTTGGGGGCTTTTACTGGCTGTATTTGGCGTAGGTAGCTACGGGCTGGTACAACAATTAATTTTGGATATTCCCTTTGGTTCTAAGCCCACCAATAATATCGGGATCATCGGCCTTACTGTGTTTAATATTGGGATTATTGTGTTGTTCCGATGGATGCGATTGGATACAAGAATTAATGCAGAAGGTATTTATATGCGATTTATCCCTTTTAAAACCAAATTTCATCGCTGGGAAGAGATAGGGTCAATTTCTGTGGTCAACTATGGGTTTGTCGGTGGCTGGGGTATTCGATTATTTACAGCCTACGGCACTGTCTACAATATGCGCGGGGCCGAAGGATTATCGATTCGTCTAAAGAGTGGTAAACAATTTTTAATTGGAAGCCAATGCATACCTGAGCTCAAGGCACATGTTTCACAATATCCACATTACAAGGATCGATAGACTATGGTTCACTTAAAGACTCGAGAAGAAATAGAACTCATGCGCCAAAGCGCACGATTGGTATCCAAAACTCTAGGCATGCTTGCCAAAGAGGTCAAGCCAGGAATCACAACTCAATCGTTAGACGCCATGGCAGAATCCTTTATTCGAGATCATAACGCAAAACCCGGTTTTCTGGGACTCTATGGTTGTCCATCGACTTTATTGACCTCGGTCAATGAGGCCGTAGTACATGGCTTACCGACCAAAACCGCTTTGGAGGATGGTGATATTGTCGCCATTGATTGTGGTGTTTTGATGAATGGTTATTACGGCGATCACGCCTATACATTTCAAGTAGGTAATGTAGATAAGGAAATTATTGAACTCCTCAATGTGACCAAAGCCTCCTTGTACAAGGGTATTGAGGCGTTTAAAGCAGGTAACAGAATTGGAGATATCGGTTATGCCATACAAACCCATTGTGAAGCGCATGGCTACGGGGTAGTTCGTGAATTGGTCGGACATGGCCTTGGCAAAACACTACATGAAGACCCAGAAGTCCCCAACTACGGAAGGCGTGGGCGCGGAAAAAAAATATCTGAAGGCATGACTATCGCGATAGAACCGATGATAAATATGGGAACGCACAAGGTGAAACAACTTGAAGATGGATGGACGATTGTCACTCAAGACGCCAAGCCCAGCGTACATTTTGAGCATAATGTGGCCATTGTCAATGGTAAACCAGAGCTGCTCAGCACCTTTGATTATGTCTATGAGGCCTTAGGACTGAGTTCTGATGAGGAACGTCCATTTATTTCCAATCCTTAAAAAGGGTAATCCCGGGTACACTATGAGCAGCGGTTTTAAATTCATACTAAATATGGTTCCCAGGCCATGGCTTATAAGTATGAGCTTTTTGCTGCGGCCATTATTGGATACTCTGTTACGTGGGACTAAATATACTGACCCCATTAACGAGCAATCCTACCGACGATTTCTTCCATACGGCTACGGCGTTATTCGACAGAACGTTCTTTCTCCAGGGACATTATCCCTGGAGCGACATCGACTGTGTTGGTTATTTCTAAAACATCATACTGGATTGTTCTTTGAGCCGTTAAGGGTGCTGCACTTTGCTCCAGAACAAGCATTTTATCACCGTTTTCGTCGATTAAAAAATTTAAAATACACTACCACAGATTTGAATTCTCCTTTAGCGGATGTTAAAGCAGATATTTGTGCGCTCCCCTTCGAGGACAACTGCTATGATATGATTATTTGTAATCATGTTTTAGAACATATCCCAGATGATCTCAAAGCCATGAGCGAATTGTACCGTGTACTCAAACCTGGCGGATTAGCTATTCTTCAAGTACCGTATGACCCTAAGCGCAAATCTACTTTTCAAGACGACAATATCACAGACCCCAAGGAGCGCGCAAAAATTTTTGGGCAGTACGATCACGTGAGAGTATATGGAATGGATTACTTTACCCGGCTAAGCAGTGTCGGTTTTAGGGTCGAAACCTTTGATATTTCTGAGCATCTAGACGCTCAATTAATGCGCAAATACGCATTGGCGCTTGGAGAGCTCATCCCTTTGGCCTATAAAGATTAATGTCCATGTGATTATTAAATCTGATGGTTTAGAGCCGTTAAAGAAGGAGCTCTACGCATATGAATTACTCAAACTCAGCCAGTAAATTGGGCGTGGCAAACCATTTAAACTCGCCTTCGGTATTGTGATAGGTATAGTAGACTGTTAGATCTGGACGCTGATTGATCAGTTCTTTCGTGCGTTCGAGACCCATAGCCATAATTGCCGTAGCATAAGCATCGGCCTCGGCACATGTTGTGGCCCAAACACTCGCACTGGTGATGGCATTTTCTTCTGCGCGACAGGTCAGTGGATTAATGGTGTGGACAAACTTACGGCCTGTCTCTGGATCAACACGGAATTTTCGGTAATTACCTGATGAAGCAAGGCTCTGGTCTCGAATGGCAAAAACACGATCAATATTTCTGCCATTTTCCTCTATTTGTGGAGCCTCTATGCCGATAATCCATGGCTTATTTTTGGAGCGATTAACGCCAAGAGCACGAATTTCACCCCCGACCTCGACCAAATAGTCTTTAATGCCTAATTCCTCTAAATGAAGACCAATTACATCGATACCATAACCCTTGCCGATCGCATTGAAATCTAAATAAACCTCTTTAGGTTTTTGGATTGTACCATTATTTTGGTCCACGGAAACTAAATCAAGTCCCACATAGGGGCATAAACTATCGAGTACTCTATCGCTTGGAATACTAGAAAATCCTTTTGGGCCAAAACCTAAAGCATTACCAATCGCGCCTACCGTAGGGTCAAAAAAGCCTGAAGTCGCTGCATGGACCTTGCGTGATAGGCTCAGCACATCATCAAAATAGGTGTCTGCCACCACTGAAGTGTCGCCTCGATTAATTCGCGAAATGATACTTGAAGGATCATAAGTACTGATAGAGGCATTAATTTGATCAACCAAGCTATCGACCTGGTCTTGTAATTGAGAGGTCTCGAGATCACTGTAGCATTTTATGGCATAGGTTGTTCCGAAGGCATTTCCATGAAAGATACGAAGCTCTTCGTGAGGCGAACAGCCTGAAAAAATAAAGGTTACAATTCCTATAACTAAATACCTCATACGAGCCACTTTAATCCTGAATATACCTGGGTATACGGCTGGTCTTTTAATGGAGGTCGACCATAATCCTCTCCGTGTCCCAGTCCCACGCCCGCAAATGCTAATTTAGCCTCATGCGCTCGCGCGTGATCTACCATTTTATCCCTGAGAACTTCATCAAAAAGCGTGGGATCCTCCGGATAACAAACCGCGCGGACCAGAACAAAGTGCAGTGTTTTGTCTTTGAGGGCCACAAATTGTGGATTTTTTTTCAAATCAGAGTTCACCCCCAAAAACTCATAGCCGAGTTCTTTGAGTTCCTCACCAACGATATTCATGGCCAAATAATGCAACTCTTGTTGGGTCAATTCCATAAAATGCGCGCTTAAATTAAAAAAGACCAGCGTACTGGTCTTATTTAATTACCCTCCGAAATCATCAAAACGAATATTTTCATCAGGGATACCAAAATCCTCTCCCATCTTTTGCACCGCTTGATTCATGAGTGGCGGCCCACAGAAATACAATTCGATGTCCTCTGGTTCTTCGTGGAAATTCAGATAATTATCAATTACTACTTGGTGTATGAATCCAACAAACCCATCACCATCTTTATCGTTAATGTCTTTTTTTACTTTCCAGTTATCTTCAGGAAGCGGTTCAGACAAGGCAAGGAAGAATTTAAAGTTTTTGAATTCTTTCTCTAGTTGTTCAAAATGATCTAGGTAAAATAACTCACGCTTCGAACGACCACCATACCAGTAAGTCACCGTACGCCCCGTTTTGAGGGTTTTGAACAAGTGATACAAATGCGAACGCATTGGTGCCATTCCTGCACCCCCACCAACATAGAGCATTTCAGACTCTGACTCGTTGATAAAGAATTCTCCATAAGGCCCTGAAATCGTTACTTTATCGCCGGGCTTTTGGGCAAAAATATACGAAGAGGCAATTCCAGGATTCACATCCATCCATCCGTTATTGACACGATCCCATGGTGGTGTTGCAATACGCACGTTTAGCATAATTTCACGTCCTTCCGCAGGATATGAGGCCATTGAGTAAGCACGCTCCACGCTTTCAGTATTTTTCATCACCAAAGGCCAAAGCCCAAACTTATCCCATTCTGCTTGGAATTTATCCGGGGTCTCATGCTCTTCAGGATGGGCTGTAATATCGATATCAGAATACTTAATTTCACAGGGCGGTATCTCAATCTGAATATATCCCCCAGCTTTGTAATTCATATCTTCTGGTATTTCCACCACAAACTCTTTGATAAACGAGGCCACATTATAATTGCGCACTACGGTCGCTTCCCATTTTTTGATCCCAAAAATCTCCTCAGGAATCTGGATGGTCATATTTTGTTTCACCTTGACTTGGCAAGCCAGACGCGCTCCGTGCTGCAACTCTTTTCGTGTAAAATGCGGGGTTTCTGTCGGAAGGGCTTCTCCTCCGCCATCTAAAACATGGCACTCGCACTGAATACAGGTTCCACCGCCACCGCAAGCAGAAGGCAAGAAGACTTTTTGATTTCCAAGGGTAGAGAGTAGCGTCCCTCCTGAGGCCACTTCAATCTCTTTCTCACCGTTGATCGTAATGGTTACTGGACCTGAAGGCGATAATTTTTCTTTGGTAAATAACAACAACGAAACAAGCAAAAGGACTAAAACCAAAAATGCGGCAACGGTTGCTAAAATAACTCCAAGGGTACTGGCTAATATCATCTTATTCTATCGTTTCATTTACTTCCAACTCAGATTCACTCGGAACCGCTGTGGAAGACTCAGTGTTAGACATTTCTTTTACAGGTAGAACCGTGGCTACTTCAGTAACCTCAGCAGTCGCATCATCACCGCCGGTGAGCATGCCTCCAAAACTCATAAAGCCAATGGCCATCAGTCCGGTAATAATAAAGGTAATCCCCAAACCTCTTAATGGCGCTGGGACATTAGAATAACGTATTTTTTCACGTATTGCAGCGATGGCCAGTATCGCCAAAAACCAACCGATACCTGAACTAAATCCGTAGTTCAGGGCCAAACCGAAGGTGGCGATCTCACGCGATTGCATGAATAATGATCCTCCCAAAATCGCACAATTCACGGCAATCAGCGGTAGGAAAATACCCAACGAGTTATATAAAGACGGTGAAAACTTCTCTACAACTATCTCTACAAGTTGAACCATGGTGGCGATAGTCGCAATGAACAAAATAAAGGATAAAAAACTCAGATCGTAGCTGGCGTATTCTGCCCCAAGCCAGACCAGTGCCCCAGGTTGAAGGATATACTGATCGAGCAACCAGTTCAAGGGAACTGTAACGGTCAATACGAATATTACAGCCGCTCCAAGACCGACCGCAGTGCTCACTTTTTTGGATACGGCCAAATACGAGCACATTCCTAAAAAGTATGCGAACACCATGTTGTCCACAAAAATTGACTTAAAAAATAATTCTAAATGTTCCATATATCATTTTGTTTTGACCCCGGCGATGATTTCCAGATCAATCAATTATTTTACGCTTCCTCAATCAGTGCTTTATTTCTCGAGCGCTGAACCCAAATAATGATTCCCACTACAATAAGTGCCATGGGCGGCAATACCATAAATCCATTGTTTTCGTAACCTAGAGCGTAAAGCCCAGTCTTTTCCACAGAGTCCCCGAGTACTTTTACGCCAAATAAGGTCCCTGATCCCAATAACTCTCTGAAAAATCCGACAATAACAAGGATTACACCATATCCCAAAGCATTACCTACTCCATCCAAGAATGAACGCCAAGGGCCATTTCCTAAGGCGAAGGCCTCAAAACGTCCCATAATGATACAATTGGTGATAATCAGTCCAATAAACACGGATAACTCTTTACTGAGTTCATAGGCAAAGGCCTTGAGGACCAAATCCACAATAATTACCAAGGTAGCCACCACGATAAGCTGAACGATAATTCGGATCTTCGACGGTATGATGTTGCGCATTAGCGAAATCACCACATTTCCGAAACCGAGCACGAATACAACCGACACAGCCATAACGATTGACGGCTTTAACTGAGCCGTAATGGCTAATGCCGAGCAAATACCCAAAACCTGTAAGGTGATCGGATTATTGTCCGCAAGGGGGTCTATGATAAGCTTAGAATCTTTTTTTGAGAGCAGTCCCATAAGATTTTAGTTTAATGATTGAAAGTAAGGCACATACATACGAATGTCTTTTTTGAGCATCGCGGTGAGCCCATCTCCTGTTATCGTCGCGCCCGCTAGGGCATCAATTTCTTGATCGTCTTTAATGATGTTTTTTGGATCGTTATTTCCTTTGGCAACGGTTATTTCAGTAAACTCACCGTTGACCAAAAAACCTTCCCCTTGAAAATCATCCATGAAGTAACGTTGTTTGATTTCCGCTCCTAGACCTGGAGTTTCTCCTTTGTGATCAAAATATACCCCATGAATCACCATATTTTTATCCAAAGCGACAAAACCCCAAATAGCATCCCATAGGCCTTTGCCACGAACAGGCACAACGAATACATCTTTACCAGAAACGTTTCCGGTAAATAGGGGCAGACGTCTTTTGTAATTTGGATCGGCCGCTTTGGTCGCCTCTTTTTTGATATCAATTAAAAAAGCCTGATCATCTTCAATTATTTCATCACCTTGAATCACGATCTGACGCTTGATGTATTTGCCAAATTCGTTCTCTACTTCGCTTGTTGGAATAAATACCACATCGTTGGCGCCTTGATTCTTGTGTACACCCATGGCGTACAAGATGTTTTGTTGTTTTTCAAATCGCTCATTCGCCTGGATTTGCGGTTTGAATACCATGAAAAGGCCAGCCAAAATAGAGCCTACTACAACCACCATTACTATGGAAAAAATAACCGTGTAACTATTTTTTTCTGTATTGATTGCCATCTTATGCGTTTTTAACTTTTAATCGATTCATTCTTTTTTTGACATTAGCTTGAATCACATAGTGATCAATCGTTGGCGCAAAAACATTCATCAGCAGAATAGCCAAAAATACGCCTTCAGGGTATGCTGGATTGAATACACGGATAAGCACCGATATAAAACCAATCAAGAATCCGTAAATCCATTTTCCTCTATTGGTTTGGGAAGCTGTTACCGGATCTGTCGCCATGTAAACAATACCAAAGGCAAGCCCTCCTATGATTAAATGAACCCAAAACGGCGTATTCATCAGACTGTAAAACTTACTAGAACTATCGATCCAACCTGCATCCACGACACCGTTGAACATCAGTCCCATGACCAATGCCCCAATAACGGCAGAGGCCATTATACGCCAGCTTCCGATTTTGGTAAAAACCAAAAATAATCCACCACCTAAAATGAGAAGTGTCGAAGTCTCCCCGACAGAACCGGGAATAAATCCGAGGAACATGTCTAACAAGTCATAACCGGCCGCCTTATTTTGAGCCAGGGATCCCAGAATAGTCTCGCCTGAAATAGAATCTAATTCCATTCCAGAGGCGATCTGACTGGCGCGTTCTTGAGCTCCAGCCACCCATACTTTATCACCACTCATCCAAGTGGGATAAGCAAAGAACAAAAATGCCCGAATGGTCAGTGCAGGATTCAAAATATTCATTCCTGTTCCCCCAAATACTTCTTTACCAATGACAACACCAAAAACTACCGCCACTGATAACATCCAAAGTGGTATATCAACGGGCACAATTAAAGGCACAAGCATTCCAGTGACCAAATATCCTTCTTCAACCTCATGGCCCTTGATCACCGCAAAAATAAATTCAACAACTAGACCTACAATGTAGGATACAGCAACCAAGGGAATTACTTTCCAGGCACCGAAAATTAAGTTGTCCAAATTCCAAAATGCTGCGCTGAAAAAATCACCGCTGGCTCTTACAGCATTGGGATCAATTGCTGTATAATGCTGATATCCAGCATTAAACATACCAAATACCAAACATGGCAGTAAGGCCATGATTACCGTATTCATCGTACGCTTTAGATCGTCCACAGCTTTAATGTGAGTTCCATCGCGGGTTGTTTCGTTAGGGGCATATAAAAAAGTGTGAATGGCATTGAAGGCTGGTGCCATTTTCTGCCCTTTGTACTTTTCTTTTAACTCGTGTAATGTCTCTTTCAGTGCCATAATTATCCTATTTCATTAAACATTAAATCCAATCCTTCACGAATAATACGCTGGTGTGGTTGCTTTGAAACGCAAACAAATTCTGTCAGCGCAAAATCTTCTGGAGCCAATTCATACATGCCAAGTGCCTCCATTTGATCCAGGTCCTTTACCATACAGGCCTTAAGGGTTTGCAGGGGATAAATATCCATCGGGAATACTTCTTCATAATTCCCCGTAACTACAAAGGCACGATGCTCTCCGTTTGTGTTTGTGGTCAAATCGTATTTCTTTTTGGGCTGTAGCCATGAAAAAGTCAGCGCCCTTGACGTCGATACTTTATCAAAAACAGGCTTGTTCCAGCCAAAAAATTCGTAATCATCTCCTTCGGGTAGGACACAAATCGTATTATCGTAATACCCCAAGTACCCTTCATGGGATACTGTACTTCCTGAAAGTACATCACCGGAGATTACTCGAGAATGAGACTCGATAAGACCAGCCTCCTCAATCATGGGCGCTACAGCGGATCCAATTTTGGCTGCGTAATACTTTGGCGCCTCTAGTGACGATCCTGACAAGGCAACAACACGCTCTGCGTTAAACTTACCTGTGCGTAGCAACTCACCGATGATCACTAAGTCTTGTGCCGAAACGGTCCACACGACATCGCCCTTGTTGATTGGATCAACTTGTCCGATTAAGACTCCGACATTGCCCGCAGGATGAGGTCCTGTGATGTTGTGAATTTCACAGTGTTTCATGGTTTTAAAAGGAGAATTACTCTCTAGTCCCACACCAACATGAACCGAGCCTGTTGTCATTTTACTCAGTGCAGTTATGGCTAGTTGCAAGTCTTCTTCCTTTCCTATGAGTGTGAAATCTAAATCCGCAGCAAGAGGAGCGGTCGTATATCCTGAAATAAAAATTGCTTTGGGCGTCTTGTCTGTGCGCGCAATAATTTGATAGGGCCGTTGCATGATAAATGGCCAACAACCACTGGCCAATAAATGCGCTTTGATGGTTGCTCCATCAGCCTTTTCAACATCCAATGGTTTGTGGGTCAAAAATTCATCTTTGGCATCAGCCTCAATGGTCAATTGGGTGATCACGCGCTTCGGACCACGCTCAATACTTTTTAACGTACCGCTGACAGGGCTTACAAAATTTACTGAATCTTGATGTTTATCGTAAAATAAGACTTCTCCCGCCTTTACTTTGGCGCCTTCTTTGACTGTCAGTTTTGGAGTAACGAGATGAAAGTTTTCTGGTCTCAAGGCAAACACTTCAGAGCGAGGAGCTTTTGAGAGTGTTTTTTCCGCTTCACCTTTTAAATTGATATTAAGACCCTTTTTAATCTTAATGTCTTTGGACATAGATGTAGAATTAGCGTTTTTTCGTTAACTGTTTTGATATAAAAACAGCAATTTTCGACTGCAAATTTAGAAATTAAAAGGCTCTTTCCACAATAATATTAGATAAATTTAATGAGGTTAGACGATGTCAAAATTTAAGACAAAATCGACTCTTGGATTTTATTTATCTTAGAAGAAATTTTATACTATGTATCGCATTTGTCTTTTGATTTTATACCCTTTTTTGACCCTAGGGATAGCGGCTCAAAGCACAGAAAAAATCGAGCCGTTTTACATCAAATCAATTCAATTTCAAGGGGGCAGTCAACAAGCGCAATTACCGATCGTGAAATTGGGAGAAACAATTAGTCTCAGTTTTGATGACCTAAGAGGCATTGAGGCAGATTTTTACTATCAAATAACCCACCATAACTACGATTGGACCCCTAGCGATCTTTCCAAAGGGGAATACCTCGATGGATTTGACGACGTTCGTATCGAACAATACTTAAATTCACTAAATAGTCTACAGCTCTACTCTCACTATGAAGTGCGCTTTCCCAATCGCGAAACTCGAGGGTTTAAAAAGAGTGGAAATTATATGATTCATCTCTATGACGATGATGGCGCCCTAGTATTTACAAGAAAGTTCATGATTATCCAGGAACAAGTTGGCGTAGGGGTTTCTGTAAAAAGGTCAAGAGATTTGAAATATATCAACCAAAAACAAGCGGTCCAATTTACCATTTACAGCAATGATTTGTTACTTATCAATCCAAATGAATCGGTCAAAACCGTTTTGATCCAAAATAACAACCTCAATCGCGTGATAAATGACCTCAAGCCTCAATACACCATGGGACAAGATTTGATTTATCGTTATGATCAGCAAGCCTCATTTTGGGGCGGTAATGAGTTTCTTAATTTCGACAGCAAAGAGCCTCGGGTCGCCAATGTTGGCATAAGAAGAGTAGAACTCAATGAAGTATTTGAGCACTACTTATACAGCCAGAATCCGCGCGTAGAACGACCCTACACCTTTAACCCCGACATCAATGGAAATTTTGTCATAAGAGCACTACAGGCTAATGATTCGAGAATTGAAGCCGAGTATATATTGACCCATTTTTCACTCAGGTACCAACCCTCAGACAATGAGCGCGTTTTTGTCTATGGAAATTTTAATAATTACGCAACGCAAGACACTAATGAGCTCTATTTCAATCCGGATTCTGGACTTATGGAGACCATCTTGTATCTCAAACAAGGGTTTTACAATTATACGTTTGCCAGTCAAATTGGTGATGATCCTGTTGACTTAGGTCGGATTAATGGGAATCATTGGGAAACCGAAAATCAATACGATGTCCTGGTCTATTACAAGGGACCCGGAGAGCGATTTGATCGTCTCATCGGCCGAGGCCAAGGGAACTCAACAACCATCACAAATAATTAAATCCAGTTTTACCATTGTAGATTTTCCCGAGGACTAGCCAGAAGGACTAACCAGACTTAGTCTTGGGCTAGGGACGTATTTTTGTTACCTTTGCTGGTACAAAATGCATCACTACTCATTTCAAAAAATAGCACATTATAATTATGGATAAAGGAGTTTTTTCAGTACCCAAACCAATTAATGAACCCATAAAATCGTATGCCCCAGGCACACCAGAACGTGCAGCTGTTCTCGCGGCCTACGCGCAAATGTATCATCAAACAGTGGAAGTTCCACTGTATATAAATGGAGCTGATGTTTATACTGGAGACACTCAATCCATGAGTCCTCCACACGACCATCAACACAGTCTAGGAGTGTTTCATAAAGCCTCGAACTCAGAGGTTAAACAGGCGATCGATACGGCATTGGCCGCAAGAGATGAGTGGGCCCAAACCCCTTGGGAACAACGAGCGGCAATATTCTTACGCGCGGCAGAACTCATCGCGGGACCGTACAGAGCGCGGATTAATGCCGCCACCATGCTGGCTCAATCCAAAACAGTACACCAGGCAGAAATTGATGCTGCTTGTGAATTCATTGATTTTCTGAGATTTAATGTTGCCTACATGACAGAAATGTATCAGGAACAACCTAAGTCTACGGCAGAAACGTGGAACCGTTTGGAGTATCGTCCGCTCGAAGGTTTTGTCTACGCGATCACGCCATTTAATTTTACCGCCATCGCTGGAAATTTACCCTCTTGTGCTGCACTTATGGGCAATGTGGTGGTTTGGAAACCCAGTGATGCTCAAGTATTTTCAGCCCAAGTCGTACTCGAGGTCTTCAAGGAAGCTGGGGTTCCTGCTGGGGTCATCAATATGATCATGGGTGACCCAGTAATGATTACCGAGGAAGTATTGAATCATCCCGATTTTAGTGGACTTCATTTTACTGGATCAACAGATGTCTTTAAGAACCTGTGGCAGAAAATTGGAACGAACATCCACAAATACAAAACCTATCCAAGGATAGTCGGTGAAACCGGAGGTAAAGATTTCATTGTCGCACACCCATCAGCCGATTTTGATGGTCTTGTTACCGCCATAATTCGCGGGGCATTTGAATTTCAGGGGCAAAAGTGTAGCGCAGCGAGTCGTTGTTATATTCCTGAAAGTTTATGGCCTTCTGTCTCCGAAAAGCTGACGCAGGAGCTCAAAACCATAAAACAAGGATCTCCCGAAGATCCTCAAAATTTCATGACCGCCGTCATACACGAAGCCTCGTTTGATAAATTGGCAAGGTTCATTGATCAGGCAAAACAAGATAAAGATGCCGAGATTGTTTTTGGGGGTGGGTACGACAAAAGCACAGGTTATTTTATTGAACCAACGGTCATTAAAACCACAAATCCGCACTACACAACAATGGAAACCGAACTTTTTGGACCTGTCTTCACAGTGTACGTCTATCCTGATAACCAGTGGAGTCAAACTCTTGAGCTCGTTGATCAAACAAGTGATTACGCACTAACTGGGGCAGTATTTAGTCAAAATCGATATGCATTAGACCAAGCCGTTAAGGCCTTAGAAAACAGTGCCGGTAATTTCTACATTAATGATAAACCGACAGGGGCTGTTGTAGGGCAACAACCATTTGGTGGGGCAAGAGCCAGTGGAACAAATGACAAAGCAGGAAGTAAATTAAACCTGTACCGTTGGGTCTCACCAAGAACCGTAAAAGAGCAATTACTGATTACCAAGGATTACCGTTATCCGTTTATGGAATAACCAAAAACTTACTGATAAATTACAGTCTCACCCAAAGCGGCGTGCTGCGTATTGACCGCGAGATTATTTTGATCGACGACTATGACCACGAGTTGTAGTTCATCCAATACGAATGCCTCAGGAATGGTGTAGTTTATTTGTGTGGTGTAATCCGTGAGTGCAGTCAAGTCAGGAATAGGATCACCAATAGCGTCTGTGAGCGAAGCACGCAAAACGTGCTTTTGTTCAAAATCTAACATCGGATTCCCTAAATCGTAGTAAGGGCTGCTTTCATCATTGTTATAGTAGTTTATTTGATCACGCAACAGACCATCTTCTGTGAGGTAAACCACTAATTTGTGGTCTGCAAGTGCCACCTCTGAAGCTATTGAAACCGTAACACTTAAACTGCCCTGATCGACACTCGACGCCAGACCAATAGCCAGCTCAGACTCGATGCCGGCAAGGCTCAGGACATCAGTTGTTGGGAATTCTGGCGGCGTGCCAGCGCCCCACACAACCGTTCGGTCAATTCGAGCACGTGGTGAACCTGATGGAATACCAAGTCCCTCACGAATATCCGGCTCTATGGCCAAGGATAAATCATCTCCGTTGTGAATGGCCACAATCGAGATATTATCTGTGAGACTTTGAACCTCATCCACAGCCGCAGAGACCGCAGGACAGTAGCCACACCATGTTCCGGTATAATCTTCGACAAGTACATTTTTGGTTGGCGTCACGACGGAAAAACTTTCAGTTTCTGTAGTCGATAAGGTACCTTGCTCCTCGTATTCAGCATAGATCGAAAACACCCCGTCTTGACCTGAACTGAAGGTATTCCCTGATAATGGGCTCCCGTCTACATAAAATACGATGTTTTCTGTTATTTCATTCGACTGATCATCAAACACTTGAAATGTTATTTCCTGATTGCGCAATGAAGCCGGTCGATAGGTCAGGCCAATATTTATTGGTTCGGTGGTCTCGTTGTTAAAATTTGGAAAATCCTCTTTTTCACTGCAGGAAAATAAAGTAATTAATCCAAGAGTGCACAGAACTAAATAGCGAAGATTGGATAACATGAACATAAACTAATGGGTTTGAATTATCTCTAGATATTAGGGATGCTAAAGTAGCCAAAATTAATATGATCCGACCAAAATTTATTTATTCCCACTCAAATAGTTGGGTTAAAAATCAATGAATACGGCAAAAATTTCACTAATATTGTTGTCCTTACACGAAAAAAAACACCCGTACAATGAAAAATTTAATGATCGCCCTACTTGTAATCACGAGTAGTACAATGATCGCACAAAACGCCCTGCCAGATATTGAACTAAAAACACTTGATGGCAATACAACCTCTCTAGCGCAAGAGGCAAACCAAACACAACTTACGGTAATTTCGCTTTGGGCCACCTGGTGTGTTCCTTGCATCAAAGAACTTGACGCCATCAGTGAAATCTATCCCGATTGGCAGGATGAAACAGAGGTGTCCTTGATTGCTGTTTCTATCGATGACGCACGCACGGTTCGCCGCGTACGCCCAATGATTAACGGTAAAGGATGGGATTATCAAATTTTATTAGATACTAATAACGATGTCAAACGGGCCCTAGGTGCGGCAACGGTTCCACTGACAATTTTGGTGAAAAATGGAGCTATTGTTTATCGTCATTCCGGCT
The DNA here is from genome assembly GCA_965661835.1 of Flavobacteriaceae bacterium. GTDB lineage: Bacteria > Bacteroidota > Bacteroidia > Flavobacteriales > Flavobacteriaceae > BACL21. The sequence goes on along the minus strand of CBFIFD010000004.1, from coordinate 49,582 downwards.
ATGCTCCTGGCGCAGAGTATGAGCTTTATGAGCAAATTTTAGCCAATGCAGAATAAATTTATTTCAATCTCAATGAACAATTTACGTTACGTCTTGTTTTTTGTTGTACTCACGCCACTGTGGGGGCAAGGCGACCAAGGATATTTATACGGAGGCTACGAATCCAATAGTCAATGGCTTCTTGACGATACAGAGCTTAAATTAACCGATACAGATCCTGGATTTTTAGCTCCTGAAGATGCCTTTCGCTCCAATAATTATTTACAACTCAATTACAATATCGGTGATTTTACCGCGGGGATTCAGTATGAGAGTTACTTACCCTCTGCCCTACTTGGTTATAGCCCGAGTTTTGATAACAATAATGGGATTGCCAATTACTATCTCAATGCTAAACTTCAGGACCTTGACATTACAGCGGGTTATTTTTACGAACAATTTGGTAGTGGTCTTATCCTACGTAGTTGGGAGGATCGCCAACTGGGAATAAATTCGGCAATACATGGGGCCCGGGTAAAATATTCACTCAATGACAAAGTATCCATAACCGCTTTGGTGGGACAACAGCGAAATGGCTTTGAGCTCACTGAAGGGATCGTCAATGGATATGATTTGGACTTTGACCTTGGCCGGCAATTAAATTTTGAACAAAATGATTTGAGACTCGGCCTGAGTTACGTAAGCCGTTATCAAGAGCGTGGTACCAATGATCAAATACCGAGTAATGTTGGCGCTGTATCGGGTCGCGTCGATTGGCGTATTGGTGGATTCTACGGAAATGTTGAAGCCATCAAAAAGGACGCTGATGTCATCGCTAATGAAGGTCAGCTCGTCTCTAATCGCCTTTATGACGGGACAGCATTCCAAGCTAATTTAGGTTATTCGCAAAAGGGTTTGGGCGCCAGTGCCACGTTCAGACGACTCGAAAACTTTAATTTTTATGCAGACCGTCTGGCCGAAGGAAATCAGTTTAATCAGCAACTCATTTCTTACACGCCTGCATTGACCAAACAACAAGATTATTTACTGACCAATATTTATGTCTACAATGCACAACCCAGACTTATCACAGATCCTCTCGATCAGCGCGCTGGTGAAGTCGGTATTCAGTCAGATGTATACGTGTCATTTCCAAGAAAAAGCGCACTGGGTCAATTAGGGACCAAAATCGCAGCAAACTTTTCCTATTGGGCGGGTCTCGAGGCTACGTTTTACGAAGATCAGTCCTATGACGTAGAATTTATCGGTTCTGGTGATCGATATTTTAGAGATTTTAATGCCGAGATCAAAAATCGCTGGAATAAAAATTTCAACTCAGTACTCACCTATCAAAATGTCATCGCCGACAAAGGCGTGGTACTCGGCGGTCCTTTGGGAAGTCAGGGTGATATCAAGGCTTCAATTATTGTTGCCGAAGGGACCTATAAACTAGGTAAAGGTCGCTCTGTTCGTCTTGTTGGGCAGCATTTATCCACAGAGCAAGATCGAAAAAACTGGGCCGGGGCAGTCATGGAATACAATTTCAATTCGAGGTTTTCCCTGTACGGTGCTGATGCCTATAATTATGAAGGAGAAACCAAGGTACACTACTACAATTTTGGCGGCAGTTACACCAAAGGACGTGTGCGGTTTGCAATGAACTACGGACGTCAGCGCGGTGGACTAATTTGCGTGGGTGGTGTCTGTCGATTTGTCCCCGAAAACAATGGACTGAGCATGAATCTCAATGTCACCTTTTAGGCGACCTGCGAGATAGCGAAGAAATTAACAATGCCCGCGGTGTACACCGCGGGCATTGTTATACAATTTCGTGTAGGGTCAGAAGTTCACCCTATCGCTTAAGTATTTTAAACGTTTTTTGTTGCCCAAGATCATTGTTTATTACGGCCAAATACATCGATGAGCTCAGGTGAGTTAAATCGATGGATTGAGCGCCCTGATTTAACTGATAATGACCGACAGATCTACCCTGTATGTCGAATAATTCTAGGGTCATGCGCTCTTGAGCTCGCAATTTTAGCTGTGTCGTCACAACATTTTGTAATAACGAAACTTGTGGTCCATTATCAACAACCGATAAATTAGGATCGTAACGGTAAGTTATGGTTACGTCCTCTCCGATTTGGTCCCCATTGGCATCGACCTGATAAAATCTAAAAACATATTCAATCGGGTTACCGCCACCATCTACAAAATTAGCGATATGGTCTCCAGGAAATCCTTGATTTTCACCTGGCTGTATGGTGACTACCTCAGATCCAGGAGGGTATGAAGCACCAAAAACGAGGTCAACATAACATAAGCCAAAACACAATTGTACGCCTGACCCATCCCCATTGACCGCACTAACGAATTCAATTTTGGTATAGATTTCTTCGGTTGCAGATTCATTGTTTACCCAAAAAGGTAACTCAGCAATTCCTAAACCGTAGATGCCAAACGTCCATACAGAACCGTCCTCAATAGGATCGCCATCATGGGTTTCTACCGAAAATTGGGCCGTTAAAACGGTAGTTGTGAGTGATAAAATAAATGATAAAAGTAATTTCATAACAATAAGTTTAGACGGTGTTTGATCTATTTAAATTAACACCTAATAGTAATAAAGGGCAAGATAAGAAATAGTATTAATTCTCTGCGAACAAGAAATATAAATATTCATCTAAATAATTGACTCAGAATGATATACATTGCTTTTTGCAAGATAATTAGATTGTGTTGTGCAAGGTTAAAATATTGGGCAATTATTGTCAGTTGAACCAAAAAAAGTAATAGTTTTAGGCAACATTTAATTAACACTTGAAAAAAATATGAAAAGAATTTACACCACCCTACTACTCATTTGTGGCTTGACGTTCACTCTTTGTGCTCAGACCATTGTCTCAACGAATCCAGAGAATAAGAACGTCATTCTCGAGGAGTTTACTGGGATCTACTGTGTTTATTGCCCAGATGGGCACGCCATTGCGCAGTCGATTAAAGACGCCAACCCGAACGATGTATATTTGATCAACATCCACACAGGTGGATACGCCAACCCTTCTGGAAATGATCCAGACTACAGAACACCTTTTGGTGCAGCCATAGCCGCTCAATCAAATCTAGTCGGATATCCTGCCGGAACGGTAAACAGACATTATTTTCCGGGATCTGCTCAAAATGGTGGAACCGGAACTGCAATGAGCCGTGGTGCTTGGAACGGCCGGAGCAATCAAACCCTAGACGAAGCTTCTTACATGAATATGGCCGTCGAAGCAGAACTTGACATTCAAACGAATGAATTGACGGTTCATGTTGAGGCCTACTACACAGGAAGCAGCCCAGAATCAACAAATAAACTCAATGTTGCTTTGCTGCAAAACAACACATTGGGACCACAAACAGGAGGAGGTGCAGGAAATCAATACAATCACATGCACCGATTAATCCACATGGTTACCGGACAGTGGGGTGAAGATATTGCACCCACCACTGCGGGAACATTCATCGACAAAACCTACACCTACCAGATTCCAGCAGCACACAACAACATCCCGATTGAAATTTTGGATTTAGAATTGGTTGTATTTATGACTGAAACAACCCAAGAGATCATTAGTGGTAGTGGAACCACACCCTTGTACACAGGAATTACAGCCCAAAACGATGCAGCAGTGGAGTCAATTCCATCAATAGCTGACCAATGTGGCTTTTTGGAGCCAGTATTCCAATTAAAGAATTACGGAAACGACCCCTTAACGTCAGTTGAAGTGAGTTACTCTGTGAACGGTGGCGCACTGCAAACGTATACCTGGACAGGAGAAATACCTGCCCTTTATTCAGAGATGGTCACCTTACCTGGCTATGTTTTCGAGCCACAGGCCACCAATACCGTTGAAATTAGCTTGGAGGCAGATGAAGAAAATAACAATAACACTTTATCACAAACCTTTAATCAATTGACCTTTGAAAATACCAATACGGTAAGTTTGATTTTGAATACAGATTCTCAAGGGCAAGAATGTACTTGGGAAATTCTCAATGGTGTTGGCGATATTGTTGCAGAGGGTGGGCCCTACAGCGGTACAACCAATGTCACAGAAACATTTAATTTAACTGGAGATTGTTACAAGTTTAATTTAAGAGATGCCGGAGAAAATGGTGGTGAATCTGTGGTTTTATACGACAGTGACAACAACGTCATTTACCAGTCAAATGGTAATTATGGTGCGGGAGCTGCTATCCCATTCCAAACAGAATTTATTTTGGATACCGGTGATGAATTCTTAAGTCAATTGAGTATTTATCCCAATCCAACTAAGGACCAATTGCACATTTCGAATGCACCAAATACAGAGTTAACCATCTACGATGTACTTGGCAAGGTGCTCATGACCGAGAAGCTCACAAGTACCCAAGAGCTCATTGACATGAGTCACTTACTCAGTGGCACCTATTTTGTGGCCTTAGATCAAAATGGTCAAAGACGCGTAGAAAAAGTAGTCAAAATGTAAGTGCTGCAAATCGCATAATTATCATAAAAAATCCCGGCATTAGCTGGGATTTTTTATTGCGGGAAAACAATATTATCCTAAAGGCAAATGAACCACAACCTTAGTCTCAAAAAACGCCTGATCAAAATAATCAGATAATTTATAAATCGAAGATTGGGGGTAAGCACGCAGCTCATCATTGAGATCTCCACCCTTTAGCGCAATAATCCCATTACCGATGCTGTGACGGGATACAGGATCTATTTTACTGTGAGTCCAAGCGACTAATCCTTTCATTTTGGTTACGGCTCGAGTAACCACAAAATCGAATTTACCTCGGGTCGATTCCGCTCTCTGATGATAGGCCGTTACGTTATTTACCCCAATCGATTGAGCGATTTCATTGACCACTTTGATCTTTTTGCCGATACTATCAACCAGGACAAATTCAGTCTTTGGAAATAAAATAGCCAACGGAATTCCAGGAAATCCACCACCAGTACCCACATCGAGGATCCTTGCCTCAGGACTAAATGAAATCACTTTGGCTATTCCGAGGGAATGAAGAACATGACGCTCGTACAAGGCATCGATATCCTTTCGCGAAACTACATTTATTTGCTCGTTCCAATATCGATAACAATCTTCAAGGGCACTAAATTGCTCTATTTGATTTGGATTTAAATCCGGAAAATGTTGTCTGAGGAGCTGCATAATCGTTATATGTGGTAAAAATACGTCTTCCTTAATAATTTTAATTACACGACTGCTATTATTAAGGGCTATATGTTTATTTTAGTACATCAATTAAGGACGAAAAAAATATATTTTGGGGCACAACACAATTAAATTTCCACGCGCAGATAAAGCACAATTCTTCAAAACTTTGAATCGAAGAGTTAATGCGTATTTCAAAGAAAATAAAATTTCAAAATCAGGCAATTGGAACCTGCACCTGAAGTCCATTGTTATGTTCGCGCTCTATCTGGGGCCTTATTTACTGATCTGGTTGAGTCCCATGTCTGGGTGGGCACAACTCCTGCTCACTTTAGTTATGGGCGTCGGGATGGCAGGTGTTGGCATGAATGTCATGCACGATGCCAATCACGGGGCCTATTCAAAGGTCAGCTGGGTCAATAAACTCTTGGGAAGTAGTATATACATCCTGGCCGGTAATGTTTACAATTGGCAGGTGCAACACAATGTTTTACACCACACCTATACCAATATTCACGGACATGACGAAGATTTAGAGGCCGGTCGAATTCTTCGTTTTTCAAAACACGCTCCTTGGAAGCGATTCCACAAATTTCAGCATATCTACGGCGTCCTTTTATATGGACTTTTGACCATAAATTGGGCAATTACGGCAGATTTTATGCAAACCCAACGTTATTTAAAGCGTAAACTATCCTATGGACGATTTCCAAATCCTTGGCGACAATGGACTGTTTTGATTGCGACCAAAATATTATATCTGACCATATGGTTAGTCATCCCGATAATATTTTTTCCGGTAAGCTGGTGGCAAGTACTTATCGGATTTGTGGTAATGCACTACGCTGCAGGGTTGATCTTGAGTGTCGTATTTCAACTCGCTCATGTGATTGAAGATACCAGCATGCCCTTACCTGATGATTCAGGGACCATGAAAAATACTTGGGCCATTCATCAATTATTTACTACGGTTAATTTTTCAACCAAAAACAGACTCATCAATTGGTTTACTGGTGGCTTGAACCATCAAGTGGAACATCATATTTTTCCAAATATCAGTCATATTCACTACACCAAAATTGCTTCGATTGTGAAAAATACAGCCAAAGAGTTTAACCTGCCCTACCACGAGTATCAGACCACAAGAGCCGCTATTCTGGCACATTTTAGACACCTAAAACAAATGGGAATGAAACCCGCTATGTAATTACAAATGAATACAAAACTATCCGATCGCGTTAATAACATGGCGACCTCTGCTACCCTGGCAATGGCCGCAAAAGCACGAAGTTTAAAGGAATCTGGAGCCTCTATTATTGGATTGAGTCTTGGAGAACCTGATTTTACAGTTCCGGAGTTTGTCAAAAAAGCTGCGATTAAAGCAATTGAAGACAACTATCACTCATACAGTCCTGTAGACGGTTATGCGGAACTCAAACAAGCGATCATACATAAATTTCAGCGCGATAATAATTTGACCTACAGCCCCGATCAAATTGTCGTCTCAACAGGAGCAAAACAATCACTAGCAAATTTAGCGCAAGTATTGTTAAATCCGGGTGATGAAGTTATTCTTCCTGCCCCCTATTGGGTCAGTTATGCCGATATTTCAAAGGTAGCCGGTGGCGTTCCTGTAGAAATAAAAACCTCAATAGACACTGATTTCAAAATCACACCTGAGCAGTTACGCAATGCCATAACGCCCAAAACTAAAATGATGATCTACAGTTCGCCATGTAATCCCAGCGGCTCAGTGTACAGCCGAGAGGAATTAAGAGCACTGGCTGATGTTTTGGTGGATCATCCAGAGATCATCGTGATCAGTGATGAGATTTATGAACACATAAACTACAGTGGAGGACATTATTCAATGGCTGAATTTGAAGATATGTACGACCGAACTGTGACAGTCAATGGTGTTTCCAAAGCATTCTCCATGACTGGCTGGCGTATTGGTTATATAGGTGGTCCGAGCTACATTGCCAGAGCGTGTAACAAAATGCAAGGTCAAGTGACCAGTGGGGCTAACTGTATTGCTCAGATGGCTACAGTAAAGGCTTTGGAAACTCCACCTTCATCCATTCAGTTTATGATTGACGCCTTCAAAGAGCGCAGAAGCTTGATCCTTTCACTTTTGGCTGATATTCCAGGGTTTAAAACGAACGTTCCCGAGGGAGCCTTCTATGTTTTTCCTGATGTTTCACATTACATCGGTCAGATCTTAAAAGGGCAAAGCATAAATTCGGCTGGTGATTTTGCATTATTTCTATTAGAACACGCAGGGGTTGCTACAGTCACAGGAGAGGCCTTTGGAGATCCTGATTGTATCAGAATTTCTTACGCCGTATCCGAAACAGATATAAAAGAGGCGGTCAAACGAATTAAGGATGCTTTATCCAAAGCATCAGCATAACCACTACATCCTTTAAACGGTCCAATATGGCACGTATTTTACTTTTAGGCTCTGGAGAATTGGGTAAAGAATTTGTTATTGCGGCACAGAGATTAGGTCAATATGTAATTGCAGTAGATAATTATGCCCATGCTCCGGCAATGCAAGTAGCCCATGAATCAGAGGTGATCAATATGCTCGATGGAGCAGCGCTGGATGAAATTGTCGCCAAACACCAGCCAGATTTCATTGTACCAGAAATTGAAGCCATACGCACCGAGCGACTATATGACTACCAAAACCAAGGGATTCGTGTTATTCCTTCGGCTAAAGCGGCTAATTTTACAATGAATCGCAAATCCATTCGCGATCGAGCAGCCACTGAGTTAGGTCTAAAAACAGCACCTTTCGCTTACGCAGATTCTTCGGAAAAACTCCAGTCTGCCGCAGAGCGTATTGGGTTCCCCTGTGTCGTCAAACCGCTTATGTCCTCAAGTGGAAAGGGCCAGTCGACCGTGCGCAATAGCAACGAGATTGAACAAGCTTGGGATTATGCCCAAGACGGAGCGCGTGGTGATGCCAAAGAGGTGATAATCGAAGGATTTATAAATTTTGATTACGAAATAACGCTATTGACTGTAACTCAAAATAATGGGCAAACATTATTCTGCCCCCCTATTGGGCATCGCCAAGAAGACGGAGATTATCGTGAAAGTTGGCAACCCGCTCCTATGAGCGATACCGTACTTGAAAACGCCCAAGAAATGGCCAAAAAAATTACAGCCGCGCTTGGAGGCCCCGGTATCTGGGGCGTTGAATTCTTTGTTTCAGGCTCAGAAGTGTATTTCTCAGAATTGTCACCTAGACCACATGATACAGGTATGGTGACTCTAGCCCAAACACAAAACCTCAACGAATTTGAATTGCATTTACGCGCTATTCTGGGATTACCCATTGGCGGAATCACACTGCGCTCACCTGGAGCCTCCTCAGTGATTCTCGCCGATAAAAACGGGACGCAACCTAAGTATACCGGCCTGGATGAAATAACCGCAATACCCTATGCCGATGTTCGCATTTTCGGAAAACCCAGTACGCGACCTAATCGACGCATGGGGGTGGTATTGGTTAGCCCAGATCCAGAAGAACCACAAGAAAGCCCACTTGAACTTGCTGAAAAGGCCAAGTCCTTAGCTGAAAAAGTGACTGTCCTGAGTGAGTCTTAAACGCGGCCAAAAGACCTTTACAGAATTTACCTAAGGATTAACCGACCTGGACCCATAGGAATAATAGCGGTTTAATTGTACCTTTAAGCAACAAAGCAACCTGCTTATGGGACTCAACGCAACCTTATTGTCCTTTCTTCTCACTGTATTTCTATCATTAGCCGCCCTTGGTCAAGAAAAAGAAATCCAATTCAATATTTATTTTGACCATGATCAATACACCCTCGAACCTCAGCAGCGCCAGCGTCTGGACAGTTTATTAGCCTTACCCAATAAAGATCGATATGACCTCCACATCAATGGATTTACCAATGACATAGGTTCGGCTAAATACAATCTCGAATTATCACGAAAGCGGGCCGAATATGTCAAAGGATTAATGCGCACTTACACTATAGTCTCGAGTATTGGTCAGGGAGAATTAGGGGGTGAGTCTGCGGCAAATCGACGAGTTGAAATTATATTTCATCCCAAAAGTATGCATCAAGCGCTCGAGGGTGAAATTATAGAACCTCCCATTATCCAAAACACAAATATTGATCTCACTGAGCGTTTTGCCATGCCCAATATAGGCGAAAAAATTGCCTTGGATGGTATTTTATTTTACCCTGATCAGGATGTCATCAAAGATGAAAGCAAGGAGGTTTTAGAACAACTTGTGAGTTTACTCAATCTCCACAGGGGATTGCGATTCAAAATCATAGGACACATATGCTGTGGCGACCCTGAGCGCCCTGGCATGGACGTAATCAATACACGTACCGGAAAACGTGATTTATCCTATGCCAGAGCGCGATCTGTCTATCTCTATTTACTCAAAAAGGGAATAGATCGCAAGCGAATGCGATTTATGGGTATGGCCTATAAATTTCCCAAATCAATGGGGGACGAATTTGATCGTAGAGTCGAAATAGAAATTACGGGTGTGGGGCCCTCCTCATGGAGCAAATCTTCAGAACAAGCACAGATCCAAACGAAATCGGATACAACAACCAATTATGAGAGGCCTTAAATTTTATGGTGTTTTTACACTAAAATCTACCTAACGATTTCTCCAGAAAAATGGGGTGAATAAAATCAGGACGGTAAATAACTCCAATCGACCGATCAACATCAAAAAACTGGCCCACCATCGAGCACCTGGCCCAAGGGACTGAAAGTTAGTGGCTGGGCCTAAGTCACCCAAGGCTGGGCCTACATTGCCCAGGGTCGAAGCGGCGCCTCCAAGGGCTGTTTCAAAGTCGAGGCCTAAAAAAGAAAATACCAAAACACCCACGATAAAGGACAACATATACATAATAAAAAACCCTAAAACATTAAATACAATGGGTTGTTGCACCGCCTTATTATTATAGCGTACAGGTAAGATTGCATTTGGATGAAGCGTCCGTTTAAATTCCATCACCCCGTTTTTAATCATAATTAAGTGCCGTACTATTTTAATTCCACCGGAAGTGGACCCCGCTGAGCCCCCTAAAAACATAAGACCGAAGAAAAATATGGTTAAAAATGGCGTCCAGGCTGTAAAGTCAGCTGAAACAAAACCTGTGGTCGTCACAATAGCTAAGACCTGAAATAGTCCATGACGCAGAGCGCTCTCTGCAGCTCCATATACCATTGGATGAGCAACACTTGAGGTCGTTGGTGTGGCATAATTATAGATAAAAAAGGAAGCGATTAATGTCAGTCCTACGATAAAAATTAGATATAGTTTAAATTCCTCATCACGAAAAATTTTGGAAAACTTAGCTTTAAAGGCAAAGTAACTGAGTACAAAATTGGTCCCAGCCAAAAACATGAAAAACATGATGATATATTGAATAAGGGGCTGGTCATTCCAATAAGCAATACTTGCATTTTTAGTGGAAAACCCTCCAGTACTCAGTGTACTCAAGGAATGATTAACCGCGTCAAATAAACTCATTCCAGCCGCCCAAAGCAAAAGGGTTTCAGCCAAGGTATAACCTACATAAATATACCAAAGACGTTTAGCAGTATCGGTGATTCTGGGATGTAGCTTATCTCCACTTGGTCCCGGGGCCTCAGCCGCAAATAACTGCATTCCTCCAATACCTAACAGTGGCAATATTGCAATGGCCAGTACAATAATTCCCATACCACCAATCCAGTGTGTAATACTGCGCCAAAATAAAATGCCATTAGGTAACGCCTCTATATCACCCAAAATACTGGCACCAGTAGTTGTAAACCCACTCATGGTCTCAAAAAAAGCATCGGTAAAATTGTCAATAGCTCCAGTGAATAAGTACGGAAGTGTCCCGATTAATGCCATCACAAACCAGCCCACGGCTACAATAATATACCCTTCTTTTTTTTGTAATTCCTTTCGGTGATTTCGCGTGAGCAGCATAATACAAACCCCTAAGGCAACAGCGAGAAGACCCGCCTTTAACATTTGCCCTACGATGGCATCACCAGATAGATAACTCACGCCAGTCGACAAAAAGATAAACCCACCATTGACCAAAAACAAAAGCCCAATCAAATGACCAATTAACTTGAAGTTAAGCTGTGACAGTCCAGACATTAGATAAACAAATTTTCCACCTTACTGATGGACTCAGGCAAACAACACACAACCACACGATCGCCGCTTTGGATTTTAAAATCGCCCAATGCAATTAATCCAACTTGATCACGCACTACTCCGCCAATAATTGCAGACCGCGGAAAATCTAAATCTCTGATATACTCATCGCATACGTTTGATGAAGCTGATACCACAAACTCTAGTAATTCGGCATTCATGTTATTGAGGCGTGTCATGGCGACAACCTCTCCTTGTCTAATGTGCCGAAAAATATGGTTGGCTGCTAAGAGTTTTTTGTTGATTAGCGTATCGATTCCGATGGAATGGGACAGCTGAAAATAATCCATATTTTCTACCAGAGCAATGGTCTTTTTAACTCCTTTTGACTTGGCTACCAGACAAGACATTATGTTGGTTTCACTATTTCCGGTGACGGCAATAAAGGCATCCATATCGACTATCGACTCCTCTTGCAGTAGCTCGACATTGCGTCCATCACCATTGATAACTAGGCAGTTAGGGAGGTTATCTGCAATTTCAAAGGCCTTGTTTTTATTGTGTTCAATGAGTTTGACATTGAATTTGTTTTGACATAAATCAAAAGCTGTTTTACAACCGATATTACTGCCCCCGAGTATCATGACATCTTTAATTTCATCGCGAACTTTTCCCGTGAGCTTAAAAATTTCATCAACTCCTTCTTCTGTCGTTATAAAATAAACCTGATCTCCTTCTTTAAATTGGGTGTCCCCTCTTGGAATAACCGTGTATTGCGCGCCAAATCTCTGTATGGCGATAGGCACGAAATGTAACTCAGGATAAAGTACACCCACTTCTTTAACGGTTCGGCCGACAAAGGCAGCCGTTCGCGAAAGATGCAGACCTATCATAGTCAAGGCACCCTCCTCAAACTCATAGGTATCATTAAAGGCACTTTGATTGAGTAGAAGTTCAATTTCTGTCGCGGCCAGCGCCTCAGGAGAAATCAATTCATCAATACCAAATTTGGTAAAGCCCACCTCATCTTTGTGCTCTATAAATTCTGTATTTGCAATCCGAGCAATAGTTCGTTTTGCCCCGAGTTGTTTGGCCAAAACACACGCTGTAATATTGATGGTTTCACTTGAAGTCACCCCAATGACAAGATCAGTCTTACTGATTTGGGCTTCTTTGAGTATAGAAATCGAAGTCGCGTCTCCACGCACAACACGAATATCTAAATGGGTGTCGGCATAATTGAGCGCATCGCGATCGGTGTCGATAAGCGTTATGTCCTGAGATTCAAAAGACAATAATTTAGCCAAATGAAATCCTACTTCGCCCGCTCCTGCAATGATAATTTTCATAGGAAAGTCTAAACACTTGCATAACAAAAGTACAAAATAAGCGGTATAATCTAGATTTATCGGTGTATAATCCGTCTTTAAAGCTATCGATCAATTAAATGAAATATATTAGTTTTGCCCCCATCATATGGCCGAGAAAATCAAACCTTACAAGCAATCTGCTTTAGAAAAAAAAGCCCAAGTCGAACAAATGTTCGATACGATCTCCCAAGAATACGATCAGCTCAATCGTGTGATCTCATTTGGAGCAGATTTAAGCTGGCGTAAAAAGGTAGTACGCTATGTGGCCAACCACGGAGGACAGAGACTTTTGGATATTGCAACGGGTACTGGTGATTTAGCCATTGCTTTCGCTCAAAAAACAAAGGCTAAAGAAATTGTCGGTCTTGATTTATCTCAGGGAATGCTCAACAGAGCACTGATCAAAATTCAAGGAAAATCCTACGCCGAGCGACTTAGATTTGTCAAAGGAGATAGTGAGGCACTTCCTTTTGAACAAGACTATTTTGATGCCATTACCGTTTCTTTTGGGGTGCGTAATTTTGAGCATTTAGAGTTGGGGCTTTCAGAAATTTACAGAGTGCTTAAACCCGGTGGGCTTTTGGTCATATTAGAAACCTCAGTACCGGACAAATTTCCATTCAAACAAGGGTACCATTTGTATTCTAAGCGTATAATGCCTACCATTGGTCGCTGGTTCTCCAAGGATAAATCGGCCTATCGATATCTCAGTGATAGTGCCGCTGCATTTCCATACGGAAAGACCTTCAACAATATTTTAAGTAAAATCGGGTTTATAGTCCAACGCCATAAGCCACAAACCTTTGGTGTAGCGACCATATACCGGGCAACCAAATGAAATCGTTTTATCACTACATTCTACTCACCTTATTCCTCGGAGCATTTCATGTGAGTCATGCACAGCTCTTTAGTAAAGAGCGCTTGGCCAATCTTGAAACTTTTGACAGTCGTCCACTTTCTTGGGGTTATTTTTTGGGCTTTAATAACTACGATTTCAATTTTAATTACAATCGTCAATTTGATAATGACGATACCGATATTGAGGTAGTACCTGAGCCAGGGTTTAATGTAGGACTCATCGGTGATATGCGCCTAAACGATTATCTTAATCTTCGTTTTGAACCCGGTATTTATTTTACCCAAAGAAATTTGACTTTTCCCAGAATAGAAGAAGAGTCAGACTATCTCAGAGAGGTCAAATCAACCTACGTTCACTTACCGCTACTGCTCAAAGTATCGACCAAACGACTCAATAATTTTAAACCCTTTATCGTCGGTGGTATTTCAAAATCAATCAATTTAGGCAGTAACGAAACTAACCCTGAGGACAATTATTTTGGGCAGTTCAGAATGACACGCAGCACCAGCTACTACGAATTGGGATTTGGTATTGATTTTTATCTGTATTACTTCAAATTTTCACCTTCGATTCGAGGTGTTTTCGCTACGTCTGACGAACTCGTGCGAGACAAAAATCCTTTGAGCCCCTGGACCTCAAACATTGCCTCGATGAAAACAAGAGGGGTATTTATCAACCTCACATTTCAGTAAAGTCCAATAGGGTTCTTTATGTCAATCTGAAAAAAACTACTACTGACACAGATGCCATTGATGCAACAGTATCCCAGTAGCCATAGCCACGTTTAAACTCTCTGCGCCTTTTTGATCCGAACCGGTAATGGTTACCCCCTCTGTGATGAACTGTTCATGATTTGGACGTATGCCTTGTCCTTCATTGCCCATGAGTAAAATACCTTGTTCTGGCCACTGTGCCTTAGTCACAGGCGTCCCCTGGAGAACGGCACCAAAAATTGGCTTTGATTGGGAGGCCAACCAGGAATCCATTGGCACATAATGCACGGCCACTCTGAGTATTGATCCCATACTGGCCTGAACGACCTTTGGGTTAAATTGCTCAACAGTATCTAGTGAGCAAACCAAATGAGTCATCCCAAACCAATCACAAAGTCTTAATATTGTACCCATGTTTCCCGGGTCTTGAATCCCGTCAAGGGCAACCACCCACTGGGCGTTAGTAAGTGATTCCGGTGATGGCTGTTCAAAAACTGCCAACCAACCACTCGGATTTTTATGCGTGCTAATTTTTTGCATTTGGCCCCGAGTAATTACACGGGCCTTAGGCTGCGTATGGCCGAGTCGATCCGAATCATAAAGTTCATTTAGAGCCTCTGAAGACTCTGTAACATAACACTGTGTCATTCGCGCTCCTGAAGCCAGGAGGTCTTTGATCAGTTTTTCTCCCTCGGCTATGAATAGTTTGTGCTGGCTTCGGTACTTTTTTCGATGAAGACTTGTTATTAGTTTTATTTCGCTATTGCTTATCAAATTTATCCTATTTTTGAGGGATCAACACCAACTTCTTGACGCGCTCTGTCACAAAAATATCACTTATTTTAGGATTTCTATTGCTCGAGGCATGCAGTCCCACAAGACGGCTGACACAAGAGAAACTTTGGCTCGTTGACAATGAAATCACGATTGACCAAGAGTCAAATAATAGTGTTGAACTGACTGGATTATTGTTGCAAAAACCCAACACTAAGCTACCGGTAATTGGGGTTCCATTAGGGGTATTGGTCCATAATTTGGCCAAACCAGATCCGCATGAGCGATTCAATCGATGGTTAACCGCCAAGCCGAAAAGAACCAAAAGACTCAAGCAACTAATTTCAGCCAAACAAATTCGTGCCATCGATTCGGCCAAAATCAAATTCAATCAATGGCTCAGAAAAACAGGGAGTGCTCCGGTTGTCATTGACACGAGTAAAGCCGCACGCTCATTGGAACAACTAAAAAAATACTATTACAATCAAGGCTATTTCAATATTGAAGGTCGTTACCGTGTTTTAGAAGACAGCACAAAATCCAATAGAGGCCGGCTGCACTATGATTTGTCCTTAAAAAAGCCCTATAGAATCGCAGATTTAACTTACAATATTGAATCGCCAAAAGTAGATTCGATATTTAAAATCAAACAAAAAGCGGCCTTTATTCAATCAGGACAAACCTATGATTTGGCCAATTTTGATAATGAGCGCGCACGAATCACCCTTCAAATGCGTAATTCGGGATTCTTTTTCTTCGATCAAGATTATGTCACCTTTGAAGCAGACACCAACGGTCTCGGCCAAAAAGTTAATGTCAAATACATCATTCCAAATCGAAGGATAAACAGAGGAGATTCCTTATCCACTACCGCACCATTTCAACAATATACCATCAATCGCGTGCGAATTATTACAGATCACAAGGCTCAAAATCAGACGCTACCCTTCCAAGATTCGACTCAGCTCAATGGGTATGAGTTGTACAGTCATGGACCCTCGCAATACAGGGTTAAGGCCATAACTAATGCAATCGCAATTACGCCCGGGGAACTGTACCGTGATATTGACCGAACGGTAACCAATACTCAAATCAATGAATTACGCAACTTTAAATATCCCACAATTCAATACACGGTGGATCCAAACGACTCCACCCAGAAAGGACTGATCAGTAATATTTACCTCACCCCCCGCAAAAAGTATACATTTGGTATTGATCTCGATGCGTATACCTCGACAATACAACAATTTGGTGTTGGGTTCAGTACTTCATTTTTGATCCGCAATGTTTTTCGAGGGGCTGAAAACCTGGAGATATCAGCACGAGGCAGTGTCGGTTCATCCAAAGACAATGCCATTAGTGACAGTAAATTTTTCAATAGCTCTGATATTGGAATTGATGCAAAACTCAGTATTCCACGACTTTTATTCCCAATAAGTACTCAGAATATAATCCCCAAATATATGGCCCCGACTACCGCCATAAGTACGGGCCTTAATTCGCAACAAAATATCGGTCTTGACCGTCAAAACTTCAACAGCATATTGAGTTACCGATGGCGCCCAACCAATACGCGTCGCAACACTTTTGATGTGCTCAACTTACAATATGTGCGCAATGTCAACGCGGCCAATTATTTCAATGTATATCGGGCCTCTTACCAACGCCTAAATGAAATTGCCCAAGAGGTCAATTACCCGTTTACCGGAGATGAAAATCAACTGAGTATCCCGGCAGAGACCGAGCTATTTTTAAATAGCCTGAATGACCCCCAAGCGCCGTGGAGTTTCGATAGTGATGGAACAAGAGAAATGAATGCCATCATACAGAGGAAAAATCGTTTAACTGAAAATAACCTAATCCTGGCCTCAAACTTCACCTGGCAAATCGATAATCGAACCGCGGTTAATGATAATAGTTTCACTCGATTTCAATGGAAAGCCGAATTGGCGGGTAGTTTACTCTCAGGTTTGAGTCAGCTCAGTGGTTCCAAAGACGCCACAGGACGTCAAGAGTTTTTTGGTGTCGCCTTTTCACAGTACGCTAAATTCGAATTGGACTACATTCGACACTGGGATCTCGGCGGTCAAAACGTGATGGCCTTTAGAGGATTCGGCGGTTGGGCCCTTCCTTTTGGCAACAGTTCTTCAATTCCGTTCACCCGAAGTTATTTTGCTGGTGGGGCCAATGATATTCGAGGCTGGCGGGCCTATGATTTAGGACCTGGGTCCAGTGGCAGCACCTTAGATTTTAATGAAGCCAATTTTAAACTCAGTTTTAACTTGGAATATCGCTTCCCGATTTTTGGAGGCTTCAAAGGGGCGTTCTTTACAGATATTGGCAATATATGGAACTTCAAGGATGATATTTTAGATCCAGCCTTCCAATTTAATGGCGTTGAGGATCTCAAAGAGCTTGCCGTTGCCAGTGGTTTAGGGCTTCGATATGACTTTGGATTTTTTGTCGTTCGATTCGACACCGGGTTCAAGACGCACAATCCTGCAAGAGCGCCAAACGACCGCTGGTTTAAAGAATATAATTTTGCAAATGCCGTCTATAATATCGGGATAAACTACCCCTTCTAAACCGGTATTTTTTTTCTATTTTTGACGCCTAACCAAAGATAATTTTTATGAGCCATTCCATAAAACCAGGAGTCGCCTCTGGTCAAGAGGTCCAAGAAATATTTCAACACGCAAAATCAAAACAATACGCCATGCCCGCGGTTAACGTGGTGGGGTCCAATACCATTAATACGGTACTGGAAACAGCGCGTGATGTCAACGCTCCAGTTATCATACAATTTTCAAATGGAGGGGCACAATTTAACGCGGGAAAAGGACTGTCCAATGAGGAACAACGTGCAGCCATAGCGGGGAGTATTGCCGGAGCGCATCATATTCACGCCTTGGCTGAAGCTTATCAAACGCCCGTTATTTTACATACAGACCACTGTGCTAAAAAATTATTGCCTTGGATCGATGGCCTGATCACAGCCAGTGAACAGCACCATGCACGTACAGGGCGCACCTTGTACAGTAGCCATATGATTGATCTCTCAGAAGAGCCGCTAGAGGAAAATATTGAAATCTGTAAGGGATATCTCGAGCGTATGAGTAAAATCGGTATGACTCTTGAAATTGAGTTGGGCATTACCGGCGGTGAGGAAGACGGCGTTGACAATTCAGATGTTGATAGTTCTAAACTCTATACTCAACCTGAGGAAGTCGCCTATGCCTATGAACAACTCATGCAAGTGAGTGATCAGTTCACAGTGGCCGCAGCTTTTGGAAATGTTCACGGAGTATACAAGCCTGGCAATGTAAAACTCACCCCAAAAATCCTTAAAAATTCACAAGCTTACATTCAGGAAAAATTCGGTACAGGACCCAACCCGATTGATTTTGTATTTCACGGTGGGAGTGGTTCAACGCTTGAAGAGATTCGCGAATCCATAGGTTATGGGGTGGTTAAAATGAATATCGATACAGATTTGCAGTTTGCCTTCACCGAAGGTATACGCGACTATATGGTTGGTAAGGTCGATTATCTCAAGACACAAATAGGCAATCCAGATGGCGATGATCTGCCGAACAAGAAATTTTACGATCCGCGTAAGTGGTTACGCGAGGGTGAGTCAACCTTCAAAGCACGCTTGAAAAAAGCCTTTGAGGATTTAAACAATATAAATACCTTGTAAACGAAAAATTAAGACCTATGGCCTGGTTTAAACGTACAACTAAAGGAATTCAAACGCCCACGGAACTCAAAAAAGACGTGCCCAAAGGGCTGTGGTACAAATCCCCAACTGGAAAAATTGTCGATGCCGAAGAGTTGGAACGCAACTTCTACGTAAGCCCGGAAGACGGTTATCACGTACGTGTCGGTAGTAAAGAGTATTTTGAGATTCTATTCGATGACAACAAATACAAAGAATTAGACAAGAATCTCAACTCCAAGGATCCCTTAAAATTCGAAGACACCAAAAAATACAGTGATCGACTCAAAGAAGCGCAAAAGAAAACAAATCTCAAAGATGCTGTACGTACCGCTGTTGGGCGCTCGATGGGAGAGGACTTGGTTGTCGCATGCATGGATTTCCGATTTATCGGCGGTTCTATGGGGAGTGTTGTGGGAGAGAAAATTGCTCGTGCTGCAGATTACGCCCTCAAGAAAAAAACACCCTTGCTCATCATTTCCAAAAGTGGTGGTGCCCGCATGATGGAAGCCGCTCTGTCGTTGATGCAATTAGCAAAAACCAGTGCGAAGCTCGCGCAATTAGCCGATGCTAAGGTCCCTTACATTTCCTTGTGTACCGATCCGACCACAGGGGGTACAACCGCATCATTTGCGATGCTTGGAGACATCAACATTAGCGAACCAGGGGCATTGATCGGATTTGCCGGACCAAGAGTCGTACGCGACACGACTGGAAAAGAGCTTCCTGAAGGATTTCAAACCGCTGAGTTTCTGCTCGAACACGGCTTTTTAGATTTTATTTCTCATCGAAAAGACCTCAAAAAGAATATCAATCAATATCTAGATTTAATTCAGAATAAACCGCTTCGCAAAGCAGCGGAAGACTAGCCTAATCTAAATTAATGGTAAAGGTGAGGCCATTAATGGTGAGTATGGCAATGGCATCGCATGTGCCATCACCGTAATCGAGTGATCCCGATAGATTTTCTTGAGTTACTTCCATTACCCCTGCAACAATGTAATCACAAAGGGCTAATCCGCGAACCAGAGGACTGGTAGGGTTGACCACTCCGGTACGCACAAATCCCGTGCTGAGCGTTGTCTCCCAATCACCCCAGATATGGTATGTATTATCGATCCATGTGCCAGAACCAACGCCCTCTACCCACTCAATAATTCTGGTTCCGACTCGGCTCGCCGTTACCGCACTATCGCTAAAGGCTACAGTAATATTTTCACTCAAGCTTGACTGGGGATTGCCGTTTGTGTTTTCTGATTCTCTTATGATTTGACCACCTCCAGTGACCTGATTACCATTGAAAAAGAAGTCCTGATAGAGATAATCTATTGTGCGAAACCCACCAACTCGCGGACCGTATTCCAAAATAATAATACCGGATACTTCAGGCCCGTTGAGAAGCTGACAGGACATACCAAAATCAACAACCAATGTTGTTTGAGTTCCGTCGACATTTACCTCGAAATCCGGACAGGAAGCGCCAAATATCGAGTTGGGCATGCGCCCGGGTTCTTCAATAAAATTATAGCCGCTTTCCACGATGTGCTGAGTAGACTCAAAAATACCATCTGATTTAGCCGCAAGAGCGGTATCATCGACCGAAACATTGGTCTCAGGACTGTTATCATCACTTCCTGAACAGGCCACGAGAACGATTCCAAGAAAAAAGCAAAGGCAAAATTTAGTGTTAACATATTGTAGTTGACGCATCATAACAAGGCAGATTCTAATAGGATATAATTGATTTTATTACAATTATACTGATAAAAATAATTCAATTTTGTATTTTCGCGGCTCGATAATCACAAGGTTATCAACATACATAAAAATCATTTAAATAATATTGGCATGTATTTATCATCTGAAAAAAAACAAGAAATTTTTAAAAAGCACGGCAAAAGTGCCACTGATACTGGTACTGCTGAAGGTCAAATCGCACTGTTTACGTATCGAATTGATCACCTGACTAAGCACTTAAAAAGCAATCACAAAGACTTTAACACAGAGCGATCTCTAGTAAAACTCGTTGGTAAAAGACGATCACTACTGGATTATCTGATGAAAAAAGATATCATGCGATACCGTGCCATAGTCAAAGAGCTTGGCCTGCGTAAATAACAACATTAAAGGGAGCCCTCGGGGCCCCTTTATTTTTACATTCTGTGAATATATCCTTAACGTTAAGGAATCCTCATGGTTGTATCTTTGCTTAAAAAGCTGTATTGAGTTTTTCATTGGTTCGAAACAACACCACAACAACACAACTTTTGACCGAAAACCGGTCATCGACCAATTAAAAGCATCTTAATCGATGCACAAATGAAGAACAAATGATACCAAAAGTATTTAAAGAGGTTATTGACCTCGGGGATGGTCGCGAGATCACCTTAGAAACCGGAAAACTAGCCAAACAGGCACATGGCTCCGTAGTCGTACAATCAGGAAAGTGTATGCTCCTATGTACGGTAGTGTCTAATTACAAACAAAGTGATGTAGATTTTTTACCTCTAACAGTAGATTATCGTGAAAAATTTGCCGCCGCTGGACGATATCCAGGAGGCTTTTTTAAGCGTGAGGCAAGGCCAAGTGATGGAGAAGTATTGACTATGCGCCTTGTGGATCGTGTTTTGCGCCCTTTGTTCCCAAAAGATTATCACGCAGAGACTCAGGTCATGATTCAGCTCATGTCTCACGATGAGGATGTTATGCCTGATGCCCTAGCTGGACTTGCAGCTTCTGCGGCGATCCAATTGTCGGATTTTCCTTTCGAATGCCCGATATCAGAAGTTCGTGTTGGACGAGTGAACGGTGAGTTTGTGATCAATCCATCACGTGCTCAACTCGAAGAAAGTGATCTTGACATGGTGATTGGTGCCTCGGCAGATTCAGTAATGATGGTCGAAGGAGAAATGGATGAAATTTCAGAAGAAGAAATGACCCAAGCCATTAAGGCAGCGCACGAAGCGATCAAGGTACAGTGTGCCGCTCAAGTTCGTTTGGCCGAGGCGGTGGGTAAAAAACCGACTCGCGAATATGAAGGAGAACGTGAAGATGAGGCTTTGGCACAAAAAATTCACGATATGGTATACGATAAAGTATATCAGGTGGCCAAAGCAGGTTCGAGTAAACACGAGCGCAGTTCTGCCTTTGGGGTCATCAAAGAAGAACTTAAAGCGAGTTTTACAGAAGAAGAATTAGAAGACTACGGTTCGCTGGTTTCAAAATATTACAGTAAGGCAGAAAAAGAGGCCGTACGTGATTTGACATTGAATGAAGGCCTTCGTCTTGATGGAAGAAAAACTACCGATATACGCCCCATATGGTGTGAAGTAGATTATCTACCCTCAACCCACGGATCGGCCATATTTACTCGTGGAGAAACTCAAGCTTTAGCGACAGTAACCCTTGGGACTTCTAGAGAGGCCAATCAGATTGATATGCCCTCTTTTGAAGGTGAAGAAACGTTTTACCTGCACTATAATTTCCCGCCATTTTCTACAGGAGAAGCCCGCCCTATCCGCGGAACATCAAGACGTGAGGTAGGTCATGGTAATTTGGCACAACGCGCATTAAAAGGTATGGTTCCAGAGGATTGTCCTTACACGGTTCGCGTTGTTTCTGAAGTTTTAGAAAGTAATGGAAGTTCGTCTATGGCTACAGTTTGTAGTGGAACAATGGCGCTAATGGATGCTGGAGTTCAAATGAAAAAACCAGTCTCTGGTATTGCCATGGGACTCATTTCTGGAGATGAAGGCAAATATGCTGTCCTTTCTGATATTTTAGGTGATGAAGATCATCTTGGTGACATGGACTTTAAGGTCACAGGAACTGCAGACGGAATTACCGCCTGTCAAATGGATATTAAGGTAAAAGGATTGTCTTATGAGATTTTGGTCAATGCCTTACACCAAGCCAAAGAGGGGCGTCTCCACATCTTAGAAAAACTAGTCAATACCATAGATCAGCCCAATGCTGATGTTAAAGCGCATGCGCCAAAAATGGTGACCACCACTATTCCAAACGAGTATATAGGTGCCCTAATCGGTCCTGGAGGTAAAGTAATCCAAGAGCTACAAAAAACAACCAACACGACGATAGTGATCAACGAAGATCCAGTCACAGAGGAAGGTATTGTAGAAATCTTAGGAACGGGCCAAGAAGGAATTGATGCTGTCTTAGCAAAGATCGACTCGATAACCTTTAAGCCCGAAGTCGGTAGTGTTTACGAGGTGAAAGTGATCAAAATTCTTGATTTTGGTGCCGTCGTTGAATACAATGAAGCACCAGGAAATGAGACACTTTTACATGTCTCTGAATTGGATTGGAAACGTACCGAAAACGTGACCGACGTGGTCAATATGGGTGATGTATTCGATGTCAAGTATATCGGTATCGATCCAAGAACCAAAAAGGACAAGGTTTCTCGCAAGGCTCTATTACCAAAGCCAGAGGGTTATGTTGAACGCCCACCAAGAGACAACAGACGCTCTGGAGGACGTGGTCGTGACAATCGTTCAGGACGTGATAATCGTTCAGGACGTGATGGACGTCAACGCAATGATAACCGAAGAGATTAATCATACAGTTATAATTGAGTTGTGAACTCATTGCATAGCCCTGACGCAAGTCAGGGCTTTTTTTATGGGTCAAGGATCACAAAAGACGCCAAATCGCTCCCGAGATCCAAGGGGAAGAAAATTTTATAAAAAAAAGCAAAAAGATGTAACATTTATTGGTTTTGTGCGTATAACTCAATGCACACCATTCACAAACCTCATTTTATAACACCTCATGAGACAGTTAAAAATCACCAAACAGGTCACAAACAGAGAGACCGCATCCCTGGATAAATATTTACAAGAAATTGGAAAAGTAGATCTAATTACGGCTGATGAAGAGGTCGAGTTGGCCCAACGAATTAAAGCCGGAGATCAGCGTGCTTTAGAAAAGCTTACCAAAGCCAATTTGCGTTTTGTGGTATCGGTTGCCAAGCAGTATCAGAATCAAGGATTAACACTTCCTGATTTGATTAATGAAGGCAACCTGGGACTGATTAAAGCAGCGCAGCGCTTTGATGAAACTCGTGGATTCAAATTTATCTCCTACGCTGTTTGGTGGATTCGACAGTCAATTTTACAAGCCCTGGCCGAACAATCTCGTATTGTACGCCTTCCACTGAATAAAATCGGGAGTATCAACAAAATCAATAAGACTTTTGCCTTCTTAGAGCAAGCACATGAGCGTCCACCCTCAGCAGAGGAAATCGCCAAAGAGCTCGATATGACCATCAATGACGTTAAAGAGTCCATGAAAAACTCTGGACGTCACGTTTCAATGGATGCTCCATTAGTTGAAGGGGAAGATTCTAATCTATACGATGTATTGCGCAGTGGCGAATCGCCAAATCCGGATCGTACCCTCTTGCACGAATCACTCAGAACAGAAATTGAGCGTGCTTTGGAGACCTTAACTCCTCGTGAGGCGGATGTGATTCGTTTGTATTTTGGTCTAGGGAATCAGCACCCAATGACCCTCGAAGAAATAGGCGAAACATTTGATTTAACTCGAGAACGCGTTCGTCAAATTAAAGAAAAGGCGATACGTCGGCTTAAACACACCTCAAGAAGTAAAATTCTTAAAACGTATTTGGGATAATACCCCGATCAGTATCCACAGGACTATAATTTAATCGTGGTACTGGACGAAATTCACAAATGGTCTTCGACTGTTTGGATTTGATTGATGAGAGCCTCTGGGATTTTCCCGGAGGTTTTTTTATTGCATAAGCCTGTGATTTTGTACTTTTGAAAAAACTTTCCCAATGGCACAAACCCTTATCGCCCCATCTGTTTTAGCTGCTGACTTCGCAAACTTAGAACGCGATGTGACTATGATCAATGACAGTCAGGCCGATTGGTTTCACATCGATATAATGGACGGTGTTTTTGTGCCGAACATCAGTTTTGGTATGCCCGTACTCAAAGCGATTGGCAAACACGCGCAAAAACCACTCGATGTTCATTTAATGATTGTAGATCCCGATCGATATATCAAAACCTTTGCCGATCTAGGGGCACAAGTGCTGACCGTACATTACGAAGCCTGCACTCATTTA
Source organism: Flavobacteriaceae bacterium (assembly GCA_965661835.1). Taxonomy (GTDB): domain Bacteria; phylum Bacteroidota; class Bacteroidia; order Flavobacteriales; family Flavobacteriaceae; genus BACL21. The sequence continues at coordinate 24,675 of CBFIFD010000004.1, read as the reverse complement.
CATCGGAGCATTCAAGCCATCCATCAGCATGGAATGAAGGCAGGTGTTGCCCTGAACCCGCACACCCCTGTGGCCCTTCTAAAAGATGTGTTGGGGGATATCGACTTGGCATGTCTGATGAGTGTAAATCCGGGGTTTGGCGGTCAAAAATTTATAAAAAGAACCTTAGAAAAGGTTCACGAGTTAAATACACTGCGTCAGCAAGAACAGGCTGATTTTTTAATTGAAATCGATGGCGGTGTTACGAGCGACAATGCGCTCGCTTTAAAAAATGCTGGAGCAGATGTTTTGGTGGCCGGAAGTTTCGTCTTTAAGTCACAAGATCCTCAAGCAACAGTTGCTGATCTCAAGTCTATAACTCAATAATCCATCAATGTCGACAAAGAAAGACGTACTCATTATTGGGGGCGGTCCCATCGGTTTGGCGTGTGGTCTAGAATGCCTGAAACATGATTTGAGCTTTACGATAATAGAGAAAGGCGTTTTGGTCAACTCCATTTATAACTACCCGCGTAACATGAGGTTTTTTTCAACCTCAGATAAACTTGAGATTGGCGGTATACCGTTTATAAGCGCCCAACCCAAACCTGATCGAGACGAGGCCCTGGCCTACTACGGACGTATTGGTCTAAAACTCAAACCCAATCTTGCCCTCTACCAAGAGGTTCAAAATATAGAGGGTGACAATGAAAATTACACGGTCAACACCGATAAAAATGTGCATCGAGGTCGCAAAGTTATCCTCGCTACCGGATTTTATGATCTTCCGAAAATGCTGGATGTTCCCGGTGAACAGAGCCCAAAAGTAAGTCATTATTTTAGCGAGGGCCATCCTTATGCATTTAAAAAAACCATTGTTGTGGGGGCCAGTAACTCAGCTGTAGACGCCGCTTTAGAAATCTATAGAAAAGGAGGGTCAGTGACCATGGTCGTGCGCGGAAAACATATCGGTGAACGCGTTAAATACTGGGTCAAACCAGACATTGAAAATCGCATTGCAGAGGGCAGTATCAAAGCCTATTTCAACAGTCACATACAGCAGATTAATGAAACCCAAGTCACGATTATGACTCCTGAGGGCCAGAAAAAAATCGATAATGATTTTGTTCTTGCCCTCACGGGCTATCGTCCAAATATGAAGTTTTTGAAAGACAATGGCGTTGAAATACAGGAAGAAGAATTTCAAAAACCTAAGTACGACTCAAACACGATGGAATCCAACCGAGCAGGACTTTATTTGGCTGGGGTAATTTGTGGGGGGTTACAAACCCACTTGTGGTTTATAGAAAACTCAAGAGTCCACGCATCACAAATAATTAAGCACATCAAAGGGCAAATGTCATCCTAATAAATTCAGCTCTAGAGTTTATTATCTACCTAAAAAAGAGCCAAAAATATTTTCACCTTTTTGTATCTTCGCCGGGCTATTTACACGATGCAATAGGTACGTAGGCCCAGTAGTTCAACTGGATAGAATATCAGATTTCGGCTCTGAGGGTTGGGGGTTCGAATCCTCCCTGGGTCACATCGAGCACAAAACCACGCCATTGGCGTGGTTTTCTTTGTTCGACACATTGAGATTCGCAGAACTTCTGGTTTTCCGATGCATCATCAATCTACATTATCGTGCAAAAAGCTATTATTTGAGCGCAAATCGACCTCATCATCCTCAAGATTTATGGTCGTTCGGGATAATTGATCGTCATTTGATTGTCCATCCTCTAATTCAATACCCATACGCTTGTAGGCCGGTTGGCGTTCAATTTCGTCGATTTTTGAAGCGCTATTTCTGAATTTATAGTTAAACTCCTTCATCTTTCGCTTGCGCTCCTCAGTACGTTCTCTCAATAATTGGGCGATCGGCGTATTGGTTGGGTCTTGATTATCTGGCTGCTCTGCAGGCACTTCTTCTGGTGCTTCCTTAGTTTTGAGGGTCATGGTTTCTTGGGGTTCAATCATTTCATCCACAACTACTTCAGACTCCTTGACCGCTTGTGTTTCATCCTCAAGGACATAATGAATTGGGGGCTCGACTTCGGTCATAGGTGACGAAACTCCTATGTCCTCTTCTTGCTCCTGCTCTGGAGCCAAAGACTCAGCAATGATCAATTCTTCCTCATGTACTTCGATATCAAGAATATTCTCTGGAGTGTGCTGATTTATTGGTAAATCAAACATGAGCATTTGATCTTCGCTTGTTGACATTTCTTGTTCCATAGTGACTGATTCCTGATAGTCAGCGCCTTCTTCCTGTTCCACTGATACAATTTCAAATTCACGAACCTCGATGTCATTGATGGTCACCTGCTGAAACTCAGCTAAATAATTTATATCAACGAGCTCCGCTTGTACCTCAATATTACGAATCAAATCAGTCGTTGGTATGAAATCATCAACCGTTGATTCTGGCTCTTCCTCTTCAAATAGTGTATGTCGAATCACAGGCGCCTGTTGCGCTGCTGGTGTATTTCGCTTCGTTTCAGCCATCTCTTCAGAGGGTAAATTGATCTCGGCATCCTGGTCTGGAGTTAGTTCATATGCAGCACGTTGTTCCTCTTCTAAAGTATGAATGATGCGCTTAGCCTCTGTATGCACAATATGGTTTTGTTGCTCTGGATCAAAGCCTGTAGCAATGACTGTAATCGCTATGGCCCCCTGCAAGGATTGATCTTCGCCCACCCCCATGATGATATTAGCTCCATGACCAGCTTCGTCTTGTATGTAATCACTGATTTCACCAATTTCATCAATAGTAATCTCCTCAGTACCACTCACAATAAGTAGTAGGACATTTTTCGCTCCATTAATTTTATTGTCATTTAATAATGGAGAATCTAGTGCCTTAGAAATAGCATCTTTTGCGCGATTGGAACCAACGGCTGTGGCGCTACCCATAATCGCTGTACCGCTGTTTGCCAATACGGTCTTTGCATCGCGTAAATCAATGTTTTGAGTGTAATGGTGGGTAATTACCTCCGCAATCCCCCGAGCAGCTGTCGCGAGTACTTCATCAGCTTTAGAAAATCCTGCCTTAAATCCGAGATTTCCGTAAACTTCTCGCAGTTTATTGTTATTTACGACAATTAACGAATCGACATTTTTTCGCAGATTCTCGACCCCAATTTGCGCCTGGTCGTTACGCAGTTTACCCTCAAATTGAAATGGAATGGTAACAATACCTACGGTCAATACATTTAATTCACGAGCCATTTGTGCAATGATTGGCGCGGCCCCGGTCCCGGTACCTCCACCCATTCCCGCAGTGATAAATATCATTTTTGTATTGGTAGAGAGCATGGCTTTGATCTCTTCGACTGATTCAACCGCCGCTTGTTCACCAATCTTAGGATTAGCGCCCGCACCGAGTCCTTCGGTAAGCGATACCCCTAATTGTATTTTTACAGGAACAGCACTATTCTCTAGGGCTTGTGCATCGGTATTGCAAATAACAAAATCAACCCCTTTTATGCCTTGACTAAACATGTGGTTGATCGCATTACTTCCTCCTCCACCGACACCAATGACTTTTATGACATTCGATTGATTCTTAGGCAGGTCAAATGAGATATTATCAAATTCTTGGTGATTCATAAAGCTTGCGTTTTATAACAATAATTATTCTGCGTTATCTAAAAATTCTTTGAATTTATCGGCCCACTTGTCAAAAAATCCACGTTGGACATTTTGAGCTGAGCCATCGTCTTCAGGCACATTGTCCTGAGTCTGATCTTGAGATTGTTCTTCGTACTCAGACTCTAGTTGATCTGTCAATTGGGCCGAGGAATGAGCGTGATTTCTCTCATTTAAACTGGTCAAAACCAGTCCTACGGCGGTCGCATACATCGGACTCGTTGTCTCACTATCACTGTCGCCTGCTAAATGCTCATTGGGGTAGCCCACGCGCGTATCCATACCGGTGATGTATTCAACCAGCTGCTTCAAATGGCGTAATTGAGCCCCTCCCCCAGTTAGAACGATTCCGGCGATCAATTTTTTCTTTTGCTCCTCATGACCGTAATTTCTGATCTCCAAATAGACTTGTTCGATGATTTCGACCACACGGGCATGAATGATTTTAGAGAGGTTTTTCAGGCTTATTTCTTTTGGATCGCGACCACGTAAACCAGGTATTGAAACAATTTCATTCTCCTTGTTTTCACCGGGCCATGCTGAACCAAATTTTATTTTGAGCAACTCCGCCTGTTTCTCGATGATGGAGCATCCTTCTTTGATGTCTTCAGTGATGACATTACCGCCAAAAGGTATCACTGCTGTATGGCGGATGATTCCATCTTTAAATATAGCCAGATCGGTAGTTCCTCCACCGATGTCGATTAAAGCGACGCCAGCTTCTTTTTCTTCTTGACTGAGTACCGCATTAGACGAGGCTAAGGGCTCCAGGGTTATTCCAGAAAGATCCAAACCAGAACTCTTGACGCATCGGCCAATATTTCGAATCGATGACACCTGACCCACAACAACGTGAAAATTAGCCTCTAAACGACCACCATACATCCCTATCGGCTCTTTGATCTCGGCTTGACCATCAACTTTAAAATCCTGTGGCAAAACATGGATAATTTCTTCGCCTGGAAGCATAACCAACTTGTGGACCTGATTGCACAGACGGTCAATATCCTGTTCGTGAATGACCTCATCGCTATTTGTTCTTGTGATGTAATCACTGTGCTGTAGACTGCGAATATGCTGCCCTGCAATCCCAACAACCACATCACTAATGGTCATACCTGAACTACTTTCTGCGTCTTGAACGGCCTGCTGAATGGACTGAATCGTTTGCGTAATATTATTAACCACACCACGGTGAACCCCAAGACTTTTAGATTTACCAATACCCAAAATCTCCATTTTCCCATAGTCGTTCTTGCGACCAATCATAGCCACAATTTTTGTCGTTCCTATGTCTAAACCTACGGCAATGTTTTCTTGTTTCATGACTTTACTTGGTAGCTACTACCTGATTATTAAATCTCAAATCAACTTTTTTGAATTGCTCCTGCTCCGAATTTTGTCGCATATTGTGATAAAATGCTTTAAAATTTGTGAGCTTTTCGACCACATCGATAGCGGGGCCCAAGAGCAATTTATATTTTTCCTGTTTTAGCGATAACTGAAAATTTGCATTTTCGTCTACCGCTATTTCGGTTATCATGGGACGAAGAAATGAATCTTCACCAATGGTCAACAATACAGTTTTTAGGGCCTCTAAATGCAACAAAACCTCGCCTGAGATTATCGGAACCCTGGCAGTGTATCGGTTTGAGAGTGGCATTGGTTGTCCTTGTTTATCGATGTAGAAACCAGGGTTGCCCAATACACGTCCAATCGGTTTTTTGGTTTGTATTTTTGCCCCAATTTCGCCTTCGATAGTGATAAAAACCTCTGCCCGATCCACCATAGGATGCTGTGACAGTCGGGCTTCCATCTCTTTCAAAGCTAAAGTTTCTTTAGGGATACTCGCCAGAGGCTCTTTACTTTGTATTAACAATTTATTAACCGAATCAAGGGCGATAAACGGTTGCGGATTCACGATAAATTGCACAGCCAGATCGCGGCAAGGTCGTTGGGCGTTTCGATGTTGCGCAAACCCCATCAAAAACAACAGCAGGCCAAAAAGTAGACTCATTTTTATGACAAACCAATAGTTTTTCATGTATTTAAAATTTGTGTTAAGCGATTAACTTGTAACCCTATATCTCCTGCCCCAGCGACAATAAAAATAGATGAGTCAGACTCCTTAAATGTTGTTAGTACTTGGGAAATAGACATAAATTTGACCGTGCTCTTATCACAGATATCGGCTAACCAACGGCTATCAATACCATGAATTGGCTCCTCTCGCGCAGGATATATGGGCACTAACAAAACTTCATCAAACTGGTTTAGTACTTGGGCAAAATCTCTGGCAAAATCTCGGGTACGACTATACAAATGAGGTTGAAATACAAGGGTATGTGATCGATTGGGATAAAATTCATTAACTCCCTGTAAGAGTGCTTTGAGTTCCGTCGGATGGTGGGCATAGTCATCAATAAGTACTCTGTCTCTGGTAAGCTCATACTGGTTAAATCTTCGGTGAATTCCTTTGAAGTTAGATAACCCACTGAGAACCTCTTTACGCGTCAACCCGCACTGCCGCGCTAAACCAATTGCCATGAGTACGTTTTGTAAATTATGTTCTCCAGGTAAGGGACCCATTAAGTCATCCCACTGGCAATCAGGAAATTTGACATTAAATCGGTAAGCCCCATCAATAATTTCAACACCCTCGACCTTGATTTGAGCGAGATCACTGCGACCGACCCGAACGCCATCAAATTTGAGATCCTCTGCAATCAATAGATTTTTTGGTTGAAGCTGTTCGACAAATTCATCAAACACCATTTCAAAACTCTCTCGATTTGTATAGACATCCAAGTGATCGGGGTCAACACTGGTAATACATGCGTAATCAGGCTTAATCCATAAAAAAGAACGGTCAAATTCATCAGCCTCTACCACGCAAAAGTCAGGAGCCTTAAGAGCCCTTAGTGCCGATTCGGTAGTCGGTGACACAATCAAATTAGTCTCGTAATTCTGAGCAATACCTCCTAAAAACCCGATACAACTTTTACCAGCCTCGGCCAATAAATGAGACAATATCGCCGAAGTTGTCGTTTTACCATGCGTTCCGGCAATCGCCAGCACTGTGCCAGACTCAGCACTGACCTGGCCTAATAACTGTGCTCGTTTGATCATGGGAAATTCACTGTCTCGGGCGGCGATCATCCAAGGATCACTCTGGGCCACTGCCGGTGTCCATACAATTACGGTTGATGCATTTAACGAGGGGTCAAACCAACCAGTTACTGGATGATCCTGATGAGTTATTTCGACACCAAGTTGAGTTAAATCTGTGGTTATTTGTGTAGCGCTTCGATCATACCCCAAAACAGTTTTTCCTTGTATCACCAGATATCGCGCTAAAGCACTCATGCCAATACCCCCGATACCCAAGAAAATATATTGCTCAAACTGATTATGTTCTTGAGTGTTGCTCATGACAATGCCGATTTAATATGATCCACAATATCTGAGGTTGCTTGAGGCATTGCCGTAGATTTTATGCCATTACCCAAAGCCTGACGGTAATCCCCGTCGTCGATTAATCGACCAAAAATATCATCAAATTCAGCTTCAAGAGCCTGCTCTTTGAGCATGAGTGCCGCATTTTGGTTGACTAAGGCCTCTGCATTTTTGGTCTGGTGGTCCTCCGCCACATTTGGAGAGGGAATAAACAAAACAGGCTTGCCGACCAAGGCTAATTCTGAAACGGACAAGGCCCCGGATCTCGAAATAATAATGTCTGCCGCCTTATACGCATGAGCCATATTATCAATGAAGGGCAAAATTCGCACCTGTGCATTGGATAATCCTTTGTATTCAGGATAGTAATAATTCCCGCATTGCCAAATTAGTGAAACACCATGTGCTTGAAACCACTGTAGTTTTTCAGCTACAAGCTTATTAATGCGACGGGCTCCAAGACTTCCTCCTAAGACCAATAAAATTAAACCCCCACCCGTGACCTTGCGATGATCATAACGCTCTGGCAACTCAAAATGGGTCGATGAGTTTATTGAATCGGTCATTTGACTCAGTAAATCCTGGCGAACAGGATTACCAGTAAGTAACAATTTGGACTTGGGGAAAAATCGCTCCATGTGCGGATAGGCCACACAAATTTTTCGCGCCCTTTTGGCCAATAATTTATTCGTCACTCCCGGATAACTGTTTTGTTCTTGAATCAATGTGGGGATACCCAAAAGCGAGGCCATCCAAAGTAATGGACCACTGGCAAAACCACCGGTCCCAATAACCACATCAGGGCGAAAAGATTGAATTAAAAATAAAGATTGAATAAGACTGATAATCACTTTGAGCGGAACCCATAAATTTTTGAGGGTCAATCGACGCTGAAACCCAGAAATCCAAAGTCCGCGAATAGTAAATCCTGCCTGTGGCACCTTTTGCATCTCCATGCGATCGCGGGCTCCTACAAATAAAATTTCATCCTCAGAATTACGGCGCTGAATTTCTTGGGCAATTGCAATGGCCGGATAGATATGTCCGCCTGTTCCTCCTCCTGATATGATATATTTATATCGTTTCACTGAGAATATCTAAAGGGTTAGAGGAAGACTCATCGTATTCGATAGTTTCTTTGCGATACGCACTGACACTCAAAATAACACCGAGCGCGACACAGGTGGTCCATATAGACGTTCCCCCGCTGCTGATCAGTGGCAAGGTTTGGCCCGTCACTGGAAAAAGTGACACTGCTACCCCCATATTAACAAACGCCTGAAATAACAACGGCACACCGAGACCAATCACTAGAAGTCGACCAAAATAATCATTGGTTTTATACACCAGCACCACCAATCGGAAGAGCAAGAACAAATAGAAAAATAGCAGAGATAACCCCCCGACAAGACCAAACTCCTCGATAATGATGGCATAAATAAAATCAGAACTAGATTGTGGCAGAAAATTCTTCTGAATACTTTTTCCCGGACCCAAACCAATCATTCCGCCTGTAGCTATCGCAATATTAGCCTGCGTAATTTGATAGTCTTTTTCTTTAGGATCAACCTCATCGGTCAAAAAGCTCTCAATTCGGCTCGACCAAGTGTCTACACGATTCGGGAACAAACCTGGAAAAGCCTTAGCTGTAAGGACAAATAACGTCAAACTAAGTATTCCAATACCCAAAATAGAAGCGATGTACTTTAACGGGTGACCCGCGACAAATACAAGCATTATGACCATGGCAAAAATCAATAAGGCGGTCGATAAATTTGCTGGTAAAATCAAACCAATAATCACAAACACCGGAGTCCACAAGGGCCAAATGGTTTGTTTAAAACTAATTGGCTTATTTCGTATTCGAGCCATATATCGAGCCACGTAAATCAGTATTACAACAGAAGCCATTGCTGAAGTTTGAAAAGTTACTCCCACCAGGGGTACCTTAATCCACCGCGCTGCGTTCGCCCCTTCGATGGTTGTACCCTGAGCCAGAGTCAAAATCAATAAAATCATGATCAGAGGAAGCGCAATCATCGATAGCCCCTTAAAATATTGGTACGGGATCCGATGAACCCCGAATAAAATGACAAATCCCAGAGCCAAATGCGCCAAGTGTTTCACTAGAAATTGCAAGGTATTACCATCGCCATAGAGATAAGCCAAATTGCTACTCGCGCTGTAAACAGGCATAAAGGAAAATAATGCTAATAAAGCCACAATAGCCCATATTGCGCGATCTCCTTTGATATTTTTAATAAACTCTTGCATCGGCCTCTAAAGTCTATAATTGTCTTACTGCATGTTTGAATTGACGCCCACGATCTTCATAATTGTCAAATAAATCGAAACTCGCACAAGCTGGTGATAATAAAACTGCGTCTCCGCGTTTAGCCAGCCTGTAGGCGACTTGAACCGCATCGGTCATATGGTGTGTTTCTACGAGCATATCCACAACAGAACCGAATGTTTGAACAATTTTATCATTGTTTAATCCCAAGCAAATGATGGCTTTGACTTTTTCGTTGACCAGGGGCAATAATTGTGTGTAATCATTGCTTTTATCCACTCCACCGACAATCCACACGACTGGAGCGTGCATACTCTCCAAAGCATAATACACTGAATTGACATTGGTGGCTTTTGAGTCATTGATGTAAGAAACATTATTAATTTTCAAGACAAACTCCAGTCTGTGTTCAATAGACTGAAAATTCTCTAAAGATTGTCGTATTGTTTCTTTCCGAATATTCAACAGTGCTCCCACAGTCGCAGCCGCCATAGCGTTTTTTTGATTGTGAACTCCTTTAAGGGTAAGATCTAGTGTTGGCATTTTTATCAAATTTTCCGGTGTGTTAATAATTAATGTATCACGGTCTATATAAGTCCCCTGCCCCACAGTTGTTTGGCTTGAGTAAGGCATCATAGTCGCCTTGATTGGTGTCGATGGAACGGTCTGCGCCAGGACTGGATCGTCATGATCGTAAACAAAATAATCCTGAGACACCTGACCCCGTGTGATACTCATTTTTGAGGCGATATAAGCCTCGAACTTGTAATTATAGCGATCCAAATGATCTGGGGTAATATTGGTGATAACCGCTATATATGGTTGGAATTGAGTCGTGCCGTCGAGCTGAAAACTGCTCACTTCGAGCACGTAATAATCTGGTTCTTTGCCCATGACTTGAGCCGCAAAGCTCTTGCCTATATTTCCGCCAAGCCCCGCAGAGATCCCTGCATCTAATAACAACTTATGAATCATGGCAGAGGTGGTGGTTTTTCCGTTACTGCCCGTAATCGCAATAATCGGTTTTTCGGTAAAGCGAAAACCCCATTCTATTTCTGAAATAACTTCAACACCGCAAGCCAACAGTTTTTTAACAACCTGTGCGGTATCGGGAATTCCTGGACTTTTTACCGCGATGTCTGCATCAACTAATCCAGATAGATTGTGTCCCCCCTCTTCAAATTCTATAGCGTGCTGATCAAAAAGATGGCGCGCCTGATCAGATAATTGATTGCTGTCTGAGACAAGGACTTTATAACCCTTGGACTTACCGAGCAAAGCCGCACCTTGTCCGCTTTCGCCCGCTCCCAATATGATGAGTTTTTCCTGTGGCATTAGCGAATTTTTAGCGTTACTATGGTGAGTACGGCAAGGACAATTCCCACAATCCAAAATCGAGTGACTATTTTACTTTCGTGGTATCCTTTGACTTGATAATGATGATGCAGCGGGGCCATTTTGAAAATACGCGCCCCTGATCCTGTACGTTTTTTAGTGTATTTAAACCAGCCCACTTGCAACACCACCGATAAATTTTCCATCAGAAAAATTCCGCATAAAATAGGAATCAACCATTCTTTGCGAATTGCAATGGCGATCACTGCGATAATACCCCCGATGGTCAGGCTTCCTGTATCGCCCATAAATACTTGAGCAGGAAAAGCGTTGTACCACAAAAACCCGATGAGCGCCCCGACAAAGGCCATAATAAATATGGTGAGCTCACCGATATTGGGGATATACATGATATCCAAATAATCTGAAAAGATTACGTTACCTGAGATCCAAGCAAATATGGCCAAAGTAACCCCTATAATTGCAGAGGTCCCTGCGGCAAGTCCATCAATACCATCGGTAAGATTGGCGCCATTGGAAACTGCGGTTATTATAAAAATTACAATGGGTATGAAAATCAGCCAAGAATACCCGGCCGCATTGGGTCCCATCCAGCCAAAGATTTTTTCATAATCGATTTCGTTGTTCTTGACAAAAGGCATGGTGGTAATCAATGCTTTTTCGGCAGGGTAAAACGCTTTGGAGATATTCCCATTATCTTGGGTGTCGGGTTGCGCTGAATTATAAGCGTTGAGCTGCGCCTCAACCGGGATTTGACGGCGTACCGTGACTTGATCACTCAAATACATGGTGGTTCCCACGATAATCCCTAAACCAATTTGCCCAAAAACTTTAAACTTTCCAGGAAGTCCGTCCTTATTCTGCTTGAACTTTTTGATGTAATCATCGATGAAACCGATAATGCCCATCCAAATCGTAGTCACCAAAAGCATAAGGACATAAATATTGTCAAGCTTGGCAAAAAGCAATACTGGAATCACAATGGCCAATATGATAATCAATCCGCCCATGGTGGGTGTTCCAGCCTTTTGTGCTTGGCCCTCTAAGCCCAATTCTCGTATGGTTTCTCCGACCTGTTTACGTTGCAAATAATCGATAATTCTTCGCCCGAAATACGTCGCGATAAATAAGGAGGCAATGGCGGCCATGGCGGCTCTGAAGGTGATAAATTGAAACAACCCTGCTCCCGGCAGATCATAAGTTTTATCCAAAAAATCAAATAAATAATACAGCATATCAGACGGTTTGATCGTTTAAAAATTCTACGGCGATTTTATAGTCGTCGAAATCGTGGCGCACATTGGCTATTTCCTGGTAAGACTCATGACCCTTGCCGGCGATTAAAATCAAATCTCCAGATTCTGCCATCTGCACGGCAGTTTTGATCGCCTGACGCCGATCAGTGATAGAGACAAACTTCTTGTACTCATGTGGGGGTACCCCGGCTTCCATATCGATAATGATCTGCTCAGGAGATTCACCGCGCGGGTTATCTGAGGTAAAAATCACTTTGTTGCTCCAATGCGTGGCTACGGCGGCCATTTTGGGTCGTTTAGTTGAATCGCGATCACCACCGCAGCCCACGACAGTAATTAAGGTTTCGTTTCCGGTACGTAAATCGGCGATGGTCCCCAAAACATTATCTAGAGCATCGGGGGTATGTGCATAATCGATAATGGCAGTCACCCCATTGGCGGCCACGTAATATTGAAAGCGCCCTGAGACACTCTCCAGGGTACTCATCTGCTGTAAGACCTCCATCTCATTGATCTCGCGGAGCATAGTAGTCGCATAGATCGCCAATAAGTTATAGGCATTAAATCCACCAATGAGTTTGACCCAAACCTCTTGTCCATTAATTTTGAGTAACTGACCCCGAATTTGTTGCTCTAATACTTGCACCTTATAATCCGCGAGGGATTTTTGGGCGTAGGTATGAACCCGTGCTTTGGTATTTTGAACCATATATTGGCCATTTTTATCGTCCTGATTGGTCAATGCAAAAGCCTCTGGTTTCAAACCATCAAAAAAGTATTTTTTAACATCACGGTACGTTTTGAAGTCTTTGTGATAATCTAAATGATCGTGGGTCAAATTCGTGAATATCCCTCCGTCAAAATCTAAACCATGGGTTCTTTTTTGGTCTATTCCGTGTGAACTCACTTCCATAAAACAATGTGTGAGTCCCGCGTCAACCATGTTTCTGAGCAACCGGTTAATCGTCAAAGAGTCTGGTGTGGTATGGGTAGCCTCTATTGTAGTATGGCCAATTTTATTTTCTACCGTCGAGAGTAATCCGGTAGCAAAACCCATATTGGCAAACAGCTGATGCAACAAAGTAGCGATAGTTGTTTTGCCATTAGTCCCGGTAACACCAACTAAAATAAGCTCCTTAGAGGGTTGATGATAGTAATTATCGGCCATATACGCTAAAGCCGAACGCGCACATCGCACCTGAACATAGGTGATGCCATTGATGATCAAATCGGGTAGTTCCTCACAGACAATGGCAACCGCTCCTTGATCAGTAGCCTGTTTAATGAATTGATGACCATCAACAGCAGATCCTTTAATGGCCACAAATACATCATTTAAGGCGACCCGTCTGGAATCGAACTCGATGCCGCGCAAATGAACTGCTGTTGAACCTATAACCTGCTCAATCCCTACACGATAAAGAATGTCTTTTAGTAATGTCATGAGCCGATTAATATTACTTTTTGGGTTTGACCAAGAGCTGTGCCAGGACGTGGATCCTGGTTGACAATAGCCCCGCTTCCTCTGATCTCAACGCGGATCCCTAAATTTTCTAAAACAGCTATGGCATCCATCAAAGCCAATCCACGTAAATCGGGTAATTGCTCTGGAGTTTGAGATAACATGTCAGTAACCGCTAATTCATATCGCATCAGTTCGGGCAGGGGTTCCTCAGGTAATTGAATCGTGTCTCTAAGGGGACTATCGGTATATATCTTTTGGGCGATCCGTTTAAATACTGGTCCGGTAACGTCTGCACCGTAATACCCTTTTTTTATACTTGGTTTGTGGATCACCACGATACACGAGTACTTTGGGCGCTCTGCAGGAAAGTAGCCCGCAAACGAAGAGATATAGCGAGGATTCTCCTCCCAGTCTTCCAACCAATATTCGGTACGTGCTGTTCCAGTTTTTCCCGCAATGGAAAAATACTCCGAATACAGGGCCCGTCCCGTTCCTCGAATTACGATATTTTCAAGTATATCACAGACTTGTGTCAGAGTCTCATCGGCCATTATTTTTGGATTGATGACCTCTGTGGTGTACTCGTGAATGGTTTTATTGTCACTAATGATACGATCTACAAAGCGGGGTTTCACCATGCTCCCTCTATTGGCCAAAGCATTATAAAAGGTCAATATTTGCAAAGGTGTCAACCGTAAATTATAACCATAGGCCATCGAAGGCAGTGCATTTCGACTCCACTTACGATCACCTGGTCGCGGTATTTCAGGACGACCCTCACCAGAAATAGGCAATCCCAACACAGTATCTAAGTGCCATTTTTTGAAATAATTCAACCACAATTCTGGATCCTTATTGTAGGCCTCATCAATTAAACTCGCCAGGCCTATATTCGAGGAAACTTCCAATGCTCTTGCCGCCGAAATTTTTCCATGGCCTTTGGTATCCGTGATCATTCGACCATAAAATGCCTTGCTTCCCAGACGTGTATCAACGATCTGAGCCGTGTCTATGGCGCGATCTTCAAGAGCGGCCGCAAAAGCAATAGTTTTGAAGGTACTCCCAGGTTCATGGCTCTCACCGACCGCATAATTTAACTTTTCATAATAAGTGCCTTTACTCGTGCGCCCTAGGTTCGCCAAAGCCCGCACAGCACCAGTTTCAACCTCCATGACCACTACTGTTCCATGTTCCGCCTCATAGTGTTCAAGTTGAGTCAACAAAGCGTGGTGCGCAATATCCTGTATGTTGATGTCAATAGTGGTGACTACATCAAAACCATCACGTGGTTCCAGTTCATTTTCATCGGAGACAGGTTTCCATTGACCTTTGGCGATTTTTTGCTTCAAACGGTGACCATCTTGGCCACGCAAAAATGAATCGTACGCAGCCTCAAGCCCAACGGTGTAGCGCGTGGTATCTGAGGTAGTATTGTGTCCGACCAATCGCTCAGCAATTTTTCCCATAGGATGTTCTCTGGTGGGCTTTTGCACTACAATTAATCCGCCTTTGTAGGGTCCCATATTCAGCAGTGGCATTTGTTTAACCGCCAAAAAGTCCGTGTAGTTTAAATCACGTGCAATCAACTGATATCGCCGATTCCCCAGACGCGCTTTCTGCAAAATATTTTGATAATACGAGGTAGAGCGACCAAAATATTGACCCAGGGACCGTGCCAAATCAGGCATCAATTGCTCAAAATTTGAGGCACTTACTGTAACGGCATCAAAACGGACATCGTATCGCGAAACTGAGGTCGCCAACAAGCTTCCATCCTGAGCATAGATATTGCCCCGATTCGCTTTAATCGGAATATTTTTTGTGGTTTTTTGCGCCGCCATTGCCCGATATTCATCGCCTTGAGTAAATTGAATCTTACTGAGCCGAAAAACAACAGCCACAGCCACTATAAAGAGCAGACCAGCAACGATATAAAATCGCTTTAATACCAAAGACTCCTTATTCATGCTGACGGGTATTTGAAGCGATAATTATTTTTTTTGGAGGGACCTCAGAGGGAAACAAACCGCGTACCTCCATAGCCTTAATGATTTTGGTTTCCATTTTGGCATTCATAAGGGCCATTCTTCCGGACACAAATTGACTTTTTAGCTGCTTTACCTCCTCACTCAATGCAGCAATCTTGTGAACCTTTTTATCTAATCGATGAGCACTACTAATCATAATCATGGCCAGTACAGACAAAAACAGGATGAACTTCCATGTTTTTAATGCGTCTTGATTGATCAAGAACTGACCGCGGATGATATGAAGCAATGAATCTTTCATCGTTCTTCTGTTCGTTCCGCGACGCGAAGCTTTGCGCTTCGGGACCTGTTATTTTTTTCGATCTCTTGACTTGAAGGCACAATGTGCTTTCCTATGGGTTTAAAGGGCACAAAAGCACGCCCAAAAACATCCTTCTCGGGCATACCTTCAAATAGCCCATCACGCATGAAGCGTTTCACTAAACGATCCTCAAGGCTGTGATAGGAAATTAGGCTCAATCGACCGTGCGGCTTGATTACCTCTTGAGTCTGCAAAAGAAATTCCTTAAGCACACTCAATTCTTGATTGACCTCTAGGCGTATGGCCTGAAAAATTTGCGCCATTATTTTGTGTTCTCGCTTTCGCGGCACAAAAGGTCTTACCACAGATTTTAACTCTTCGGTCGTGCGAATTTCTTTGTTCATTCTGGCTGTCTCAATAACTCGACTAAGTTTGGCGCCATTGCGCAATTCACCATAGTCTCGAAATAATTGACCCAATTGCTCGACTGGATATTCATTAACGATTTGTGCAGCAGTCAAGGGTTGCTCCTGGTTCATGCGCATATCTAACAGTCCGTCAAAACGCGTTGAAAACCCGCGACCTCCTTCATCAAATTGATGAGAAGAAACCCCGAAATCACCCATTATTCCGTCAACCTGAGTAATTCCGTGAAACTTTAAAAAACGCTTTAGATGTCTGAAATTTTGATGGATCAACAAAAACCGCTCATCTTCGATACGATTACTGAGCGCATCCTGATCCTGATCAAATGCAATTAAACGACCCTTGGGACCGAGTTGTGATAAGAGATGCCTAGAGTGTCCGCCTCCTCCAAAAGTTATATCGACATAAATCCCATCTGGCTTAACCGCTAAGCCGGCAACAGTTTCGGTGCGCAATACAGGATCATGATAACTCATCGGCAGCGGTATTTGGCGTTCCCATGACTTCTTCTGCCAGATCAGCAAAATCGAGTGCGGCGTCTGAAATTACTTGCTCATATTTTTGAGCATCCCATATCTCTACAATGCCAACCGAGGCGGTTAGAACAAGATCGCGTTTGATCCCTGCAACATGAGTTAAGTCTGCTGGAATATTGATACGCCCTGTGGCATCGAGGTCTATACGACGTACACCAGCAGTAAAGCGACGGGTGAAATCGTTATTTTTTCTATTGAACTGATTTAGAGCGCCAATTTTTTGCATCAGTCCATTCCACTGATCCATTGGATACAACTCCAGACAAGGCTGAAATACAGCGCGCTTTAACACAAAGCCCTGATTCAGAGCGGGTGCCAACTGCTTTTTTAAATCAGAAGGGATCATGACGCGGCCCTTATTATCTGCCTTACAATGATATGTTCCAATGAGATTTAACACCTAAATAGATCGATTTACTGTTCAAATATAGGGATTATTTTACCACATTTTACCACATTTTACCACATTGTTAATAAGTTTTACCACCTGTTAATTATTGTCGTTTTACTGCTGTAATTCATTTAAATATTTTTCGATTAGCACCAAGACAATTCAAGACCCTCAAGTGGCCAGTAAGTTGTTCCAAGCACTCCAATTATTCATTAAATTTTACGTAAGTTTGCTTTTGCAGTCAAAGCGAATCATGGGGTATAAACTAAAAAAAGAACATTCCTTTTCTTATCTAGATCAAGGGGAAGGAACACCAATAATCATATTGCATGGCCTGATGGGTGGGTTGAGCAATTTTGAAGGTGTCACCGACTTTTTTTCCAAAAACGGATACCGCGTTATCATTCCAGAATTACCGATCTACAGCTTACCTTTGCTCAAAACCACAGTTAAAAATTTGGCCTTTTACGTCTCTGATTTTATTGATCACATGGAATTCGATCAGGCCATTGTTTTGGGCAATTCATTAGGAGGACATATTGGGTTATTACTGACTAAATTATTCCCAGACAAAGTCAAAGGTTTAGTTATCACAGGAAGCTCTGGGCTCTATGAAAACTCCATGGGAGAATCATATCCCAAACGCGGCAACTACGATTATATCAAGGAAAAGGCCGAAAACGTATTTTACGACCCAAAAGTCGCAACCAAAGAAATAGTCGATGAAGTTTTTGCCAGTGTCAATGATCGCAATAAGCTTATTAGGACTTTGGCTATTGCCAAAAGTGCGATTCGGCACAATATGGCTGATGATCTTCCCAAGATGAAGACCCCAACCTGTATCATTTGGGGTAAAAATGACACAGTCACGCCGCCCGAGGTTGCCGATGAGTTTGATAAACTCTTGCCCGACTCAACCCTCTACTGGATTGATAAATGCGGCCATGCCCCTATGATGGAGCACCCCGACACATTTAATGGACATTTACACCACTGGCTGAACAATAGAGCCTTATAAACAATAGTTATGCAGGTTAAATCCGCGGAATTTGTCATGAGCAATAGTGCGGTTGACAAGTGCCCTAATCAACCACTACCCGAGTATGCCTTTATTGGCCGCTCTAATGTGGGCAAATCCTCGCTGATCAATATGCTGGTTCAACGCAAAAGTCTCGCTAAAACCAGTGGAAGGCCTGGCAAAACACAGCTTGTAAATCACTTTATAATCAATAAAAATTGGTTTCTTGTTGACCTTCCCGGTTATGGATATGCCCGAGTTTCAAAGAAAAGTAAAAAGACCTTTCAAAAATTGATCACCCAATATTTTGAACAACGCAAGCAATTGGTTTTAGCCTTTGTCTTAATTGATATTCGTCACAGCCCTCAGCCTATAGACTTAGAATTTATGTCTTATCTAGGGCAAAATCATATCCCTTTTCATATAGTATTTACCAAAGCAGATAAGATAAAACCCCAAGCTGGAACGCGTGCAGTGGAAGAGTACAAAGAAAAACTGCTAGAAACCTGGGAAGAAATGCCCAAGTACTTTGTGACCTCGTCTTTGCATAGAACTGGACGTGAAGAACTTTTGACCTATATCGAAACGCTCAATACAGAGTTCCGTTAAATCTAATTTTCGGGCTCTTTCCCTGTATCAAGCTCTAACTTTTCAGCAAAATAATCGCAAAAATCGCGCATAATGGCCGCCATTTTTTCATCGTTTGTCGCTCTTTGAAATGTACCAGACATCGCAACTAAGGTTTGGTGAAAAAAGACTTTCATCTGATCCAAAGGCATGGTCTTGGTCCACAAATCAATGCGCAATGCTTCCTGAGCCTGATCGTCCCAAACTGACAAAAGTAGAGCTTTGGTCTCCTGATGCGCTACACCACCGTCTGGAGCAGACCAGTGGAGTTTCTCAGGAATTTTATTGTCATCTAAAGTAACATCGATTGAAATTTGTGATTTATGCTCTGCCATTGTTGGGAATTATTTTGACGGTTAATTATGGTACTATCCTAATATTTACTTTGCTGGTTTGTATCGAGAATTTTCATAGAGTTCTTGAGCGGAAAGACGCATCAGATCAGCTACATTGACTGAATTACTCTCGACATATTGTCGTACGATCTGCCAGCCGATCCATTGTCCAATCATACCCGGGGTCTCATTGTCTAAATCTAAATTAAATTTAGAATACGGCGCCGGATCAATAAAACGACTCTTGAGCCGTGAGTTGGTGCTGTAAAGATATTCTTGGGTCAAAAAGTACTGCCAAATGAAATACTCATTGTCTTTGGCCCAATCTAATTCTTGGGTCGTATACCCAATTTTATCCGCATCCGACAATTCAGGCAACCATAGCTCTTTTAAATACAAAAGCTTGCCAAAATAAATCATTTGAGCCAAAAAACTTCGCTCTTTGGGTGGCGCAACAAATTTGCGACCATAAGCCGTAGCGACATCGGAAAAAAGCATCTCGGGTCGTAAGTTTTTTGCCACATATCGTGGAAGGCCATCATAAAATCGGTGCTGTGTCCCCAGATAATTATCCAACATCAAAATAAGCCATCCTTGATGGGCGATCACTCTTGTTTTATAATCAACATCAGAGGTGGTGGCCACAACATTAGGCACCTTAAACTCAGGAAAATCATATTGAATATGACCAAACAAATCTCGACATTGGGTTGTCAGCCCCCCATCTTCTGGAAAAACCTCAGCAACGGACTCTTCGATGGCCAATTGCAGTGTGTCACTCATTTTGGCAATCCAAATGCTATCGGGGTATTGGGTTGGGAAAAATAAAGGGTATTGTTGTTTTATCTCGTCAAAATCCGCTGGCATTGCTCGGGCAAAGGCTAGGTCAAAGCGATCCACATCCACATTGATTTCGATAGATTGAATCGCTTGTTCACGCTCAGATAATTCTTCACAGGATATCATTAATAATCCAAAAAAGCACAGAAAAAAACTAGCAAACTTCATTAAATACGGATGCTGAAGTGTTTTGAAATGTAGCTTATTAAAGATTATCATAAGGTTTAATTTTTTACCAAAAATTTGTCCTGTATTCTGTATTTTTGCTTGACAAAGGTATTACTAATTAGGCATTAAGTAAGCATCTATGAAGGTAGAAAAAGTGACCGAGCACATAACACAATGGCTTAAATCTTATGCGACAAACGCAAAAACCAAAGGGCTTGTTGTAGGCGTTAGTGGCGGTATTGATTCTGCCGTCACATCGACTTTGTGTGCCATGACACAGTTACCGACACTATGCCTTGAAATGCCCATACATCAGGCATTGGACCAAAGCAGTCGAGCACACCGGCACGTGAATGTATTATCGAATAAGTTCACCAATGTCTCTAGCCATGTTGCGGATCTTAGTGGAGTTTTTGATCAATTCAAAAATTCAGTGATACAAGATGAAAACCATCCAAGGAATGATTTGAGCTTAGCCAATGCTCGGGCTCGTTTGCGCATGTCAACGCTTTATTACTATGCTGGAATCCACCAGTATCTGGTTGCCGGTACAGGAAATAAAGTAGAGGATTTTGGAGTTGGGTTCTACACAAAGTACGGAGATGGCGGGGTGGATCTCAGCCCTATTGCTGACCTTGTCAAAAGTGAAGTTTTTGCATTGGGCCGACACCTGGGAATTGCTCAAGAAATTCTTGAGGCACCGCCTACTGATGGGCTTTATCATGACAGCAAGACTGATGAACAACAATTGGGTGCGAGCTATGATGAATTAGAATGGGCTATGGAATTTTCAGAAATCACGCGTGACGAAAAAAATATGTCCGCACGGAAAACATCTAAATTCGATCAAGATTTAAGCGCGCGCCAGAAAGAAGTATTGACCATTTATCAAAAACTCAATCGGGCAAATCAACACAAAATGAACCCCATTCCAGTGTGTGAAATTCCACTATTTTTACGCTAATTCATTGAAAACTAGCGCTATTCATCGAATATTAACTGATTTTAGCACAATCACAGATGGTTTTTATTAACTTTGGGTAATCCTACCATAAATTGCCATGAAGCGCATACTCATAGCCGACCATCATCCCGTAATTCGCAAAGGCATCTCTTGTATGTTGCGAAAAACTGACGATTTTTAAATTGTTGGAAAGGCTCAAAACATCGAAGAACTCCATCAAGAACTCGAATCAAGGTCTCCAGATATATTGATCATGGAACTGGAATTACCACAGCTCAATGGGGTGAGTACACTGCGTTTGATCAAAAAAGAATATCCGAATCTGAGGATTTTAATTTTTTCGCATTTGGCAGAGGAGATTTACGCCTTGAGGTGTATTAAAACTGGAGCTGCTGGCTATTTGTCAAAATCGGCGGCGCCAAAAGTATTCCTTAAAGCCTTGCAGCAATTGGCCAGTGGTGGAATTTATCTCAACGAAGAGCTGAACTCATCGTTCACCCCCCGAAGTGTGGGCGAAAGTAGCGCCATCAATGGCTACAAAAAATTATCAACCCGCGAAATTGAAGTTTTGAATATGATCTCGTCTGGTAAACGCAATAAAGAAATTGCCAAGGCTTTAGACATTAATGAAAAAACGGTAAGTACCTACAAAACGCGATTACTTACCAAATTAAAGGTGGATAACATTGCAGATTTAATCAATCAGTCGCGTATGTTTCGATTGGGTTAAAAATCCTGATCCAACACAGTAATCTCAAATTACAGACTAAAGCACCCGGTTGAGTTTTTCGGATAAAACCTTCTTTAATCCAATATAATCCGTCACGGACTGTAAGGCTTCCTGACCTGCAGTGGAATTATCTTCTTGGCTAAATTGCGCGCTCAATTCGTCTATTTTTTTCGTCACCAAATGACGTCGCAAATTGAGAATGGTTTCATTGACGACTTGAGCCACATTATCTTTTTTTTCTTTCACAAAAATCAATTTGCGGTCCCATTGATGTAAGTCATACTTCTCTTCATCCATCAATATATGAGTTACTTGCTCTGCCAATTCGTGTGGCAAATTATGCATAAAACTGTCTATTTTGAGCTCGGGATTTTGATGATACCCCTCGATAATCCGATAATAGAGATCTTGAAACTGTGGGTCTGTAAACTCAATTTCATCTTCCTGCAAATCAAGAAATATTTTCTGATAAACCATCGTCGATTGAGTCACAGACTTATTGGTCAAAACGCCATCTTGGTTCGTCTCAATTATGGACTCTACAAATTCTTCCTCTATGCCACCATAGAGCAACAATAGTTCGATTATCTTACGCTCTAGCGCATATTGGACATCAATTTTCGGGGTTGATTGTGGTTTTTGTATGACATCGAGCCTTGGGGTCTTAACCTCCGTGGTCTTTCGGGCATCATTACGGCTTTTTCTGAGTATTTGCGCTAAAGTGCTGAACAAAACCTCTTGACTGATGTCCATGATTCTTGAGCATTCTTTAAGATATACCTCTTGTTTGATATGATCGGGTATCTTGGCAATACTTTGAACCATATCACGAACTGTTTCAGATTTTTTTATGGGATCATTTGCAGCGTCTTTGGCCAAGAGCGAAGCCTTGAAGTTTATAAAATCTGTTGTGTGTTCACTCAAATAATCTTGAAGTGCATCGAGTGAATTATTTCGGGCAAAACTATCCGGGTCTTCTCCCTCTGGGAATGAACAAATACGCACATTCATGCCTTGTTGCAAAATCAAATCTACACCCCGCAGAGAGGCGCGAATTCCCGCATCATCACCATCAAAAAGTAAGGTCAAATTTTTGGTTAATCTATTGACCAGCCTTATTTGCTCTGGCGTTAAGGCCGTACCACTCGAGGCCACCACATTGGTCAATCCCCGCTGATGCAGCTGAATTACATCGGTATACCCTTCAACCAAATAGCAATTATCTGCTTTGGCAATACCCTGTTTGGCAAAATTTATTCCATAAAGTATCTTACTCTTGTGATATACATCACTTTCGGGAGAGTTTAAATACTTTGCTAACTTCTTGTCTGTTGAAAGGGTCCTTCCCCCAAATCCCAATACCCGACCACTCATGCTGTGAATCGGAAAGATGACACGGGATTTAAATCGATCGAACTGTCGGTCTCCTTTGACTATCGTCAGTCCGGTTTCTTCCAAAAAACTCATCTGATACCCCTGCTTGAGGGCCTCTTTGGTAAATCCATCCCAGCGATCATCATTATAACCCAACTGAAACTGTTTGATAGTTTCTAGGCTAAATCCGCGCTCTTTAAAATAGGTCAATCCAATCGCCTTGCCTTGTTGGGACTCAGTGAGCGTCGAGTGGAAGTAATCACGGGCAAATTCGTTGACCAAATAAAGAGACTCTCGTTTATCGGCCTCGGCCTTTTGTTCAGAAGTTTGTTGGGTTTCTTCGACCTCAATATTATATTTTTTGGCCAAGTACTTGATGGCTTCAGGATAAGTGAAATGTTCGTGCTCCATCAAAAAAGCCACCGCATTACCCCCCTTTCCACTACTGAAATCCTTCCAAATTTGTTTAACCGGCGAGACCATAAAGCTCGGGGTCCGTTCATCGGTAAACGGGCTAAGTCCCTTGTAATTGGTGCCGGATTTTTTTAACTGTACAAAATCACCTATAACCTCCTCTACTCGAGCAGTTTCAAAAACTTGATCAATGCTAAACTTTGAAATCATAAGACATTAGTTGGTCAGAGACCGTGGTATAAATTTAAAACAATTCAGCAAATCCCTGGCCGAGCAAGCTCACTACTTTTTGCGGTCAATGACGTATTCTATCAATAGAGATAATGAGGATTTTACCGGACTCTCTGGATAGGAATTCAAAATATCCATGGCTTGTTGCTGATAGTCTTTCATCTTATCAACCGCATATGATAACCCCCCAAGAGCTTTTACTTTGACAATAACCTCTTGAACTCTAGTCTTATCTCGGTTGTGATTCTTTATCGAATTCATTAACCAACGCCGCTCTTGTTTATTGGCTTTATTTAAAGCATATATCAGGGGCAGTGTCATTTTGCGCTCCTTAATATCGATCCCTAATGGCTTCCCAATTTGTTTACTGCCGTAGTCAAATAGATCGTCTTTGATTTGAAAGGCCATGCCCAAAGCTTCACCAAAAGCCCACATACGGTCGACCTCCTGTTGATCGGCATGAACACTGCGCGCACCAATAGCGCAACACGAGGCAATCAAAGTCGCTGTTTTTTGTTTAATAATCTCTAAATAAACCTCCTCAGTGATATCTAATCGACGTGCCTTTTCAATTTGTAAGAGCTCTCCTTCACTCATCGCTCTTACAGCAACTGAAATAATCTTGAGTAAATCAAAATCGTCATTATCAATGCATAGCAAGAGACCTTTAGACAAAAGATAATCGCCTACAAGGACTGCAATTTTGTTTTTCCACAGAGCATTTATCGAAAAAAAACCTCGGCGCTGATTACTTTCGTCTACGACATCGTCGTGTACTAAGGTAGCCGTATGAATTAATTCAATGACCGAAGCCCCTCGGTAGGTGCGCTCTTGAACTCCTTCTGCTTGGCATAATTTTGCCACTAAAAAAACAAA
>CBFIFD010000003.1:0-109597 GCA_965661835.1 Flavobacteriaceae bacterium | reverse complement strand
TAATAGTTTCATAATTCGGGGCAAATCAAATTTGGGGCTTGATTCAGTACAAAGATACGACAGATTTTGAATTATGCAACACTTTGTCGTAATTATTTGCATTTCATCGATGAAATGAACCCTTTTTAGAATTACACTTATTAACGTATTTTAAATTAACTCATTGATTATTAGCATTTTATTTGTACATTTAAGAAAAATTCCGTCGTCATGAAAAATTTTACTTTTTTTTCAATTTTTTTGTCTTTTATCGCTTTTTCATGCATTTCATCGAATAAAACTGGCGATTTAGAAGTGTCCCAAACGCCAAAATTTGCCATTGCCATACATGGAGGAGCAGGGACAATTCTAAAAAACGCCATGTCCGATTCGCTTGAGACAGCATATGTGAATGTGTTGAGTCAAGCAGTTCGTGCTGGACATCACATTCTGGCATCCGGAGGAAGCGCAATTGATGCCGTAGGTGTAAGCATCAATATCTTAGAAGACAGCCCGTTGTTCAATGCCGGTAAAGGAGCAGTCTTTACTAATGATCAAACCAATGAGCTCGATGCGTCCATTATGGATGGCAGCACCCTCAATGCTGGCGCAGTGGCCGGTGTCACACAGATAAAAAACCCGATTGATCTGGCACGATCAGTCATGGAACAAAGCCCTCATGTCTTTATGTATGGTGATGGCGCAGAGACTTTCGCTCTAGAGCAAGGATTTACACTGGTTGACCCTGATTACTTTTACACACAACGGCGCCTGGACCACCTAAAACGCGTACAGGACGCAGAAAAAGACGTCTCTACATTTTATGACCCTGTACTTAAAGGAGCTAAATACGGAACAGTGGGTTGTGTCGCATTGGATCAAAACGGCAATATCGCTGCCGGAACTTCAACCGGAGGCATGACCAACAAACGTTTTGGGCGCATTGGGGATGCCCCGATGATTGGGGCGGGGACATATGCCAATAATAAAAGTTGTGCCGTTTCAGCCACCGGATGGGGCGAATATTTTATTCGAGGAGTTGCCGCCTATGATATCGCGGCAATGATAGAATACGGAGGGTTTGATTTAGATCGTGCAACCCAGGAAGTCATTGATCACAAAATACCAGATTTGGGTGGTGATGGTGGCGTCATCGGCATCGATGCTTTAGGCAATATCTCTATGCGATTTAATACGCCAGGAATGTATCGGGCCCAAATCGACACCTCGGGCACATTGAAGGTTGGAATTTATAAATCCGACACGTTGTTAACAAAATAAGGGCCTATACGCCATGCAAATATTGTCCTCATTCAGGATAAATCTTACATTAGCAATATCAATTTTTAATCGTTAAAAAACAGATCATGAGCAGCGAAAAAGAAGCCAAATTAAAAGCCCTAAAACTCACCTTAGATAAATTAGATAAAACCTACGGCAAAGGTGCTGTCATGAAAATGGGAGACACTGTTGTCGAAGAAGTAGACGTCATTCCCACAGGCTCATTAGGGCTTGACCTAGCTTTAGGTGTAGGGGGCTATCCCAAAGGTCGTGTGATTGAAATATACGGGCCTGAATCTTCCGGTAAAACGACCCTCACGATTCACGCTATTGCCGAAGCGCAAAAAAAAGGAGGAATTGCCGCATTTATCGATGCCGAGCACGCCTTTGATCGGTATTATGCAGAAAATCTTGGGGTAGACATAGAAAATTTAATCATCTCCCAACCTGATAATGGAGAACAAGCCTTGGAAATCGCTGATAATTTGATCCGTAGTGGTGCCATTGACATTATCGTTATTGATTCGGTTGCGGCCTTAACGCCAAAAAGCGAAATCGAAGGCGAAATGGGGGACAGCAAGATGGGACTGCATGCTCGACTGATGTCACAGGCCTTGAGAAAACTAACTGGGTCTATTAGTAAAACTAAATGTACCGTAATCTTCATCAATCAGCTGCGCGAAAAAATAGGGGTCATGTTTGGCAACCCCGAGACGACTACTGGTGGGAATGCGCTCAAATTTTATGCCTCTGTGCGTTTAGATATTCGTCGCTCAACTCAACTCAAAGACAACAATAGCATAGCCGTCGGTAATAAAACCCGTGTCAAAGTCGTTAAAAATAAAGTTGCGCCACCGTTTAAAACTGCAGAGTTTGACATCATGTATGGTGAAGGTGTGTCAAAACTTGGAGAAATTATAGATCTTGGTGTAGCCTACGAAATCATCAAAAAAAGTGGTTCATGGTTTAGCTATGACGACACGAAACTAGGACAGGGTCGGGATGCCGTAAAAAACTTATTGAGGGATAATCCTGAACTTATGGAGGAGTTAGAAGGTAAGATTACTGAAGCCATAAAAACTATAGCATCATAATTTTTTGATCGACGCAACCCCTTGAATAAAATAGCATCTTACTGTCGTAGAGTCAGATGCGGAATGTGCCATATGTAATCGCCTATGGACTTAAAATCAATTCGTATTTGTCTACAGAGGAGCTCATAAAAAGGTGTCAAGATAATGACCGAACGGCCCAAGAATTATTGTATCGACAATACAGTTCGATACTCTATGGATTGTGCCTAAAATATGCGCCGAATCAGATGGAAGCTGAAGACAGTCTTCAAGATGCGTTCATTACGATTTTTCAGCGCATTGGTCAATATCAAGGCAGAGGGTCTTTTGAAGGATGGATCAAGAGAATTGCCATCAATACAGTATTGCAAAAATACAGGCAAAAGCGCCTGCATGATTTGCCTTCTGATGATGTGATGGAAGAAAAATTGGACCACGATTTAGCAACGACTCAAGCGTCATTGCCGCTTGATTTTTTGTTGAGCATCATCCAAGAATTGCCAGAACGTTATCGTCTGGTTTTTAACTTGTACGTGTTGGACGGATATACGCACAAGGAGATCGCTGAGCTTTTAGGAATCAGCGATGGAACGTCAAAGTCAAATTTGTCTAGAGCAAGACAGCTCTTGCAGCAAAAAATAAATGCCTTTAACACGGCCAAAGATCGTTAAGTCGACATGAAACAAAATTGGGAAGAACAAATTAAACATAATCTAGGTGACTATAATGTGTCCCCAGAACGAGATTTGTGGCCTGACATTGAGCAACAATTAGACAAGCGCGACAAAAAGCGTCCGATCGTTATTCCATTGTGGTGGAAAACTGGAGCAATCGTGGCTACTGCAGCGTCTTTAGCCTTAATTTTCCTGCTGAGCCCGTCGCAAGAGACACTTGATTCCTCTGTAACCCAAATAGAACCAAACGCGAAATTCCTCCCTGCGGAGTCGCCAATCTCAAGTACCACAGTTGAGCGCACAGAGCCGGAGATATTTTCAACTGAATCGCCTCAACAATCATCAGCTGATGAGTCCATTGCTCAAAATTCATCCAAAGATCAAGTATCCCGTTCATTCAAAACGGTACCAACAAGACCATTCCAGAGCTCAAATGAATCAAAATCAGTCATTAATCATAGCAGTATCCCATTAGAAAAAAACAACACCTCAATCGCAGAAGAACCTACAATCGAACCCAGCGATCTGATCAAAAACCCTGAAGTACTCCCAAAACCGTTCAGCGATTCATCCGGTGAGAGAAATACAGTGGCACTTGATGAGCAGGACCCTACACATGAGCCTGAGGCGCCTATGCTCATCGAAGAAGAGCCTAAAGCTCCAGTTAGTCTTTTAGCAGATGAAGAGGTCAATGACGTTGAGTCCAATGACCCCAAGGTAAATGATTGGTCGATTATACCTGTCGTAGGGCCGGTGTATTACAATAGCTTAACTCAAGGTTCCGTTTTTGACCAGAGCTTTTCTGACAACAAACGTGAAGGAGATGTGACCTTTAGTTATGGTTTGCGCGTTAATGTGGCTATCGATGATCGGATTACTATTAGAACAGGGATTAACAGTGTCGCGATGGGGTACACCACTCAAGATATTGAAATCGCCACGGGGCCTGCGTCGTTTGGGCTAAATTCTGTAACCTATAATGATACCAGAAATATCATAAGTGTTTTTGACAAAGGAACGCTACCAGCAAATCCGGACCCGGCAAACCCTTATAGCCAACTCAATCTAAAATCGTCCTCGGGAGACCTTTCGCTACGAGCTAATCTCAACTATCTGGAATTTCCTCTTGAACTGTCTTACGCTTTGATCAACCAAGGCGTTGAATTATCCCTCATTAGTGGGGTGTCCGGCTTGCTTTTGAACAACAACGAAGTCAGTGTAAATGATGGCCAAAATAGATACGTATTGGGATCATTGAATAATCTCAATCAGTTTAGCTTTTCAACCAATATTGGCCTTGGATTTAACTATCAGGTTTCCTCGAGTTTTAATATTCATCTCGAGCCTACTTTTAAATATCAACTTGGCGCCTATAATGACGCTAACGTAGTCTTCACGCCATACCAATTAGTGCTACTCAGTGGGCTACAAATTCAATTTTAATCAATAAGTGCACTTTGAATGAGGGCTCTAGCCTCTTTCTTCAAGGCTTGACGATCGTCAAGTCCCAGACCCGCTGTCTCTATCAAAGGATGACATACCGCCCGAACAACGCCAGGGCTTCCCTTGAAAAACGCAAAAGGGAATCGCCGTTTGTTATCGACAAATGTCATCGGCGCAATAGGAATTTGATGTTCTACGGCTAATCGAAACGCTCCGTCTTTGAACGGCGCTAGTTCTATTTCTGGTTCTGGCACCCCCCCCTCAGGAAATATACAGATGCCAAGACCGTTGGCTAATCGCTTTTGAGCTTGAATGTAAACAGACCTGCGTGACTCTGGATCACTTCTGTCTACCAAAATACATCCCCGACGATAGAAAAATCCGAAAATAGGATATTTAGCCAGCTCTTTCTTTCCTACGAATACAAAAGGCTCTTTGACTAAATAGAGCATGAGCATAATGTCGATCATCGAAACGTGATTGGCAATCAGCATATAGCTCGTTCCCTTTTTATAGGTTACATGTCGCTCAACTTTTGGCAAAAATCCTGAGCCAAAAAGCACAAATATACCCCAATATCGAGCGCCATTAAAATAAAGCTTATACCAGTTTTCTCGAACGGTTCCCAAAATAAGCATGGGCGAAACCGCGATTACACCTACCAAAACCAAGATGTAAAACCAAATCCGAAAAAGTGGCACTGTCAGATAACGAATATATCTCATGGGGCCAAAAATAGGAATTTGAATTAAGTCAATAACACAAAAAAATTACCTTTGCATAAACACATTAGTAATGGCAAGAATTTTAACGGGAATACAGAGTACAGGCACTCCCCATCTAGGAAATATATTGGGCGCTATCTTGCCGGCCATCGACATGGCTAATCGTCCCGAAAACGAATCCTTTCTTTTCATTGCCGATTTGCATTCTCTGACCCAAATTAAAGATGGGACCAAACTCAAGGAGAACACCTATAAAACGGCTGCTGCCTGGTTAGCTTTTGGTTTGGACATTCACAAAACCGTCTTTTATCGACAGAGCGACGTGCCCGCGGCTACAGAGCTCGCTTGGTATCTTGAATGTTTCTTTCCTTATCAAAGACTAACTTTAGCGCATAGCTTTAAAGACAAAGCAGAGCATCTTGAAGATGTCAATGCTGGCCTTTTTACCTACCCCATGCTCATGGCTGCGGACATTTTACTTTACGACGCAGAAATAGTGCCCGTGGGCAAAGATCAACTGCAACATCTTGAAATGACGCGTGACGTGGCATCGAGAATTCACGCCAAATTAGGTAAAGAATTATTTGTGCTTCCTGAGGCCAGGATTTCCGAAACAACGCAACTGATCCCGGGTACAGACGGCGCAAAAATGAGCAAGTCCAAAAACAATATCATCGATATTTTTTTACCAGAAAAAGCACTGAGAAAACAGATCATGAGTATCGCGACGGACAGTACTCCACTTGATGATCCAAAAGATACTGAAACCTGCAATGTATTTAAACTATATCGCCTCTTAGCAGAATCCGATCAAATACAAGAAATGACCAAGAATTACGCTCAAGGGGGTTATGGTTACGGGCATGCCAAACAAGCACTTTTTGAATTAATTCTCGATAAATTTAGTGCCCAAAGGGAGTCCTTTTCAAAGCTCATTCATGATACTCAGCAATTAGATAATCTTCTCAATATTGGTGCCACAAAGGCCAAAAAAGCAGCTGATGAGGTTATGCATCGAGTGCGCTCAAGCCTCGGTTACTAAGTACACAGCACCCTGATTGAGTCAACATAAGCCCTAATAATTCTAGATTCAAGACTGCCCCTTGAATAACCCCTGCCGTGACCTGAAGATTTCGTGACAACTCGTCTTTGTGCACATAAGGATGGTGTTTAACATACCCTAAAATCGAGCGCTGCATTGTATCAAGGTCAATATTGGACAACGGCTGCTTTTGATGACTCCACCCCATTACGCGCGCTAAATCACCTGCCTCTGTGATCATATGAGCCTGGTGATTTTTGATAAGATTGTTACACCCTTGATGGTTTATTTGACTGGGATTTCCGGGGACTGCAAATACCTCCCGGTCATAGCCACACGCAAATTGAGCCGTAATCAACCCGCCCCCTTTTTGGCCTGATTCAATCACAACTGTGGCGTGGCTGAGTCCGGCAATAATTCTATTGCGCTGTAAAAAATTACTTGAGTGAAAATCAGATTTTGACCAAAACTCGGTGATCAGTGCGCCCTTTTTTTCAATCTCCCGAGCTGTCGCATAATGTTCTTTGGGATAGATTTGATTTAACCCGTGGGCGAGGCAAGCCACTGTGGATAATCCGAGATCTAAAGCTGTTTGGTGGGCACAAAAATCAATTCCTTTGGCTAATCCAGAGACAATTACGGGATTAAGCGGAGCGAGTTCTCTAATCAAAGTACGACAAAAGTCAAGACCCATGGTCGAGGCACGACGAGACCCAACAATACTGAGCCAATATTTATGTTCAGGCAAAGATCCCTTTATCATCAAGGCAAGTGGTGCATCAACGCACTCTAAAAGTAAATTAGGATAATCCCGGTGCCCCATGGGAATACAATTGATCCCCTTGTCTTGTATATATTCTATTTCTCTTAGTGCGGCAGCGAGACACTGCTGAGACCTATAATACCCCTTCAGCTTTTTTCTCAGTAGTAATAGTTTAGGGTGCTCTAAAATTTCTTGAGGGGTCCTGTCAAATTCAAAAACCTCGTCCTGGCCGCCAAAAATATTTATCAAAGCGCGTGCCGATCTAATTCCAAGACCTTTGGTTTGACGCATGGCAAACAATTGCCTAAGCGTGTTGACCTGTATCATATTTTTATTGCGATAAACGTAGGGGGAGCTCTTCGTTATATATAACTGTAATTGTTGAAAATTATTACAAACAGAGGTTGATTGCCGTCAAAAAAAAAATTAAGTTTGTTTAAGTGGAAGTCTTTAATCACATAAAACAATTACTGTATCGCTATGAATGCGTTATACTGCCAGGATTTGGCGCCTTCATCACGCGAAATCACAGTGCTGCAATTCAGTCCGATGGCACCTTAATTCCCCCGGGCAAAACAGTATTTTTTAACCGACAATTGCAGGCAAATGACGGGCTATTAGCCCATCACTATGCCCTCACTAATGGTATTACTTATGCTCTTGCTCTTGAGAAAATACGGTTATTCAGCGCGAGCTTGTTACAAGACTTGTCGCAAACGACAACAGTTGATTGTCAGCCTCTAGGACATTTTGAAGTACAAGAGGATGGAGCTTTACATTTCAAATCGTCTGAGCACATGAATTTAGCCGCCCAGTCATTTGGCCTTGCTCCTGTGTTAATTAATCCTGTGATCCGCGAGGAGACAGACACTCCAGTTGTTCCAATCAATGGTCCCAAAACGGGTGTCCAAAACTTCTGGAGATATGCCGCAGTTGGATTACTCGCTTTGAGTTTAGGGGGTTATGGAGCAACATATCGCCACAACCAGTCGGTAATGGCCTATAACCAAGGACTTGAAAAGCAAGCCCAAACCTACGTTCAAGAACAAATTCAACAAGCCACATTTACCCCAAATTTAGACCCCGCAGTTATTTCAATTAAAGTTGAGCAGCCAAAAGGCCCATATCACTTAGTGGCTGGTGCATTTCGTATAAAAGACAACGCCACAAGACAGGTCGCTAAGCTCAAAGGAAAAGGACACCATGCGCGCATTATTGGACAAAATAGTTACGGACTGCACCAAGTAGTTTTCTCCTCATACAATGATCGCACTCAGGCACTAAACGCCCTGTCCGAAATACGCGCCAGTGAAAACCGCGAGGCCTGGTTGTTGATCAAATAAGTCTCTCAAAACCTTAAAAAATATGACCCCTAGAACACCATCAGAGTCTAGAACGACCTTGACAGACTTGGTATTGCCCAGCGAAACTAATCCCATCGGCAATATGTTTGGTGGTGAATTATTGGCCCGTATGGACCGAGCTGCGAGTATTACCGCAAGGCGACACAGCCGACAAATCGTGGTCACTGTTTCGGTTAATCACGTAGCCTTTAACAAAATGATTCCATTAGGGAGCGTTGTTACGGTTGAGGCAGCTATTTCGAGGGCATTTAATACCTCAATGGAGGTTTATATGGATGTCTGGATTGAAGACCGTCAAAGCGGAGAGCGAACTAAAGCTAATGAAGCAATTTTTACTTTTGTTGCTGTTGACGAGCAAGGGAGCCCTATTCGCGTCCCTGAAATCACTCCAGAAACTCAACTCGAACATGACCGCTACGCAGCGGCCTTACGGCGCAGACAATTGAGTCTCGTCTTGGCGGGAAAACTCAAAGCCCAGGACGCAACTGAACTGAAAGCAATTTTTGAATAATAAGGCTCTTGGACTATGCTCAATGCACTTCAACAAAATTATGGGAGTCTTTTTGAGAAATCCTTAATTGAAGAAATCAATCAGGTGGGAACCTTGAGACAAGTTCCTGAAGGGTTTATGTTGATTGATTTTGGTCAATACATCAAATCCATGCCACTATTAGTCTCTGGGGCGATAAAAATCTTACGAGAAGATTCTGATGGAAATGAGTTATTGCTTTACTTTCTTGAGCAAGGAGAAACTTGTGCCATGACCCTAAGTTGTTGTTTAGGCCAAACAAAAAGCGAAATTCGTGCTATTGCCGAGATTGACACGAAACTCATTATGATCCCAATTCAAAAGATGGAGGAATGGACTGGGAAATACCGCTCTTGGAGAAATTTTGTTTTTGAAAGCTATCACAATCGTTTGATGGAGATGCTCTCAAGTATTGACTCCATCGCTTTTTTACGTATGGATGAGCGCCTATTAAAATACCTAAAAGACAAAGTTGCTGTAACCCACGATTCTCTGCTACACACCACACATAAAGAGATCGCGTACGACCTACACACTTCGCGTGTGGTTATTTCGCGCCTGTTAAAATCTCTGGAAAACAATGGCACAATAAAGCTAAATCGCAACAGCATTGAAGTGCTCGATGTCGAACAAAATTAATTCCGTGTAACTTGAGTTACGCATTTATCCAAATAGGGCCCATATCTTTGGGTTCTGATTATCAGTTATGGAAATTTATCTAATTCTTGGATATCTGGGCGCCGTACTCATAGGTTTAGTTCTTGGGCTCATCGGAGGCGGAGGCTCCATTTTAACACTACCGATACTGGTTTATTTATTTGGTGTTGAACCCGTAACCGCAACGGCATATTCGCTATTTATTGTAGGCTTAGCCGCAGTCATGGGGACCCTGAAAAATATGCGTCAACAGTTAGTAGATTTCAAAACTGCTTTGATTTTTGCCCTGCCCGCATTTATCGCAGTATACGTAACCAGAAGATATCTCGTCCCTGCGCTCCCTGATCCATTATTCAGCTTAGGCCCCTGGAGTTTGTCAAAAAATGTAGGCATCATGGTGTTTTTTGCTGTGATTATGGTCCTTGCATCGGTTTCAATGATTCGAGATCGCCGTGAGGAATTAGATGTCCAATCAGGCTTAGAACCTCAATACAATTACCCCCTGATTGTCCTTGAGGGTTTTGTTGTCGGAATTCTTACAGGGATTGTTGGTGCCGGAGGTGGGTTTTTAATAATCCCTGCGCTGGTTCTATTGGCTAAATTACCGATGAAGAAAGCAGTCGCCACATCACTACTCATTATTGCGATTAAATCACTTATTGGATTTATGGGCGACCTTCAGGTTATAGACATTGATTGGATATTCTTGCTGGTTTTTGCATCACTTTCGGTAATAGGCATATTTATAGGCGCAGGCCTAAATCGAATCGTTTCTGGAAAAAAACTAAAAAAAGGGTTTGGGTGGTTTGTTTTAATCATGGGTCTATTCATTGTGCTAAAAGAACTGGTCTAACTAAATAGCGCCAATGTAATGCATGATTTAAATTGATTTACCACAAAGACTTAACATAAATCTGTAACTTGAGTTACCCAATAATTGAATCTCTGTGCTTAATTTAGCACCGTAAACAATAACCGTGCGGCCCATTGGTCCTCATTTAAATTGAACGCTTCATGAAAATCGAGCAAATATATACCGGATGTTTAGCGCAAGGTGCGTATTATATAGAAAGTAATGGTGACGTTGCGATCATCGATCCGCTTCGGGAAGTTCAGCCCTATATTGATCGAGCAGCAAAATCAGGTTCAACCATAAAATATATATTTGAAACCCATTTTCATGCCGATTTTGTAAGCGGACACTTGACCCTTTCAAAACAAACAGGCGCCCCCATAATCTATGGGCCCGAGGCTAACACCTCTTTCGATGCCATTATCGCTAAAGACGGACAAGAATTCAGATTAGGCGACATAACCATCACTGCTTTGCACACCCCGGGGCACACCATGGAGAGCACGACTTATCTGCTGCGCGACTCACAGGGAAAGGATCACGCAATTTTTAGTGGCGATACATTGTTCCTTGGAGATGTAGGGCGACCTGACCTGGCGCAAAAAGCCGCCCATATGACTCAAGAGGATCTCGCAGGCATGCTTTATGATAGTCTTCGCAAAAAGATCATGCCTTTAGCCGATGATGTGATTGTCTACCCGGCTCACGGTGCCGGTTCGGCCTGTGGAAAGAATATGATGAAAGAAACAGTAGATACGCTCGGAAATCAAAAAAAAATGAACTACGCGCTACGCGCTGATATGACCAAAGACGAGTTTGTTCAAGAGGTTACCGAAGGGCTAGCGCCCCCACCCATGTATTTCCCGCTCAATGTAAAGATGAACAAAGAGGGATATGAAGATATAGACAAAGTACTAGAGAGAGGGGCTCAGTTTTTAAGTCCAGACGGCTTTGAGGTAGCGGCCAATGAAACAGGTGCCATTGTCCTCGACGTACGTCACCAAAATGATTTTGTCAAAGGACACATTCCACGTTCGATCTTCATCGGTCTTGACGGGACCTTTGCTCCTTGGGTTGGTGCTTTGATCGCCGATGTCGCCCAACCGATTTTACTAGTCACTCCAGACGGTCGAGAAGAAGAAGCGGTAACCCGCCTTTCACGCGTTGGATTTGACCAGACTCTGGGAATTCTAAAAGGAGGGTTCGACGCATGGAAAGCTGCGGGAAAGGAGTTTGACAGTATTTCATCTGTCTCTGCCGAAACACTTGCCCAAGAATATCAACATGGCGAGGTCTCTATATTCGACGTGCGTAAATCAACTGAATATTTGTCTGAGCATATTGAAGGTGCAAATAACACTCCCTTAAATTTTCTAAATAATCATTTGGCCGAATACCCTAAAGGCAAACCGTTTTATATTCATTGTGCCGGAGGGTATCGCAGTGTAATCGCTGCCTCGATTCTCAAAAGTAGAGGCATTCATAATTTGATTGATGTAGCTGGTGGCTTCAAAGCAATAGCTGAAACGACTCTGCCTAAGACGGATTACGTTTGTCCTTCTACCTTGTGATTTAATGATTCACAAAACACCAATTTTATGGTCGGGAGCAGCTTATACTTGTGTAACTAATGTTACTGTTTTTCAATAATCCATAACCTAATTTTACTCCACATTCAGAATCAGGATTCATATCGTCGGTTTCTGAAGACCCTCAAAAATTAACTATGAAAAAACTACTGATACTTATGTCATTTTTCTCAGGCTTTTATACAACAACTGCACAAAACTCGGAATCCATTTCTGTATTGACCACCACACAATACGCCGAAGCCATTCAAGGTCAGGATGTAGCGTTAATCGATGTGCGCACACCTCAGGAGTACGCACAAGGAGCGATTAAGGGCTCTGTGAATATTGATTATTTTGAACAGGAGTTGTTCCTCAAAAAAATATCCGCTTTGGATAAAAACAAACCTGTATACCTCTACTGTCGTTCGGGAAATCGTAGCATGAAAGCAGCCCGTCAACTTGCTTCCCTAGGTTTTGAAAAAATCTACGACCTCGCTGGCGGATATCTCGCTTGGTCGAGCAAATAGACAATGAAGCAACAAGTACTTGACGCACAATATTGGGAAGAGCGTTATCGCGCCCAGGACATTGGTTGGGATATAGGACATATCTCTACCCCGCTAAAGGCTTATGTGGACACCCTGACTGATAAGAATAAAAAAATACTCATACCGGGCGCGGGTAATGGTCACGAGGCTATTTACCTCCATCAACAGGGCTTTTCTGGAGTATCTGTGTTGGACTGGTCTGCCTCTGCTTTGGGCAATATACGTGAGCGATGTCCAGAATTTCCAGAAGATCAACTTACATGTTGTGATTTTTTTGAACATCAGGGGCAATACGATCTAATCCTTGAACAGACCTTTTTTTGTGCACTGAATCCTGAACTAAGACCTGCTTACGCGGCCCAAATGTCGGCTTTGCTCAAGCCTCAAGGTCGCTTAGTGGGACTTCTTTTTGACGCTCCGTTAAATCAAGATTTTCCTCCATTTGGCGGCAGTAAACAAGAGTACTTGGATTATTTTCGGCCCTATTTTACCTTAGATACTTTTGCGCCTGCTCATAACTCAATTTCACAGCGCGCAGGGCGTGAATTATTCATGAACCTAATCAAACCCTAAGCAACTACATTTTATAAATCCAATCCGCTGGGTTCAGTTTTTGCGTGTTCTGATAAACAAAAAACTTCAGCAGTGTTTTTCCTGTTGTGGGGTGTGTAAATACCGTGCCGAGCGGTTGTTTTGCATAAACCCTTTGGCCCTTTTTCACCCTTACCTCAACTAGGTTGTTATAGATCGTAATAAAATTACCGTGGCGTACATAAACCGCTTTGTTCGCTCCTTTGAGCTGCTGAATCTGCAATACTTCACCTGCAAAAACTGCCCGCGCATCAGCCCGTCTTTCGGTAATAATTTCCACGCCGTTATTGTTTTGAGTTACGTTAGGAAATTGAGGATGCCTGCGTTTTCCAAAAGGCGTAATCACCCGGCCCTTGGCCACAGGCCAAGTAAGACGGCCCTTATTGCTTTTAAAGTTTGCCGCCAAAGCCTCGGCCTCAGGCGTTAATTCAAATGTTGCTGATTTGGTCTTACTCCCTTTGGCTTTATTTGCCGCAGCAATTGCTTCTTTAATCAAGCGATCGATCTCGCGTTCAATCCGTGTTGCCTCCTTCTGTCGCTTCTTGATTTGGGTCGTGTAGGTGCGTTCATCCTTTTTGAGTTCTGCCAAAAGTCCTTGTTGGTCTCTGCGCTCTTGATCGAGTTTCGCCTTGGCCGCACGACTCTCTTTGACCAATTGTTCCTTCTCCGCTTTTTGCTTGAGCAACAATTCGTTTAAATCCCTTAGCTCTTTCTTTCGCTCCTCGATTTCTAAGCCCTGTTCCCGCCGAAATTGGCTGTATTGCTTCATGTATTGCAATCGTTTATAGGCTTGCAAAAAACTCTCTGAAGACAAAATAAACATCAGCTTACTCTGCTCAGATCTGCTCTCATACGATTGAACAATCATGGCAGCATAATCTTCCTTGAGTCGCTTGAGTTCTTGTTGCAATTGATCTAAGGTATTGATGTTTTGATTGATCTCTCGCGTGAGTAAGTTCGCCTGCCGATTGGTAAGGCGAATTAGGCGCGCTCTAGTCTCTATTTTCTGGTCGAGATTTTGCACTTTGGTCAAAAGAGAATTTTTTTGGTCTTTCGTATCAAAGAGCAACTCATTAATAGACTCTATTTCTTTTAAAATCTCCAGGCGTTGTCGCTCTAAGGCTTTTTGGCGGTCATTTTGCGCTAATGCTCCGCTGCCAAAAAACAGGAATAACCAACACACCATCCAATAGTTCAATGGAGTCATTCTCATGGTGTGATTTGTTTAAATCCTTGAGGAATAGCAAAGCCAAAATTCAGTCGATCCAGCAAATCAAATTTTCTAAACGTTAACTTTATATCAGTCTTTGTTCTTGGCGCCGTCACACTGAGGTTAAGTTGCTCAGGAAAGTACTGCTCAGCGACCTCCATGTAATTACCATAATTTAAAGACACGTCGGTCGGCACAATCCCTTTGGAAGCAACTTGAGCACTTTTTAAACGAAAATTATCAGGGCGTATGGCGTTAAACAGATTCCAATCGATTTTCGTTTCTATAGGGCCCAGAACGTAAGTGTCAATGCTCAATTCTTTTGGCACCCTTCGCTCCATGGCCAAAACTGACTGGCCCAATAGAATGTTCTGCAGCTGTTCCAAGGTCACGGTAACGCCAATCCACTTTGAAAGCTGACTCACAGGTCCCTTGTAAAAGGTTTTATTGATCATTTCATAATAAGATACCTGCTCCTCAGTGATGAGCGCTTTTGCTAAGGTTATCCCAAATACCGTTGCCTTCATCCAAATCGTATCTCCACGCTTCATGCGCAATGAGATATTTATTTTTTGTTCTTGTTTGTCTGTTTTATAAACAACCTGGCCACGCGCTGCGACATAGGTGAATTCAGGTTTGGTTTGGTTGTGGGCCCTGATCACCTGAGCTGCACTCCATTTGGAGTTCGGCTTGACACTACTGAGGTCTGCAGCCGAGCGACACCCCTGAATAATCAGCACGAGAACCAATAAAAATCTCAACAGTCTTATGCTCATTATTGATCTGATTTTATTCGCCATAATTGTGCCTCTTTTTCGTTACCCTTGGCCCTGTATACAGAAGCTGCCTCAAGGCAAAGTAAACGGTTTTGTTCGGAGCCTTCCAAAGCAAATTCCAAGCCCGACAAGATTTGAATTTCGGCCATATCTATCATTCCCGTATACCGATAACCTCGTGCGGCAAGTAGATAACACCATGGATCAGCAGGATAAAGGGCCAAAGCCTTTTCTGCATACTCAAGACCCGCTAAATACAATTCCTTCGCATAATTGACACTGGCGATAAGCAGCAGGGCTTCTTTGTTGTTTTGGTCTATATCCAGGGCCATTTCTGAATGTTGTTGAGCGCGATCCAACGCCCGAATATTTAAAAAATATCGACCTAAAGCCACCTCTGTCGATACACGCTTAAAGCTCTTTATTCGAGGAATTAAACGCTCAAAGGCCGTTTGATATTGCTTTTCGGGAGATTGGGCTGCAAAAGCTTCAATCGCTTGAGCCTTGGTCTTAGTCTCGACACGCCCATCCTCTAGGATTTTTGTCAAAAGGATCAATGCCTGATTGAATCTTCCGTCCTGTAGTAAATTCGTGTATTGGCTGTAGTCCACCGGATCTGCGACTGGACTCTGCTCGTTTGGCGGCGGTGCAGTTTTTAGTTTTTGTATTTGAAGACCAATGGATTGCAATTCTAAGCTGGACCCCCAGGACCGACTGATACTGTCTAGAATTTCTTGTGATCGAATGAGGTCTCCCGTGGCCATGTGTAGTTTAATTAAATCCACGTAATAATCTTGATCATAGACTACAAGATCGTTTACTACCTCAAGTGCGTTTGGGTAATCGCCTTGCTGGTGATAAATATCGTATAAACTACTGAGTGATGCACGGTTAAAGTCAGGATGAAGTTTTGCGAGCTTGTACGCCTTTATAGCACGGTCAAAATCGTTTAGTAAGGCATAGTTTCTTCCCTGCTCATAGGCCAGGGCGCTTTTTTGTTCACTGTTGAGGGTTTGGAGTTTACTTGCGGAATTCAGAGCACTTAACGCAAGCTCTGGATTGTCTATTGCGCGCTGCTTTATGGCCTCAAGATATGACATCATAAAACGCTTTAGATTTTGTGACGCCTTAATCGCGGTACTGTCTTTTTGGCCAAAAAGCGTAGGACCTGATAAAATAAGACAGAGTGCCATGATCCCTCTTAACGTCATATCATTTTGGTATAGTCGCCGAGACTTACTTGAGTGAATGCTCCGTCATAAACTACGTGGTTTCCAATCATCGCCTGACTGAGCTGAGCGTTTCTAATTATGGTCTCACTCTGAATGATACTCTGGTTGATAGATGAATGTTCTATATGGGTTTTCGGCCCAATCGAAACATAAGGTCCAATTTTACAATCACGAAGCACTACCTCGTCCGCGATATAGCATGGCTCAATTATTTCAGCACGCTCCATCACAATGTTTTTTCCTCGCATTGGCAGTCCGTCTTGCTTCATAAACCCGAGCATCTTTGTGTTGGTCTCGACAGTGATCTCCTTGTTCCCGCAATCCATCCAATGATCGACCGTACTGGTTTTAAAAATTTTCCCTTGAGCCATCATCGATTTTATTCCATCATTAATTTGATACTCACCTCCTCGGGTAAGCCCTTGAGCAATGACCTGTTGTAGTTCAGTTTTCAGCACGCCAATATCCTTAAAGTAGTAGATGCCTATGACTGCTTCATCACTGACAAATTCCTGGGGCTTTTCGACTAAATCAGTGATGTGCCCCTGTTCGTTAAGGGCGACGACACCATAAGCTTGAGGGTCTTGAACTTTTTTCGTCCAGATAACACTGTCAGCAGACTTATCAAGGTCAAAACTCGCTCGAATGAGCGTATCAGCATATGCCACCACCGCAGGTCCGTCCAAAGATGGCTCAGCACACATAATGGCATGGCCCGTTCCTTTGGGCTCTAACTGTCGATAAATCGATGGTTTTGCGCCAAGATCGCCTGCTAACTGCTCTAACGCTTGAACGACTTCTTGGCCAAAAAACGCTGGATCTCCCAAAACAAATGCAATTTCAGTGATTGGCTCATCAAGCAATCCTGCTATATCTCGCACCAGTCGATGTACTATAGGCATTCCCGCTACAGGAATTAGTGGCTTAGGCACGGTTAAAGAATGGGGGCGTAATCGGGATCCTCGACCAGCCATTGGGACTATTATTTTCATAAGATTCGTTTATGTACTTTTATTGTATGCCTGTACTGCCAAATCCACCACTACCGCGATCTGTCTCTGACAAGGATTCGGTTAAACTCCACTCGGCGCGTTCATGCTTGGCTACCACTAATTGGGCAATGCGATCTCCGTGTTCGACGGTAAATGTCTTGTCTGATAAATTCACTAAAATCACACCAATCTCCCCGCGGTAATCGGCATCTATGGTTCCCGGTGCATTCAGGACAGTCACGCCACTCTTTGCCGCCAATCCGCTGCGAGGCCGCACCTGGGCCTCATAGCCAATCGGAAGTTCAATAAAGAGTCCTGTTTTTACAATGACCCGCTGCATGGGTTCAAGACTTATGGGTTGAGAAGTTACGGCGCGCAAATCCATACCCGCCGAACGCTCGGTCTCATAGGCCGGGATAGAATGACCGGATTTATTGATTAACTTAATATTCATTATTCTTTAAAGGAGTTTTATAGTTTTTTTAATTCGGTTGCTGTTTTTCTGGATAGGCCAATAACGGCTTGTGAACAATGTCTTGTAGCACGTAATAATAATCCACTCCATCTTGTTCGTATGTCAAGACGGCCTGGTCGGGATCATTGGCTGGTTTTTGCCAAGGATCGGGGATGAAGCATACTCGGCTGGCTGCATCTGAAGATAATGAGGCGCGC
Source organism: Flavobacteriaceae bacterium (assembly GCA_965661835.1). Lineage (GTDB taxonomy): Bacteria > Bacteroidota > Bacteroidia > Flavobacteriales > Flavobacteriaceae > BACL21. The sequence continues at coordinate 91,622 of CBFIFD010000003.1, read as the reverse complement.
ACAAAGCGCGCACGAAACTCATCAGGTCTGTTTGGGCGATTGATCAAATCAGCAGACTGGTTCATGTAACACAGGGCTTTAAATCGAACGGTGGTGCTGGGAGGGCTCAGCTCAAAACTCAGGCGCGTTCCACTGGGGCCTTCAGAAATTCCCGAAACCCAGGGCTGAGACTCGGCCCATACCAATTCAAAAGGCGCTTCGTGATTCTGGCCCGCCTCTTTACCTGTAGCACAGCCCATCAATAGTTCCATGAGTATAGCGCCACAAAGCACGGACCATTTTCTGGTTACAATAATTTGCCTCACGCGCTTCATATATCCCATTTCATCCTTTATTTGTCCATATAAAGGTATAAAAAACCTCCCCAATCGGGGAGGTTACTATGGTTTTAATCCATGCCTTAAGCGCCACCTCGGCGGTATTGAAACGCCCGATAAATTAGCCCGCTAGGGCCTCAGCGCCTCCGACAATTTCGAGGATTTCGTTTGTAATCGCTGCCTGTCTCGCCTTGTTGTATTCTAGGGTAAGACTGTCTTTGAGTTCTTTGGCATTATCTGTCGCCTTGTGCATGGCGGTCATACGCGCTCCGTGCTCACTCGCCACACTGTCGCGCAGTGCTTTAAACAACTGTGTTTTGAGACTCTTCGGAATCAACTCGGCCACAATTTCCTCCTGAGAAGGTTCAAAAATGAAATCTGTATTGCTGGATCCACTATCGCCATTTTCATGGGCTTGAGGCTCCAAAGGAAGGAAGTTCTCATTCATGACAATCTGCGTAGCCGCATTTTTGAATTTATTGTAGATCAAAACAATTTTGTCATACGCACCTGTCGTAAACTTATCCATGAGTTGCTCGGCAATCGCAGCGTTTGACTCAAAATTCAAATCATCAAAAATGGCGTTGTTATTATAAATCACTTTACCTGATTTATCAAATGCGTCATTTCCTTTCTTACCCAAAGTCATAAAGTCAACCTCAGCGTCAGCGTAATGCTCAGTGACGGCTATAGCTTCTTTGACCACGTTGCTGTTAAAGGCTCCGGCAAGCCCTCGATTCGAGGTAATCACTACAGCCAAAACTTTTTTCACCGGTCTTTGGGCAGTGTAAAGGCTGTTGGCCTCACCATCCAATGCGGCGCTCAAGTTTTGCAACAACGCACTGAGTGTTTCAGCGTAAGGGCGCATCGCGACAATAGCATCCTGAGCTTTTTTAAGCTTGGCAGCAGAAACCATTTTCATGGCGCTGGTGATCTGCATCGTAGACCCTACGGACGAGATTCTATTTCTGATTTCCTTCAAGTTAGCCATGTGTGCTTGCTTTTCTTAGAGTGTCTCTATGATTAAATGATCGCTTTTGATGAGATTAGTAACGAGATGATAAGTCTTTGGCTACTTTGGTCAACACATCAATGGTCTCATCAGTTAATTTACCCGCTTTCAAATCATCTAGGCTGTCGCGGTGTTTGGTGTTAAGTAATTCGATGTAATCTCTTTCGAATTCTTTAACTTTTTCAACAGGAACATCACGCAACAAATTTTTAGAACCCGCATAAATAATGGCCACCTGATCTTCCACGGTGTAAGGATCATTTTGTGCTTGCTTTAAAATTTCTACGTTACGCTTACCTTTTTCGATGACGTTCATGGTTGCGGCATCCAAATCACTTCCGAACTTAGCAAATGCTTCAAGCTCACGATATTGAGCCTGGTCAAGCTTCAGCGTACCCGCAACTTTTTTCATGGATTTAATCTGGGCAGATCCCCCTACACGCGATACCGAAATACCGACGTTAATCGCGGGACGAACCCCAGAGTTAAATAAATCACTTTCCAAGAAAATCTGACCGTCTGTAATCGAAATTACGTTGGTTGGAATATAAGCAGAAACGTCTCCTGCTTGTGTTTCAATAATAGGCAATGCCGTTAACGATCCGCCTCCTTTTACTTTGTCCTTTAAAGACGCTGGAAGATCATTCATGTCTTTGGCAATGTTGTCATCAGCAATGACCTTAGCCGCACGCTCAAGCAATCTTGAGTGCAAGTAAAATACATCCCCAGGATACGCCTCACGCCCTGGAGGACGACGCAACAAGAGCGACACCTCACGGTATGCAACGGCTTGCTTTGATAAGTCATCATAAATAATAAGCGCTGGGCGTCCAGTATCACGGAAATACTCTCCGATTGCTGCTCCTGCAAAAGGTGCATATACTTGCATTGGTGCTGGGTCAGAAGCGTTCGCCGCTACAATCGTAGTATAGGCTAGAGCTCCTTTATCTTCAAGGACTTTGGCGATGTTTGCCACAGTAGATGCTTTTTGCCCTACAGCGACATAAATACAATATACAGGCTCACCGGCATCATAAAATTCCTTTTGGTTCAAAATCGTATCGATACACACGGTAGTTTTTCCTGTTTGACGGTCACCAATAACCAGCTCACGCTGACCACGACCGACAGGAATCATTGCGTCAATTGACTTAATTCCAGTCTGCAGCGGTTCATTTACGGGTTGACGGAAAATAACCCCCGGCGCTTTGCGCTCAAGTGGCATTTCGTAGGTTTCACCTTCGATTGCTCCTTTACCATCGATGGGCTGTCCAAGAGTGTTTACCACACGTCCTACGATACCTTCACCGACATTTACCGAAGCTATACGCTGGGTACGTTTAACGGTCGCTCCCTCTTTGATCTCTTTGGACGGTCCGAGTAATACAACCCCGACGTTATCTTCTTCAAGGTTAAGTACAATTCCTTCAAGGCCATTGTCAAGCTCGACCAGTTCACCGTATTGTGCATTAGACAAACCATAAACTCGTGCGATACCGTCACCTACAGTAAGTACTGTTCCTACCTCATCGAGTGACGCAGTTGACTCGAGTCCGCTAAGTTGTTGTTTCAATATTGCTGATACTTCAGCTGGATTTACTTCTGCCATTGTTTTAGCTATTGTGGGCAAGGCCCTTTGAATTATATACTTTTACTGAATTCTTGTTTAATTTTTTGGAACTGATTCGCGATACTCGCATTGTATTGAAGGTCTCCGATACGCAAAATAAATCCGCCCAAAATCGCGGGATCAATTTCTGTATTCAGTTCAATCGTACTCCCTCCGGTCATCGCCTTTGCTTTTGCAATAATTTCTTTTTCCAGAGCCTCCGTTATCGGAGCGGCAAGGACAACCTTAGCTGTTTGAATTCCTTGTGCCTTGCGGTACAAGTCTACAAATGCTTGGGCTATCTGGCCCAATAAATCTACGCGCTTGTTACTGGCCAATAGACCAAACAAATCTGCGGACACCTGATTGGCTCCAGAAAATACAGCGTTCAATACTTTTATTTTATCCTCTGTCTTAACTACTGGACTATTCAATACCGAACGCAAATCTGAACTGTGCCCTAAGGTGTCTACAACCTGTTGCATGTCCGTCAATACGGCACCCACTTGGTCTTTATCCTCGGCTTGACTGAGGAGTGCTGTCGCGTATCTCGATGCTGCTCTGTTCCCTGTCATGAGATTAGTTTAAGGATGAATCGTCTAAAATACTCTTGACCAATTTCTGCTGTTTGCTATCACTCGACAAATTCTCTTTGACCACTTTTTCGGCGATCTCTAAAGATAAACTTGCCACTTGATTCTTAAGATCTGCAATAGCGGCCTTTTTTTCGCCCTCAATGGCAACTTGAGCTTGAGCTACCATTTTGTCAGCTTCTGTTTTGGCTTCCTCTTTGGCGTCGTTAATCATCTTGTTCTTGATCTCACGCGCTTCTTTGAGCATGCCGTCACGCTCAGCACGAGCCTCTTTCAAAAGCTGCTCGTTGTCTGCTTGCAAATTTTCCATTTCCTTTTTGGCTTGCTCAGCAGAGTCGAGCGCGTCTTTAATGCCTTGCTCACGCTCATTAACCGCATCCAAAATGGGTTTCCAAGCGAACTTCTTTAACAACAAAACAAGAGCGACAAACAACAGTGTTTGCCAAAAAAACAAGCCTACCGAAAATTCTCCTAATAATTTTTCCATAATCACGGCCCGTAATACGGGATGTTATATTTATATATCGTGTCGCCTAAAAGGCGTTGTTTGCATTAAACTACCGCCTCAACCAACCGTTGAGGCAGTAGAAAATTTGGATGATTAAGCGGCGAAAATCGCTGCGAAACCAATACCTTCAATCAAAGCCGCTGCAATAAGCATCGCCGTTTGAATCTTTCCGTAAGCCTCAGGCTGACGTGCGATGGCCTCCATGGCTTTACCACCAATTTGACCGATACCGATACCTACACCGATAACCGCTAAACCTGCACCTACAATAGTTGGAATAGTCATAACTAATATTTATTTAAATTAAACATTCTCCTTACTTACAAGTGTTGAACTTCACCATCATGCTCTACGGCGTGGTCGTGAGATTCACTTGCGAATCCAAAATACAAGGCCGAAAGCATGGTAAAAATATAAGCTTGCAATAAGGCCACCAACAATTCAATAAGTGAGATGGCAAACGACAAGCCAAAACCAAGTGGTCCGGCAATCCAGTTTTGGAATATATAAATCAATCCTATCAAGCTTCCCAAAACGATGTGACCTGCCTGCATATTTGCATAAAGACGGATCAATAGTGAGAAGGGCTTGATGAAAATTCCCAGCACTTCGATGGGAATCAAAATAATGTACAATGGAATTTTTGCCGCCCATGGCATTCCGTGTCCAAGCGGATCAAAAATGTGTTTCCAGTAGTCTTTTGTGCCTGTAAAATTGGTCAACAAAAACGTTATAATAGCCAGTGCAGTGGTTACCGCAATGTTACCTGTGACATTAATCCCAAGAGGGGTTAAACCAAATAAATTTAAAAACCAGATAAAGAAAAATACCGTAAGTAAGTAAGGCATGTACTTGTGATACTTGTCTTCACCGATATTTGGAATCGCTATATCATCACGAATGTACAACACTATAGGTTCAAAAAATCGCCCTACTCCTTTGGGGATGCTGCGATTTTCGGCATAAGTCTTGGCCAAAGATGAAAAAAGGAAAAACAGCATAATGCTGACTACAATGATCATGAATACGCTTTTGGTAATCGAAAAATCAAGCGGCGCCACATTGGTCACATGATGCTGATCGTCATACTCAAAAGTGCCCTCGGCGTCAGTCTCGTATATTTTGTAGGTGTGGGTGTCTAATTTGAAAAACTTGTCTTTTGACGCCACTACCGTTTCACCGTGATGTAAGGCGCTGGACAAAAAAACATGAAGCCCATCAGACCATAAAATCACCGGTAGAGGAAACCCAACAGAATGGTGATGACCTTGATCGTCGGTGTAAGAAAATAGACCAAAATCATGGGTGTCAAGATTGTGGTGCTTGACATAGGCACTGACTTCACTTTTGCGTTCTTCCGGAGTGTCTCCTTTCTTTGCGGGGTCAGAGGCCCAAAGATTCAGGGTGCCAAAACACACAAAAACTGTGAAAATTAGTGCGGTTAAATGATTTTTTTGCATCCGTAATTATGTTGATAAACTCGTAATAAAAATCGCGGCAAAAATACCACTATTGATTAGAATCTAAAAGGAAAAAGGATGCTTTTTTTAACCCTTGCTAATCCGAGCTAAATTACAGAGCATTAAGACGTTTAGCCAAAAACCTCACTTCCATAATTAGGCACCCTAGATAGGGAACAAAAAAAGAGGTGAATTCTGCCATAGAGGTCACGCCATCTAGCTGTATTTTTGGCCAAATTAAGACAAAGAACAATACAAATTTCAAGCCGCTCAATCCTACGAATACCCAGCCAATGTAACTCGACTCTCGCCCGATTAGATAACGAGTAAGTCCGATAAGTAATACCCCGAGTCCTGCGTTAATTCCATAGGACTGCAACATAATCAAAGACCATGGTTCTATATCAATAAAAATCCGCGCCAATACATGAGCCACAAAAATCAACAAACAAGCGCCGACAAAATAGGCATAGGCAACGACTGATTTGACCATAAAATTTAGCGTTTTTTGTGTGGTTTTAAGCGTTGAACTTATTGGTTTGACGCAAGACTAAATAGAGCGAAAGAGCAACCCCAATAAGGGTTCCTAATATTTGAGGAGTTTTTGAAGGAATCTCCAAATACTGCGCACACCACAAACCAATTCGATGTCCTAGATAAATAATCACGCCCATCTCGAAACCAATACCCGTAAGGGTCAGCCACCGCTTCCATGAGTTTTGATTGGCCGACATAATCAGTGTAATAATTGGGTTGAAGTCTAGGCGGAGGTCGTTTGAGTCGCCTCTGCTTTTTTGAGTCGGTGTTGGCGATCAAACAAATTGCTTTTGCTTTCTGTCGGGCGCTCAGAATTTTTGTTTTGTGGGTCTTGCATACTGCAGGTTCCATTGAAAATGGCTCCCGGTTCTACAGACAGTTTCCCCACAACAACTTGGCCTTGTATTCTCGCAGAAGACTTCAGAGTCAGGGTTCCGCTCACGTGGAGCTCTCCTTCAAAACGCCCTTCGAGATCAGCATCACCACAGATGAGCTTGCCTTTGATAAGGCCTGATTTACCCAAGACCACTTTGGAAGGTTTTTCGACGGTACCCTCGATGGTTCCATCAATGCGAAAAAAGCCTGAGGAAGAGATGTCTCCAACAAGTTTTGTTCCTTCGTTTATTCTATTTTGACTGACTGAGGGTTCCATAGATTGCTTTTGTTTTTTATCACTAAACATAACTAAACACTTTACTGTCCTGAGGGCTTGGCCTCAACACGCTGAAGGTCAATATAGTCAATTAAATTTTTATGCCATTGAACGATGCGGTAATTTTCGGTAGAAATCACAAAATATCGACGATCCATCCCATAATCACGCTCTGCCGATAGCGTTTCTGCAAAACCCTTGGCCCCAAGGGGCGATTTTAATCCGTGTATCACAACAAATTCTTCTTGTTCTGAATAATAGTCGTGACTCGCCACAAGTTTTTCTTTTGGAAAGTTCGCCAACGCTAGTTTGGTGGTTTCTAGGTAGTCTTGGGCTTCTTGGTGTTCACTGGTTTCAATTCGATAGACAATCTTGTAACTATCACTCTCTGGCACAAATTCTGAAGACGAGATTCCGGGTAAAACTCTTCCGTAAATTTCTTGAGCTTGTTTGCCTTCGTCGGATTGAGGGTAGGTCAAGGCAATAAAATTAATCGCATTTTTGTAGGCCTCAAAGCCTTTGATATACATGAGTGTCGTCGCCTTTAAAAGCTCAAATTTTGGCAATATATCATTGCCCGTATATCGGTTAATATTTTCTTCACACTGCCTGAGCACCTCCTGATACTGTCCTTGTTCAAATTGTTTGTACAAGGCCTTGTACTTGAATTCTGGACTCGAGGCATCACCCGCTAATTGTGCTTGAGGGTTTCTTAAAATCTCCGCATAACGAGACTGAGGGTGATTGTTAATGATGTCCATTTTCCATCGCTTCGCGGCCTGTCGATCATCCAAGACATCGTATATTTTGTAGAGGTAGTATTTAGAGGGCAACACCAATCGCTCCTGCGGGTCATAACTCAAAAGAGTTTCGAGCTTGTCCACAGCACGGGTATATTCTCGGAACTTTTCTTTGTAAACTAAACCGAGTTGATAATAGGCGAAATTCCGGGTGCGCGTTAACGAATCAATAACCAAAGAGTCTGTGGGAATACGTCCAATGTAGGTGTTTGGGTCCATGATCGTCCTGTTCTCAATGGCGATTCCCTCTTCCTCGGCGGCTATCTCGTCAGCCCCGGGAGTAAGGATGCCTTTGGCTGAATTTCTCCAATTGTCTTCTAATCCTCGTTTGCCCCAAATACTTCGAAACTCACTTTTACCGTAGGCCACTGTAGTGCTGTTGTAAAAGTAAAATGTCGCTCCGCTTGTGTTTTTGCCTGCCTTTTTGGTGTAAAACTCATTGTTTTGTTGGCGCTTTTCTCGCTTAGCCGTGGCGATAGAGTCTGCCTTGGCTTTGACAATGAGCTCTTCTGTGTAGGCTTTAAAGTACGCTAATTGCTCCTCAGGGCTCATCGCGACCAGCCTGAGAATTGAATCGTTGACCGCCGCAATACGCTCATATTTAATTACGTCTGAGAGATTTTCTCTTCGTTTGTTCATGCGGCGCCAGGTCCGTGAGTTTTCTTCTAAAAACGTCAAGGTACTGTCGTAATATTTTCCAGCCTTTTGATATTCCGCCAAATCAAAGTTAATATCGGCCAAAGTGCTGTAGTTATTGGCTTGAAGCTGGCGATCTTCGTTGTAAAACTCGATTGATTTATTGTAATAGGCCACCGCAGTATCAATGTTGCTCATCACGCGATACACATTGGCTGTCTCATGAAATATTATGTCCCGAAAGGGTCGGTTTTCTCGATCTTGGCCTAAATCCCACAATAACTCTTTAAGTGCAATTGTGTCACCACGAGCGAAGTCAAAATTTTTGACTTGTCCCAAAAATGAGCGCACATAATAGCTTCTTGACGTATTTCGCTTTAAATCAATAACTTGTTGAAACGCAACATTAGCGCTGTCCGCCTGGTCTAGCCTATTTTGAATCTGAGCCTCTATAAATCTATAACGCCCTTGAAGCTCTTTATCTTTGATCATGCTTGCGGCCATTTTTATCATAGGCAAGGCCGCTGGCAAGGTGTCAAGGTTAATATATGCTTGAGCCATAATCGCCGCCGCGTCAGCTTTGTCTTGATCCGTCAAACCTTCCTTATCCATCAACTCCATCAGTTCATTGATGGCAAAATCTTCATTGCCTAATTGTATGCTGGATTTGGCCTTCCACATTCGGGCTTCATTGATGCTATTAGAGCTCGGATATCGATTCAAAATAAAATTAAAGGCATCAATAGCGGGGATAAATCGCTGGCTGTAATAACGTGCCTTACCGAGCATCATGTAGGCCTCATCGATCTGGGGATTATATTCTTTTCCGTTGAGGTAAATCGAGTGTTGTTGAATCGCCTTTGCGGCCTTGTCTTCGGCGCGAATAAAATTTGGATTCCCTTTTTCTCCAGGTTTTACAACGGCCTCTTCAATTTCGAAACGCTCGACAGGCAAAACTTCCCAAAAATTATCTCGGTAGGTGGTAGCGAGTTCCTCGTTCCCGTCGATCAAAGCTTCACCGCCGTTGTACAAGGCATTAAATTCTGCAGTAACGGCATGAAAATTCTTGGTCATAAAGGTGTCCTTCTTTCTCGAACAAGAGCCGAGGGTAAGAAGCATCAAACCAAGGAGTAATATGGGATGAAGTCGTTTCACTGCAAACAAGATTATAAAGACGCTAACTCTAAAATTAAGCCTTTATTATTTGGTTAGTCTCAAAGGTGGGTAAAAATACCAATCTTTTTTATAAGAGCCTGATATTAGGGATAAAATTAGATCAATATATCCCCTTGTGGCTCCTAATTACACACTCGAATTTGTACTTTTGAAAAAAAATTGACCATGACACAAGCCGTAGATTTAACTGTTGTCAAAAAACGACAGCTCACACCAAGTTCTGTTGAGCTGACTTTTTCTGTCCCCGAAGAAATGAAATCAAATTTTGCCTTCAATGCAGGGCAATACTTGACTTTAATCCATGAAATTAACAATCGAGAAATTCGTCGTTCTTATTCTCTGTGTTCCGCTCCGAGTCAAAATGCTTGGCGCGTCGGAATAAAAAAAGTTCAAGACGGTGTCTTTTCTACATGGGCTCATGATCAGCTCAACGAAGGGGCAACCCTAAAAGTAGTGGCTCCACAGGGTAATTTTACGATAACGCCTCACCCCGAGGATCGGCAGCACTATTTAGCCTTTGCCGCCGGAAGTGGCATCACCCCAATAATGGGCATGATTCAGCAAACCATAGCCGTGGCGCCTTCGGCTCGATTCACCTTGGTATACGGCAATAGGTCGCCTGAGGAAGCCATGTTTTTGGAGGAGCTCAGCGCTTTAGAACAAAGCCATCCAGAGCAATTCAAATTGATTTTATTTTACTCGCGAACTTCTCAACAGGGGGCGCGTTTCGGGCGAATAGATGCTGGTCCCGTTAAGCATTTGTTTCAAAATGAATTGGCTGGAATAAAGTTTAGTCAATTTTTACTCTGTGGACCGGAGCAAATGATTCATACCCTAAAGGAAATACTCCCTCAGTTTGGGGCTACTCCTGAACATATTCACGACGAATTATTTTTTAGCAATTCGGGAGGGGACAGTCAGGAGAATAGCACAGATGTTCCTCAAGGGCATTGCGCTTTAACCATAGTGCTCGATGGCGAAACTACCGTCTTAAACATCGACAAAAACACCGCTGTGCTCGACGCCGCACTGGATCACGATCTCGATCCGCCCTATTCTTGTCAAGGTGGTATTTGCAGTTCTTGCATTGCCCGTGTAACAGAGGGTCAAGCGCAAATGATTAAAAATCAGATTCTGACTGACGGTGAGGTCGAAGAAGGATTAGTCTTGACCTGTCAAACTCTGGCACAAAGCGATCAGCTCACTGTAGATTACGACGAAGCTTAGTTCAACTGCTCTTCTGCTTTTTGCACAATTCTTGCCACAGGAATGCTGCGCATTACATCCTCATAGCCCTCAGGCAACTTATTGCCATATACTGAGGTGGGTAGTTTGGGGTATTCTCCGCGATCAGCACAAAGTTGGCAGTCCTTAGATTGGCCAAAGGGTGCGAACCCGAGACTTGGATGGGTTGCGCCCCACAAGGTAATCACCGGCAAGCCAAAATTGGCAGCCAAATGCCCATTGCTACTGTCCATAGCTATCATAAGATTTAATCCGCTGATCAATTCTAACTCTTGAGTCAATGTCCATTTTCCTGCGACAAGATGTACCTTCTTTTGATCTTGAGCCAGTTGAGCCAATGCCTTGGCCTCAGGACCTGGTGCGCCAAAAAGTAATACTTGATGGCCCCGGTCCGAAAGCGCCGTACAAAGCGCTTTTGAACAATCCAAGGGGTAGGTTTTTCCGGGATATGCCGCAAAGGGCGCCAGTCCAATAATTGCCCCATCTTTGGTCTGTAAGGTATTTAGAAAAGATTGCACTGGGTTACTGATATCGTCTGAGCGCCTCCCGTTGGAGTGAGGCTCCAGAGTCACTGATTCTAAATCCACCTCAACACCCAAGGCTCTAAATGCTTCGGCATAGCGCTGGTGGGTGCTGCTCAGCCAAGACGCGCCTGGGTCAAAATGCAATACACGTCTTTTTTTCTCTGCTCTTCCCTTGTCAAACTTGGTCGCTGACACGCCCAAAACCCCTAAAAAAGAACGGATAACTTTGGTGCGTAAAACATCGTGCAAGTCCAAAAAATGATCTGGCTTAAGGCTCCGAATCCTTTTGGCTAAAGCCCAAAGTCCCGCAATGCCAGAGTAGGTGTTTTTTAGGTCTACCGACACAACGTTTAGCTGTGTTATGGAAGAAAAAATTGGTGCAAACTGTGGTCGTGTCAACAGCGTTATCTCAAGATCATTTTGCGCTAAAACCGCGCGCAAAACTGGGAACAACATCGCCACATCGCCCATGGCCGAAAATCGCACAATGGCAATATGTTTCGGACGTTTATTCACAAGTTATTTTTGACTGCGCAGCACTGGATTGAGCTCATCGTCATTGTACATTTTCATCTGCTTATAGACTTTCATATACTTGTCGCCTGAGGCAATATCTTCTAGGAGTTGTTCGATTGCCGAAGATAAATCATGTCGCTGTTCCACAAGAACATCAAGCTTGGTTTGACAAGTCGCTTTATGTTGAGCACTGGCGTCAGGGCGCTCAGTTTCCTGACGCATATGGTAAATTTTAAGGGCCAAAATCGAAAGGCGGTCAACCCCCCATGCCGGACTTTCTGTATTGATCGTCGCCGAGTTCTTAGGGATCACCTCTTTGTATTGCTCTAAGAAATAACTGTCAATGTACTCTACCATATCGGTGCGATCTTGATTTGAGGCATCGATTTGACGCTTTAGGGTCAAGGCTGCGACTGGGTCAATTTGAGGATCTCTGATAATGTCCTCGTAATGCCATTGTACCGTGTCAATCCAACATTTACGATACAATAAATGGTTCAATACTTCAGCCTTTGCATCGTAAGGATTGTCAAAGGGTTGATAGGGATCGTCCACGATATGATAATCAGAAATGACTTGTTCAAAGACCGCAAGGGCATTTTTGGTAAACATAAATACAGCTTTTGTGCAAAGATACTTTATTTTAAAAGGAGTTGCGCCATCGGTAGGGCCAAAGGCAAAAAGGCCAAAATCTCACGCAAAAGATTTGGTTGTCGCAATTCTAAAATATTGGCGTATAAAATGGCTGTTAAAGGAAGTGCCAGCCATAGAAAAACTTGTGGTTTCTGTTGCGTCAAAAGACCTGCGATCACCAAGACCATGATCAAAACACGCCAAACCCATTGGAAATGACCTTGACTTATCGTTGTGCCTTCTTTGTGTGCCAGCGGCAAACGTATTAAGGTGGTCAGGAGTAACAAAGTCGCTGCCAAAAGTCCTAACTGAAGCCATACCGCTTGTGGCCAGATCCAATTCAGTGGTTCGAACACCATAGTAAACAATGGCCAATCCAAAATCCACAGGGCGTTAAAATTAGCAGATAACGCTAAACTACCGGCGAGCACCAAACCAAGGCAAAGTCCAGAAAACAAAGGAATGAGATAATAACGCCAGCTCGATTGGTTCAGCTGCAAAATCCCCATATACAATGCCAGCATCATCCATAGAAACCAAGGATTAAATAATGAGATGACCAATATCCAAAGGGCCGCATCAAAGATTTTCTTTTCTAAATTTTGTTCATTGGCCATGCTCATGATACGGCGCAGCACCAATAGGGCGGTTACCAAAATTATGGATTCAATCACATTGCCTAAAGTCACCCCAGCGACCATGCCACAGAAATACCACCAGAGACCGAAGGTATTTGTTTGGGTCAATTTATTTTTTCTAATCACAAAATCCAGCAGCAGTAAGGCCAGGATTAACAGGGTGGATTGTGCCACAAGTTTTAGCCCTTGGATCAAACTGGGCATGGCCGTAATCTCAACCCACCAGCGTAACGCCAATACAAGAGGCAAGGCCAAGGCTAAAAGAATGTAATTTGTGGTTTTAGAATTACCAAAAAAGCTTGTCAACATAAGCCCTATTCTCTATTTTTGTCGTCTAAATATAAGACTTATGACTTGGAAAGGTTTTTTTGAAGGCATCGAATCTTTAGTGAATACCGTTTTATTGTCACCGCTCAACGCCGTGCGCGAGTTTGAACTCAGCAACTGGTGGGGCGCCAACTTCATGACTTGGGTTTTTGTCTCGATCTTTTTTGCTGCATTTTACTATTGGATGAAGCAATTGGCGAAGTTCAACGAAAATGGCGAAGAGGACCGCAGTCAAACCGCGCATTCCTATCTGGGAGACTCCTAAGGTATTTCTTCTTTGTTTTTTGGCAAATCAAGACTAGAGGTCAAACCCAATGTCCTTTCGATAATACATCTTATCAAACGAAATTTTACTCAGCGTTTGGTAAGATTTTTTAATAGCCATTCTAAAGTCTACGTCCAAAGAAGTAGCCGCTAGAACACGTCCCCCGCTGGTCACCACTTGCCCATCTTCTTGTCCAGTCCCCGCGTGAAATACAATCCCTTGATCCAAATTGTTGAGTCCGGTAATCGGCTTGCCCTTTTCATAGGCCTCCGGGTAGCCCCCAGATACGGCCATGATTGTCGCCGCTGATTGGGGCGTAACCTTAAGATCGATATTTTCTAGGGCTCCGCGTGAGGTTGCCTCGAGTAAGTCGAGCAGATCGGTTTCAATGCGGGGCAGAACCACCTCAGTCTCAGGGTCACCCATGCGGACATTGTACTCAATGACATAGGGATCGTCCCCAACTTTGATCAGCCCGATAAAAATAAAGCCCTGATACACCAAGCCTTCTTTTTTAATCCCGTCTACAGTAGGCTTGACAATTCGCGTTTCAATTTTTTCCATAAACTCAGGTGTGGCAAAAGGCACAGGAGAAATCGCCCCCATACCCCCAGTATTGAGCCCTTGGTCTCCCTCGCCAATCCGCTTGTAGTCTTTGGCCGTAGGAAGTATTTTATAGGACCTTCCGTCGGTCAGTACAAAAACACTCAGCTCAATGCCGTCTAAAAACTCTTCGATGACAACCTTTGCGCTTGCCGACCCAAATTTCTGATGGGCCAACATCGCCTCGAGCTCTGTTTTGGCTTGGTCTAAATCTTGAAGAATTAATACCCCCTTACCGGCCGCGAGTCCGTCTGCTTTGAGTACAAAAGGTGGGTTTAGGGTCTCCAAAAAGGCCTGACCTTGGGCCAAGGTCTCTTGGGTGAAGCTCTTGTAGGCCGCGGTAGGAATACCGTGGGCCGACATAAATTCTTTGGCGCGCTCTTTACTGCCCTCGAGAGCTGCTGCTGCGGCAGAGGGCCCTATAATCATAACACTCGAAAGCTGAGGGTCATTTTTGAAAAAGTCGTAAATCCCCTGAACGAGTGGGTCCTCTGGCCCGACAACCACCATGCCTATATTATGGGACAATACAGCTGACTTGATTGCCTCAAAATCTGTAACACCGAGTTTAAGATTGGTCGCAATCTGTGCTGTCCCTGCATTTCCTGGAGCTACAAACAGGGACTCACATCGATCGCTTTTTACAATTTGATGGGCAAAAGTATGTTCACGTCCGCCGGAACCTAAAACAAGTATATTCATCTTTTGTGTATTGACTGGGATTGTGTTTTACCCCACTTAATGACCCCGCATTAATCGATGGATGATTCGACTCAAGTCAAAAATGGAACAGCCCCGTGTTGTGACCACAAAAATAATGGTTTCGCATTAGAATTGCCCTGCGCAAGCAAGCGAAATTAAATGCTTATTTTGCATGAGTTAAAGCACGCTCATGAATTGGTTCGAAAGAACATTACACGCCAGTGGATTCCCCATAAAAAAAGCAGAGCAGGATTATCTTCGGCTCAATGACCTGTCTGCCGAGGAATTAATGAAATGGACAGAGCATCAGCGCAGATTAATCGTTGAGCACCACCTTGAACACTCGACTTTTTATCGAGAACTCGTGCAGCAACACTTAGGTCAGGCCGACCTGGACTCGCTCCTTGCAGAAGAGATCGACAGCTTGTGGTCCCACTTGCCGATCATGACCAAAAACGATCTACAGCGTCCACTGTCGGAGCGATATGCCCGCGGCTATCATTCGAGAAATACGCATAAACACAAAACCTCAGGCAGCAGTGGGCGCCCCTTTGTTTTTGTCAAAGACCGCTACGCTCACGCCTTTAGTTGGGCCGAAATAAAACACAGCTACCAAGACTGGGGCATACAGCTCGGCGTGGACCTCGAAGCTCGATTTTACGGCATTCCGCTAAAGGGATTGGCGCGTTATAAGGAACAGTTAAAAGATTGGGTGGCCCACAGACAACGAATGGTGATTTTTGATCTTTCGGATCATAAACTCGAGGCTATGGTGTCGCGATTTAAAACCTATCCCTTTGGTTACCTCAACGGATACACCTCAACCATTGTGCGGCTGGGTCAGCATTTAATCCAAAACGCTGTTGTGCTTAAAGATCTTTGCCCCACACTAAAAGGGTGTATTGTCACCAGTGAAATGCTGTTTCCTGAGGATAAACAAATGCTGGAACAAGCTCTGGGGGTACCCGTTATCAACGAATATGGCGCGAGCGAACTCGGGGTTATCGCTCTTGCTGATCCCTCAGACGCTCTGGTTATCAATCACAGTTCCGTATTTCTTGAGCTGGTCGATAACCATGGAAAGCCGGTTGCGGCAGGAGAGCAAGGGCGCGTTATTTTAACCGCCTTACACAACAAAGCTCATGCGCTGATACGGTATGATATCGGTGACCTCGCCAGTTGGCATAAAGCCTCCGTGCCTCATAGACCAAAACTTGCCAATATCTTGGGCCGCACCAATGATATGGCGCATTTAGCAGGGGGCAAAACAGTGCCTGGACTCACTTTTTATTACGTAACCAAGGCGGTCATTAGTGATCACAGCCCGGTATCGGAGTTTGTGGTTGAGCAACACGCCTTAGATCAATTTGTCATTCGATATGTCAGTACCCGAGGGCTCAATGCACAAGAGGCTCGGCAGGTCAAAAAAGCACTTGAAGATTATGTCGGGTCCGGGTTGAGCGTGCGTTTGGTGCACCAAGATATTCTGGATCGCAGCAAGCGGGGTAAACTCAGACAATTTTCAAATTTAATGCCAGGCAGCCCCTCACGCTAAATCGAGATTCACAAAAACTCAAAGGGCCCATTAACGCGGCCTGCGGTGTATATAGCGCGGACGCTCAAAAAAATAGACGCTCAAAAAAATCAACAGCCACACGCCAGATTTGATCCAAGAATAACCCAAGTATTGTCGGTAAAAGGCAAAATTATGACCAATCAGACTCCATTTTCGGGCACTCATGGAGTCCCCACTGACTCGGTAGGACGCTAAGACTTCAGGCAATCCTTTGGCTGGGGCTCCACTAAAAACAATGGCCTGATGCCATAGGGCCCAATCTTGACGTTTGCGCATCTCGGGGGCCATGAGTCGTCCTACTTTATGGGCGTTGTACATCCCTGTCAGATTGCCGATATAATTATTCGTTTTTTGTTTGGCCGCGCTCAAAGTAGACATCGCGCGTATTTCAAAGCCGTTGTCTTGCCCTGCCAAATCAATTTGTTTGTAGCTGGTAAAACTCACCCCCAAATCGTGGTTCTGCATGAATGCGACTTGACGTTCTAATTTTGTGGGCATCCACAGATCATCCGCATCCAAAAAAGCGATGTAGGCCCCTGAGGATCGCCCAGTTGCATAATTGCGACAAAAGGCAGCCCCTTGATTTTCGCCCATGATAAAAACCTTAATGCGCTCATCTTGAGCCTGAACGTCTTGAATCTTCTGCAGTGTGTCGTCATTTGACGCGTCATCGACGATAAGGAGTTCCCAGTTCTTATGCGTTTGTACCCGAACACTGTCAATGGCTGCCTCGATAAAAGGCGCATTGTTAAAGGCGGGCATAATGATCGATACAAGCGCACCCTGCATAAACTAGTAGGCTTTCTCTTCGCCGCGTAGGGCATTATAAATCGTTTGAAAGACAATTTTTATGTCCAAGAGTAAGGACCAATTCTCCAGGTAAAAGATATCGTACTTAACGCGGTTAATGATGTGATTGTCGTCTTCAACTTCTCCGCGAAAACCGCTGACCTGAGCGAGGCCTGTAATCCCTGGCTTGATAAAGTGACGCACCATGAATTTGTCAATTTTTTCGGCGTACATATGGGTGTGGCTGACCATGTGAGGTCGTGGACCTACGGCCGACATTTCGCCCTTGAGCACATTGATGAACTGAGGAAGTTCGTCAATACTTGTTTTGCGAATAATTCGTCCGATACGGGTCACACGAGGGTCGTTTTTGGAAATCTGATGCAAATGAGCCTCAGGGTTGGGGCGCATTGAACGAAACTTATAGCAATAAAATTCTTTGTAGTCCAGCCCATTTCGCTTTTGTTTAAAAAAGACGGGGCCCTTGGACTCTAATTTTATGATGAGCCCCAGAAGCGGCGTGAGCCATGACAGAATAAACACAATGATAAACAATGACAAAGCAACATCGAAACTCCGCTTAACAAATTTATTAAACGGTTCGTCTATAGGGATTTTACGCATGGAGATAATCGGCAAGTATCCATAGTATGTAAAATCCAACCGCTTGCTGTAAATGTCTTTATTGTCTGGAAGGAATTTTAAGATTTTCAGATTATTATCTGCATAATCAATCAACTGGCTCATCGTGGGGTTGTCCAATTGTGCTACCGAAGCGTAAATCTCATCAATTTGATTGTTATCGATATATTCTAAACACTGATCCAAAGGGGAGCCGTCGCGGCCTGACAAATTAAACGTCTTTAACAGCACATAGCCGTATTCAGGATTTTCCTCAAAAAATTTACGCAACTGATCTGTTTTCTGATTCAGGCCAATAATGACCACACGGCGCAGGTTTCCTTTGAGTAGGATGCGGTATTTTTTCAATAAGTAGTAAATGGCGATTTTGGTCAAAGTAATCAGTGCCATAACCCGAATGACATAAATTAAAATGTCCCAGGGCGACGTAACAATGTCGCGATAAAACCCAAAAAATGCGAAGACCAAAAGCAAAAACAAGGCGCCCTGCTTAAGCCCTAAGGACAAAATGTTTGTCGTGCGCGTAAAGCGATAAATCTCATAAAAATTTGAGCGCAACGCTATGGCAATCCAAGCAAAAGAGACAAACAGAATGTAATTCAAAAAGACAAAGTTCTCGGCAAAAAACGGCGCCGCGAGCAGATGTATGATTCCCAGGTCGATCACATAAGAGATCGGCCTTAAAAACCCTGAATATCGTCCTGTTTTATAAATCATTTAATGCCTGTTGTGGGCTGAAAAATCTTTGTGTTCGCTTCGATATAACTCCTCTTTTGTCAAGCCATTAAAATAGGCGTAGGTTTTTTCCATGCCTTCTGATCGCGCTACTTTGGGCGACCAACCCAAAACTTCTTTAGCCACTGTAATGTCCGGCTGTCGCTGCATGGGGTCATCCTTGGGCAATGGCTTAAAGACAATTTTTTGGTCTGAGCCTGTCAAGCGAACAATCTCTTTGGCAAAGTCCAAAATGCTAATCTCATGGGGGTTCCCGATATTCACGGGGTCCGTATAATCGCTCATGAGTAAGCGATAGATTCCCTCAATTTGGTCATCGACATAGCAAAACGAGCGCGTTTGACTCCCGTCGCCAAAGACCGTAAGGTCCTCTCCGCGCAGGGCTTGACCCATAAAAGCCGGAATCACCCGACCGTCGTTCAGGCGCATGCGCGGGCCGTAGGTGTTAAAGATTCGTGCGATCCGAGTTTCCAAGCCATGGAATCGATGGTAGGCCATCGTAATGGACTCCTGAAAACGCTTAGCCTCGTCATAAACCCCACGTGGGCCGATGGTGTTCACATTGCCGTAATAGGTTTCTTTTTGAGGGTGCACCAAAGGGTCTCCATAAACCTCTGAGGTTGAGGCAATTAAGATTCGTGCTTTTTTCTCTTTGGCCAGACCGAGTAGGTTGTGTGTTCCTAATGACCCTACTTTGAGGGTTTGTATCGGGATTTTGAGATAGTCAATAGGGCTTGCTGGAGAAGCAAAATGCAGAATATAATCCACACGACCTGGCACGTATACGAAGCTCGACACGTCGTGATTATAGAATGTAAATTGTTTTAGATCAAAGAGATGCTCAATATTTTTTAAGTCTCCAGTAATCAGGTTATCCATACCCACCACACGGAACCCCTCGGCAATAAATCGATCGCATAAATGGGATCCTAAAAAGCCTGCAGCCCCTGTAATCAATACCGTTTTACTGTTGTTTGAACTCATGCCTTAACCTTATTTCTACCGATGGAG
The DNA here is from genome assembly GCA_965661835.1 of Flavobacteriaceae bacterium. Lineage (GTDB taxonomy): Bacteria > Bacteroidota > Bacteroidia > Flavobacteriales > Flavobacteriaceae > BACL21. Next base: position 72,116 of record CBFIFD010000003.1, on the reverse strand, counting down.
GTATACTCAATGCCCTCACGTTTCATGTCCTGGGTGTTATACAAGTTACGCCCGTCAAAAATCACAGGCTGCCTGAGAAGGGATTTTATTTGTTCAAAATCTGGAGATCTGAAAATACTCCACTCGGTACAAATCACTAATGCGTCGGCATCTTTGAGCGGGCCGTACATGTGATCGCCAAAACTAATCGCGTTGCCAAAACGCTTTTTAATATTGGGCATAGCCTCTGGGTCAAAGGCCTCAATTTGGGCGCCTTGTTCCAACAAGGCATTGATCACATCAATCGCGGGCGCCTCTCGAATGTCATCGGTCTCCGGCTTAAACGCGAGGCCCCAAATAGCTATTTTTTTGCCCTTTAGATCGTGGCCAAAGTGCTCGAGTATATGAGGCACTTGTATGGTTTTTTGTTTTTTGTTCACCCCGATGACTGCATCCAAAATTTTAAAGTCGTACCCCGCGTCGCGACCAGCTTTCTGTAGAGCCTTAACGTCTTTCGGGAAGCAGGAACCGCCATAACCGATTCCGGGAAACAAAAAGCGCTTGCCAATACGACTGTCAGTACCCATACCCACGCGCACCTTGTCGACGTCGGCCCCAACCATTTCGCAATAATTCGCCACCTCATTCATAAAAGTAATCTTTGCGGCCAAAAACGAATTAGCAGCGTATTTGGTAAGTTCGGCCGACTTTTCGTCCATCACAATTACCGGGTTGCCCGAGCGCACAAACGGGGCGTAGAGTTTTTCCATCAGTACTGTAGCGCGCTCACTCGATGAACCGACTACAATACGCTCTGGTTTGAGAAAATCGTCTACTGCAAAACCCTCGCGCAAGAATTCTGGATTAGACACCACGTCAAATTCGCACTGCGCATGAGCGCCGATAACCTGGGTGACCTGTTCTGCAGTCCCCACAGGCACGGTACTTTTATCGACAATGACCTTGTAGCTGGTGATATAGCGGCCTATCTTGTCGGCGACCCCGAGCACATACGATAAATCCGCAGAGCCGTCTTCATCTTCTGGGGTGGGTAAGGCCAAAAAGACAATTTCACCATGGTCCAGCCCTTCGTGTAAGTCCGTGGTAAAGGTCAGGCGACCCGCCTTAATGTTGCGCTCAAAGAGCACATCTAAATGCGGCTCGTAAATGGGTACTGTTCCTGCGCGCATCATGTCTACTTTGGTTTGATCAATATCCACACAGATCACTTCATTACCGGTTTCGGCCAAGCACGTCCCGGTGACTAAGCCTACATACCCTGTACCTACTACTGTAATTTTCATATAATTTTTTTAAGTGCTTCGTTTCTTTTTTGCGGCACAAAAATACATCATGCCATTAGGTTTTTCTACTGTTTTTCAGGTTTTTCGTCTTGTTTACTCGCAGGCGAAAACATAAGCAGGGCCCAAATCAGCCCCATATAATAGGCCCCAATTTGACGGTGAAACACATTTTCAGCCATTAAAAATATCACTGCTGCCATAACCAGTGCCGTGGGATACAGCCATGTTTTCTTTCTAAAAAACACCACTGTAAGTCCTGCGATAAATAAGAGTACAGCACCCATTCCACCCCCGAGATACAAGTCTAAAAACTGATTGTGTACATTGTATTTTTTGGTCAAAAACCAAGCCTTTTTTACTGTGTTTTCAATGTCGTTTTCATAACACGCCAACATGTCCTTGTTGGTTTGCGTAAACCCGATGCCCGTCCATTGAGTCTTTGGTTGCTGGGCAATCTTTAGGGCACAATCCCAAATTACGATGCGGGGCTCTAAGGCCATGGTATTAGACAAAAGACCCTCCTGATATTCTGGGTTATTGTTGTACAAAAACTGTTTGCGCAAATCGTTATTCAACACAAAAAACAAGGCGACAACAAGCGCAAATGACCCCCCAAAAAAGAGCAGCTGTGGGCCCCGTTTTTGTCGGTAATAGAGGCTCAAGGCAAATAGTAAGAGCACCACAACTATGGCGATGCGCGAAACCAAAAACAAAATGAACCCGACCTGTAAGATCATATTGGCCAGGTAATACCCGTTACTGGGGTCAAACTCCTTGCGCAATAACTTGTAGGAAAATATGATACTCAACACCGACAGTAACCCCAGATAAATACGGTCCATAAGCAGTGCCTCAATAATGTGGGCGGATTCCAAAAACCCAAAACTCGCCCCCTGATTGAGTAGAATAATCAACTGAATGGCCGAATAAAGCACCGCTGCAATCGAGGAATAAATCACCCCGTGCATCAAGGTCCGGTTGTCGCGCACAGGAAATAATAGTAAGGACAAGGCTCCGGCCAAAAGCATTTTTTGAAGGACAACAAAATCCTGATCAAAACGCCCTGTGGCTAAAGACTGTGCCACAATAAAGCCCAAAAATGCCAAAACCCAAACCCAGCTGCTGCGCAATATTGACTTTAATCCAGAGAGGTCCATCACCATAGGAAAAAGCAACGCCAGGGCGATTAATATAATGTTAGGCAATGCCCTAAAATAATCGTCAAAGGGCAACGTAAAAAAAAGCGCGAAACACAAATACGGATAAATGGAACGGGCAATAACGCGCATGTTTGTTTAATTTATTGGTTGAATTTAAGCATTAATGTTTAGTTTGACCTTATGTCTCTATAAACCTTAGGCAATCAAAGTTTTCTCTTACTCGGTGTTTTCGATGGCCTCAACCAAGGCTTTGGCCGAAATACCCCAATTATAGCGCTCATGAATTTCAGCAGCTATTTTTTGAGCAGGATACTCTTTATCTGCAAGGGCACGTTCTATGGTTTGCGCCAATTGTTCTGGCTGGCCCACCTGCTCTAGATACGGGAAAAAATCAAAATCACACATCGCTGTATTTTGCGCGCAAACCACTGGGGTGCCCACAGCCGCCGCCTCGAGTGGCGGAATTCCAAAACCTTCCCCTAGAGAAGGGTAAACAAACAGGGTGGCAGTTTGATAAAACGCCCAAAGGTCTTCGTGGGGAATCCCCTCGAGCCAAAGTACGGCTTGTTTTACGGCAGGGTCAGACTGCGCCATGGTTTGCTCGAGCGCCGGATCTATCCATTCTTTTTTGCCGATAAACACAAGTTTAAACCCTTTTTTGTGCAAGTTTAATAATTCGAAGGCCTGCCATAATGTGAGATGATTTTTTCTCGGCTCCACACGACTGACGAATAATATAAATCGATCTAGACCATAATCCGCAACACGCTTTTTGGCATTTGCTGAATCAATATCAGGAACACCTACCGCATTCGGAGTGATTACGATTTTATCGAGTTCTATTCCATAACGCGTATGGAGTTGTCTCTGGCCGTAAGTGGATACCGCACATAGGATTTTTGCCCGTCTGGCACTAAGACCAAAAAGCAATCCATTGACCCAGCGATACCTCCATGGGAAATATTGCTTGAATGCTGGCTCTAAAAACAATAAATCATGTGTTGTCACAAGAGTCGGCGCAGGTAGCCACAACGGGCTGATGTACTGAAAATGGGTGTAGTCTGGGGCTTCTCGGCGCATCAATCGGGGTAAATCCCAAAGCAGCCGTCTGAATTTATTTTTGGTGGTCAGTGCGATATAGCGACAGTTTGGCTCGGTGCCAAAAGCGGCTTTCATTTGCGCGGTGTAAGGTCCTACAAAGACAAATTGCCAATCGGGCCTGAGCTCAGTCAACGCTCGATACAACCCGATGAGATGGGTGCTGGTCCCTTCGTGTTTTTCTCCGATTTTGTGAGCGTCAACTAAAATCTTCATCGGCCTTTGGTATTGAGGGACTTCGAGGAGGCCTCAGGCGCTACTGCAGCAGTTAAAGCCAAGTAAATAATCATAAAGTGTATGAGCCCGCGCTGGCGCCAAAGGTAGGTTTCTGTGACCATTAGGGCGGCCATCAATACAGCAAAGCCCAAATAAAAAAAGTCGCGGCGTTTCACGCCAGCGCGGGCCAGCTGTACCAAAATTAAGATCAATAACAGCCCCCCGATCAGACCGAGTTCAAGGACCGTCTGCCAGTATTGATTGTGGAGGTTATACGTGTTGTATCCGCAATAGACAAAATAACGGTTTTGCCCCTGAGCAATTTTAGCCTGACCGGCGTTGATTCCATAGCCCGTCAGCCACAACTGGTCTCGATTTAATTGCTCGACAAATATCCGCGTAAAAAACACCCTCAATGTCGTGCCGGTCCATGGATAGATGTCGGTAAATCCCTCACATTGCCATGCGTCAGCAATAGGAGTAGACTGTTGCTGTGCCCATCGCGAACCCCAAGGAGTTTGTGACAGCGCAATCAGTACGACCATCGCTGTAGCGCCGGTAATCAATAGTCTTTTTATCCTTTTGCGATGGGTGTAAGCCTGGACGACAATGAGCACTAAAAAGGTCATCAAAATCATATTCTTGGAAGACAAAAGCACCAGAAAAATCATATGGACTGCGCCAAGGCTTAGTGCGCGCCAGCTGCGGACTTTCTCGGGCCCGTAGACCAGCCAAAAAAACAGCACATACACCGCCGAGACGCCAGAGATATAAATGGCATTGAGCTCCCAAAAGTCGACGAGTTCGTGGTAAAAAAACGGGCTGTAGTCGCCTTGCTCAAAAGACCGAAACACAGCGCGCGCCACAGCAAACAGGGCAAAAAGCGCCCCAGCAACACCTCCGATGAATAGACCTTTGTGCCATACCTTCCGGCCAAACTTTGGCCAGAATAAGAAAGACAGTGGCATCACCAGTAGAGGTAATTGGCGGCTTATCCCTCGCAGGGATTTATCCATATCTTGAGTCCATAACAAGGAGCATACTATAACTGCAAAAAGCAGCATCGGCCAGAGATAGGCAGGACGCCAGTTTACTTGCCTGGACCACATCCCTATTAGTGCGACAGCGCCCAATATTCCCAGTGCAATGGAGCTAAATGTATAAGGCATAGGCACACTGATCAAAACCAGGCCAATGGCCCAGCTCATCATCTGGTTTTGTGTATTGTGACTAGTGCTCTTGCTCATAGATCGATTTAAGAAAGGTCAAATAATCGGCGTTGATTTTACCCCAAGAGTACACCGTTTTAATTTTTTCAGCATTGGCCTGAATCAATTTTTGAGCTTCTGTGGTCTCTCGCTTCTGATCCAAAATTTCAGACACCCCCTCAGCACTGTTAAAATACAGGGCGTCTGAACCCAAGATGGCTTTATTAAAAGGGTTGTCATGAGCGGCAATTAATACCCGACTCGCCATGGCTTCGAGCAAAGAGGGGTTAGTCCCACCCACACTGTGTCCATGAAAATAAACGCGTGCAAAATATCTCAAATTATCCAGAGTGTCTTGGTTGTATATTCCTCCAAGAAAACGAATATTCGACTGGTTTTCGTATTTCTTGGTCAGATAACGGCCAAATGGCGTGGCCTGGTTTTTGCCTACCACCAGACATATTCCTTGGCTTTTGCTTTGGGTCACCCCGTCTAAAATCGTTTCAATATTGTTTTCTGGCTCCATGCGAGCAACAATCAAATCATAGCCCTTGGGTGCAACATCAAAAGGCCCAAGCGCGACCTGATCTGGATGTTCAAACACCTGAGCGCCGTAAGGAATATAGGCCGAAGAGACCTCGTATTTATTAGCGAGATAATCCTGTATTGCTGTATTGTCTGCAATTAAATGATCACTGCTTTTCACAGCCCATGCCTCGGCCTTAGCCAAAAAGCGGCGCACCAATGGATGATATTTGGAACGTTTCCATTCTAGGCCATCCATATTGGTGGCAATTATTGTGTTTTTGGGCAGCAGCGGATACCAGACCGAGCTACTGGTGTACCCAAGTTGCAATAAGACATCAAAATTTCGTTTGCGGGCGTCCAACAAACAGTTTAAATCGTAGATAAACTGTCCGGCAGTGCCTAATTTATATTCAGGATCGTAACAGTGTACAAGTTTTGCGCCGCGAAATTCTTTTTTTTGATAGGGGTGATTATGAGAACAATAGACGTATGCCTGGTGCCCGTTATCGACTAAATACGGGGCAAACCACTCAGCAAATTGTTCAAAACCGCCGTGGTGATTTGGAATGCCTCTGGTTCCGAATAGCGCTATTTTCATGCCGCTCCTTTTTTGAGTGCAAATGACCCGCCAATAAGAAACCCTACCATCATATAGGGCTTGAAAATGCCCGTAACAACCATAGTAGCCGCAATCATGTAAAACCCAGAGGCCACCAATACCCCGTTATAGGTCTTGTGCGCTTTGTTTTTAGGCGACACGTAATTATAGAGATACAGAATTACAAACAAAGAAAAATATAACAGCAGCCCCAGAATACCCGTTTTCATGTAAACATAGGCCAAGCCGTTGTGCACCGTGGGCAGGTCTTGTATCATTTCTCCATTGAGCCGCAATTCAAAACCCGCGTCAACGGTAGATCCAAACCCCTTGCCTTGAAGCCATTTACCCTCTTGATCGACTTCTTTGAGGACCAAACTCGCTTCGTAGGCCCGCCACCGCGGCCAAAGTGAGCGCCTGTCTTTGAGATAAGTGTCAAATTTGATTGGTTCAAACGTCTCGGTGTAAGAGTTTTTTACTTTGGCCAAAAAGCCCGTCAACACCGTTTGAGGCTGAGTTTCGTCAGGCTCGTATTGACTTAAAAAAAACACAAAACCGGCTCCAAACACGAGTAAAATCATTCCCATAACAACACCTCTGGCATTGAGTTTCAGATAACCGTAGTAGGCTAAAATCATGAGCAAAAGAACCACAATCATGGTCCTAGAGAAATACAACAAAAACGAAAGTATCAAGGCCGATACCGCCATTTTGTAAAACAAGGTAAACCGAGTCTTTTTGAGGGGTAAATCCCGGATACAGGCAATTAAAAATAGGGCCACCATCTCCACGTGATTGAGCTTTCCAAACAGTTCTCTGAACTTTTGGAGGTTCGGCCTATAGCGCAATAAGCCAATCCCAATGTCCAACAAATGGAGTAAGGCAAATCCAAAGCCCACAAGCACCACTAGATTGTAGAAGTCGCTCTTTGAATTCATTTTTTGAACAGCGAAATAGGTCGCCAACATTACCGTCAAAGGCCTTAAAAAATAAACGACATCTTTTATAAACCCGTATAAACCGGCTTGCCGCGTAATAATTCCTAAGGAACCTACCGCCATCATCGCTAAAATCAAAAAGGCTATCTGGGAGAGTCCACGAGAAATTCTTCCATTAAAGTGCAATAAAAGCACGCCAAACGCCACCACAAAACTCAGCTCAACACTCTCGAGCCACAGGGCGACAATTATAGCAACTAGGCTTATTTTTGCGGTTAAGTCATTCATGATTGTTGGGTATAACCAAATGCGTCAAAATCTTTTTTATAGAGTTGATTTAAAGCCACCCTTGCCTTGGTAGTCAAGGCCTGTTGTCGTGGCTTTTTATCGTGTCCCAAAGCAAAGTGCCGAATCAACCCGGGCTGTTCTAGCCAAATACGTATCACGCGTTTCCATGAGCCTGGTTCTTTATTGGCATGTGGCATTTTAATGTGCTGAATTCCACTTTTTTTCTTAGGGTAAACCAAATCATCCTCGAGTTGTTCAAGGTGTCCCACATAATCGACAAGCAATTGACCCTTATTGTCATGAAGATAGTTGTATTGTGGCAAGAAAAAAAAGTGCTGTTGCTTTATTTTCTCTGGCAATACCTTCAAAACAAAATTTTCAAAACTCATAACACGTGCAAATCCCAAAAAATGATAGCACGAAAGCGCTCTTTGATACGGGTGGCGCACCAATGCCCACTTAAAATAGGCAGCAAAGTCCTCAGTAGACATATAGCCACACTCAGTATACTGAGCAGCGGCTAGGTGTGCCAATCGCCCAGGGCCCTTTTCGTCGTTGCGTTTTGGACGCAACAGCAAGACGTCTCGCTCATCCCAATCTAAACCAAGATCAGTCAAATACATCTGTTCCACACTTTGCCCAGCCACCTTGGGTATGTGTATAAATACAGTTTTATGTTGTGCGCTGATCATTGTTTAATGGTCATTTATTTATACCCCACAGGTCCCCCAGTGGTTTTTGAATGAGCGCTTCTAATTGTCTTACAGACTCTATGTTTTGGCTCATAAGTTGATTTTTCAACGCCTCTGGCAGCTGTTCCTCCGATGGACCGCCACCGAATAAAAAAGACTTAATGCGATTTCGGTTGGATTCTCCCATAACCGCATGCAACAGTCTTCTCGCCCAAGGCGTGCGCAGCGTATTTAAGGCCTCTTGATGCTTGTAAGCCAAGGTTTGATTGTGGCGGGTATCCTCAGTCCCAAGGGGTTGATGATTCACGCCCAAAAAATCAGCCAACTCGGCTAATGCTTGATCTTGATCTCGGACCCATTGCTCAAATACCATAACGTGGATTTGTGCTTTGGAGAATGCCCCAAAATAGGCCTTTAACGGGGCTGTATAATCACTCCATTCCATATAGCGATTACCGCCACCCCAATGCTCTGAAAGTGGGGCGTGTATGGCTTGATGAAAATCCTTGCTCTGCTCATAACCCACGCTTTTGGCCATCAAATAATGGCTAAACGCACGCTCCACGGGATGACGCAAACTCACCACTATTTTGGCTTTAGGATTGTGTGCCTTAATGGCCGCAGCGGTTTCCTCGTGCCATAAATAAGACGGGCTGATGTCTCCCTTTTTTTGACCTGGCTTGGCTTGAGCGTAAAGATCCTTATACGTCTGTTGGTTCTGAATAATCTTTGTGTGGTACTCCTTATTTGGCTTGGGCATATCATAATCCTGTGATTGGCTGGAGCTCACCTTTGAAAAGTAGTTGAGCTCTTTGACCCTAGGCAAAAAAACCTCAGGATGTTGCGCAAAGTATTGATAAAGGGTTGTGGTCCCTGAGCGTGCGGCACCAACCACAAAGAAATCAACCTCAAACTCTTGCCCTACCATGTCAAAAATGTTTTGATTCGATCCGTTTTATACACGTAATACACGGCAGTAATATTCCAACCCATCATACTCAAGGCAGTCGCCCAAGCGGCGCCATTCATTCCGTATTTTGGGATTAGATATACATTCAAGGCGACATTCAAAACAAGCCCGCTAGCCACGATCCATTGAAAGGCCTTTTGTTTGCTAGTCATATTTAAGTACACCCCGACTGAACCACATAGAGTATTGACCACCTGCCCCAAAAGCAAAATATGGAGCGGTGTTTTAGCAGCGCCATACTCGGGTCCAAACCAAGCCAATATCCACTCCGCACCCAGAGCAAGAAGAACAATAGCAGGCGCTGTAGACAGGAAAATTAGCCGGGTCGCTTTTTTAATTTTAAAAGCCAAGGCCTTGTGGTCGGATCGATTATAATCCTCAGCAATTTTTGGCGCCAATACCGCATTAACCGAAGCTAAGGCTACAGACAAAAGTAAGGTGAGTTTCACCGCTACACTATAAATGGCCACGGCGGCATAATTATCGAATTGTTTGAGCATCAAAACATCCATACTCTGCATCAACAAAAAAGACGCCGCGCTGATTGCCATAGGTGCTGAACGCTTCAAAATCGCTTTTGAGCTCAAGGCCGTTGATGGAACAAAAGTTTTCAGCGGCGGCTGTGAAAAGTAATAGATCAGTAGCGCCGAAGAAAGTAACGCCAAAAGCACAAAACTGCTCAAAAAAACCAAGACCAACTGCTCTGGCCGACCGAACAATACCAAGGCAATTACCCCTAAAAAGAAAATCAAGTAGCGGAAAATATTGCGAAATAATTCCGAAATGTATATTCTGTCGATCGCCCGAAGAACGTCAATATTTAGCATGGTAATGGCATAAAACAACACCCCAGCAAAGGTTTGATACACCAGCGAGCCGATGGAACCTATGCCTAATTTAGACAACACCGGGTCCAGGACATACAACACCCCATTTAAACTTATCGAGAGCAGAACCACAAGGAGCAACATTGTGCGATAAACCTGGCGAATTTGACCCAGATTATTTTGTGCGCTATAAACGCCTGAATAAAATATTACAGACTGCTGCATGCCAAATAAGGCAATCGCACCAATAAATAACAAAACCGCTCGACTGTAATCATACTGACCTACTAAATCTGGAGGTAACTCATTAGTCAGGTAAAGCGTTCCAAAGAAAAATAGGCCGACACCCAGAAGGCGCATGAGCAAAACACCCATACTTCGGCCTGTAAAAGAATTAATCTCTGCTTTACCTGGGAATAACTTCATGGGCTGGCTGGCTAAACTTGAGGAATTAGGCCGCTGAAGCGTACTTCTTTCCCTTTAAATACAAGCCTTTGAGCCAAAAGAAGCCGACAAATAACACAACCAGAGTCAGGGGAATCAAAACACTCTTTTTATCCAAAAAATCTGCCGTCATCACCAATTTAGGGTTATTCACCATAAAGACCACAGAGCCGTATTTAGTCAACTCCTTTTTCAGGTCTTCATTTTCCTGAATCAATATGGTTTTCTTGTCCACTAACTGATGTAGATTGTTGTTCTCAATCTTCATGATAATGTCAGAACGCTTGAGCGCCTCGCGATCGTTTTGGCCTGAGTATTCCGCAAACAACGCGTCTATGGCTTCAATTGTTTCGTTGTTGCGCGCCACCCGCAACTCGGTCTCCGTGACAACCACTTGTTTGATGTCATTAAAGGCCTGGTTGGAATTCAGGTAATCTAAGATCTTGTCAAACACTTCGTATTTGGGCGTGTTTGTGGTCAATGTGATTTTGTGATATTGATATTGCGGATAAAAAATTTCCGATACCATAAGGTCGTCCTCGATCTCAATACGTGAAATATACGTGTCAATATTGCGGTCGTTTGGTTCGCTGACTTTTAGTAGGTCATTGACACTGATTACTGGCTCGATCTCAATCTCCAAAATCTCTGGGGACTCAGTGTTTAGGCCAATTTGGGCGAGAAACTCCTCATCAATTTGTTTGCACTTTGTGTTGAGTGTTTCGATGGCTTCATAGACATAACTCGAGCTCCCAAAGTTATTTTGAACAATCATCACCGCTTGACGTTTTGGGCGCTCTGACTTTTGCCAAAATTTACCGCCGAGATAGCCCCCGACAATCATAATGGTTAAAAGAATCCAGTATTTTTTAAAAAATTGAACGCTGTGGTACCCACGAGCGAGCCAACTCAAATAAACATTCTTGAGTTTTTTCAATACGTAAAACAAGTCGACTTCTTCTGTGTGCTTTTCCATAAAGGTTAATTATAGTTGTTGTATCACTTCGGTCAAAGCCTCTTGCCACGACCGAATAGGTTGTTTTAAAGTTTGAGTTATTTTGTCAGTATCCAAAACGCTGTATTTTGGACGTTTTGCAAAAGTAGGATATTCGGCGATTTCGGCAAGCTGGACCTCGTCCAATTGATTCGTTTGACGAAATATTTCTTGGGCAAAGCCATGCCAAGTAGTTTGTCCCGCATTGCAATAGTGATAGGTGCCGAACGGAGCCTGAGTCTTGATCAAACTCAAAATCGCCTCAGCTAAATCTAAAGTGCTTGTGGGGCTACCTGTTTGTTCTGTAGTTATCGTCAGGGGTGTTCCGCGGTCGGCTAGCCTGAGCATTGTTTTAAGGAAATTATGGCCATAAGGACCATAAAGCCAAGAGGTGCGGACAATGTAATGAGCCCTAACCATATTTGATACAGCTTGTTCTCCTTGTTGTTTGCTTTGGCCGTAAACTCCTAAAGGCGCCGTAGCATGACCTTCAGTATAGGGCGTTTGAGCGATCCCATCAAACACATAATCGGTCGAGACATGGCACAATGTTGATTGGTAATCTGCACAAAGCTGGGCAAGGCTGGCAACACCTTGGGCATTGATCGCAAATGCCTGGTCTGGTTCTTTTTCTGCAGTATCGACGGCAGTATACGCCGCAGCATTGATAACGACCTCTGGCACAAAGTCTTCAAAGACCTCTTTCATTTGATTGGGTTGTCCTAAATCAAACTCCATTCGCGTGCAAAAACGAAATACCATCTCAGGATAAGCCTGACAGCGCACGCGAAGGCTCTGTCCGAGTTGGCCACTGGCCCCTGTTACCAATATTTTTTTCATGAGGTAGCGTCTAAAAACGAAGGGAGTCTCTGATCCTTGTCTGAGACTAAAACATCTTCATGTTTTAGATGCCAATTAATAGCTAGGGTTGCGTCGTTGTATAGAATTCCTCCTTCGGCCTCTTTGTGGTAAAACGCATCGCATTTGTAACAAAAGGTCGCTTCAGGACTCAAGGTGACAAATCCGTGGGCAAATCCCTTGGGCACAAATAGTTGTCTTCTGTTATCGGCCGATAACTCAAGACTGAAGTGCTGGCCAAATGTTGGGCTTTCTTGGCGCAAATCCACAATGACATCAAGCACTCTGCCCGTCGAAACACGGACAAGCTTAGCCTGGGCGTGTACTCCTGTTTGATAATGTAGTCCGCGCAATACCCCGTATTTAGAAATTGACTCGTTATCCTGTACAAAATTTACCTCAAGGCCTGTCACGCGTTTAAAGGTTTGCGCGTTGTAGGTCTCAGAAAAAAGCCCGCGCGCGTCCTTAAATTGCGGAGGTATCAGATAAAAAGCATCTTTAAGTGGCGTGTCAATGCGCTCCATATTAATCCAATTGCATTAGGTGTTTTCCATAGCCGCTTTTGAGCAGTGGCTTGGCTAGTTTTCGCAGCTGTGCCCTATCGATAAAACCCATCCGATAAGCCGCCTTTTCTATGGCGCCTATTTTCAAACCTTGGCGGGCTTCGATGACTTGAACAAACTGAGAGGCCTGCATCAGAGAGCTAAATGTCCCTGTGTCAAGCCAGGCCGTTCCACGATCCAAGACACTCACACTTAGTTCTCCCATCTGGAGGTAGGCGTTATTCACCGCCGTAATTTCTAATTCGCCACGCTCACTCGGGGTAATGGATTTAGCGATCTCAACGACTCGATTATCATAAAAATAGATGCCCGGAACAGCGAAATTCGATTTAGGATTGCTTGGTTTTTCTTCAATAGACAGCGCGTTTCCATTTTGGTCGAATTCCACCACACCATAACGCTCAGGGTCTTGAACATGATAGGCAAAAATTACGCCGCCTGTGGGATCGTTTTGGGCGCGCAACAACTGACCAAGTCCCGCTCCATAAAATATATTATCGCCCAAAATCAGAGCGACTTTATCGCCAGCTATAAATTCTTCTCCAATGATAAATGCCTCTGCCAATCCATTTGGCTCGGGTTGTACCGCATAACTAAATTTACATCCCAGCTGGGTGCCGTCACCCAATAATTTTTGAAACAGCGGCAAATCATCTGGAGTAGATATAATCAAAATCTCGTTAATTCCAGCATACATTAAGGTCGTGAGCGGGTAATAGATCATCGGTTTGTCATAAACCGGCATGAGTTGCTTGCTCACAGCCAAAGTAAGCGGATGTAGACGCGTTCCTGAACCTCCTGCCAAAATTATTCCTTTCATCTTATTGAGCCTTGTTGTTTGTTTGTATTCCTCGGGTTAACCTCAGCGCTTATTCATTAGACAATTGCTCAGGATGGGCCAAATACCACTCAATGGTCTTGACAATTCCTGTCTCAAAAGTTTCTTCGGCCTGCCAACCTAAGTTTTGTTCTATTTTACTTGCGTCTATAGCATATCTAAAGTCGTGACCGGGTCGGTCTGTGACAAAAGAAATTTGATCTTTATACTGCCCGTGTTCTTTTGGCCTTAAGTCGTCCAAAACCGCGCAAATACGCTCGGCAATATATAAATTGTTGCGCTCGTTACGCCCGCCAATATTGTAGGTTTCTCCCAAATCACCGAAATCTAATGCTTTTTGAATGCCTTTGCAATGGTCTAAAACATAAAGCCAATCCCGTATGTTTTGGCCATCCCCATAAATCGGAATATCCTGTCCAGAAATTGCTTTGCGAATAATCGTAGGAATGAGTTTTTCCAAATGCTGGTTCGGACCATAATTGTTTGAGCAATTCGTTGTCACCACAGGAAACCCATAGGTGTGAAAATAACTGCGGGCGAGCATATCTGATCCTGCCTTAGAGGCGCTATACGGGCTGTTTGGGGCATAAGGGGTGTCCTCGCGAAACAGTCCTGTTTCTCCTAGTGTTCCGTAAACCTCATCGGTAGAAACATGTAAAAAGCGTGCATGAGCAAATTTTGGCTTCAGTGCGTTGGGGCCTTCCATCCACAATTCATAGGCCGCATGCAACAACTCAAAAGAGCCCAATAAATTAGTCTCCACAAAAGCCCGAGGCCCTGTAATGGAGTTGTCGACATGAGACTCGGCAGCAAAATGAACGACCGTGTCAAACTGATGGCGATCGAATAGTTGTTTGAGCAAGTCCTTGTCGCAGATATCCCCCTGAACAAAAGTATAATTAGGGAGGCCCTCTAAAGATGAAATATTATTTAGGTTCCCCGCGTAGGTTAATTTATCCAAGACCACCCACTGCGCCGCACTGCCCGGCACATAATGGGTGACATAATTAGACCCGATGAATCCTGCGGCTCCGGTCACAAGAATGGAGGCTGCGGTTCTGGTAGGGGTGTTGTTTGTTTCCATCATGGGCAAATATCGGAAATTCAATGATTTCTCTTGTGCTCCTAAGCCTTAACGCGGAGCCCTTTGTATTGTTGTGCGATTTACTCGATATTCTTATTCGGTATCGACAGCGCACTCAAAGGGTCTGCCAGCGCGCGATCGTTAGCTAACCTTGGCACCTTGTTTTGACCGCCAAATCGCCCTAGACTTTTCATCACAGTATTAAAGCCACCGCTGGATACTTGTGTGATCCACAGAGGCTGTAGCACTTTTCCTTGAATTAGATCAGCGTAATATACGTTTTGCTCCTGGAGTTTATCATCCAAAGCTTTGGCAAACACTTCAAGATCCTTGGGCAGGGTTTCGAACTCTACAAACCATTCGTGATAGGGTAGTTGATCGCTCTCGGGCGTAATCTGTGGCGCCACAGTAAACTCTGAAATGCTGCCGCCACACTCATTTATGGCGTGTGTCATGCACTCTTCGACCTCTTTGCCAATGACATGCTCGCCAAAAGCCGAAATAAAATGCTTTAAACGGCCACTCACGCGGATCCGAAATGGTTTAAGGTTCGTAAACTGGATGGTGTCTCCAATGTTATACCCCCAAAGACCTGCATTGGTGGAAATAATCATTACATAATCCACCCCTACTTCAACGCCTTCGAGCGTATGTCTCTCAGGGGTCGCTTCAAAAAACTCTGAGGTTTTAATAAATTCATAGAAAATCCCGGAATCAAGCTGTAACAAAAGCCCTGTGTCATCTGGTCGGTCTTGAAAAGCGAAAAAACCCTCAGAGGCCGGGTATAATTCTATGCTGTCTGTTTTGCGCCCGATGAGTTGCTCAAACTTTTGACGATAGGGCTCAAAATTCACCCCGCCATAGACGAATAAATTAAAATTTGGAAACAATTCGCCTACGGGTTTGCCTGTCGTTTTAATCAGTTTTTCAAAATACATCTGAACCCAAGAAGGGATCCCGCTGATCACAGCCATATCCTCTCCTTTAGTTTCACCCACAATAGCGTCGACCTTTGTTTCCCAATCCTCAATACAATTAACTTCCCAAGAGGGCATTCGATTGCGCTGTAAATAACTGGGCACGTAATGCGCCGCAATCCCAGAAAGGCGTCCCAGCTGAACCCCGTTTTTTTCGGTCATAACTGGTGATCCTTGCAAAAAGATCATTTTGCGCGACACCCAATCCGCATTTTGCGTATGATGGATATATAGCAACAGGGCGTTTTTCGCATTGTCGATATGATGCGGCATTGAATCTTTGGTAATCGGAATATATTTGGCCCCAGAGGTGGTTCCGCTTGTTTTTGCATAATACAATGGTCGCCCCGGCCAAAGCATATTTGCCGCCCCAGCAACCATCTTATCAACATACGGTCTGAGCGCCTCGTAATCCCTCACCGGCACCTGAGCTGCAAAATCTTTATGATTTTGAATTTGATCAAATTTATGATCCTTGCCAAATTCTGTGTGTTTCGCCCCTTGAATTAGCGATTTAAACACCCGTTGCTGTGTGGTGATTGGGTCTTGTGCCCACGCCTGTATTTTACGAGCGGCTCGGGCGGCGAGTATTTTTGCAAAAAGTCCTTTAACTCCCATTAATTGAAATCTATAAAATTTGTTGGGTTAATCGGATAGCCCTCACTCCACAGCTCGAAATGTAGATGAGGTCCTGTAGTTAACGCCCCTGTATTTCCAGAGGCTGCAATGACCTCCCCTGATTTTACCAAATCTCCTTGGGCCACAGATATTGAGGCGTTGTGTTTATACACTGAGATCAGGTTGTCCTTGTGTCGCAAGACTACCACGTAGCCTGTGTCGGCCGTCCATTCTGCCAAAATCACTGTACCATCAGCGGTAGCCTTAACGGGCGTATTTTTTACCGTGGCAATATCGACCGCGTAATGTTTTTCTTCGGGATTATACTCTGCTGTAATTACCCCAGAAACAGGAGAAAACAAAACGAGTTCTTGGGCCGACTCATCGCTCAAAGGGTTGTATTTGTCTTCTTGCTGTACGCGGGCCCGAAGCAATGAATCTTCTTTGGAGGCCACCAAAAGCTGTGCGTCTACCTCACGTGCCACGGCCTCGAGAATCGAATCTTTGTTGAGTGATGCGGGCTTCAGATTTCCTGTAAGCACATTGCGGATTGATTCCAAATAAGCCTGGTTTGTTGTCAGGCGTTGTTGTAAGGAATCTGTAAGGTCGCTTAAAGACGCTGCTTGTCTCACAAGGTTTGTAGAAGCATAGCCCGGAATATATTCTCGAAGCGGTGTTAGGGCAATGAGCAAGGTAGTTCCCAAAATCAATGTAAGAGCAGAAAACACAGTAATCACAAAAACATTGAGTCTGTTGAGCCGAAACGAAAATCGCTCCTCAAAAGTGTCTTCGTTGAGCACCAAAAGCCGGTATTTGTGTACCAACTTTTTTCTTAAGCTTTTTTTCCCTGAAGTCTTGCGGGCCATGTCATGAGGCTTATAAAAACAAATGTACGCGGATTCTCCGAAACTTAAAGGCAAAACGCCGTATGTTAGTATTTCTTGTTACATTTGCTAATAAATGTTTACGGCATGACAGCACAAATTTTACCCTTAGTTATTGGTGCCCCACAAATTATCCTCATCGTAGTGGTGGTCCTGTTATTGTTTGGCGGGAAGAAAATTCCTGAGCTCATGCGAGGCCTCGGAAGCGGCATCAAAGAATTTAAAGACGCTTCTAAAGAGGATAAATCCGATAAAGTCGAGGACGGCAAATAAGCCCGTTTTTAATCCCTGTTTTTATCAGAGCCCTTAACGAATTTAATGGTTCGCAATATTGATTCTAATTCAAATTGTAGGTCTCTTTTTGCCATAGAAGGCGCGTAGCTAAAACCTTCGACAATTAAATAACGATTATTTATTGTGTCTTTAATCGCCATATTCAAGTATGGCCCCCCCATAAACGCGTCGCTCAATGTCCAGATCCCTCGAGAAATGATTGTGGGACGACCCTCAATACGCTCCATAGTTGCCGAAGGAACATAAGTCGTATCGGTTATGAATCGTGAATCGTCTTCAACAGGTAATAAACGTGCGCCCACGGCATCACGAATATGTCGTATGTAAGACACTGGATGTTCCGCCTCCTCGGGAATGATACTCAGTGGCGCATTATAAACCAAAATATTGGTGGTTCCATTAGATGGCAGGTCTTTTCTCAGCCAATAATACTCATTGGACGAGGCAGCGGTTCGATACGCGGATGGCATTTGAAGCTCTATCCCAAACGCTTGCGCTAAACCTTCAGGTGTTTTGGGTGAAATTTGCGTGCGACGCTGTCGTTCCTTGAGCTCAAAAGCCTTCATTTGGGCAATCCATTTTGAATTTTGTGTTCGGACTAAACCAATTAATGACTGCTCTGAGGTCCCTTGGGCTACAGCGACCAGCTGAGGTCGAGCAAAAGCGTTGGTTTTAAGACTTACCGTATCTCGATCTCCGTATTCCAAAGAGAGAATTACTCGAGCGCTGCGCGCAAAATCTGTAAAATGCTCAGGGGCAATCTGACTGATGTTAAACAGAGGCTCTATTTGTGGCAACCCAGGGGTCGGTGCCGCAAACCACTGCCGAATACTGTCGCCAACTGGACCAGACCACATTTCGTTTGGCGCTACCACTTGTAGCGTGTTTATGGATCCTACTGACTCTGGTAAATAACTTCGATCTTTAGTCGTGTTTTGGCCACAGCCCATAATAAGCGTCAGTGCGACAAGAACAAATATTTTTTTCATGATTGTGGTTTTAAACTAAGCGCCATTCCTGGTTTAATCTCTGACCCACGAATATCATTCCACTTTTTTAAATCTTCCATAGTTATGCCTGGGAATTTTTGGGCAATCGCCCACAAAGAATCTCCTCGCTGAACCACATATACATCCCTGCGCTGATTTTTTGAAGCCGTTGATGTTTTAGAACGACTCACGGGAATCCTTCTTGGAATTATGGTCAATCGCTGTCCAATCCTGAGCCGCGTACTTTTGAGTCCGTTCCACCGCTTAATTTTGGCCACCGTTACTCCGTATTTATTGGCAATCTTCCCGAGGTAATCACCGCTTTTTACACGATAACGAATTCGATTATTTTGATCTACTAATTCAGGGAGGGGGCGTTCCCTTTGAGCAAAATCAGCCTCTGCCAAAGCGTAAAGACTGTCCTGATTTTCCACAACTAATCCGATATCTGAAATCGGCATTCTCAGATAATACGCGCGCTCCTCTATGTAAGGAATAAGCCCTAAGCTATATTCCGGATTAAGGAACTCTAGGGTCTCTTGTGGCACTTGTGACAACTGGGCGACGTGAGATAGCGCAACAGTATGTTTCATTTGAATCGTATCTGTGGTCATGTAATGCTGCTGCGGGCTGGTTGGAGATAATCCGTACTGGTCCGCGTATTCAAAAAGGTACATTGTCGCGTAAAAAGCAGGCAGATACCCGGCTGTTTCTCGTGGGAGAAATGAGCGAATATTCCAATAGTTTTTCCGGCCTCCAGACCGACGAATGGCTTTGCTCACATTACCTGGGCCGCTATTGTATGCCGCTAAGGCCAGATCCCAATCGTCCAAAATATTGTAGAGTTGATTCAAATACTGTGCAGCGGCAATAGTTGATTTTAAGGGATTACAGCGTTCGTCGACATAACTATTGACCTTGAGGCCAAACATCTTCCCTGTTTGAAACATAAATTGCCACAAGCCACGCGCACCAACCCGAGAGGTTGCGGTTGGGACAAGGGCTGATTCGACTATGGCCAAATACTTCATTTCGAGGGGTAAGCCATATTGAGCAAAAACCTCTTCAAACATTGGAAAGTAATAATGGCTTAGGCCCATAAGCCGCTCGATCTGGCTTCTTCGCGTTTTAAGATAATTCCTGACTATTCGTTCCAAAGAGCTGTTATAGCTAATATGAAATGGGGTTTTTTGATCCAGTGCCGC
Source organism: Flavobacteriaceae bacterium (assembly GCA_965661835.1). GTDB lineage: Bacteria > Bacteroidota > Bacteroidia > Flavobacteriales > Flavobacteriaceae > BACL21. The sequence continues at coordinate 52,562 of CBFIFD010000003.1, read as the reverse complement.
CAGTCTCGATTTAAAGGTTTCGGTAGACCACAAACTGTCGTGCAATGGAATACTATCCCATTGATCGTTTATGGCCTCTTGTTGCTCTTGGAATCGCTGGGTGTTGCTTAAAAAGGCATACCACGCGTGCTCAATTTCTTGGGCCCGAGTATTGTTGGGCAAACTCTGTTTTGTGCTGTCTTTGATTGTGGAAACAGAGTCTTTAACGATTCTTGGTGGCTCGGATAATGACGATTCAGGCGCGTCCTGTCCAAAAGTGCTTGGCGATAGGGCACAAAAGCATAAAAATATCCAAAATATATGGGTATGGCGTGATTTCATTCTCAACCTCATGCGCTAAGAATTAAGGATTGCGGCAATACCTGGAAGGGTTTTTCCTTCTAACATCTCTAACATAGCGCCACCTCCTGTAGAAACGTAACTTACCTTTTGATCGTATTCAAATTGTTTTACCGCGGCCACAGAATCCCCGCCGCCCACAAGAGAAAAGGCGCCATTTTTGGTAGCCTCAGCAATCGCCTCACAAAGTGCTTTGGTGCCTAGGGCAAAAGTGGGCAGCTCAAATACCCCTACAGGCCCATTAAATAAAATCGTCTTGGACTGTGCTACGACCGCCGCAAAATTATTTCGCGTTACAGGACCTGCATCAAGGCCCATCCACCCCTCTGGTATAGAATTAATCGGGGCAGTTTCTGTGGCCGCATCATTACTGAACTCCCTGGCAATCACAGTATCCTCCGGCAGATGCACCGAAACGCCTTTTTCTTTGGCTTTGGCCAAGATATTTAACGCCAGCTCTTGTTTGTCATCCTCAACCAGGGATGTCCCGATAGAACCCCCTTGGGCTTTAATAAAAGTAAACGCCATTCCCCCGCCTATTATTAGGTGATCGACTGAGTCCAAGATCCGTTCAATAATGGTGATTTTTGAAGACACCTTGGCGCCCCCAATGATGGCGGTAACAGGAGATTGTCCATCGTGCATCACCTTATTTACGTTAATAATTTCTGAAGCCAACAGATTGCCAAAGCAGCTTTGACCTTTGAAATACTCAGCGATTATCGCTGTAGAAGCATGGGCGCGGTGCGCCGTGCCAAAGGCGTCGTTTACATAAACATCTCCCCATTTTGACAGGGCTTGAGCAAAGGATTTGTCTCCTTGTTTTTCTTCCGGGTAATAGCGAAGGTTTTCTAACAACAGGACACCGCCCTGAGGAAGCTGGTTTACCGCTTGTTTCACTTGATCGCCAATACAGTCTGGCACAAAAGTTACAGGCACGCCCAGTATTTCAGACACTGTGGCAACGATATGACTTAAGGAAAACTCTGGCTCATTCGCTTTTGGTCTGCCTAAATGAGACATTAATACGCAGCGTCCACCTTGACTTAGGATGTGCCTAATCGTGGGTTTTGCCGCTTCGATGCGTGTTGTATCGGTTACGTCGCATGCCCCATTGAGTGGTACATTAAAGTCTACGCGTATCAACGCGCACTTCCCAGAAAAATCAAAATCATTTATGGTCTTCATTCCAAGATTGTTTTGCCACAAATATAAGTTTTTCCAAGGTCTATGCCTTGTGAAAAATCCTTAGATTTGTTTAGTGGATTACGCGCAAATAATAGGGTTAACTCACCTTAAAAATCATCTCAAGACCAGTGCTCAGCAAGGGCGTATTGCCCATGCTCAACTTTTTAGTGGTCCGACGGGAAGCGGACTACTTCCTTTGGCTCTTGCCTATGCCAAAACACTGCTTTGTGCCCACCTAGAACCAGGGAGTCCTGCCCACCAAAGAACAGAAAACCAAGTCAATTCGTTGGTTCATCCTGACCTTCATTTTATGTATCCGGTCAACACTACAGACACCGTAAAAAAATTGCCTGCTGTTTTAGATTTTTTACCACAGTGGCGCAACTTTATTGAGGAGTCTCCTTATGGTTCGTTAATGGCATGGTACCGACACATTGGGCTTGCAGGAAAGCAAGGATCAATTTCAGTCTCTGACACAGAACAAATGGCCCGTACGCTTGCGCTTAAGTCTTATGAAGGCGGCTACAAGGTGATGATTATCTGGATGGCTGAAAAAATGAATAGCGAATCGTCTAATAAAATTTTAAAATTACTCGAAGAACCCCCCGAGAAAACGGTATTTCTTTTGTTGACTGAAGAGCAAGACAAAATACTAAAGACCATCTATTCTCGCTGCCAATTGTTAAGCCTCCCTTTACTATCCCAAAATGAATTAGCCCAGGCGCTAATCGAGCACCACAAGGTCCCGTCTAATCAAGCACAGGCCATCGCCAAAACAGCACACGGGGATTATTTTAAAGCACAGGAGCTGATCGAAGCACAGGGTGAAGAGTCGCTATTTGAGCAGTGGTTTCTCGAGTGGGCCCGAGGCGCATTTAAAGCCAAAGGAAACAAACAGGCAATTCAAGACCTGCTAAAGTGGAGCGATCACATGGCGCGCCTGGGTAGAGAAACTCAAAAATCTTTCTTGAACTTTTGCAGCGGCTTAACGCGTCAAGCGTTTTTAGCACATTACAAGGTTTTTCCTTTGGTCTATTACAAAGAATACAGCGAAGACTTTAAGCTGTCCAAACTTGCTCCTTTTATACATCAAAATAACATTCAAGAGATTCAAAAGGCGCTTCATCAAGCCCAGCTCCATATCGAGCGCAACGGTAATGCGAAAATAATTTTCGCCGACCTAGCGGTTCAGCTCACACGATTGTTACACCAAAAATCCTAGTATAAGATTTTGTAATCGCCAAGATTAAAAACAATAATCATTAATTATGATTTATGGGCTGTTTTAAGGTGATTTTAGCGCGTTTTAATTTTAGTCAATGGTCAAGTATGGGTTTGCTTGGGTTTTGAATTTAAAACCCGCCTAGGTGCGTTTTTTCAAGACATAAACCCTTGAGGACGGCTCGTTTGTTATGGCCGCCACCAAATTTGACCATACCCCCACAAGAACCCCCCTTAAAGCATTCCCTTTTTGTTTTTTATAACGTTCGGAGAGTAAGCTGACATAAATTGCATCAAACCACATCGGTCGCGTATGCATTAATTCGAATTCTTGACGAAAGATTGTTTTAATACTCTCTTTAGAAAAATGCCATAGATGTCTCGGCACGTCATAGGCCGCCCAGTACTCTTGATAGTATTTGGCATCCCACGCACGATAATTAGGAACAGCGATAACCAACACCCCCTGCTTACTGAGCCGTTCACTAAACCACTGGCTCATGTGCTCAGGTGATTCAAGGTGTTCTAACACATGCCACAAAGTAATCACATCGTAGGTCTTGCCAGCTGCTTCTGATTGATTACTGAATACAGACAGTCCTTTTTTTTGGGCCGCCAGTCGAGCCCCTAAGCTCACCTCTAAACCATCAATGACCCAGCCTTTATTCTGTGCTTCTGCTCCAAAGACACCCACGCCGCATCCGTAATCTAATACTCTGCGGCCCGCTGCATTCGCCTGCCCCAGCCATTTTAATTTAGACTTTGTATTCCATTTTTGTACGACACGATAAATCCAGGCAAGCCATCCACGAGCCACCTCATTATGTGACAAATAAGTTGGATGTTCGTAATATGGAGATAGATCATTCGGAATAGGCTGGGTTTTGAAGGCTTTTAGTTTTGACTCCCACACCAAGGAAAATTGTTCTCCTGAACCCATAAAGTCACTCACTTCTTTTGGAACTCCTTTATGTATATTCTGACTTTCCGGACTCATAACATCATATGTTTCACGTGAAACATTAGCGTCCCATAAACACTAAGAGAACAGATATGTCATTGGGTGACACCCCACTGATCCGTGATGCTTGGGAGATGGTTGCTGGTTTTATTTTTGTAAGCTTTTCGCGCGCTTCATAAGACAGAGACTTAAGTTTTGAATAATCAAAATTCTTTGGAATCTTAATCCCCTCCAAACGGGTTAACTTCTCGGCATTATTCTTTTCTTTTTCGATATAACCCGAATATTTTACCTGAATCTCGACCTGTTCCAAAACCTCAACATCGAGCGTTTGCGACTGAATATAGTTCTCCACTGAGGCTACATCCCGCATTTCATTCATGCTAATGTTGGGTCTAGAGAAAAATTTGAATAGTTTATCACTTTGCGAGGCTAGAGCAGAATCATTGCGTTCCAGTATTGGATTAATCTCCTCAGGCAACACGCTTGTGGTTTTAAAGAATTTAATAAACGAGTCACTTGAGGCGTATTTTTGCTCCATGCGCTTCATGCGTGTGTCGTCCGCTAGTCCCAAGGCGTGGCCTTTTGGAGTCAATCGATAATCCGCGTTGTCTTGTCGCAATAGGGTTCGGAACTCAGCTCGAGAGGTGAACATTCGATATGGCTCTTTCGTGCCTTTGGTGATCAAATCGTCGATCAATACACCGATATAGGCCTCGTCACGTCTTAGCACAAAAGGTTCTTGCTCCCGACAAAACAAAGCCGAATTAATTCCAGCCATCACACCTTGAGCCCCGGCCTCTTCGTACCCTGTTGTTCCATTGATCTGACCCGCAAAAAACAAGCCTGATATAATTTTGGTCTCTAGGCTATGAGTTAATTGTGTTGGCGGAAAATAGTCGTACTCTATGGCATAGCCTGGTCGAAACATTTTAACCTGTTCAAAACCGGCACAAGCGCGTAAGGCCCGAAGCTGAACATCCTCTGGCAATGATGTGCTAAACCCATTTATATAGTACTCTACGGTATTCCAGCCCTCGGGCTCGACAAATAGTTGGTGTCGATCTTTGTCTGCAAACCGATGGATTTTATCTTCTATGGATGGACAATACCGTGGGCCTGTACTTTTAATAGCCCCATTAAACATCGGGCTGCGATCAAATCCTTCGCGCAACAACTCATGCACTTCAAGGCTCGTATAGCTCATATGACAAGATCGCTGCTCGGTTAGCGGCTGGGTTCCATCCGAAAACGAGAACTTTTGCGGATCCACATCCCCAGACTGCTCAATCATCTTGGAAAAATCAAGACTTCGTCCGTCTACCCTAGGCGGCGTTCCTGTTTTCATACGGCCGGTTTCAAATCCCAAGTCGACAAGTACTTCGGTAATCCCAGTCGCTGCTCGTTCACCTGCTCGGCCGCCACCAAATTGTTTTTCCCCGATGTGTATCAATCCATTAAGAAAAGTGCCATTGGTCAGCACCACGGCGCGTGCACTAAACTCAATTCCCAAAGACGTGCGCACTCCCCGGATAGTGTCTCCATCATAAATCAAATCGGTCACCATGTCCTGATAAAAATCAAGGTTCGGTGTTTGCTCTAGCATTTGCCGCCACAGCTCTGCAAAACGCATACGATCACTCTGTACTCGAGGGCTCCACATGGCAGGCCCTTTCGATTTGTTAAGCATCTTAAATTGAATTGCTGTTTGGTCGGAGACTATTCCGCTGTAGCCGCCCAAAGCATCTATTTCGCGCACAATTTGTCCTTTGGCTATTCCGCCCATTGCGGGGTTACAAGACATCTGCGCGATAGTCTGCAAATTCATAGTCACCAACAATGTTTTGGCCCCCATATTGGCAGAAGCTGCAGCAGCCTCACAGCCTGCGTGACCCGCGCCCACCACAATTACATCATATCTCGAATCCATACCTCAATGTTTCACGTGAAACAATAATAACTTGTTGATTTACAGTATTTTAAATTTACTAATCCAAAAATCTTCTCGCTGTCTCATTAATGCAAGCTCTTCTTCAGACTTGTCCTTGTACCCACACAAATGTAACACCCCATGCACCACTACACGCGCCAATTCGTGCGTCATGGGCACTTTGTACTGCGCACAATTCTCAGCCACTCGCTCTGTTGAAATATATACCTCACCATTGATGGTTTTACCCACATTATAATCAAAAGTTATAATGTCTGTCAACGTATCGTGGCTTAAAAACTTCTGATTCAAATCCAATAAATACTCGTCGCTACAAAATACATAACACAGCTCCCCTAAAGTAAATCCCTCTTGAACAAGGACGCCTTCCAACCAACTCGCCCATTCCAAAGGACGCTCTAACATAAACTTATTTTGGGTGTCAAAACTGATCATTAGCCTGGTTGCGAATTTTAAAATAGCGCTCTACTTGTTTCTTAAAGTAGGGCTGCAAAGGTAATGCGTCTTTAATTAATATATCCAATTGATCAAAATACATCTGTTCTTGACGCCAAGGGTTATTGTTTAGCGGATCAAAAACGCTATTATTGGTTTGTGATTCTCTCTGCTTCTCCTTATCCTGCTCATATTGTGCTTCTTCGAGTTTTATGAGTTGATAACTGATTTGTTTCATTAAACGGCGGGCGCGCTCGGATAGTCCGTTGCGCAATACTTCATCGGCACTTTGCTCCATTTGTTCGAGCACCGGCCTATTGCGCTCCAATAGCCCTTGTTTTTTAAGACGATCCTCTAGCCCCTGACGCAATTGTTGTTGTTGACGATAGATGCTGTAGCGGGCTGCACGTTCAGCAGGACTGTCTGAATAGTCTTTCTCTTGCCCGTCTTTATCGCCTGAACCCTGGGGCTTGTTTTGGCCATCCGTCCCGCTATTTCCTTGGCCATTGTTTTGAGCCCCCTGTCCATTGTTTTGTGAACCGATGCCGCTATTGCTTGTTTGTGACTGGCCTTGTTGACCTTGACCCGCTTGGCCTCCATCCTGCGATGAGCCCTCACGAGGGCTTTGGCCTTGTCCACCAGGAGACTGACCTTGATTTTGCAAAGATTGTTGTTGTTGAATGATATCTTGTAGTTGGAACCCCTGACCACCAGAACCTTGGCCAGAACCAGCCCCGGGCATACTCATGGACATTTGTTCCATTTGGGAGACAACGCCATCAAGCATATTCGCCAAATCATTGGCTTGGGTAAACACATATTGCTGGGCCACATTGGCTTTTGAAAAGCGGACTTCTGCCAAATCCATTAATGATTGATCTAAATAATACCCCGCCGTACTCAAGGATTGATTCACCTTAGCTGTGATCATGGGTTGTCGCATCGATAACGCATAAAGGCTATCGTCAATATGATTAAAATTGTCGCGAAGGTCATTCTGTCTGTTGATATAGTCCGGGGTAGACCAACTGCCTAGTTGTCGTTTTTGAGCGCTGATCATGTGACCTTCTTGGGCCAAAGAAAACACAATTAGATTATCCAATATTTGGCGCAACATTTCAGTATCCTCCTGCATGGACTGTTGCTTCATTTGCATCATTTTTGAACCCATTTTCTGGGCCATCTCTTGCATTTTTTGTCCGGCTTCTTTTTGAGACTTTTCTGCTTGAGGTGTCTCACCTTGTTCTAAAGCCTCACTTGCTTTTTGCTGCTCATTGGATATGTCCATTTCTCCTCCAGGGTCACGTGGCAAATCCATGGGTTGCTCTAATTTATTGTTTTCCTGTTCCAGCTCATCCAAAGCTTCTTTAATGGCCTCAAACTCACTATTCAAACGCTCCTGTTCTTGTTGTTTTTGTTCTGGCGTGCGAGAATCTGTCTTGTTTTGTCCCAAATCTTCTTGCCGCCGCCCCAACTCCTTGAGTTGGTCGCTAATTTGATTCATTTTTTGTGTGACAAAGAATCGTCGAGTCATCTCGACGAGTCGCTCTAAATTCTCTTCTTGAGCCTTTTGCTCTCGCTGATTTTGATCCATTGCCTCTAGTAAGTCTTCTTGCTCCAATTGCTCTTGCAGATCTCGAAGCTCCTCCCATTTGTCGGACTGTTCTTTGAGAACGTCAACTTGTTCTTCAACCCGTTCCATGATTTGTTGGGTTTCTTGGTTTTCACCCGACTCATTTTCCTGAAGTTGTTCCAGTGTGTTTTTTAGCGCCTCCGTTTGCTCCTGTATGCGTTCGAGCTGCTGTTGCTGTTGTTTCAAAAGACGGTCAAGATCTCGTTCATCTTGCCAATTTAAGCGTTCTTTTTGGCGCCGATTTTGTTCGAGCTGCTCTGCTTGTTTGTTTTGTTCTGCAAAGGTTTGTATGGCTTGCTCAATTTGATTTGTTTGCTTGTTTTGCAGCGAAAGCAAACGTTCTTGCGCTTGACTCGCGCTGACTTCTTGGTGGCCAAAAACCCTGGACTGAACCGATTTTGGGCCGCGCACAGCGTCATTATCCCAAGCCTCAAAATAATATTGATAGGACACCCCTTGCATCAGTTCAAACCCCTTTGGAAATGTATAGGGCGCTTGTGTTGTGGCATTTGCGGCCATCTCTAATGTCTGTTTTCTTTGATTTTGTGGATCCTTAGCCGGATAGCAAACCACATCAATCTTGGAAACCAAGAAATCATCCCAAGCCAAAACTTGATGGTGTGTGACCCTGTTTAATGTGTCTTTTTGTGTTTCTACTTTGATCTTCGGCGGAGTGTCAGGATAGACCTCAATCGTGTACGCCACAGCAGGTTCATACCCCACTTGTTTGTTGTTGGTGCTCAAGCTATATTTTTGGGTTTTGAACACACTTTTGGTAAAATCAAAACCTCCGTTTCCTCGCGCGACAAAATATGCGGTGTCTGTTTTGTTGTGCCAAATAATCTGGTCTGTATACTCTGTGTTCAGCACCCATTTGAGTGTGGAGCCAGCCAAAACCCTAAGGTTTCCGGTGTTTTCAATAGTTTCTCGACCCATTCTCGAATAGGATGGCGGGGTTGCTTGAATCGAAAACCCCTGAATTTCAGGGCCGTCTACAATCACATATTGATAATCCTTTGAGCGGAATTGGTCGGTCCCTAAATACAACTCAAACGACTCTGATTGCGGGGGAATTAAAACAGTAAACTTGCCCGGGCCTTGTGGGGTCATGGTTTGACGCTTTCCGTTGTATACCACGTACACCTCACTTGGCAAGACCCCGCCACTGGCCTCTACACTGAGCTGTATCTCTTGATTGCTTCTCGATTGTAAGTCTTGATTCAGTAATCTGAGCGCATAGGGGGCAGGGCGCACAAACTCCTGATTATACGCAGCCACCCTCTTGTACCCGTCAAACAAAGAGGAAAGGTCCCCAAAAAACCAAATAATTATGACCAGTAGCGCCGGGACAATCAACCAGCGCAAATACTTTAGGTTCTCCTTTAAATCTATTGCTTGGCTAAAATAAAACGGGCTCAGTGATTTAGATTTCTGATCGATACTGGCCAAAACGAGTTCAGTCTCTTGTGATTGATTCAACAACTCAAGGGTATTGGTCAATCGATCTCCAATCTCTGGTATTTGCAGCCCAATGATTCTCGCTGCTTCTTGGTGACTCATGGGCGCCTTAAGTCCAGCAAGGACACTAAGAGATGGCCAAATCCAATAGAACCACAACCCCAATTCGACAATAATGAACGCCCAAAACAAAATTGTGCGACCCGATTTTGGTAACCATAGGAGTTCTTCAACCCAGGCAGTGGCCATAAAGTACACTGCTCCAATTGCCACAAAAAAGACTGCTCCGCGTAAAAGCGCGCTGAGATAGAATTTTTTTTTAAATTCACCTAGTTTTTGTTCTATAACTTGAACCTCACCCACCTGTCTGTTTTTGGTGGCACTAAAATAATTCAAATTTCGCTGCTGTGCTTTTAAACGCCCGTGATTTAAAATATTTAACTGCTTATTCGACGCCCACAGTCTTTGTCCTCTCATGTTTAATGGGGGGTTATTGGGGTTACACGACCATTGTATATGTTTTTGTTTTGGTCCCAATACTTGAGTTACTGCTGCCACAAAGCCAAGAAAACCTCAGCCCCGATCAAAAGGCCGACAGAAAAACTTGGGGTATTTTTGATGTGCTGCTGTATATAAACCTCCCTTTAGTTTTTGGCCTTATTTTTTATTTCTACAGTTCTATTTTGCCTATTTACGACGGGGTTGTGGTGCTGGGTTATGCCCTATCACTTGGTATTGTGCTCGGCGCTAACGGAATCAATGTCGCTCATGAACTTGGGCACAGGAACAACAAAATTGAACGCTTTTTAGGTAAGTTACTGCTTTGCCCAGCCCTCTATATGCATTTTTACATCGAACATAACTATGGGCACCACCAACACGCTGCAACTCCAGAAGACCCAGCAACTGCCAAATACAATCAGCCTGTTTATTTTTTCTGGGTTACCTCTATTATTGGCCAGCTCAAGAGTGCGCTTTCCATCCAAAAACGACTGATTCGCTCCAAACACAGGTTGGCAGCTTTATGGCATAATGACTTACTTTGGTATGTTTTGGGACAAGGTTTTTACCTCGCTGTTGTATATTTTGTGTTTGGGGCCTTTGCGCTTTTGTGGGGGTTGTTTATTGCGCTAATTGGTGTGCTGTTGTTAGAAACAACAAACTACATCGAACACTACGGTCTCAAAAGGGCCAAGAAAGCCTCTGGCCGTTATGCTCCGGTTAAAGAAATTCACTCGTGGAATAGCAATCACCTTATGGGACGAATTCTATTGTATGAATTGACCCGGCACAGCGACCACCATTATCGTTCTCAAAAAAAATACCAACTCCTGGACCACCATCCCACTAGCCCAGAACTCCCTTTTGGCTACCCTACCTCAATTGTGCTGAGCTTATTTCCACCGCTTTGGTTTTTTATAATGAACCCGCGGGTACCTTCGGATATGAAGCCATAGAATTGTATCTTTACGGCCAAAATTATTGACTGTGTCACACCCTGTACGCGTTCGCTTTGCCCCTAGCCCAACTGGGCCACTTCACATTGGAGGGGTACGCACCGCCTTATTTAATTACCTTTTTGCCAAAAAACATCAAGGAACATTTGTCCTAAGAATTGAGGACACCGATCAAGCACGTTATGTGCCTGGAGCGGAAGAGTATATTGAAACCGCACTTAATTGGCTTGACATACCTTACGATGAAGGGCCTCAAAAACCAGGGAGTTATGGTCCCTATCGTCAGAGTGAGCGTGGTGAACATTACAAATCACATATCCAAAAACTCATAGACTCGGGTTGGGCTTATTATGCTTTTGACGCTCAGGAATCACTTGCCCAATTGCGTAAGAAGGCCGAAAAGGCGGGTCAAAAATTTATTTATAACGCAAAAAATCGTCTATCACTACAAAACGCTTTGGCGATGACCCCTGAGCAAACCAAAAAGCTCATTGGTGATGGAGCGCCCTATGTGGTTCGTTTTAAATCGCCGGAGAGCCGAGAGGTTGTTTGCAACGACCTTATCAGAGGTCCGGTTACGGTGGACAGCAACACCTTGGATGACAAAGTTTTATTCAAAAGTGATGGCATGCCGACCTATCATTTGGCCAATGTCGTCGACGATCACCTGATGAACATCACCCATGTGATTCGCGGTGAGGAGTGGTTGCCCTCTATGGCGCTGCATGTTTTGTTGTACCAGGCATTTGGGTGGCCGACCCCAAAATTTGCCCATTTGCCATTAATTCTTAAACCCACAGGCAAAGGTAAACTCAGCAAAAGAGATGGTGTCACTGGTGGTTTTCCTGTATTTCCACTACAATGGGAACAAGACAATGTTGTTTTGGACGGTTACCGCGAGCAAGGGTATATTCCTGGCGCTGTGGTTAATCTACTCGCCTTGTTGGGATGGAACTCTGGCTCCGAACAAGAGGTTTTTGAATTATCAGAGCTGATAGAACACTTTAGTCTTGAGCGCGTTCAGAAGTCCGGCGCAAAATTTGACCCAGATAAGGCCTTGTGGTTTCAAAATAATTACTTCCAAAGCCTGTCAAATCAAGAGCTTATCGCTAATTTTTCACGCTGGCTCAGCGCAGAAGGCAAAGACGTTGCCCCAGCAGAAATTACAAAAGTTATCCCTTTGGTTAAAGAGCGTGTATCCTTTACTAAGGATTTATGGGAGGCGTGCTCTTTCTTTTTTGAGGCGCCCCAAGATTATGATCCTACAGGAGTAAAGCGCGCGGTTAAGGCTAATACCATCTCGGTCGTCACGGAACTTACCCATGATCTTGACGGGTTGACTTGGGACTCTGGGCAGAGCCTTTCAGAATTTGTAAAACATTGGTGTACTACCAAGGAGATTGGTGTTGGGGCTGTCATGATGCCTTTGCGCTTGTTTTTGGTGGGCGCCATGAAAGGACCCGACATTTTTGACATCATGATGACTCTGGGAAAAAGTGAGAGTTTAGAGCGCCTCAACCGCGCACTCCTCGCGCTGGCTGAGTCATAGAACTCGTGGTTGTTTCCTTCTAAATATTCCGTATCTTAGAGGAAACAACTCTTACCATGAACACCTTCCTGTTTTATCTATTTTTACTCCTAGGTATTTTTGGCCTATGGACCTCTATTTTTATTGTCAAACAGCAGACGTCAGCCATTTTAGAACGATTTGGTCGATTCCAGAGTATTCGTAATTCTGGGCTGCGATTTAAGATTCCGTTTGTTGATCGAATCGCGGGGCGCCTTAATCTCAAGATCCAGCAATTAGATGTATTAGTAGAAACCAAGACCAAGGACGATGTGTTTGTTCGTCTCAAAATTTCCGTACAATTCCAGGTCATCAAAACAAAAGTCTACGAAGCATTTTACAAGCTCGAAAACTCAAACGATCAGATTACCTCATATGTCTTCGATGTGGTTCGTGCCGAGGTGCCCAAAATGAAATTAGATGATGTTTTTGAGCGCAAAGACGATATTGCCATTGCTGTTAAGCGCGAACTCAATCAGTCCATGCTTGATTATGGTTACGACATCATCAAAACACTAGTAACCGATATTGACCCCGATGTTCAGGTAAAAGCCGCTATGAACCGGATTAATGCCGCAGAGCGTGAAAAAGTCGCCGCCGAATACGAAGCCGAGGCAGAACGAATTAAGATTGTGGCTAAAGCACGGGCCGAGGCAGAAAGCAAAAGACTACAAGGTCAAGGAATAGCAGATCAAAGACGAGAAATTGCGCGAGGTTTAGAAGAATCCGTCGAAGTGCTTAACAATGTTGGTATTAACTCCCAAGAGGCCTCCGCGCTACTGGTAGTAACACAGCATTACGACACCTTGCAATCTGTAGGTGAGGCCACGCAAAGTAATTTAATCTTAATGCCTAATTCACCACACGCTGGCAGTGATATGTTGTCTCAACTCATTACTTCGTTCTCCGCAAGCAATCAGGTCGCCCAGACTTTTGGCATTAAGCCGAAAAATGAAAGCCCTAGTTCTGAGAATACGCCACCAGACAAACCGCAGGCCGAGAGCTAGTTAAGTCGCCTATTTTTGGTCGAGTTTCCCCCAAGAATCGCGCAGAGAAACTGTGCGGTTAAACAGAAGGTTTTCGGGTGACGAATCCGGGTCTAAAACGAAGTAACCGGTTCGCTGAAACTGAACCTGTTGACCTATTGGTAGGTTTTTTAAACTCGGCTCTACTTTGGCATTGACGACCGTAAGGGAATTCGGGTTTAGATTATCCATAAAACCCCCCTCCTTGTCTCCGTCTGGAGCCGCATTAGAAAACAGTCGGTCATAAAGACGAACCTGCGCGTCCAAGCTTTGGCTTTGAGACACCCAGTGAATGGTTCCTTTAACTTTACGCGACGCCTCAGGATTGTCACTGCCGCTCTTGCTCAGTGGGTCGTAGGTTACATGGATTTCTTTGATCTCGCCAGAGGCATCCTTGACAACCGACTCTCCTTTGATTATATAGCCATTTTTTAAACGTACCTCTTTACCCAGGGTGAGCCTAAAGAATTTCCGATTAGCCTCCTCTTTAAAATCGGCTCGTTCGATCCATAGATTCTTTGAAAATGGGATTTCTCGTTGTCCTGCCTTTGGATCCTCAGGATTGTTATCTGCAACCAGCCATTCTGTTTGATCCTCTGGATAATTATCAATCACCAGGGTTATTGGATCTAAAACAGCCATAACACGATTTGTGATTTTATTTAAATCTTCGCGCACACAAAATTCCAAGTGGGCCACATCAATGAGGTTTTCCCGCTTAGCCACCCCAATACTGTCGGCAAAAGCACGAATCGAATTGGGCGTATAACCTCTTCTTCTCAATCCAGAGATTGTAGGCATGCGCGGATCGTCCCATCCATTAACCGCCCCCTCTTGGACCAAACGCATAAGTTTGCGCTTACTCACTACAGTGTGGCTTAGATTTCTGCGGGCAAACTCTCGTTGTTTGGGCCTAATCTTATCTGGCCGGTGTAGTTGATCCAAAAACCAATCATAAAGCTCGCGATGTGGCAAAAATTCTAAGGTACAGAAGCTGTGTGAAACTTGTTCGACGTAATCACTTTCGCCGTGAGCCCAATCGTACATCGGATAAATATGCCACTTATTTCCTGTTCTGTGGTGGTGTTTGTGTAATACCCGATACATCACGGGGTCACGCATGAGCATATTGCTGGCATTCATGTCAATTTTTGCACGCAAGACATGGCTGCCTTCAGCGCATTCACCGCGCTTCATTTGCTCAAACAACGCTAAATTTTCTGAAACGCTACGCGATCTATACGGACTGTCAGTCCCGGGTTGGCTTGGGGTTCCTTTTTGGGCGGCGATCTCCTCAGAGCTCTGAGAGTCCACATAAGCTTTACCTTGCTCAATTAAACCTACAGCCCACTGGTATAGTTGGTCAAAATAATCTGAGGCATAGCACTCATTGGCCCATTCAAACCCTAACCATGACACGTCCTCTTTAATCGCATCTACAAATTCTTGCTCCTCCTTAGCGGGGTTGGTGTCGTCAAAGCGGAGGTTCACGGGTGCGTTGTAGCGCAGACCTAAACCAAAGTTCAAACATATCGCGGAGGCATGACCAATGTGTAAATACCCATTAGGCTCTGGAGGAAATCGAAAACGCAGCTGACCTGGTTTATAGCCTGAACGCAGATCTTCCTCAATAATATGTTCAATAAAATTTAAACTTCGCGTTTCGCTCATAGCAAGAATCGTAAGACTGCAAAGATACCAAAATATACCCCATCACAACAAGGCTCGTGTTGTGGGGATAAAGCGGACTTATTTGATTATTTTTACCGTTCAATTAAGTGGATTTACATCACATGGGAGAGATAAAACTACAAGACATTCGGGTCTATGCACATCACGGATGTTTGCCCGAGGAGACCATAATTGGCAGCGACTATTTGGTCCAATTACATGTTGGAGCGGACTTATCAGCCTCTGCTTTGAGTGATCGTCTAGAGCAAACCGCAGACTATGTTTTGCTTCATGATATTGTGGTAACGCAAATGAACACTCCTTCTAAGCTTTTGGAGCACGTCGCATTGCGGATCAACACCACTATTCTCGAAAAGATGGACTGTGTTCAATGGACCGAAGTAACAGTTTCTAAAATTAATCCGCCCATCGGTGGGGATGTTGACCGAGTTAGCGTAGTCTTGCGTTCAACGCGGGACGATATTGGGTAATTCTGTAATTAACTGCCCAAAAAGGCAAGATAAATAAGGGCTGTTTAGTTAAAGAAACTTACTATATTTGCCGTCTTATAAGGCGTCTTGGCCGAGTGGCTAGGCAGAGCTCTGCAAAAGCTTGTACAGCGGTTCGAATCCGCTAGACGCCTCAAATAGGGTTTTTTCTAACGAAAATGCCCTATTTTTTTTGCTCTAATGGACTGGGTAAATTATCGCGCACACTCTTCTGGATTCGCTCAGGGAGTATTCCTTGAATTAACAGCAGAAGCCCAAATACAACAATCGTAATGCTTACAAATTTCTTTGTGCTGTAAATCACCCGGGGGGTCATTTTGCTTTTTAAATTTTTTGCTAAGCTTATTTTAACTAGATCAGTAGCAAAGAACACTCCCAAAACAGTAATTAAAAACAGGAGCACGCCTTGATCACTACTGGTTAGTGCGTTTGCCAAAATGATTGTACCGATCCAGCCAGCCAATACACCAAAATTCACAAAATTCAATAGGAACCCTTTTACAAACAAACTCGGTAGGTTTTTTTTAACCGTTACCGCATGGTGTTCACGAACAATTTTGACAAATGATCGCGCTGTTCGTACATATGAAATGATTCCGTATGTGATTAACACCGCACCGCCAAAGACCAATAAGCCCGGTTCGTCTTTTAAATTATCCAGTATCTTACTGGTACTAAAATAAGCAATGAAAATAAAAATTACATCGGCAAAAATAGCCCCTAAGTCAAATACAACTCCTGCTCTAAATCCCTTTGTAATGCTCGTTTCGAGTAGAGTAAAAAAGACTGGGCCTACAGCAAATGCCAGTAGAAATCCATAAAGCGCAGCATACCACAAACCCTCAAACATGTTGCTAAGTTACAAATTCACAATTCAGTTTAATGCTAACCGAACTAAGACAACATTATAAAATCTAATTGACGCTTTATTAGATCAGCACGTTTTACGCGAATCTCCACGGTATCGCCCAATCGGTATGTTTTGTGAGAGCGATGGCCGATTAGTGCATATTCTTGTTGGTCGAACGTATAATGGTCGTCTTTTAAATCTTGTACGCGCACCATACCTTCACATTTGTTATGCTCTAATTCCACATAAATGCCCCAATCGGTAACACCAGATATTACCCCAGTGAAGTCTTGTCCTTCATGCTCAGACATAAATTTTACCTGCATATATTTAATACTGTCTCGTTCAGCATTAGCCGCTAACTGTTCTCGCTGACTTGTGTGTTTGCAGTGGTCTTCAAAAGTTTGCTCTGAAGGCGTCTTTCCATTGTCTAAATAATGCGCCAACAAGCGATGAACCATAACATCTGGATAACGTCTTATGGGTGAGGTAAAGTGGCTGTAGTAATCAAAAGCCAATCCGTAGTGTCCTATATTTTGAGTGGTATATGTGGCTTTACTCATACTCCTTATTGCTAGGGTATCAACCAAATTTTGTTCTTTAGTCCCATGAACTTGTTTCAACAGTTTGTTGATTGATTTTGCGGTAGTCGCTCTATTTTTAGTATCTAATTGATACCCAAAACGCTTAATAATATTCTGAAGTCCTGCTATTTTTTCATCGTCAGGCTCATCGTGTACTCGATAAATAAACGTCTTTTTGGGTTGCTGCGCGCCAATATATTTCGCTACACTTCGATTAGCTAATAACATAAACTCTTCGATAAGTTTATTAGCGTCTTTACCTTCTTTAAAATACACGCCAACCGGATTATTTTCCTTATCGAGATTAAATTTTACCTCGATCCGATCAAATGAAATTGCCCCCTGGCGCATTCTGCCACTCCTAAGTTGTTTCGCCAATCCATCCATGATTTGGATGGCCGACACTACCTGTGGTTTTATGTCTCTGATCGAGCCGCTAATTGAAATATCTTGTGGAATACTGTTTTGACCCGTTTCTATGATGTGTTGAGCTTCTTCGTAAGCCATTCGCAGTTGACTGTATATCACCGTTTTCCCAAACCACTGTTGAACAACTTGTGCATTTTGATCTAAATCAAAAACTGCAGAAAAACATAACTTCTCTTCTTCTGGTCTTAAACTACATACATCATTACTTAGTACCTCTGGCAACATAGGAACCACTCGATCCACTAAATAAACGGAAGTACCCCGCTCAAAAGCTTCTTGATCAATCAATGTATCTGGCTGAACATAATGCGAAACATCGGCAATATGCACACCAACACGCACAATACCATTATCCAGTTGCTCAAAAGAAAGCGCATCATCAAAATCCTTAGCATCTTTTGGATCAATAGTAAAGGTCAATATTTGACGAAAGTCCCGTCTATTTTTATAATCATCAGGTGTAATCGCTCTGTTTATTTTTTCTGAGGCCTCAAGAATATCAGGGGCGAATTCGTTCGGGAGACCGTACTGTGCTAATATTGAATGTATTTCTGATTGATGGGTTCCCGAAGCACCAAATACACGAAGTACTTTTGCAATGGGTGATTCACTTTGTTCTGCCCAGCCCTCTAAACGAATCTGAACTTTATCTCCATCTTGGGCTTTATTTATATTTGATCCAGGGATAAAAAAATCAGTGTGAATATTCTGTCCAGCACAGTGCACAAAACCAAATTTCTCTGCGTGTTGATAAATCCCAACAAACTCTGTTCGATGGCGTTGTAATACTTCATTGACCTCACCTTCAATTCTACCATTACGCCTTCGTTTATAGACATACACCGATACGATATCTTTATTTAATGCTCGATTAGTCCGCCGTTTGTCTATGACAACCTCTTCACTCCAGCCTTCGATGGCAACATAAGCTTTTCCTTTGGCTGTAATCTGTATTTGACCTTCGAGATAATTCTTTTGTTTGGCCCATTTGAATATCCCAATACTCACCTCATTAATTATGTTTTGTTTCCTTAACGCGTGGAGTTGTTTAACCAAATGATTACGCCCGCTACTATCTCTTATCTGTAATGATGCAGCAACTTGTTTAATCGTGTAAGCTTGTGTTGGATGTGCTTTAAATACCGACGCAACTGACTCTTGTGTAATTTTGGTTCTCCCTTTAATCCTTCTTTGTTTTTTGCCCATCAGTACTTTAAAATAGGCTTAAAGGTACATCAATCTTATGGCCTTTGAAGAAGCTGTCTTCATTTATCTTATTCACATTTACTAAATAATTATTATTCTTTTTTCTTTTTTAAAATATTTAATGGGGTTTATTATAGTCTGTTGATAATAGAAATAAGTTTTATGGAATTCATTTGCATACATAATTATTATCTGAATATAAACGTACTGTTAACAGCCTAACATGCAATTAAAGATATCATTATCATAGATTTATAGGAGATATTAACAAAGCAAATTAGTTAAAGTACAATCGATAATTTTATAAATTAACATTCATCTCATGTTTATATCTGGTAACATTTAGTTTAAAAAGTAATCTATAAAATTGTCTAAAATAAGCGTTATATTAATATATAATTTACAATTGAATAATGCTTTGACAATACCAAAAATAGATACGCTTATTTACAATGAAGATATCAACATAATTGTTGATTATTTCATGAGTTTATATACAGAGTATTTGGTGAGCGCTAATTAATAACTACCTTTAATCAAAGTAAATTTTAATCTTATGAAAATTGTTATTGGCAATGACCATGCGGGAACCGAGTACAAAGAACAAATTATGCAATTATTAGTGTCCAAAGGACATGAAGTTCATAACTATGGCACTGATCACAGTGATAGTGTAGATTATCCCGATCATGTGCATCCAGTTGCGAAGGATGTAGATCAAGGACAGGCTAATATAGGTGTTTTGATTTGTGGTAGTGGTAATGGAGTGACTATGACCGCCAATAAATACCAAAAAGTACGTGCTGCTTTATGTTGGAACAGTGAGATAGCAGGACTCGCTCGAAGCCACAATGATGCCAACATTATATGTATCCCAGCACGCTTCGTATCATTAGATTCGGCTAAAGAAATGATAGATACATTCATTAATCAGTCGTTTGAAGGAGGGCGACACCTTAATCGGGTCAATAAAATCTCATGTCCCTAATCTCAAAGCTTAGTAAAATTTAAAGCCCTTATTGCGACATATATGGAGATTCGTGTTAAACCATACAATGAATTGACAATTGATGAACTGTATGATGTAATGGCATTGCGATCTAATGTGTTTGTGGTAGAGCAAAACTGTGTTTATCAAGACTTAGATTACAAGGATCAAAAAGCAATTCATGTTTTAGGGTATGTGAACGATAAGCTAAGTGGATATACAAGAGTATTTGGACCCGGAGATTATTTTGAACACGCATCGATTGGTCGGGTAATCGTTTCACAGGCAGAACGCGGCAAACACTTAGGCCATACACTAATGCAAGCGTCAATTTCTGTGTTAATGGAACGTTTTCCGATAACACATATAGAGATATCAGCCCAATCTTATTTAGAGGGTTTTTATAAAACACATGGGTTCGAAGCCAGCGGTTCAGAATATTTAGAAGATGGTATACCACATAAAAAAATGATTAAAACACTACTACACCCCTAATTTTTTATGGTCCAATAATATAAAAACATTAAATTTACCCATATAACCATATAATTTTAGAGGGCATGGGCAAAAAAATCAATTTTTTAGTTTTATTCGCTTTAGTGTTACTCTGCTTGTTTGCAGGAACACCTTACAATGATTTAGCGCCGGGAGAAACAATAGATACTGGAGACACAGCTTGGATGTTAGTATCGAGTGCGTTTGTCTTACTGATGACTCCAGGCTTAGCGTTCTTTTACGGGGGTATGGTGACTAAAAAAAGCATCATATCAACAATGTTACAGAGTTTTGTGGCGCTTGGTGTGATTAGCGTCCTGTGGGTTGTTGTTGGATTTAGCTTAGCGTTTGGAGAAAGCTTAGGAGGCTTTATAGGAAATCCAATGACTTACTTTGCGTTTAAAGATGTCTCATTACGTCCAAATCAAGAATTTTCAGAGACCATACCGTTTTTACTTTTCGCCCTGTTTCAGTTAAAATTTGCCATAATTACCCCAGCACTCATTACCGGAAGCTTTGCTGAGCGAATTCGCTTTAGAAGTTACATCCTGTTTATGGTGCTTTTTTCGTTGTTGATCTATGCTCCCTTGGCGCATATGACCTGGCATCCAGAAGGCTTGCTCAGACAGTGGGGTATATTAGACTTTGCTGGTGGAACGGTAGTTCACATGTCTGCGGGAATTGCAGCGTTGGCCGGAGCGATATATCTAGGAAAGCGCAAAGACTGTATTGAAAAACCAGCCAACATTCCCTTTGTCATCTTGGGGACAGGTTTATTGTGGTTCGGGTGGTTTGGATTTAATTCAGGCTCTGCGCTCGGGGCAAATATTGATGCCGTAATTGCATTTGCCAATACAAACCTCGCCTCTGCCACAAGTATGTTGACATGGATATTTCTCGAACGATTCCAGAATAGAAAAATGTCTGCACTAGGGGCTTGTATTGGGGCAATAGTTGGATTGGTTGCTATTACACCAGCAGCAGGATTTGTCAGTTTGGGCAGTAGTATATTTATTGGATTTACCGCCTCGATTGTGAGTAATTTCGCGATTCGATGGAACAAAAAATCTGAAATTGACGACACTTTAGATGTATTTCCAAGCCATGGTGTCGGTGGAATTGTCGGCATGATCTTGACTGGAGTATTCGCTGAAGAAGTTGGGTTAGTTTATGGCGAAACAACTACTTTTGTCAATCACCTCATTGCCTTAGTGCTTGTCGCAGTGTTTACTTTTGTAGGCAGCTATGTGCTGTATAAAATCACGGATTTATTGTTGTCCATGCGCGTGAGGGAAGATCAAGAATACCGAGGTTTAGATGCGTCACAACACGGCGAGTATTTGGATCAATAGACAACAAAAGCCCTAATAGCGTTAAAACAAGGGCCTCAATCATGGTCATCACTGCCTTTAGGAATTGGCTTTATTTTAGAACTGAACGGCAATCCAAGGAGCGTCGTAAAACTTTGATCGTCCAGCAGGTCTGCTCGGTCTACCCCAAAAACAATGTCCTTTCGCTCGCCGTAAACAAATGTTCCAAAAAGACGATCCCAAATAGAAAGCATGTTTCCAAAGTTTTTATCGGTCCAAGGCATTTCACGATGGTGATGAAATTTGTGTACTCCTGGAGTAACAATAAAGTAACTCAGGGCTTTGTCAATACTCAGAGGAAGCGCGATGTTTGCATGAGTCCAATAGGTGAAAAGAACACTGAGAATCCGATAGAATAAATAAAATGCCACAGGCATGCCCATTATCACCACAGCGATTAATGCAAATATTTCTCGCAGGGTAAAATCAAAAGGATGATGGCGCGTTCCGGTGGTCACATCAACGTGTTTGTCTGAGTGATGAACCATGTGCAGTCGCCACATCCACGGCACTTTGTGTAAGAGATAGTGCACACCATACTGAGCGATTAAATCAAGGACCATAATCGATAAAAGTAACTCTACCCAAACAGGGGCACTAGTATAATGGAGCAGCCCGAAATTTGAGACATTGAGCCACATAAAAACCCCGGCGGTTAAGACCCCAAAGATTACATTGATGAGCATAACAATAGACAAAAGCCCAAAATTGGTTTTGGCATGACGTGTTTTATCGTAGCTTTTGTCAACATCGCGATAATAGCCTTCTAACACCCAAAATACGGCGATACAAAAAACAACCCAACCTAATTTTTGCCAAACCGGCATCTGCTCGAAAAATAAAAGAAACGAGTTCATAATCTATAGTCTTAAAATTTTGGAATATTTTTTAGGGTTGAGCAATAAATCAATACTACCTATGATTTCTGGGTCATTTGTGGTTTTGTAGGTGTAAAGACCTGAACGATAAAAGTAACGGGGTAGAATTGACTCGACCAATACTGTTTGTACGGCCTCTTTTTTTGATTGTAGTAACTCAATTTTGGCAGACATCAGGCGCTTGCTTATCGACTCAAGCTCTTTGCTGACATAAGGGGCAATACCTTCTTTTTGAGCAGCAGTTACAAACTCCGAAAAGACCCCTTCAGAAATGGTATTAATCGTATGGGGGTGGGCCGCGACAAAATCTAGAAAATCACTAAAGTCTTTGGACGTAAAATTAAAATCTTCGAGACGTTCAAAATTGTGTGTTTTCATAAATTCTGTGCCATAATCCAACATGATGCGTGATTTTAGCAAAGATGTAAGTAAGGTGTGGTCACTCGAGCTTTCATAAACCTTATCGGGTAAAATACCCCCACCATCATATACTGTGCGCCCAGACTTGGTTTTGAATGCGTTGTATTGATCCGGCTCTTTTCGAATGGGTTCTCCGTCTTGGTCGCGCTGCCAATAATCTAAGGCCTGGATACAACGTCCGCTTGGCGTGAAATAACGTGAAATAGTGACTTTGAGCTGAGTGCCGTAGCTCAAAGGCTTAGGTCTTTGGACCAGACCTTTTCCAAAACTGCGTCCACCGACAATCACCGCACGATCCAGGTCTTGAAGGCTCCCAGAAACAATCTCACTAGCTGAGGCACTGCGCGCATTGATAAGCACCGCCAAAGGCATGTCGAGATCTGCGGGCAATTGCTGAGTCACATAACTGTTGTTATATTCGGGAACCACAGACTGGGTGTAGGTGACAAGCGTACCTTTGGGTACAAACAAACTTACCAGATTAACTGCTTCGGTGAGCAGCCCTCCAGGATTGTTGCGTAAATCTAAAATCAATGATTGCGCTCCTGCAGATTTTAACTCAAACAGAGCTTTTTTAGTGTCCCTATAGGTTGTGGGACTGAACTCCTTTAGGGCGATATATCCGACACGTTCTTTGAGTAGCTGTGAATGGACCACAGGGCTTTCAGGTGTTTTACTCGGAATTAATGTCGCTTGAACTGGTGTATTGTCACGGATGTATTCCAAAGTGATTTGGCTGTCCGGGTTTAAGGTCATGAGCTGAGATAATTGATCCAAGCCCTGATCTAAAGTCACGCCATTTACGGCGCCTAAAACATCCCCGACACGCATCCCAGCTCGGTCTGCAGGCCCCTTTTCGTCTATCGAAATAACGACCCACTCTTGATCAAACTGTTTAAAGCCGGCGCCTAGAGACGCGAAATTACTTTCCTTGGAAATTCGCGCATCAGAGACCTCTTGCTCGGTCCAAAAGACGGTATAGGGGTCTAGCCCGTCTAGCAAACCTGTTATAGCCTTGTCCATAAGCTGAGCAGGTGAGGTTTTATCGACATAATTCAAAGACAGTTCTTTAAACAATGTGTTGAATATTTCGAGTTGTTTGGTGATTTCGAAAAGCCCACCGCGGGCACTGATTAGTGTCACAAGTCCTATTGATACCGGTATGACCCAAAGCACCTTCCGCAACGCGTTGCGCTTTGCTCCGGACTGTTTACGTCGATTGACAAGAGAAAACTTAGAGTTCATCCTTAATTTCTTTGGATTGAGTATATCGCAGCAGTAGGTCTTTTACAGCCTGCTCGATGCGGGCATAAGGTAAGGATTCTCTGCCTTGATAGATAAAAAACAAAGCGCTGAATTCATTCGTATTTGCCAATGATTTGTTCAAACGATAAGCCTCCCTAATTTGTCGTTTAATGCGGTTACGCATAACGGCGCTTGCAATGTTGCGCTTAGGCACCGACACCCCGAACAAATGATGCTTGGTTTGTTTTATTGGGGCGTGGACCAGTTTCAACGGAAAACGCTTTATGTGTTGCCCTTGTTGAAACAAAACCTCAAACCAATGCTGTCCTTTAAGCCGTTCGTGTTTTGACAAACCATTACTCATGGGCTAAAGATACATAACCCCGTGGATTCCCACCACATCTCGAACTTGTACAGGATACGTGCGTCCAAGGTTACCCTCCAGATGAAGTTGGTGTATTTGACACAGAATCAACCCACCCCGCAGAGAATCACGACACGCCGCGCAGAATCAAGACACGACACACAGAATCAACACACCTTAAATTAGGTTAGCGATCACGCACAAAGCGGTTGTTTTCCCTTTGAATGTCTGCCATTCGTCCGCTGGGGTCAATAATGACCTCGGTAATTTCTGAGTCTGCGTCGACTTTAAACTGATATGTTGGTCTAGCCCATGCCCAGTCGCTTAGGATCGTGACCGGCGTATCGCCAAAATCTTTTTCTCCCCGCATCATTTGAAGCGGGATATAGTACAAGCGACTGCTGCCATCGGCAAAATTGACCTGTAGGTCAATCGGCATGGGCATAAGCCCGATACGCTTGAGTGTTATAGTCTGATCGCCACCGCTGGTATAAGTATTGGCATCAACTGGTGTATCGCCAGAGGCATTAACCCCAGAAATACCGTAGTCTATAGTGTTGGTAGTTGTGGTGAAGTCTTGTAAATACCAATCTAAATTCAGGCCCGAAACACGTTCAGCGACACGAATAAAATCGCGAGGTTCAGGGTGTTTGAACGCCCAGTTGTTATAATATTCTTTGATGATCTCTGCCAACACCGTCTCACCCACAACATAACCTAATTGCGCTAAAAAAACAGCCCCTTTGGAGTAGGCGGCAATACCGTAATTGCGATTTGTATTGTATCGGTCGGCGTGGGTGCTCAGGGGTTGTTCAACACCAGAGTTTGCTAAGTAGTTATAACCTCTATAAGAACCCACTAAAGGGTCACCACCACTTTGATTGAGCACCTGGTATTCTGCCAAAGATGAAATATAAGAAGTAAACCCTTCGTCCATCCACTCATGAAGAGATTCATTGGTCGCCAGTAAAAACTGGAACCACGTGTGGGCCATTTCATGGGCAGTAACCCCAACTAAACTCTCAAAACTACGGTCTCCTGTGATCAGGGTACACATAGCGTACTCCATGCCGCCATCACCTCCTTGTATGACAGAATATTGTTTGTATGGGTAGGGACCAATAGCCTCATTAAAATATGTAAGGAGTTCTGCGGTAACAGGCTGCAAGGCCTTCCAGTTGTCACTCAAGGCCGGGTCATTTTTGTAATAAAAGTTTAATGTAACGCCGTCGGGTCCAGCAAAAGTATCGTGGATATAATCGGGATCTGCGGCCCAGGTAAAATCATGCACCATAGGCGCATCGAAAACCCAACGCGTGCGGCCTTCGCTTAAAGCAATTTTTTCTTTGAGATATCCTGTGCCGCCCACCACATAGGTGCTGTCAATATCCAGCGTAACCTCAAAGTCTCCCCAAACCCCGTAGAATTCTCGAGCGATATAAGGATCTGTATGCCAGCCGTCTTTGTCGTATTCCGCGAGTTTGGGATACCATTGTGTCATAGACAAAGCCACCCCTTCGGCGTTATTGCGTCCGCTGCGACGGATTTGAACCGGAACTTGCCCATGAAATGACATTGTCAAAACAGTGCTCTCGTGCGGAGCCAAAGCTTTTTTTAAGGGGACAACCAGGATTGTTTCTTCAAGAGAGTAGTCCAACGAAACACCATCTTGGGTCAGTGAAGTAGCGTTTAAAAACCCTTGCTGATCAGGGCGTAAACTAGCAATACGATTTCTTACACGACGATCAGGGTCAGCAATGGTTCGTGAACGCACATCCATTTCACTCCCCGGCTGAAACGCATTGAAGTACAGGTGATAAAAAACCCTGTGTAAGGTGTCCGGAGAATGGTTCGTGTAGACTAGTTTTTGGGTTCCCGTGTACTGCCAGCGCTCAACATCCATATCTACACTCATGGTGTAGTCTACATGTTGCTGCCAGTAATTAAAAGAATTTTGGCTGCTTACCACAGAGCAAGCAGCCAAAAATATTGAGAGAATTAATTTCATTTAATGCAGATTACCTAACTAGCGAGACATTTGGTCTGCCATAATCAAAGCGTTATACATATTGACCAGGTGGCCGGATTTTGAGATGTTTTCAAAATCCTTTTTCGTATTTGGATCCCCCCCGAGAATTACTTCACCTGGACCAGCCAAACCACTATCCATTAAGATTTGTTTGACTTGAGCGGCGCTTAATTTTGGAAAATACGAACGGATTACCGCGGCAACACCCGCTAAAGCTGGTGCGGCCATAGAGGTTCCTTGTAGGTATTCATAATTATCTAAAGGAGTCGTAGCCCAAATTTGAACACCAGGAGAAAACACGTCGACGTTGTTATTACCGTAGTTAGAGAACCCAGCAACGAGCCCCTCGTTAAACTCTGGTGTTGAGGCACCGATGGTAATAAATGTATTTCCGATTTCTTGAGTTTCACCAGGACGCACATCGTTGGGGTAAACTTCATTTTGATCGAGATCCATACCGTCATTACCCGCTGCGTTTACAATCAATACATCATTATCCGAGGCGTAGCGGATGGCATCCCACACCCATTCTGGATGTGGCGAAAACCCTTTGCCAAAGCTAGTGTTGAGCACTTTGGCTCCGTTATTGACACAGTACCGAATCGCTAAAGCCACATCTTTGTCGTATTCGTCGCCATCTGGTACTGTGCGGACAACCATGATTTTGGCGTTGTCAGCCACCCCATTCATACCGATACCATTATTGCGCTCTGCAGCGATAATACCAGCAACATGGGTTCCGTGTGTCGCATCTTCTTTTTTGGGGTCAGGCCCGTCCACATCGTTGTTACCGTAGTACTTAGAGGACCAGTCATTGGCATCATCACCCAGGCTTTCAGCACGATAATCCGTTGAAAGATTAAAGTGGCTTTCGAGACGATTGGTAAAATAGTCTACCCCACCACTCAAGCGATCGAGAACAGCAGGGATACTTGGTCCAAACGCCATCATTTGTGTCAAGCGCCCTACAAGCTCTTGTTCTTGATCAGAGAGACCCTCAAGCCCAGCCAGATCTTCTTTGGAATAGTCTTCTTTACCGAGTTTTTCTTTGATAACATTATGGGCCGACGAAAGTCCGTCATACATACCCTGGTAGCGCGTTTTGTTTTGTGCAGCATCGTTGTAATCCTTTTCGTAAGCGGCTTTTGCCTTGTTATAGAGCGCATAGTCGGCCGCACGGTCCTCAGCAAGATCATCAATCTCTTTACCTTCAAATTCAGGACCTAAAGCACGAATAATTCGCGTGTATTCTAGGTTTTCTTTGACTATATCTCCTAAAAAGTTCCATCCGTGAATATCGTCAACATAACCGTTGCGGTCGTCATCAATACCGTTGCCTGGAATTTCATCTTCATTAACCCAGATTACATTTTTTAAATCTTCGTGTTCTATATCAACCCCACTGTCTATAACCCCTACAATAACAGTACTCCCTTTTCGGTCACCTAACAACTCCTCATAAGCCTTATCAACACTCATTCCGGCAATAGTGTCGTTTGCAAGGTCCAAAGCACCCCAACCTTGTGTTTGTTGTTCGGTGCGATCAGCGGTTTTGGTTACCGCATTGGTAGGAGCAGCAACAGGGTTAGCGTCAAATTTGGCAGGTCCACAGGCACTGACTAGAAGTGCAGGGATAAGGGCCATAAAAATGTGTTTAGGTGTTTTCATATCGTTTAGTTTAAAAATTGTTCGAGGGTATATACCTGATCAAGGCGCACCCCTTTTTCTGTGTGTTTAACCGTAATAATTGGGTTGTGGGCGTCGTGTTCTAACCACAGATAATATCCGTGATCCGCTGCCAAATTTAAAAATTTTTCTTTTTCACTTAGCGTTTTCAAAGGGCGAGTGTCATATCCCATGACATAGGGCAGTGGAATATGCCCAGCTGTAGGCAAAAGATCTGCCATAAAAACCAAAGTTTTGTTTTTGACTTTTATGTGCGGAATCATCTGTTTTTCTGTGTGCCCATCGACAAAAAACACCCCAAAGCCTAAAGGAGTTTGATCGGCATAATCCTGATCTGGGGTATCGATAAAATTAAGTTGACCCGATTCTTCAATGGGTAGGATGTTCTCTTTTAAAAAAGAAGCCTTTTCTCGTCTATTGGGAGTAGTTGCCCATTGCCAATGTTCTTTATTGCTCCAATACCGAGCATTGGAAAATTGGGTTCGGTAACCACTGCGGTCACTATTCCAACAAACACTGCCACCACAATGATCAAAATGAAGGTGGGTCAAAAACACATCGGTAACTTCATCAAAACTAAACCCATGACGTTTTAGCGACCCCTCAAGTGTGGCCCCGCCCCAAAGGTGATAGTGTTTGAAAAAATTTGGGCCCTGTTTGTCCCCCATGCCATTATCAATCAAAATAAGCCTATTTCCGTCTTCGATCAATAAACAACGCGCGGCGATATCGATCATGTTGTTGGAGTCTGCAGGATTTGTGCGCTGCCAGAGACTTTTGGGGACAACACCAAACATGGCCCCACCATCAAGTTTAAAATTTCCCGCATCAATTGGATAGAGTGTCATAGTTTGCTTATCGCAGCTTATCTGCAAAATAACAAAAGGTCATATAATAGCCCCAGAACCGGGCGACTAATTTGATTTTTTTAACAGAATATTATCACTCAGCCCATAAGGCAATAAAGCCATTACTTATTCGATAATATTTTTAGACCCATAGGAAATAAAAACTTTCTCGTATTTTAGAGCATTATAATAGTATATGGTAGAACTCGCGGGCATAATCGTACTAGGAATACTGGCGCAATGGACAGCATGGAAGTTAAAGCTGCCAGCCATTTTACCTTTGATCTTAATCGGGCTTTTAGTCGGGCCAATTTCCACGTTGTTCACTATCGATGGACAACCGTATATCAAGCCTATATGGGACGGTACTCGAGGATTATTTCCCGGCGAAAACTTGTATTACTTTGTATCCTTGGCTATTGGGATCATCCTTTTTGAAGGGGGACTTACCTTGAAGCGCGACGAAGTGTCCAAGGTCGGCCCAGTGATTATTAAACTCATTAGTTTAGGCGCTTTGGTCACCTTTGCTGGAGCTGGTGCAGCCGCGCACTACCTTATCGGACTCAATTGGCAATTGTCATTTTTATTTGCTTCGCTAATTATTGTTACCGGACCTACAGTAATCAGTCCAATTCTCCGAAATATACCACTAAAAAAAGATGTGTCGGCCGTATTAAAATGGGAGGGGATTTTAATTGATCCAATCGGCGCGTTGGCTGCGGTATTGGTGTTTGAATTCATTCGAATCGGGGGCGATGTAGGCTATTCCAAACAAGCCCTAATCGAGTTTGGCAAGATTATACTCATCGGGGGATCTTTTGGTATTTCGGCGGGGTACATATTGTATTTTTCCATTAAACGTCAGTGGATTCCTCACTATTTAATGAACGTGGTGGCTTTGTCTGCGGTTCTTTTAGTCTTTGTTCAAAGCGATTTGTTTGCCCACGAGTCAGGCTTACTGTCGGTCGTGGTTATGGGGATGTTTTTGGGCAATAGCAAATTACCTAACCTTAAAGAACTTCTTTATTTCAAAGAATCCCTAAGCGTGCTGCTTATTTCTATTCTATTTATTTTGCTTTCAGCAAATATTGAATTGTCAGACTTATTACTGATCTATAATTGGCAAACCGCCGCTTTACTCGGAGTGATCATATTTGTATTACGCCCTTTATCTGTGCTAATCAGTACAGCAGGGTCGCCTTTAAAACTCAACGAGAAATTGTTTATCAGCTGGGTTGGTCCACGAGGGATTGTCGCGGCCGGGATCGCTTCGCTCTTTGGTTCGCGATTAGTTCAATTAGGGGTGCCTTATGCAGAATATATAACTCCACTGGTGTTTTCAGTGGTTTTGGTTACCGTTTTACTTAATGCGACCACAGCACGTCTATTTGCCCTGCTGGTCGGGGTGTTTCTAAAAACTTCTGAAGGCGTACTTATTGTGGGGGCCTCAAAAGTAGCACGATTAATTGCTGCATATCTTCAAAAAAATGGAAGACATGTTGTGCTGTTGGATTCAAATCAATCCAATGTATCAGAGGCACAAAACCTTGGTCTTGAGGCATTTTCAGCGAACATTTACACCAATGACCTCAGCGGCAACATTGAGCTCAGTGATGTTGGTTATTTGTTGGCGCTTACGGCGAGCACTGAAATCAATCAATTGGCAATCGATAAGTTTGGGCACACCTTTGGCGAGACGGGCACATTTCGTTTGATGTCAGCTGAAGAAAAACAAAAGGGCCTCGACCTAGATAACCCGGAGTATTTTTGTAACACACACGATTACACCATGCTCGACAAGGTCGCGCGTGAACACCCATCAATTCAAGAGATCCCTGTTCAAGACATAGATCAGTTCACACGCCTATTAAAAATACTCAGTAACAATAAAGAGACAGTTCCTTTGTTTCTAAAGACAAATAATGGGCATCTAGAGGTGATTGGTGATCCAAAAAACCTTGAAGTCAGTCCAGATTCATCCCTAGTTTATTTGGGAAAACCACAGGACCTGGAAGAATTGGGGCGTGCGTTAAAAAAATAAGTCTGCCCGCACCTAGTCGTTGAGCTTGAGCACCGCCATAAACGCTTCTTGAGGAATCTCTACACTCCCTACGGCTCGCATGCGTTTTTTACCTTTTTTCTGTTTTTCAAGCAGCTTTCTTTTCCTAGAAATATCTCCACCATAACATTTTGCAGTAACATCTTTGCGCAAGGCTTTGACGGTTTCTCGAGCAATAATTTTGGCGCCGATAGCCGCTTGAATTGGGATATCAAATTGTTGACGCGGAATTAATGTGCGCAACTTTTCACACATTTTTTTGCCGATAGTATAGGCGTTGTCTTGGTGCAGCAACGCCGATAAGGCATCTACAGGGGTGTTGTTTAAGAGCACATCTACTTTGACGAGTTTGGACGTACGTAACCCAATAGGGGTGTAGTCAAATGAGGCGTAGCCTTTGGACACTGTTTTAAGACGATCATAAAAATCAAAGACAATTTCAGCCAATGGCATGTCAAAACTCAGTTCAACACGGTCTTGGGTCAGATAGGTTTGGTTGGTAATTTGACCTCGTTTTTCAATACACAAGGACATTACTGGCCCAACAAAATCAGCCTTGGTAATAATACTGGCTTTAATGTATGGTTCCTCTACACGATTGAGTGTCGACGGGTCTGGCAAATCACTGGGGTTATTTACGAGTATTGGCGTGTCTGGTTCACGATTAGTATAGGCCTGATAAGATACGTTAGGCACGGTGGTAATCACAGTCATGTCAAATTCGCGCTCCAGTCGTTCCTGAATAATCTCGAGATGCAGCATTCCCAAAAATCCACAACGGAATCCAAATCCAAGCGCGGCAGAACTCTCGGGTTGAAACACGAGACTGGCGTCGTTGAGCTGGAGTTTTTCCATGGAACTGCGCAACTCTTCATAGTCCTCTGTATCAACTGGATAAATACCAGCAAAGACCATGGGTTTGACGTCTTCAAAGCCGTCAATCATATTTGTGGTTGGGTGCTTGGCGTCTGTGATGGTATCGCCCACTTTGACTTCGCGCGCCTCTTTTATCCCCGTAATGAGATAACCTACATCGCCGGCACCAATCACTTGTTTGGGTTCTTGGCGCAGCTTTAAGGTGCCGATTTCATCGGCAAAATAAGTTTTTCCGGTAGCCATAAATTTAATCTGCTGCCCCTTAGTAATCGAGCCGTTCAAGACACGAAAGTAAGTTTCAATGCCGCGAAAAGGGTTGTACACAGAATCAAATATCAGGGCCTGAAGAGACTCCTCTGGATTACCCTCCGGTGCGGGTACGCGATCAATAATTGCATTTAATATATCTTCGATACCCAAGCCAGTTTTGGCACTTGCTGGAATAATTTCTTCTGGGTTACAGCCCAGTAGGTCGACAATATCATCAGTTACCTCTTCGGGATTGGCAGAGGGCAAATCTATTTTGTTCAGAACTGGAATAATTTCCAAGTCGTTTTCTAGGGCCAAATAAAGATTTGATATGGTTTGTGCTTGGATGCTTTGCGCGGCGTCTACCACAAGCAAAGCGCCTTCGCAAGCAGCAATAGACCGGGACACTTCATAAGAGAAATCAACGTGACCAGGGGTGTCGATTAAGTTTAGGACATACTCCTGACCTTGGTGGAGGTAATTCATTTGGATGGCGTGACTTTTGATCGTGATTCCACGTTCACGCTCTAAATCCATATTATCCAATAATTGGTTTTGTTTTTCTCGATCACTGATTGCGCCAGTGAATTCTAACAAGCGGTCGGCCAAGGTGCTTTTTCCGTGGTCAATATGGGCAATAATGCAAAAATTTCTTATCTGCTTCATAGCTATAGTCAGCGCACCAAACTCTGTAAGGCACAATTGCGCTGCAAATATAGTTGAAAAACCACGATAGAGGCATTCAATGGGGGGGCATATGATTTATTTTTTGTTATTTTAATTTGAATACACTGCAAAATGACCAAACGCTTGCTTTTTTTATTTAGCCTAACCTCAACGGTGGTGTTTGGTCAATCCTTTGAAATAAGGGGGCGAATAATTGAACGAGACACCCCTTTGTCTTTTGTGACTGTTTTGGTGTTCCAACAGCCCGAACAAACAGGGGCCAAAACACAAAATGCAACAATGGAGCAGCCTTATGCGGCCACCATTACTGGAGATGATGGGGGGTTTGTTGTTGATGCTTTGCCACAAGGACAATACAGAATAAGCGCACAGACTCTCGGCTTTGAGCCTTATCGTCAAACAATTACTTTGGGCCCTTCTCAAGATCTAGGTCAAATCACACTAGAACCCGTTCAGGAAGAACTTGAGGAGGTGATTATTAACGCCAAAGCGCCTCAGATTTCGCGCGAACCCGGGCGACTCACGTTTCGAGTAGCCGAGTCGACGCTATCCACGACTGACACCTACAATATTGTGACAAAAACGCCAGGTGTGGTGGTGCTCAATGGAACATTGACCGTCAAAAATCGGCCCACAACGGTTTATATAAATAATAAGAAATTGTACTTGTCTGGTAGCGCGCTCAAAGATTTCCTCGAAGGCTTGGACGCCAAACTTATCGAATCTGTTGAAGTTATAACAAATCCTGGGGCCAATTTTGATGCCGATGCCACAACAGCACTCAACCTGATTACCACCAAAAAAAT
The DNA here is from genome assembly GCA_965661835.1 of Flavobacteriaceae bacterium. GTDB lineage: Bacteria > Bacteroidota > Bacteroidia > Flavobacteriales > Flavobacteriaceae > BACL21. Next base: position 19,078 of record CBFIFD010000003.1, on the reverse strand, counting down.
AGTTCCTGGGTATAAAGGGAATCTTCGGAGCATTTATCGGCAGGGAGTCTTTGCCAAGTATCAATTCACGACGACCCATTTATTGAGTCGCGAAAAACATCAATGGTATCTCAGTTACAGTATCGCTCCAAAAAAAGAAAATAAAAATCAAGACACCTATATCCGGTATCTATCACCCGCCACAGAGCAAACGACTAATATTTGGCGCGGTGACTTTAACAGAATTACCAATCAATTAACCCATCGGGCCTATGCACAATGGAATTGGTCGCCCAATAGCAGCAACGAAATATCGCTTAGTGCCCAAAGCGCAATAACACCCAATAAACGATTTACTAATCGTCAAGAAAACCAAATATTAACACCACAATACCTAACACAAGAGACGTTTACTACCCAGAGCAACACAGAGTTTAATACAAGTGATTATGTCGTTGACTTTGCCTGGAACACTGAGATAAGTGACGAAATCTCTGCAAAAACCACCACCCAATTCATCGATTATTCACAAGATCAGCGGCAGCAACTGAGCAGTAGATATTTTGATGCCTTTGGTCAAAATACAAATGATAATGGGTTTGTTACGCGATCGGATCAAAAAACAACTATAGGCTTGGGACAGGTAGATCTTACACGCCAAGGCAATAAATCAAAATGGGATTTCGGGGCCAAAGTGACCCAGGTCAACACAAAAACAAATTGGTCTTTGACCCCTCAAGAGAGTACCATAACCAGCCCCGTCGAACGATTTGACTATCAGGAACAAGTGGCTGCAGGCTATATTCGTGCTGAGGAGTCTTTTGGCCAATGGTCCGTGGCGGCGGGGTTGCGCTATGAAGCAACACGCATTGAGCGTCAAAGCACTCAGGAGTCGTTGTCTGATTTACGATATAAAAATTGGTTTCCCGAGCTCACAATTAGTAACGCACTACCTGGGGACCAAAGCTGGGGCATTGGTTATTTAAAAAAGATACAAAGGCCCCGTTATCAAGCGCTTAATCCCTTTCGCTATTACCTCAATGAATCTAACTTTAATCAAGGAAACCCCAATTTGATTCCCGCGATTGAACAAAAACTAAACCTCTATTACACCATCGGTCGTGCTTGGTATTTTGAGGCCTATTATCAACAAATAGACAACGCGTTAGAGATTATTTCTTTTCAAGACAATCAGAATCAGACGTATCGTCAAACCGATGTGAATATATTAGACTATTACCAATACAGTGTTGATGCGGCCTACACCAAGAACTTAAATAAAAAGTGGTTCACCAACCTGATTGCTTCGGCCTATTTTATTTCAAACACCTTTTTGGCCGAAGAGAGTGGCGGCCAATCTGTGGTCAACAGTACGCGCGGATTATTTTTACAAGCGTATAATCAGTGGTCACTAGGTCCAGGCAAAGGCAGCTTGGAATGGACCAACAGTTATATTTCAAATTTAGTTTCTGGTTCACTGGACTACGGAAATATTTTCGAGTCTAACCTATCCTATCAACGTATGTTGATACCAAAAGTCGCCACGCTGAGCATCGGAGTAGACGATATGTTTAACACAAAAAATGTGGCGGTGTCCTCTGTTTATCTTAATCAAGACAATAATTATATGCCACGCCCTGAGTCACGCATGGTGTGGGTAGCTCTGCGCTATGGATTTGGCGACAACCCAAAACAACACAAAAAATCCCTGAACACCCACCAAGAGCGCAATCGATTGAATTAAGCAATTATTCTGTAATTTTGGGCCATGGCAAAGATAGGTTCTATCGACCTTGGTGAATTTCCGCTTTTGCTCGCCCCGATGGAGGATGTGAGCGACCCCCCATTTCGTGCCTTGTGCAAAGAACAAGGAGCGGATGTAGTGTACACCGAGTTTATTTCGAGCGAAGGTCTGATTCGCGATGCAGCAAAGAGCGTCATGAAGCTGGACATTTACGAAAAGGAACGTCCTGTTGGGATTCAAATCTTTGGTGCAGTTATGGAGTCAATGCTGCGCAGTGTTGAAATAGTGGAGGCCAGCGGCCCTGATTTTATCGACATCAATTTTGGCTGTCCCGTCAAGAAAGTTGTGTCGAAAGGCGCGGGTGCAGGAATATTGCGTGACATTGATCTAATGGTTGCTCTGACAGAGGCCATGGTCAAACACACGACACTTCCGGTCACGGTCAAAACTAGACTTGGCTGGGATCACGATTCTATAAAAATAGTTGAGGTTGCGGAGCGTTTACAAGATGTGGGCTGTCAGGCAATAGCCATCCATGGCCGCACTAGATCACAAATGTATAAGGGCGACGCAGATTGGCGACCGATTGCTGAGGTAAAAAATAATCCGCGTATGCACATCCCTGTTTTTGGCAACGGCGATGTTAATTCTCCTGAACGCGCGGTAGAGATGCGCGATAGTTATGGTTTAGATGGGGCGATGATTGGGCGAGCGAGCATTGGAAATCCTTGGTTTTTTAAACAAGTCAAACACTATTTCGAGACCGGAACACACGCGATGCCACCTACGCTGAGCGAGCGCGTTACTGCCGCACGTCGTCACCTGCAAATGTCAATAGAGTGGAAAGGAGAACGGTTGGGTGTTTTTGAAACCCGCCGTCACTATACCAATTATTTCAAAGGGATTCCTGATTTTAAGCCTTATCGAACACGGTTGGTGACCAGTGATGCCTCAGCCGATGTTTTTGCGACATTAGATGAAATTGAGCATGAATTTGACTCAATGGTGTTTACACTTTAATTCAAAAGACTTCGTGTAACGCGCTGTGCCCCTAATAAGGAGGCCAATATTCCCAAACTGAGTATAGTTCCCGTCACAATTAAGAAATTACCCCAGGTTAAAGTCACGGGATAGGGTAGGGTTTCTGTAATCAATACCCACCCAAAGGTCGATTGACCAAAAACGACAATAACTCCGATAAAGAGCCCCAGAGCGAGGCCCGCGGCGCACATGAGTAGGCCGCTGGCAAAAAACGTGCGTTTGATGTCTCTGAGCGGCTGACCCAAGGAGAATAAGGTGCGTAGATTATTTTTCTTTTCGAGCACCAACATAATTAGTGTTCCTGTTAAATTAAATACGGCAATCGCTGCAATTAAACTTATAAAAAGATAAGTAAAGAGATTTTCTGAATTCAGCATACGATAGAGCGCCTGGTTTTGTTCAATGCGCGTTTTCACAAGGACTTGGTCAGAAAACACTTGGGTTATTTGGGTTTTGAGTTGTTCGAGGTTTTGTTGTGCGGTGCTTATCACTAGGGAGGAGACGTGTTGGTCGTGCCAACCAAAGAGATAGCGCGCGGTTTCAATTGAGGAGAACACAAATCGATCATTGACTTGGTCGTTAACCTCATAAATTCCTGAGGCGACCACTTGCTCCGATCGAAAAACTTGATCGGGACGGGTCGCGGCCATAATATTCGACCCAGGAATTGGAGCTGAAATTTGAATAAGATTACTGTAATCTCGCGCAGCCAAAGCTAGATCGGCCGCGATGGCATAACCTGGAACAACCTCAGGGCGCTGGGGGTCAAACCACCGTCCAGTATAAATCAAACTATCAACAGGAGTGACTTGGGTGTAGGCACTGTCTATACCGCGGAGCATAGCGACGCGGGTTTGGTTTTTGTAGCGCAAAAAGACTTTATCTTCTACGACTTGTCCCACCCTTTGGACACCACTGAGTTGATGTAACGCATCAGCCCTAGTTTGGGTATAAATAAATGATTTTCCCGAGATCGGAGTCACAATGAGATCGCTGTCAAAAACATTGGTAAATGCCAAAGCATAGTCCTTGAGTCCAGTAAACCCAGACAGCACTAAAAAAAGTGAGAACGTTGCGACAGCTACAGCGCCAATGGCAATACGAGAAAGTAATCCAACAGCATGCCTGCTGTGCTTAGCCAGCAAATAACGCAGGGCGATAAAGTAGGGAAGGCGACCCATTAGCTTTTTTTTCTACGCTCGATCAGAGAACGATCCTCGAGTGGGTTTTGTCCCCCTTTTACAGCTTGCTCTATTTGGCCAATATACTCCAGTGAGTCGTCATTAAAAAAAGTTAAATCTGGCATTTTACGCAGTTGGTTTTTAGTCAATTGTGCGATTTGGTGTTTGATGCCGGGTTTTAATCCATTGAGTTCAGAGACGATTGGCACTGCTTTATCAGCAGGAAACACACTGACATAAACCCTCGCTAAACTCAAATCCACAGTCACATTGACCTTAGTCACCGAAACAATAAGATTATTTGCACCCCCCTCTTTTAGAAGTTGATTTAGGATTTGCGCAAGGTCTTTGCGCAAGACACTACTTATTTTTTGTTGCCGTTGACTTTCTTCCATAACACAAAAATAGGACAAATACTGGTTTGGGATGGGTTTTTATTATTTTTGAACAAAGGTATTTTATGAAGGCTATTGAGCATATCGGAATTGCAGTTTCGGATTTAGAACAGAGCATTGCGCTCTACACACGCTTATTAGACACCCCGTGTTATAAAACCGAGGTAGTGGATTCTGAGCAGGTCACCACCGCTTTTTTTAAGAAAGGAGATCAAAAAATAGAATTGCTGGCCTCCAACAATCCCCAAGGAACGATTGCCAAATTCATTGATAAAAGAGGAGAGGGGATACACCATGTTGCGTATGCAGTAGAGGATATAAACGCTGAGATTCAGCGCCTCAAGGCCGACGGGTTTGTTTTTGTCAGTGAAGAGCCTAAGCGCGGCGCAGATAACAAGTGGGTGGTCTTCGTTCATCCAAAGACAGCAGGTGGGGTTTTGGTAGAGCTTTGTCAAGAAATAAAGCCCGACTGAATTGTTTTGCCCTGAAGAATCTACTGTTGCAGCCTAATTTTGGTCCTATAGCTCAGTTGGTTAGAGCACCTGACTCATAATCAGGTGGTCCCTGGTTCGAGCCCAGGTGGGACCACAAGTAAATAAAGGCCCCACAATGATGTGGGGCTTTTAAGTTAAATTAACTATATTTGAGTATAACCATTAAACTTAACCAAGATGAAATCAGTTTGTTGTAGAGACTTAGGAAATGATTGCGACTTCACAGTTTCAGGAGAAGTCGAAGAAGTAATGGATGCTGTTGCGCGACACGCGAAAATGTTTCATAAAATCGATGTAACTCCAGAGGTCGCAGAGGCGGTCAAAGGTGTTATGAAAGACGCCTAAAAGCGCTTACCAAAAGAGGCTCCGATACGCGGATGTACTTCATCGGTCCTATCAGTATTGAGCATATAACGTCCGACACCAAGAAATATCTCAAAAGAGAATCCCTTTTTGTTGATCCATTTACGACCGGCCCCAAATCCTAGGGACCATTGAAATTCATTGTTTTTGGGCTTTTCAATAAAAGCACCATCGGTTTGTTCTAAGAACTCAGCATAAGGTTCAACTGAAGAAAAAGAAGAAAACCCCTCCACAAACAATCCTCGAGCGCCGTAATCACGGGTGTCAAAAAAATAAAAACGATAAAATGGGGTAAGGGCAAATTTCTGGCTCCCATAGTTATCTCCATTCAAGTCTAATAACAAACTCCCCCCAAGGCCGTTGGAGCTTGAGAACATATATTCATAAGAAAGGTCTATAGCCGGGCCCACCAAAAGTGCTAATGCGTTGACTCGGACTTCGGTTCGAGAAATCTCAGAGGCATTTGTCTTTTCAATCTTAAATAATGAATCAACATTTTGCCCATGTGTTTTGAATAAACCAAATGAGGAAAACATAAAGGCCGCAACAATCAATATTTTTTTCATAATACGAATTTGATACAATTCTGCAATAATTACGCCAAAAACACCTGAAAATTATCTAATCGACGCTTTAAAAAGACGAGGCAAACCCAGTCCTTCGTCTTCAGAGGTCATCCATATCTGATGGGGAGACTGAATGTGAATTGCCTCAATCTGTGCAGGAGAAACAGGCAACACGAAGCGTTGTATTTTGGATTGATCGTAAGGCACTGAAAAATCGGGGAGTAAAAAAAGATATTGCGTTCCAGCAGCATCGTATCCAGTTAGACTCATCAGACCAGAAGAGTTGTGATAATCAGCTCCAGTAATTAGACAGCCGACCTTGAGCATGTCGCGGGGCTCTAAACTATATCGCCCTGCCTTTTTATCGATAAGGTAAACGGCCGAGTTTTGGGTTTCTCGATCTTTGGAAAACAGCACCAAGTGATCGCCAAAATTCGCCAAAGCTTCGGCGTCATATGTGTGCTTCTTTCTTCGTTTATATGTTTTTTGCTGATTATAGCTGATAGCGATGCTGTCCAGAAGCTCAAAATTTCGAGTGAGTATATAGATTTTCTGATCCGAGCGCTTACCGTAGTTATTCCCTGTATCAGAAATGTAATAATACTCATCATCTGCCGTAATATCCTCCCAATCAATATTAGTAGCGCCATTTATAGGATACGTCTTTAGCAAACGGCCTGATGGATCAAATTTAAACAGCTCCGGGGTTCCACCGGAATCGTTGAAGGTCAAAAAAAATCCTTTGTGGACCTCAAGACCTGAAGTCTCATTAATGATTCTAGGAAGGTCAATGGACTCTAGGTTGAGCTGTGCTCTTACTTGCGAGTGCATACAAAAACTCATTAAAAGACACCAAAAAACTATAGAACAAGAACAGCGCAACATGACATTTATTGATTAAGTTTGGACTCAATATCCGCCCAATTTACAAATTTGAAATTTTGCTTTTCGGCCTCATTCACCCCATCTTGAACGACAAAAATGCCTTTTGGAAAATCAGGTAACGCTTTTGACGTGACGTCGATACCGTCTGTTTCTTGTGCGCCATCAATTTCAGGAGAAGCGACGATGCTGAAGACCCCTAATAATTGAGCATCTTGTCGATTAATTACCCCATACCGGTTCGCCCCTTGAATAGAACACAACAAATAACCTCGACCATTACCCTTGTCGTATAGTGTAAGTCCTTCGATATCAGACACCATGAGCGTTGGATCTGTAGGCACGATTAATCGGGGTTGATTATTATTGTCGACTAGGGGATAAGCCCAGATTCCTTTGTCTTCCTCGGCGATGTACAATACCTGATGAAAAGTGTCAGCGACTAAACCCTCGACCGTTGAGCCGAGCTTGAATAAAGCTCTTTGAACAACCTCGACCCTATGGTTTCCGACGCTAGCGTGGTAGGTCGCTTTGTAGATTCGGCCGTCTTTGTCACTTGCTACAAAGTAGTTGCTATTATTATGGCGAAAGACACATAATCCGTACACGTCACCCATTTCAGGTCCGAGAATTTCTCGGTGGATAAGGGTTAAGCTCCCTTGTCTATTTAATTTATAAAAATCGATACTGTGTGTCGACCTATTAGTCCCAACCACCAAAGCACTCTCGATGATTCCATCTTGATTTGGCGCAAAGAAATCAGGGTTGACATCCACATTATTGATATTGCCAAATCCATATCGACTGAGTTTCTGACCTCTGAGGTCGTAGGTTTCAAGCCCAAACTTTTTATCTGTACCGACAATTATAGTCCCCTGAGAATCATCCTCAGGAACCCAGATACAAGGGTCGTCAGCACCGTCGTCTGGAGATTCCACAGGGACGGTTTCGCATACCGCAGAGACCTCAAAAATGATTGGGCTGTCATTTTGTGACAACCCAATCATAGAACTAATTAATAAAAAACAAACTAAAGTTTTTTGCATTACAAGTCGATCTTAAGCCCTGCGTTCCAGCTGTAGTTATAGTACTCTAACTGCATGGTACGCTCAGCGATACCTTGGTAATATCGCAAGGGCTGATTGGTTAAGTTTTTCAGTTCAGCAAAGATACGAACAGAATCACTTAAGGCATAACTTGCATTGATGTCGATAAACAATTGCTTATCGTAGTAACGGTCTTCCCATTCAGCACCACCTACTTCATCAAGGGCTTCTCCTGAGAAGTTTAGCGAGGTGCGCACGAACATCTTCTTAGTTTCATAAGCTAATGAGCTATTAAACATATTCTTTACCGCTCCTACAAGAGGGATATCCTCACGACCATCGACTCCGTCTGTTGAAGAATCCGTATAGGTATAGTTACCGTAGTAGGTTAAGTTAGAAAGGAAACCAGGCAAGAATTTAAGTTTGCTCTGTAGGGCAACTTCAAGTCCTGTAACACTTGCCGTGCGACCATTACGCACCTGTGAGTAGGTCCAATCATTTCCATCACCGTAGTCATACTCCGTAGTGGTGTAGGTATAGAGCCAGTTGTCAAGGTTCTTGTGAAACAAACCTAGAGAGACAAGCCCAACGCTACCCATGTACTTTTCCGCAGTGAAATCGAAGTTTTGAGAAACCGTAGCCTCTAAATCAGGGTTTCCTTCCTCAATTTCTTGGTCCTCTACAATAATCGCTCTAAAAGGAACAATATTGAAGTATCCTGGACGTGCTAGAGAAGTAGTGTAGGCTGCATTTAACACGATATCATCTGTAAGCTCGTGTTGAACGGTGACACTCGGCAAGAAGTTTCCGTAATCACCTGAGCCTCTGAGTTCTTCTACACTTTCAGATCCGTTTTCCTGCACCGTATACCCATATCCTAGATACTCAATATCAGTTTGCTCGTAACGTGCTCCAGCGATCACTTTGGTATTATCACCGATATCAGAGGTCAACATTCCGTAGGCCGCTGTCACGGTTTCTTTGGCATTGTAGTTTTCTGTGATAAACTCCTCCAAAACTAACTGCCCTTCACTTGGCGGCATAATGACATCACCTAAAAATTTTGGTGTTGCAAAAAACCCATGCTGGTAATGGCTGCCAGGCAAGTAGTCTGACACAGTATAATCAGCATAAGCGACATCAGCCATAGTGGCATATCGCGATTCGATATAATCAGAAAAATCAAAGAAGTTGTTGTCTCTCAGTTTTTCTTTGTTTTTGTATTTACCTCCAAATTTAAACGTACCCACTTTGGCTACAGGCAATTTGAAGTCAATTCTAAAGGTTTCATCTGTTTCCTCAGTCAAACCATTTTGTTGTGTGGCTTCATTCAAAGAAAACGCAGATGGGTCATTCCAAGAATTGTCGGCAAAATTGATTTTTGGGAACTCAGGGTCTGAGATATCGATGCTGCTAATAGCGACATCTTTTTGTTGAAAACGAATGTAACGCTCATTAGGGCGGCTTTCGTCCGCTTTTGCCGTACTGGCCTTCCAGGTCATGGATAGATTACCAAATTGGTGATCTCCACCCAGTGCAATTTTATAAGTACTCTGTTCTTCTAGGCGAGTATTTCGGTTGGTGTCATCATCGATACCCCCTTTTGTTTGCTTACGCACACGTACTGTATTCTCTTCAACATCAAATTTTGCCATGCGCAGACGGAAACGATTTTCCCAGTCATCACGATTGTTGTACATGCTCTTGAGATAAAACTGATGATTGTTATTTAGGGCATAATCTAAGTTGGCTGAAATTGAACGACGTGTTCTTTTGACGTCATATCGACGGATGTCGTGCTCGTCAAAAGGGCTGTCCGCGGCCCAATCCTCGGGGTTGTTCCATACAAACTCAATGTTGTCAGAACCGTAGTCATTGGTTTGTAAACTTGAACTAATCGTATAGCGGAACTTATCGCTAAGCTTGTCGGCAATGATAAAAGAGGCCGATCCGTTGTATCCATCGCGAATGGCGTTAAGACCATAAGATCCAGTGGCAGAAAAACGGAAACGATTTGGGTTGGAACGAGTAATTAAGTTAACAGACCCCCCAATTGCGTCTCCTTCCATATCTGGAGTAAGTGATTTGTTTACCTCGATGGTTTGAATCATATCCGAAGGAATAAGGTCCATTTGTACGCGACGGTTATCCCCTTCAGCCGATGGGATTCTCTCACCGTTCAAAGTTACGGAGTTCAACCCCGGCGCAAAACCACGAATAATGATATCACGAGCTTCGCCCTGGTCATTTTGCATGCTGATCCCTGGGACACGTCTTAAGGCGTCTCCAATGTTCGCGTCGGGAAACTTTCCAACTTGGTCCGAAGAAATTACATTGGTTACATTAATATCAGTACGTTGTTTGTTCAGCGCTTTGTTAATCCCCGCTTGAAACCCAGATACCACAACCTCATTGAGCTCATTAACCGAGGCGGTTAGGTTAAATTCGAGATAACTTGTTTGGCCTGCATTTACAGTAACGCTTTTGGCTTGAGTTTCAAAACCAACGTAGCTTACCGTAATTTGGTCGTCTCCGGCGGGAACCGCGGTTAAGGTAAAGTAACCGTCAAAATCAGAAATGGCGGCTTCACCAGAATTTTCTGCCATGATGGTTGCCCCGGGGAGCGGGAAATTATCTTGATCTAGTATACGTCCTTTCACTTGACCAGATTGGGCCCAGGCTACTGTAGACACAAGAATTAATAAAGAAGATAAAATTGTTTTCATTAGTATTGCGTTTTAGTTCAATTTGTTGGCATAAAATTAACTTGGCAAGCAAAGAATAGGTTTAATACAATGTTATAAGAGTGTGAATTATTGATGGAATTATGAGCTCAAAAACATCATATTAATTTTGACTTAATACTGCTTTAACAATACAGAAAAGGTGTTCTCGAAAAAGTGTGTGGCTGTTTTTTGATTTGAGGCCGCGACAACAGTCTCATAAAATTCAATTATCTTTGGAGCGTATGAAAGTCCCCAATTATAAATTGCATTGTTTAACCATTTTGGCGCTAGGGTTGACAGGAAATATTTTTGCACAAGGCCCACCACCACCACCACCAGATGGATCATTACCAATCGATCAACACTTGCACTATCTGCTTTTAGCGGGATTGGCTATAGGATTCTTTTGGGCGTATAAGCAGATCAAGTCCCAGCGTAGCCGCGACTGATGCGCGCCACATACTTTCCGATGATATCAAATTCGAGATTGACCACACTACCCGCATTGAGGGTTTTAAAATTGGTGTGCTCGTAAGTATAAGGAATGATTGCTACACTGAGCAGTCCTGGAGCGCTGTCCACTACCGTTAAACTCACCCCATTAATGGTAATAGAGCCTTTGGAGACCGTAACGTGACCAGAATCCTCGTCGTAGGTAAAACAATAATGCCAACTACCATCTTTTTGCACAACCGACTTACAGACACCGATAAGGTCGACATGCCCCTGTACAATGTGTCCGTCAAGACGAGCGCCGAGCTGCATAGCCCGTTCTAAATTAACGAGCCCCCCCACACGCCAATGGCTGAGGTTAGACTTGTCAAGAGTTTCTTCAATAGCAGTTACCGTATACTGATCTCCTTGGATATCCACGACAGTCAGACATACCCCATCGTGAGCGAGAGATTGATCGATTTTTAGCTCATGAGTGAATGCACAACGCAGGGTAATGTGCAAATTGCCTCCGTCTTGATTTAAGGCAATAATTTCGCCAATAGATTCGATAATACCTGTGAACATAACCTCAATTATTTACCTTTGCAAAAGTAATAACCTCTGAGGTCAAATGGCAAAAAACAACCCGATAATTATAGGAATTTCAATTGGCGATCTCAATGGAATTGGCCCCGAGATTGTTTTGAAGAGCTTTGCCGACCAGCGCATGCTCGATTTTTGCACTCCTGTCATTTTTGGGAACACTAAATTATTGGCTTGGTATAAAAAACAGCTCGGTGTAGAATGTCATTTAAGTCCTGTAAACGATCTAAACAAAATTCAACACGGCAAAATCAACGTGTACAATGCGTGGACTGAGCCGTTCGATGTTCATTTTGGATCGACAGACCCCAAAGCTGGGGCTTTGGCCATTACATCACTTAAAAAAGCGGTCCAAGCACTGAAAAACGATCAAGTCAATGCTCTTGTAACTGCACCCATTGATAAAAAAAACAGTCAATCAGAGGAGTTTACATTTCCAGGTCATACCGATTATCTCGCACAAGAGCTTGAAGGCTCTGCACTCATGTTTATGGTCTCTGAAGAGGTCAAAGTAGGACTGCTGACCGATCATGTTCCGGTCAAAGAGGCCCCCTCCAGAATTACAGAGGAATTATTGAGACAAAAAATTGCGGCCATTACGACCTCTTTGCAGAAGGACTTCGGAATTAATCGTCCTAAAATAGCGGTTTTAGGGGTTAATCCACATTCAGGAGATCAAGGTGTAATTGGGAGCGAAGATCAAGACGTTATGGCCCCAACCATCGACGCGATACGACAAGATGGGAATCTTATTTACGGACCATACCCTGCCGATGGATTCTTTGGGTCGGGCCAATACAAGCAATTTGATGCGGTGTTGGCGGCCTATCACGACCAGGGAATGATTCCGTTTAAAACACTGTCTTTTGGAGCGGGTGTTAATTATACTGCGGGCTTAAATGCTGTGCGGACCTCACCCGATCACGGAACGGCCTTTGATATAGCGGGGCAAGGCATTGCCAATATTAGTTCATTTAAAGAAGCCGTTTTTACAGCCATTAAGGTCGTGCGTCACAGGATGATGCATCAAACCTTGACTGAGGCTCCTTTGGAAATTTCACCAAATAAGCCATCCTACAAAAAGAAGCAGCGTAAGGATTAGGCAAACGAAATTATTTACTATATTTGCCACCGCCTTTTTTAAGGCCAAGGATTAGAATTATGGGGTGCACATGAAGGAAATGAAAGAATATACCATTCCTTTTGTGGGGTTGAAAACCGGCCAACACAAATATGATTTTAATCTGGACCAAAAGTTCTTTGAGCATTTTGAGTACGAGGAGTTTCACCAAGTCAAGATCAAGGTTGATGTGGTTCTAGACAAAAAACCCAATATGCTGGAGATCGGATTGTTTTTTGACGGATCCGTAGCCGTGTCTTGTGACCGAACCAATGAACCATTTGATTTGCCCCTAAACGGGACCTATCATTTTGTGGTAAAGTTTGGAGAACAAAGAGACGATATGCAGGATGAGTTGGTTATACTGCCACACGGAGCGTATCAGGTGAATATTCAGCAACAGATCTATGAGTCGATTGTTTTGGCCTTGCCCAGCAAACGAATTCACCCGGGCATTGCAGAAGGAACTTTAAAAAGTGACGTACTCGAACAGCTAGAAGCACTGAAACCAAAGGGAGCACAACCCAATCAAACAGACGAAGTTGATCCCCGATGGAATGATTTAAAAAAACTATTAACGGACAAATAATATTGCGCCATGGCACATCCTAAAAGAAAAATCTCTAAAACAAGAAGAGATAAAAGACGTACCCATTACAAAGCTTCTGTTGCTCAGATTGCAACAGACCCAACGACTGGCGAAGCGCATTTATACCACCGTGCTCACTGGCATGAAGGTAAATTGTACTACAAGGGTCAAGTCGTTATTGACGCCGTAGGTGAGGAGGCCTAATTCGCCGTCCTCCAAAAATTTAAAATTAAATCCCTTTTTTTAAAAAAAGAGGGATTTTTTTGTCTCCGTAAAATTGTACAAAAACGTCAAAAAAAAGCGTGTTTTGTCCAAAAATTAGTAATTTTCCACCCTGAAATTGGAATTTTAGCCCAAAAAGCGCAAAATTTATTCAAAAGCGTATGACAAAAATTAACGCAGCCATAACTGCTGTCGGAGGCCATGTGCCTGACTACGTGTTGACCAATGAAATTTTGGAAACAATGGTGGACACCAACGATGAATGGATTGTCTCACGCACAGGGATCAAAGAGCGACGTCTTCTCAAAGAACCCGGCAAAGGGACCTCTTTTATGGCCATCAAAGCCGCGCAAGAACTTCTTCAAAAATCCAATGTCGACCCTAAAGAAATAGATTTATTGATTATGGCGACTGCGACCCCGGATATGATGGTTGCCGCCACGGGCGTGTACGTAGCTACAGAAATTGGCGCAACCAATGCCTTTTCTTTTGATTTATCCACGGCTTGTACGAGTTTCTTGTACGGGATGAGTGCGGCGGCGGCCTATATTGAATCAGGCCGATACAAAAAAGTATTATTGATCGGTGCGGATAAAATGTCGTCGGTTGTTGATTACACCGATCGAACCACCTGTATCATATTTGGCGATGGGGCAGGCGCTGTATTATTTGAACCCAACACCGAAGGGCTCGGGTTTCAGGACGAGTTTTTGCGCTCTGACGGAATCGGCCGTGAGCATCTCAAGATGGAAGCCGGAGGATCAATTCTTCCACCTTCTCAACAGACGGTTGCCAACAGACAACACTACCTGTATCAAGATGGGAAAACGGTGTTTAAATTTGCGGTATCAAATATGGCAGATGCGTGTGGCCAAGTGATGGAACGAAATAGCCTCACAAGTGAGGACATAAAGTGGGTTGTGCCCCATCAGGCTAATAAGCGCATTATTGATGCAGCGGCTAACCGTATGGGAGTGACACAGGATAAAGTAATGATGAACATACAACGCTACGGTAATACAACCTCAGCGACCCTGCCGTTGTGCCTTATGGACTATGAATCCAAGCTAAAAAAAGGAGACGGCTTAATGTTTGCTGCCTTTGGAGGCGGGTTTACTTGGGGCGCTGCGTATTTGACCTGGGCGTATAACGGAGCATAAATTAGAGTTGATATAAAACAAGACTTATGGAAATTAAAGACATTCAAAACTTAATCAAGTTTGTGGCCAAATCTGGCGCCAGTGAGGTAAAGCTTGAGATGGAAGATGTAAAAATTACAATTAAAACAGGGGCTGACAATGAGCGCGTCAAGCCGGCAGCGTACCCGCCCGCTCATACTGTAGTACACACTTCTGCTCCTGCAGCGGTTGCTGCACCAGCACCCGCAGCACCCGCAGCGCCCGCTCCTGCAGCCCCTGCGGCCGAAGCAGCACCCGCTGCTCCAGAGCCAGCCGCAGAAGAAGACAAGTACATTACGATTAAATCACCAATAATTGGAACGTTTTACAGAAAGCCGTCACCAGACAAACCAATGTTTGTGGAGGTTGGTGATACAGTGAGCCCTGGTAGCGTCATGTGCGTTATTGAAGCCATGAAATTATTTAATGAAATCGAAAGTGAGGTTTCTGGGAAGATTGTGAAGGTTTTGGTTGATGATTCATCGCCAGTTGAATTTGACCAACCTTTATTCTTGATTGATCCAGCGTAATTTAAAAGCACTATCATGCCGTCAAAGAAAACGAAAGCCTCATCTAAGGCCCACGAAAAAAGCATGTTCAAAAAAGTATTGGTCGCCAATCGCGGAGAGATAGCACTACGCGTGATCCGTACGTGCCGGGAAATGGGCATAAATACTGTCGCGGTTTACTCAACTGCCGATGCGGAAAGTCTTCATGTGAAGTTTGCCGATGAAGCTGTATGTATTGGTCCTGCACCGAGCACAGACAGTTATTTGAAAATTGCCAATATTATCGCTGCTGCAGAAATCACTAATGCTGATGCTATTCACCCGGGATATGGGTTTTTATCTGAAAACGCTAAGTTTTCAAAGATATGTGAAGAACATGGCATCAAATTTATCGGAGCCTCTTCGCAAATGATTGACCAGATGGGAGACAAGGCCTCTGCCAAAGCCACAATGAAGGCTGCAGGAGTTCCTTGTGTACCTGGAAGTGATGGGGTGATACCGGACTTCAAAACTTGTAAAAAAGTCGCCAAAGAAACAGGATACCCTGTGATGCTCAAGGCAAGTGCGGGTGGTGGCGGAAAAGGAATGCGCGCAGTCTGGACAGAGGAAGAGCTACAAGATGCCTGGGAATCGGCCAGACAAGAAAGTAAAGCGGCGTTTGGCAACGACGACATGTATATGGAAAAGTTGATTGAGGAGCCACGTCACATAGAGATTCAGATTATCGGAGACAGCAATGGAAAAGCGTGTCATTTAAGTGAGCGAGATTGTTCTGTACAGCGACGCCATCAAAAACTCACAGAAGAAACTCCGAGTCCATTTATGACCGACGAATTGCGTCAGGCTATGGGTGAGGCTGCCATCAAGGCTGCCGAATTCATCAATTATGAGGGGGCAGGAACCGTTGAGTTTTTGGTTGATAAGCATCGAAACTTTTACTTCATGGAAATGAACACCAGAATTCAGGTGGAGCACCCAATTACTGAGCAAGTAGTCGATCACGATTTAATACGTGAGCAGATTTTGGTGGCAGCCGGGGTGCCGATTTCAGGTAAAAACTATATGCCTCAACTGCATTCAATAGAGTGCCGTATCAATGCAGAGGACCCGTACAATGATTTTCGTCCCTCGCCCGGTAAGATCACAACCCTGCACGCACCAGGAGGTCACGGAGTACGTCTAGACACTCACGTATATACCGGCTATTCAATTCCGCCAAACTACGATTCGATGATTGCTAAGTTGATTACCACAGCCCAAACACGGGAGGAGGCAATCAATAAGATGAAGCGCGCCTTGGATGAGTTTGTCATCGAGGGGATAAAAACAACCATCCCATTCCATAGACAACTCATGGATCATCCCGATTATGTTGCCGGTAATTACACCACGGCATTTATGAACCAGTGGCAAATGGAAGATTAAATAACACAAACCCTCCCTAGTGGAGGGTTTTTTAATGGCGAGACTCTTCGACTTCCTTGGACTTGGAAAAATCACGTAAATTGAAGCACCAAACACTCGATTCTGGCGCTGTGAACATAAATAATATCTCATATTGGGAATCTCACTTATTAAATGACATTGATGGCCTTGTGGTGGGTGGAGGTATTGTGGGCCTAAGCTGTGCTTTGGCTTTAAAAACAAAACAGCCTGAAGCGCGCATTGTGGTTATCGATCGCGGAAATTGGCCTTGTGGAGCAAGTGTTAAAAATGCAGGTTTTGCCTGTTTTGGCAGTGTTTCAGAAATCCTGGATGATGCAAAAACCCACACCGATGATCAGCTCATCGAACTCATCAGAAAGCGCGCTGACGGACTAACACGCTTAAAATCCATCGTCACGCCAGAGGCAATGGGATTTCAGGGCCATGGAGGCTACGAGCATTTTTTAACCCATCAAGCCGATTTATATGAACGATGCTTTGATCAGCTGCATTGGGCCAATAAACTCGCTCAAGAGGCCTTAAGAACGAATGAGCCGGTGTTCGCCCCGATAGATAATGTGTTTGGCTTTGAAGGAATTATGGCTCAGGGGATATTGAATAGATTTGAGGGACAAATACACACAGGCCGTCTCATGGAGGCACTGAGCACCAAAGCGGCCGCCTTAGGTATTCAATTTATTGGAGGTGTCAATGCCGTGGCCCATGAGCGGCAAGACTCTAGGGTGTTATTACACACCCAAAGCCACGGTGTTATAGAGACCAAAAAACTATTTCTGGCCACCAACGGTTACACTCAGGACTATCAAAGTGATTTAGTAACGCCCGCGCGCGCCCAAGCCCTAATTACTCAGCCTATTCCTGGACTCAAAATCAAAGGGACGTTTCATTTAGACCAAGGGTATTATTACTTTAGGAATATAGATCAGCGAATCCTTTTGGGTGGAGGCCGTAATCTCGATTTTGAGGGAGAAAAAACCACTTTAGAACAGACTACGTTAAAAATACAAAATGCCCTAGAGGATTTATTGCAACAAGTAATCTTGCCGAAACAAAAGGTTGAAATAGCACAACGCTGGTCAGGAATTATGGGCGTGGGCGCGCAAAAGAAACCAATAATTAAGCAGTTGGAGCCCCGCGTGTATTGCGGTGTGCGTCTGGGTGGAATGGGAGTTGCTATTGGGGCTGAGGTCGGTCAAAATCTAGCTGAATTAGCTACAGTAGAAACATGAGCTCATAAATAAACTGCGCGGCGAATAAAAAAACCAGCCCGCTAGGGCTGGTTTTTGACTGCTACAAGACCAAAATAGTTTATGGCCCTGTGAATATTATCCTAATTAATAAATTAGTTTTTCATCAACTGCACAGTAGTACTTCCAGAAGCCGTATTGATTTGTGCAAAATAAGCACCTTTACTTAAGTTGCTGTTGTCAATGGTTAAAGCACTTCCTGGATTGTTGAATTGAGCCACTTTTTTGCCCAAAACATCAAAAAGAACAACTTGAGTCATGTCGTATTGAGCCGAGCGTACGTTCCAAACGGCATTGGAGGGGTTAGGCGCAACACTAAATGATTCAGCATTGAAGTCATTCACGCTCAAAGCACCACCACTTACCACAACACTACCCAAAGTAGCTTCGTCATCAGGGTTAGCATTTAGACCGATAACTTGGAAACCGTACTGTACTACAGCATCTTCCGCAGGGTTAACATCGGTAAAGACGACTTCAAAAGTCGATCCTGTCAAAGGCGCAGTAGCAATTTTTAATACGGAATAATTTGCATTAAACACTTTGATAAACGCCAGGGCGTCATATTCTGAGTCCAAAGTATTGCCGTTAACGTTTCCGGAAAAAGTTAATTCTTCACCAGCAAGTGTATTGTCTTCAACATAAGTGTTTCCTTCAAAAACCTTAGCGCCTAATCCAGTTGCTGGATCCACCCAAAATGGATCTTGAGGATCATAGGTGTTGAAGTTTGGTTGAAGGGTAATGGTTCCGCCTGCAGCATCTACTACAGATTTGAGATCAGGCACGCCCCAGCTTTCGCCAAAAATGAAATCTCCAGTGGCAGGATCAAAGACGTTAGCATAGCCAATCCAAGCGGCACCGGCATCAACACTTACACTGTTTTGTGCAACAACGCCCATGGTAAATCCAAGAGCAGCTGCAAGGGTAAATAGTTTTGTTTTCATAAGATAGAGTTTAAAAGATATAATAGTTATAAAATTGAGTTTATAGGTTGTTATTGATAGACCCGTACATAGTCAATTTCCATAGTGGCGCTATCAAAATTAGGGTCAATATTTCCCCCGAGCGTACCGCCCATTGCCACATTGAGAATAATGAAGAAATCACTATCAAAAGGCAGCAAACTTGTATTGGCGATGGTATGGTAATCAGTCCCGTCCACAGAATAAATGATCGCGTCTTCTGTCCAATCTACGGCGTAAACATGGAAGTCGTCAGAAGCACCAGGCACTGTAATCCCTTGAGACACAGCATTACCTCCCGAATTACCAGGATAATGAACTGAAGAGAAAACCTCGTCTGGATTATTCCC
>CBFIFD010000002.1:0-148957 GCA_965661835.1 Flavobacteriaceae bacterium | reverse complement strand
ATCGGCATATTTGATATTTGTTTCGGGATCAAAAATCCGGGCTAATCGGTCGTAACTACGGGCAATTTTGAGAGTGTCTTGATCCTTAATCGCGCGATTTCGATACGTGAGGATTATTTTTTTTGCCGTAATTGAATCCGATTCAAAAGTATTAAAGAGTGTCAACAATTCTTCATAGCCAATCATGTCTAAATATTGTTGACTTGGCTCCTGTGAGTACATGGAAACCGAAATTGAAAACGAAAATATAAAGCAGAATAATAGATTAAGCCGATTCATAAATACAGATATTAGTTTTCTCAGAATTAAATATCTTCAAATCTAACTTGGAATAAAAATTTAAGTAGTGAGGATTTATAAAATACCATCTACAATTTACATTTTAATGGTAATTCATCGCGTAAAATCTGATTAAGCCTATGCCGTCTTTCGGCGCTCTAGCTCCTTTTTTAACAGATCTAATTCTCGACTTGTCTGGCCGGCAACAGAGGTGTTCTCTTCAGCACGACGTATTAAGTATGGCATCACATCTTTTACGGGACCAAATGGTATATACTTAGCCACATTATAACCACTGTCTGAGAGATTGTAAGTAATGTGATCACTCATGCCGTACAATTGACCAAACCATACCCTTGAATCATTCTTTTCAATACCTAATTGCTCCATTAATGCCATGGCTTTTTGAGTGCTTTCCTCATTGTGGGTTCCCATAAATAATGCAATATCCTCGATGTTCTTTAGAATGTAGGCTACAACATCATCAAAGACTTGATCAGAATGGTTTTTATCCTGACAAATAGGCGTCTCATACCCCATGTTTTGAGCACGCTCATTTTCTTTTTCCATATAGGCGCCCCGTACAACCTTAAATCCTAATTTAATGCCTTTGGCCCGAGCCTGTAGATGTATTTCCTTGAGATAATCCAATCGATCATGGCGATAACATTGAAGTGTATTAAATACAACTGAGCTTTTTTTATTGTAGCGAAACATCATCTGCGTGCACAGCGCATCCGCTCCATCCTGCATCCAGGATTCTTCGGCATCTATGAGTAGCATCAAATTTTTGTGCTCGGCAGTGCTGGCTAATTCGTCATAGCGCTGTACTACACGGTTCCATTCTTCTGCCAAAGGGCCTTTGTGCTTTCCGTTAGAACTAGCCTCCCAAATTTTGAATCTTCCGAGACCTGTAGGTTTAAACACCGCAAAAGGCATCGAAGATTTTCCAGCTGAAAATTCAATTAAAGACAGAATTTTATCTTTGGTTGCATCGAATTGTGCCTCCTCCTCTTTGCCTTCAACAGAATAATCCAATATAGAATGAACCCCAACAGAGCGCAATGATTCAACTACCCTCATGGCGTCATGCTCACTCACCCCACCACAAAAATGATCGAATACCGTAGCGCGGATAAGACGTTCTATGGGCAAATTCATATTCAAGGCCATCTTAGTCATGCTGGTCCCAATTTTAACCAAAGACTCACTTGAAATCATTCTAAAAAGGGCATAAGCACGTTCGAGCTCGCTGTCTGTTTTTAAGGCAAATGCCTTTTGTGTGTTGTCGAACATTTTATTTACTGCCATATCGCATAGAAGAAAAAACAAATATAGTTAGATTTGAGCTTTAATATTTTCAAAAAAAGGCCTTTTCTTATGTCTCAACTTATCAAAAATTCAGACCATGTTATCCACTTTGGGTCCAGTGCGTGGTCGCAATTAAATGAGCAGATAAGTCAAGGTCAGTGGAGCACAATATTTGTCCTGACCGATGAGGCCTCACGACAATTTTGTCTTCCTATATTTGAGCAGCACATAAATAAAGTCAACTTTAAAGCTCTTTCAATTCCTCAAGGAGAAGGTTCAAAGTCAATTGAGTGGACGCAAAAATTATGGGAAAAATTGGCGCAAAGCGGGGCGGACAGAAAAAGTTTAGTTATCAATCTTGGTGGCGGTGTGGTTACTGATATCGGGGGGTTTGTCGCAAGCACATTTCGCAGAGGAGTAGATTTTATCAATATTCCAACAACCTTGCTAGCTATGGTAGACGCCGCTATTGGTGGAAAAACAGGAATAGATTTAGGGGTGTTGAAAAATCAAATAGGCGTGGTGGCACAACCAAAGGCTATTTTTATTTTTCCCGTGTTTCTAGAAACTTTGCCAACACGTGAGTTAGCCTCAGGCTGGATGGAAATGGTAAAACATGGCTTCATCTCTAATGATGAGTATCTTCATGAGTGCCTAGTGATCCCTAAACGAGAACATAAAAATTTAGCGACCCTAATTTGGAAATCGGTACAAATTAAAAACGAAGTGGTCTCCCAAGATCCCTTTGAACATGGTCGACGCGCAACTCTGAATTTTGGACATACTTTAGGACACGCTGTAGAGAGTTATTGCTTGGATCACTATCCAGAAAACTATATAAAACACGGTGAAGCCATAGGAATTGGGATGATCCTAGCCCTCTATTTATCATGCATTACACAGGGCTTTCCAAAAGAGAAATTAATGAAATATTGTGTGTCCTTAACACAGATGTTGCCAAATTATCAATTTGATCGTAAGGCACAAAACACAATTATTGACTATCTCAAACACGATAAAAAAAATACGCATGGACGCGTAAATTTTGTCTTACTCAAAGATGTAGGGCAATATGTCCTTGATTGTCAAATAAACAAAGAGCAAATCTATGCGGCCTTTGATTTTTGGCAGCAAAACACAACGGCTAAATCTGATTAAATATTGAATGCATCAATCGTTTTTTATCGTTGATACTTTCCTCCAATGAAATCATAGTTTCTGTTCTTGTAACCCCGTCTATATCATCAATCCTGAAGATAATCTCTTTGGCGTGATTTGTATTTTTGGCCCGTACTTTACAAAAAATATTAAACTTTCCTGTGGTAATATGGGCTACGGTCACATATGGAATCTCTTTTAATCTCTGTAAAACTTCCGATGTTTGAGACGTTTTATTGAGATATAAACCAATGTATGCAATGAATGAATAGCCGAGCTTTTTGTAATTCACGACCAGTGAGGATCCTTTTATGATATCGAACTCCTCCATCTTTTTTACTCGAACATGTACCGTCCCGGCAGAAATATTTAATCGCTTAGCAATATCGGTAAAGGGTGTACGCGTATTTTCGATTAGCATTTCTAGAATGTCGTGGTCGGTGTCGTCCAATTTGAATTTCGCCATCTCTATTTTTTTTACAAAAATAATAGGGCCATTACGTAAATCCCATTAATTATTGAATTTTTATCAATAATCCGGAGCTTTTTACACGAATATTTGAGATTATTTTACCTTCGAAATCGTTTTCGTGAGAATCTATCAATATTTCCTCTTGATTTAGTTCGAAACTTTTATACCCCAAAAGGGTTCCTTTGGGCCTAATATCATGAATATAAGTTTCTGTAATCAAGCGGTCTTTGTCTAAAACATGCCGATTTTGCAAGCCTATGTCGACCAAGCGATCGTTGTAGTGCACATTGTGCAGCACTACATCTCTAATGATATTCAGGTTCTCTGGCAACGCGAAATAACATTCGTGCGCATCTGAGCCTGAAACATCGTCTAAGTTGTCCTTGAGGATACCTAATAAAGCCATGAATACGACAAAACGGGAATCTTCGCGGTGGGTATCTCCGATAATGTGTCCAGATTCAATCAAAACCGTTGGGATTCCCTGAGACTGAAAATAATCACCAAAACAATCACCGCAATAAGACTCGTCGTAACGGCCAACTTTACTAAAACCAGCTTCGTTGAGTACGCTATGAGCCAAGCAGATACGCTCTATGGCCTTAACACGAGCCTTGGTCAAACTTAATTTCTCATCGGCAGCTGGGGCCAAAAACGAAATTTGAGGTGGATCTATCGAGTGAGAAAGACTGTACAAGCTTCTTTGATCATGACAATTCAAGCATAGATCAGGAGCGAATTCAGTCGCTAAATCAATCAAAAGCCTACTCTCGGGTTGATTTAAGGCCAACGCGTCACGGTTCAGATCATATCCTTCGGCATTTTCACGTGTATAAGCCTGAGCACCATCTGGGTTTAATTGAAAGATTATACGAATAGTGTACCGCTCTAAGATATCATTCACAAGAGCTACCTGATTAGCATAAACCGTTAAAAAAGAAAACAAATCAATCAGTGCCCGTGTAGTGGTTGACTCATCGCCATGCATTTGAGACCAAGCCAGAACCCTAATTGGACCTTGACCAATTGAAACATATCCAATGTCTCGACCCTGAAACGAACGACCAAGCACTGAAAAATTCCCTTGTAATTTGGCTTGATTAATCACCGCTTCAATGGACGATGGCGGCGTGTATCGAGTACCTAAATTCTGCACTTTTATCTGCTGATACAGCACTTGTATTTCTGAGGTGGATATCATCGGAAAACAAAGGTAAGCATATGGTTGTTTACAAAAGTAAACATTAAAATCAGTCATTTTTGGGCACAGAATCGCTATGTTTCCCCTCAGATGTTACATTTTTAAACATTGATTTTTTAAGTTTTAGTTATAATATTGTAATTCAGTATAATATAATGTTTTAATTAAAGTTATATTTTAAATAATTTTAATCATAAAATGTAAAATATCGTTCGTTAGGCATCATTTTATGGTCGAATTCATTAATTTTGTAACAGACTCAAATTACAATGGTAAACAGCACTGATTTTGCAAAAAGATTGGGTGAAATTCTAGAATTTTATAGCATTACAGCAACCGCATTTTCAGAAATGCTCCAAGTCAATCGCTCTACCATTTCTCATCTTCTTTCAGGTAGGAATAAGCCCAGTTTGGAATTTGTTCTTAAGGTGCTTAAAACATTTCCTGAAGTCGAGTTGTATTGGCTCTTGAATGGAGAGGGTCACTTCCCTACTCCAACAGCAAAACAAAATTCCGAACCGTCGGCAGCACAAAACGTATCCCCATCATTATTTGAGCAACAAAAAGACAACACACCAACAACTCTTAACAGTGCATTAAACCAATCCAAAAATCAGCCATCAAAATCACCCGACACTGATTTTGGGGATATCGAGCGCATCGTCGTGTTTTATCAAAACGGAAAATTTAAAACCTACACCCAGTAAGCCTTCGATTCACTGGAAATACAGAATTTTTTACCGAAATTTGTTTTATGACATCATTTCTCAAACCACTCCTTTATTGCTGTATTGTCCTCACAGTATTTTGTGGGTGTTTTAACGAGCAAAGAGACTGTAACGCCAACCAGACTGGGCGATTCTCTTTTTCTACTGCGGTTGGAGGGCAAATTGAAACCAGTGTGTTTGAACGATTTCAAGATTATGAAGTTGAATATTACAAAGGAAATCAGGATACCTCAGATATTCGATGGATCAATGATTGCGAATATATCTTGAACAAAAGAAATCCCAAAAATCGGGCAGAAGAGCAAGCCGTTCACATTAAAATCCTACGGACCGATGCCTCTGGTTATGAATTTGAATATAAAACTGTAGGGTCGAGTAAAACGCTCAAAGGTCGCGTAAATCGCTCTGAATGACTAAAATAAAGTCGTCTGACCAGGGCTTTGCTCGTCGTTATTGGGCGATTTATTATCGGACTGCTCTTTAGAATTTTGCTGTGTCAGAGGTTCTTCAACAACATCGATGTCCTTAATTTGCTTTGGCGTCTCCCCAAAAGCCGATTGGTCCTGAGCCTTATCATCTTGGCTGTTCCCATCTTCACGACTCTGGGAACCTTCATCTTGGTCGCTGTAAGCCAGCGGCTCCAGTGCATTAATTTCTAAAACTTTATCCTTGGTTAGCTGATTACCCATTGCCGTGATTCCTTTAATTGCAATAAACGACTCTAAATCTACTTCAAGGTTTTCCTTACGCTCTTTATTGCGTTCTTTGACAAATACCACCTCAGCTACAGGACGATGATCAGTAAAGACTTTTTCTAGGTAGGATTTTGGGTGTCCATTGATTACCACCTCTTCTCGATCCGGATGCTCGATAACAAATCGCTTGACATAAAATAGCTCTTTATCCCCCGCCCAATAAATTACAGTTATCGGCTTATCTTTTTTCCATTGCTCAAGAATGATCATATCATCATCAAAGTGAAGAGACATATCGGGTAATACAGTTTTTACGGTACCATTTTGTCGTACAATCAATAAGCGATCTTCCGATGTAAATTCACCCAGTTGTTCTCCTCGACCATCGACATTGAGGCGTTGTACCGTTTCGTCAAACCATATTTTTCGGGGCTTCAAAGTGGACAATCCTTTTTCCTTGAGCTCTATACGTTTGACATTGTACTTTGAAACAATATTTCCTTTTGTCCCACGGCCTTTTACTAAAATTTCAGAAAAATCAAGATCCCACTTGAGTTTTTTAATACTTCCTGATTGACGCAGCAACACCGTGACCACCTCAGCCTCTCCATTTGGATTAGCGGTGAAATACAATACTTTAGACTTTGGATTTCCTGCAGTAATGAAATATTCACGATCGCGAGTAATACTGGTCACTGCAAATCGTTTGACGTAAGTCGGACCTTTAGATCCGTCTTTGTATATCAAATTGTAGATGGTTCGCGCGTCTTTTCTCTTCCAAAGCCCTACATGTATTATACCCTTGCCCACAAATGTCTTATCGCTCACCTTAGTAACCATCATTTGTCCTGATTCGGTAAAAACAATGATGTCGTCAATATCACTGCAATCCATCACGTATTCTTCACGTCGCATACTGGTTCCTACAAACCCTTCTTCTCTATTTACGAACAGCTTAGTGTTTCTAATGACGACTTTAGTGGCCTCGATATCATCAAAAACGCGAATCTCTGTTTTACGCTCGCGGCCTGAACCATAATCTTTTTTCAAGCGCTTGAAATAGGCAATTGCGAAGTCGGTTAAATGGACTAAGTCGTGCTTAATTTGAGCAATCTGATCTTCGAGAGCCAATATCTTTTGTTGCGCTTTATCGATATCAAATTTCGAAATACGTTTGATTCGAATTTCAGTCAAACGAACAATATCTTCTTGGGTGACCGCTCTTTTAAGATGCTTGTTGTGCGGTTTTAATCCTGCATCGATGGCCTGAATCACTCCTTCCCAGGTCTCAACCTCCTCAATATCGCGGTAAATTCTATTTTCTATAAAAATTCGTTCCAAAGAAGCAAAATGCCACTGCCCCTCTAAATCATTGAGTTGATATTCCAAATCGAGCTTGAGTAACTCAACCGTTCGGTCCGTAGAGCGTCGTAGCATGTCATTGACTCCGATAAACAATGGCCTATTTTGCTCAATAACACAGCCCAAAGGCGATATCGAGGTTTCACAATTTGTAAACGCGTACAACGCATCCATGGTTTTATCTGGCGAAATCCCCGAGGGCAAATGCACAAGAATTTCAACCTCAGCTGCGGTATTGTCCTCAATGCGCTTAATTTTTATTTTCCCTTTGTCATTGGCCTTGAGAATTGAATCAATCAAACTCGAGGTATTCGTACCAAAAGGAATTTCTTTGATTACCAAAGTACTTTTATCAAGCTGATTAATAAGGGCGCGACAACGTATTTTACCGCCACGCATACCCTCGTTATAATTCGAGGCATCCATCATTCCACCCGTGGGGAAATCCGGTAAAAGATTAAAGCGTTTTCCTTGTAAATGTTTTATCGAGGCCTCAATTAATTCATTGAAATTGTGCGGAAGAATTTTCGTAGAAAGCCCCACAGCGATACCCTCTGCGCCTTGAGCCAAAAGCATCGGAAACATTACCGGAAGGTTTACGGGCTCTTTTTTACGGCCGTCGTAAGAGGCCTGCCATTGGGTGATTTTTGGATTAAAGACCACATCCAAAGCAAATTTGGATAAACGCGCCTCTATGTAACGCGAGGCCGCCGCATTGTCTCCGGTATAGATATTACCCCAATTCCCCTGGGTATCAATGAGCAAATCTTTTTGACCAATTTGCACCATAGCATCAGCAATACTCGCATCACCGTGAGGGTGATACTGCATGGTATGCCCGACAATATTGGCGACTTTATTATAACGACCATCATCCAACTCTTTCATTGAATGTAAAATCCGCCGTTGTACTGGCTTGAACCCATCTTCGATAGCCGGCACTGCCCGCTCTAAGATGACATAACTCGCGTAGTCCAAGAACCAATCGCGATACATCCCGGTAACCCGGGTGATGGTCTCTTGAACTTCTGCACCCTCCTCTGGGCGAGTTCCATGATCTAGCTCGTTATGTCCTTGCTCCTCACTCATACTAATTCATGAACCGCATCGGATTCTACTTTTAGATTTTGAATGATAAACTCTTGGCGATCAGGAGTATTTTTGCCCATATAAAATTTCAACATTTCTTCGATGCTCATCGATTTATCGAGCATCACAGGATCTAAACGGATATCCGCGCCAATAAAGTGCCTAAACTCGTCAGGAGAAATCTCTCCAAGTCCTTTAAATCTTGTGATTTCAGGTTTAGGCTTAAGTTCTTCTATAGCATCAATACGCTCTTGTTCCGTGTAACAGTAAATGGTCTTTTTCTTATTGCGAACGCGAAAAAGAGGCGTTTGTAAAATATATAAATGGCCCTCTTTAATGAGTTCGGGAAAAAACTGTAAAAAGAAGGTAATCAACAACAGACGAATGTGCATACCATCCACATCGGCGTCCGTGGCAATCACTATATTATTGTATCGAAGGTCTTCCATAGATTCCTCAATATTCAGGGCTGCTTGTAACAAATTAAACTCTTCGTTTTCGTAAACGATTTTTTTGCTTAATCCGTAGCAATTCAGTGGCTTTCCCTTCAAACTGAATACCGCTTGCGTATTGACATCTCTACTTTTGGTAATACTTCCACTGGCCGAGTCTCCCTCGGTGATAAACAGTGTTGTGTCCAGCGTTCGATCGCTTTTGGAATCCGAAAGATGTATGCGACAATCGCGCAGTTTCTTGTTGTGCAAACTGGCCTTTTTAGCACGTTCCTTGGCTAACTTTCGAATACCACTAAGTTCTTTGCGCTCGCGCTCGGCCTGAATGATCTTACGTTGAATTTTTTCGGCAATCTCTTGATTTTTATGCAAAAAATTGTCCAAATGAGTTTTGATGAAATCATTGATATGGGTGCGCACTGTGGGTAGCGAACCTCCCATATCTGTAGACCCGAGTTTAGTTTTGGTTTGACTTTCAAAAACGGGCTCCATTACTTTGATACTGATGGCTGCAATGATTGATTTACGCACATCACTTGCATCGTAATTTTTGCCGTAGAAATCACGAATCGTCTTGACAAGGCCCTCACGAAAAGCCGCTTGATGGGTCCCCCCCTGCGTTGTGTTTTGACCGTTTACAAAGCTGTGATATTCCTCGCTGTATTGCGTTTTGCTGTGGGTCAGTGCTACTTCTATGTCTTCCCCGCGCAAATGAATTATAGGGTACAATCGATCTTCTTCCGACATATTGTCCTCGAGCAAATCCTTGAGGCCGTTTTCACTAAAAAACTTTTCTCCGTTAAAGTCGATGGTCAGACCAGGATTTAAATACACGTAATTGCGGAGCATTTTCTCCACGTACTCAGTCCTGAATTTGAAATTCTTAAATATGGCCTCATCTGGAGTAAACACAACGCGTGTCCCACGGCGACGAGAACTCTCTATTGGTTTGGGATCATCGACAAGTTCACCCAGAGTAAAGGCGGCCGATTTAATCTGTCCATCTCTTACAGATTCGACACGAAATGAGCTACTTAATGCATTAACTGCTTTGGTTCCAACTCCATTTAAGCCAACCGATTTTTTAAAGGCACGCGTATCGTACTTACCTCCAGTATTCATTTTGGAAACAACATCGACGACCTTGCCCAAAGGGATTCCACGACCATAGTCTTGAACACGCACCTCTTTATCTTTAATGCGAATTTCTATAGACTTCCCTGCCCCCATGACAAATTCATCGATACTGTTATCGAGAACTTCCTTTAAAAGAATATAGATACCATCATCTGCTGAGGAGCCATCACCCAGCTTACCAATATACATCCCAGGACGCATTCGAATATGCTCTTTCCAATCGAGAGAGCGAATATTGTCCTCGGTATATTGTGTTTTTGCCATGGATGATTGTTGAATTGCTAATATAAAATACTCGTCAAAATTGAAAAACCTTGAACGGTTAAAGTAATTAACAATCGAGGTGAAGTTTTTGTTAAGAAAAAACGTGTTCAAATAGCCTTAAACAAAGCCAATACAACGGACATTAAACAACATCCTAGCAATAAAAATACTCCTGAGGATCAAATTAAACATTGAATCGAAAGTGCATCACATCGCCATCTTTGACAATGTAGTCCTTGCCTTCGACACCAAGTTTGCCCGCCTCGCGCACTTTTACCTCGCTACCGTATTGCGCATAGTGATCATAGGCGATCACTTCGGCTCTAATGAACCCCTTCTCAAAATCTGTATGGATGACTCCGGCAGCTTCGGGAGCCGTCGCCCCGACAGGTATGGTCCAAGCACGAACCTCTTTTTCGCCAGCCGTGAAATAGGTCTGCAAATTGAGTAATGCATAGGCGCTACGAATCAGCTTGGACGCCCCGGGCTCCGTCAAACCGAGATCATCTAAAAACATTTGACGTTCCTCAAAGGTTTCAAGCTCTGTAATATCCGCCTCGGTGGCTACAGCCAAAACTAAGACTTCAGCGCCTTCCTCAGAGGCTAATTCGCGCACGCGTGCCACGTAGTCATTGCCTGAGGCGGCGGAACCTTCATCAACGTTACAGACATACAAAACAGGCTTGTCGGTAATAAACTGAATTGGTGTGATGTAAGCATCACGTAAATCCTGGTCAATTTTGAGGCCTCGGACCGACTGTCCGGATGAAAGTCCATTTTTGACCTCAATGAGTACCTCTTGTTCTTTTTGTGCTTCTTTGTTCCCGGTTCTTGCCGCGCGATAAACCTTCTCTATTCTTTTTTCTACGGTTTCCAGATCCTTGAGCTGAAGTTCCATATCGATAATTTCTTTGTCCGCCTCAGGATCGACTCGTCCCTCAACATGAACAATATTATCGTTATCAAAACAGCGCAAAACATGAAGAATGGCGTCGGTTTCGCGAATATTGGCCAAAAACTGATTGCCCAAACCTTCACCCTTGCTTGCGCCTTTGACTAATCCTGCAATATCAACTATTTCTACCGTGGCAGGAACCACGCGTTGCGGTTTGACAAGATTCTCAAGCTTGATCAGGCGCGGGTCCGGTACATTAACTACGCCGACATTGGGTTCGATGGTACAAAACGGAAAGTTTGCACTCTGCGCTTTGGCCTGTGACAAACAATTAAATAAAGTTGACTTTCCGACATTTGGCAATCCGACAATTCCTGCTTTCATAGTGGGTGATTATGGGCTGCAAATATATCACTTAGACTTTATAAAATTTTAATTTTTGTAATTTTCAAACACGGCGCGAGTCGCGTTACATAAAATTTAAACACATGAATCAGAGAATAATCCTAATACTTTTGTTTTTGATTCCATGCCATCTGTGGGGTCAAAATAACGAAACCGTCAAAGAGGTAGTCACGGTAAAGCGTGTCATTACCAACAATGGTCAAAATATCACCATCAATGAACAAAAGGCGACAGAGCAAACCAAGGGCACAGTGATTGTCACTGGAGACAGTATTGTCAATCAACGTGCAACAGAGCGCAGTATTCAAATAATTGACACAGTAAAGGCGCAGGAACAGAGACTCAAAGACAGCATCAATCAAGTAAAAGTCGCTGAATTAAAAGCAGCACGGGAGGCCGAATTAAAAGCGTCCATTGAAGCTCAAAAAGCTAAAGCCAAGGCGCAAAAAAAAGCACTCGAAGAGCGATATAAAAAGCAAATGGAAGATTTAAAAGCTCAGCGAAAGGCACTGATGAAAAAACCGGATAATAAACGTATTTAACAATTGTCCTTGGCGACTATTCTTGGTGCATAAAACGCTGCTTGGATAGCAGCTGCTCTTCAGTCTCGACGTTTTGGTCGTCAGGGACACAACAATCTACAGGACACACTGCAGCACATTGAGGCTCTTCATGAAATCCTTTACATTCGGTACATTTATCCGGAACAATATAATAGTATTCGTCACTCACTGGAATTTGAGGCTCTTCAGCATTTGCCGCCTTCCCAGATGGTAAAATTAAATCACCTTTTAGATCGGTTCCGTCGCTGTATCGCCAATCGTCAGCACCTTCGTAAATGGCTGTATTTGGGCACTCTGGCTCACAAGCACCACAATTGATACATTCGTCTGTAATGATAATGGCCATAGCAATTTGTTTTTCTAAATTTGTGCAAATTTAAGATCTAAACCGGGGTTCTCCAAACAATCACATGCAATTAACTAGTCGAATAAATGCCTTTGTCCTTCTGGGTCAGGAAATGAATCAAATGGCCCAAAACCCAGAGTTGCATTCAGAATTATTCACCTCGATTTACAATCACAATAAGTGGTTTGATCAAAAACATCTGTGCTATGCCTTGGAGCAGTGGTCTGAGCAACTGACCCAGGAGCATCTCATTGATTGGCTAAGCCCCTACCAAGACTCATTAAATGGCGGGAAGACAATCGGGTTGGTTTTGGCCGGAAATATTCCACTTGTGGGTTTTCACGATATCTTATCCGCATTAATTTCGGGACATAAGGTTGTGTGCAAATTATCCAGCAAGGACCCCATATTGACCAAGTTTATTTTGGATAAACTCATCGCTATTGAACCCCAGTTTAAACAGTCAATTCAATGGACCGAGGGCACACTAGAAGGGTTCGACGGTGTCATTGCAACAGGAAGCAATAACTCTGCGATGCATTTTGAGCATTATTTTAAAAATTATCCGAGTATCATCAGAAAAAATAGAACGAGTGTGGCCCTACTTCAAGGAGATGAAACCCCTGATCAGCTCAGTGCTCTATCACATGATATATGTCGGTATTACGGTTTGGGATGTCGCAATGTTTCAAAGCTTTACGTACCGAAAAACTATGATTTTCAGCCACTTTTTGGAGCTGTATATCAATACGGACATTTCATGCAGCGCGACAAATACATGAATAATTACGACTACAACAAGGCCGTATACCTCATGGGACAAGTTCCTCTGTTGGACAATAAATTTTTGTTACTCAAAGAAGACTCTGGCCTGGTATCCCCTATTTCCACAGTGTTTTATGAATACTACGACGACAAAATAGCGCTCAAACAACAGCTGGATAACCTCAAAGACAGCATTCAATGCGTGGTTGGAGTGGACCCAGATTTGTGTACCGTAAATTTTGGTCAAACTCAATGCCCTGCGCTGATGGACTATGCAGACGGTGTAAATACACTAGCCTTTATGAACTCGCTTTAATTTGTTAAAACTCTATTGATAAGTTGTTCATTTTTACTGGCTGAAAAGCCTGATATTTATAATATTTGTAGACTTATTGCATTGCTATGAAAAAACACAATTTTAGTGCGGGTCCATCGATCTTGCCACAAGAGGTGATGAGACAAGCCTCCGAAGGCCTTCTGAATTTTAATGATTCGGGGCTCTCAATCATGGAAATTTCGCACAGAAGCAAAGATTTTGTCGAAGTCATGGAACAGGCCTGTGCACTCGCACTAGACTTATTAGGCCTCGACAATACTAAGTACACAGCCTTATTTCTTCAAGGTGGCGCCAGTATGCAGTTTGCCATGGCGCCATATAATTTTTTAAAAGACAAAGCGGCCTATCTCAATACGGGTACATGGTCTACCAAAGCCATCAAAGAGGCTAAGCTCTTTGGTCAGGTCGATGAAGTGGCCTCTTCCAAAGATCAAAACTTTGCCTACATCCCCAAAGAATACACGATTGCAGAAGACAGCGATTATTTTCACTGTACCAGCAACAATACCATCTTTGGAACCCAACTACATTCTGTTCCCAAGACCTCTGTACCGATATTTTGCGATATGAGTAGTGATATATTTGCTCGAGCAATCGATTATTCAAAATTTGATCTCATTTATGCGGGGGCTCAAAAAAATATGGGGCCTGCGGGGACGACATTGGTTGTTATAAACAATGAATTACTCGGTCCAGCACCGCGACCAATTCCATCGATGTTGGATTATCGTGTGCATCAAGAAAAAGGAAGTATGTTTAACACACCTCCGGTTGTTGCGGTCTATGTCTCGATGCTGACGCTCAAATGGTTAAAAAACAAAGGAGGGGTTTCAATGATCGAGCAACAAAACCGTGAGAAAGCGGGTCAACTGTACGCAGAAATCGACCGCAATTCCCTATTCAAGGGATTTGCTCATCCCGAGGATCGCTCAATCATGAATGCGACGTTTAACCTGACCGATGAGACTAATAAGAGTGTTTTCGATAGTTTGTGCAATGAGGCTGGAATTAACGGAATAAATGGCCACAGAAGCGTCGGAGGGTACCGGGCTTCGATATACAACGCCATGTCTCTTGAAAGCGTAAACGTCTTGATAGAGGTCATGAAAGAATTCGAACGCAAACACTAACCAAGCCTAAACTTAATTTAAATATTTATAAGGTCATGATTAAAGTACACGCCAATGATGGTATTTCTCAAAGTGGTGTTGATGCCCTAGAACGGGTAGGTTATACCGTGAGCACAACAAAAGTAGCCCAAGAACAGCTTGTGGAATTCATCAACAACGAGTCGATCGACGTTCTTTTGGTTAGAAGTGCCACCAAGGTAAGAGAGGCATTGATCAATGCTTGTCCTGGTCTAAAAATTATAGGACGCGGAGGGGTCGGAATGGACAATATTGATGTAGACTATGCCCGTTCAAAA
Organism: Flavobacteriaceae bacterium; assembly: GCA_965661835.1. GTDB lineage: Bacteria > Bacteroidota > Bacteroidia > Flavobacteriales > Flavobacteriaceae > BACL21. The sequence continues at coordinate 134,072 of CBFIFD010000002.1, read as the reverse complement.
GGCGTACACGTCATTAACACACCAGCAGCCTCCTCGGCATCGGTTGCGGAGCTTGTTTTTGCCCACCTATACGGCGGTGTTCGATTCTTACACCAAGCCAATCGCTCCATGGCGCTCGAGGGAGACACAAACTTTGGGACATTGAAAAAAGCTTATGCGAAAGGACGCGAACTCCGAGGAAAGACTTTGGGGGTTATTGGTTTTGGACGTATTGGTAGAGCTACGGCTCAAATTGCCTTGGGATGTGGGATGCGCGTGATTTACTCGGATCAATATGTGCCTTCCGCCACCCTAAATCTCGAATTTTATGACCAACAGTCGGTCAGTTTCGAGCTCAAAAACTCAAGTCTCGACACGGTATTGGCCGAAAGTGATTTTATCACTTTACACGTACCGGCGCAAAAAGATTATGTGATCGGGGCAAAAGAACTCGCCAAAATGAAATCTGGGGCAGGTTTAATCAATGCGGCGCGCGGTGGTGTGGTCGACGAAGTAGCGCTATTGGCCTCCTTGGAGTCAAGACATATCTCATTTGCCGCCTTAGATGTTTTCGAAAACGAACCTAAACCGGCCATTCAAGTGCTTATGAACGAACATTGTTCCCTAAGTCCGCATATCGGAGCAGCCACGAACGAAGCGCAGGACCGCATTGGTATCGAGTTAGCGACCCAAATAATAGAGTTAACCGCTTAAGCACTGTTATTTTTTTGGGGCAACTTCCCATATCATGACATGATTGCATAAATTTGCCCCCATATGTTTGAAAAACTCAAAAAGCGTTGGAATGTCACCAGTAATGTTCAGGTGACCAAGATTTTGGTAGTTTTCGCTTTAACCGGCAGTACTTCGGCAAAGGTCACTGGACCACTATTAAAATTGAGCCCTGTGCTCGCAGGCCTTGAGCCCATTTATTTCTATTCGATTTATGTCATAGCAACACTGATACTGTATCAGTTTATCTTGTTGTTGTTTGGTTGGCTATTTGGTGAGAAAGAGTTTTTTATTCTATTTTTAAAAAAATTCTTTAAACGACGTCGCTCTTGAATAAAAAAGCAGACAGAAAACAAAAACGTAACTATCGTTTGACAGCCCTTTTATTAGGGCTTCTCTTGTTGGCTCCTGCACTTATTCAACTCAGCCATGTCTTGGAAGGACATCAACACTTAGGCTGTAGTGAAAACAGTACGCATCTGCATGAGCTTGATCATGACTGTGATGTATTAGCCTTTAACTTCAGTCCATTATCGTTAAGTATAATTGCTCTTGATCAGTCGATCAATTTGGGTACGTTCAATGCGCTTGAATTATGGCCCGATCAGTTATTGATTAACAGCATTTCATCGACTACCTATACTAGAGGCCCGCCCGTAGCGATTTAATTACCAGTAAATTATATCAAATAATTGGTCCATTAAATCAACCAAATGCAAAGACTTTTATGGGGGTTTATGCTTGGCATATGCTCCTTAACACAGGCACAAGTTTGTGACTTAACACTTGCTGGCATTGTGCGTGATCAGCATGATGAAACTGCGCTTTCACAAGCCTTAATTTATATTCAAGAATTGAATAGATCCACTTTGAGTGATCAAGAGGGTGTGTATTCATTTGATGATGTTTGTCCTGGTAACTACACTGTGATCGTAACGCACGCCCAGTGTAGCGCCCGAACTTTCTCCGTGAAGATCAAAGAAAACATCTTCAAAATACTCAAACTTGAACATCATTATGAGGAACTCAACGAAGTATTACTCAGCAGTTCCTCTGAAGGATTAATATCTACTAAAAAAGATATAATCAATTATGAAGATATTGAGCAAGGCACCAATCAATCTCTAGGAGACCTCGTCTCAAGAGTTACGGGGGTTAGTGTTTTGAGTTTTGGCAATACCCTTTTAAAACCGTCAATTCGTGGTTTACACAGCAGTCGAGTAACCATAATTAATGACGGTGTCCGGATGGAGGATCAAGAGTGGGGCAATGAACATGCACCCAATATTGATATAAATATGGCAAACTCTATTGAAGTAATTAAAAACTCATCGGCGCTTCAATATAGTGGTGATGCCATTGGTGGCTTTGTCATATTAAAACCTCGGCGAATTCCTGTAAAGGATACGCTTTTTGGATCAGTGAGAATTTCTGCCCAAGACAATGGAAAAGGCGGATCAACTCATTTTGGATTGACCAAAAGCACGGTCTCCGGATGGTATGGTTCTGTTGCAGGAACCTATAAAAAATTCGGTGATTTCAATACGCCCAGCTATAACTTGAGTAATACCGGGATGAATTCATTTAGTCTTGTCAGTCGGCTTGGGCTTAATCAATTCAATCGTGGATTTGAATTTAGCTTTAATCGAGTGGAACAGGCCTTGGGGATACTTCGAGCGTCTCATTTGGGCGGTGCACAAGACCAATATCAGGCGATTAATAGCTCAAGACCATTGATTATCAATGATTTTACTTATTCAATTAATCGGCCTAAACAAGAGGTAAGTCATCAGACAATTTCGGCCAAAGGATTTATAAAATCGGATCTCCTCGGTCGGGTGGATGTCAAATATGCATTTCAAAATAATAATCGATTAGAATACGACATCCGTCGCGGAAGTGACCAAAATAAGGCATCTTTGGATTTAAGTCTCCAAACGCATTCGATCAACTTAGATGTAAAACCACAGGTAACTGGCTTTAAATCATTAAAAACTGGATTTTCTGGACGTTACTTAAAAAATTCATCTGATCCTAGTACGGGGGTAAAACGTCTAATTCCAGACTATAAAAAGTATGATTTTGGGCTCTACGCGATGGCGGTAAAGAAGCTGAGTGCGGATTTAGAAGTGGATGTCGCTCTGCGCATGGATTATACGCGTATCAAAGCATTCAAGTACTATTATACAGCACTCTGGGAGCAACGAGGCTATGATGTTACATTTGCGAATTTTGAATTAGAAAACCTCGGGACACAAATCTTGACAGCGCCAAAGTTTAATTATTTCAATCCCTCGGCTGCAACGGGATTGACCTGGCAGATTAATCAATACAATAGTATGATGCTTAATCTGTGTCTAAGCGCTAGAAACCCTAATCCATCGGAATTATTTTCGGAAGGCTTACACCATTCAGCCTCGCGCATTGAAATTGGTGACTTGCGCTTTGAACCTGAAGTTGCTAAAAATTTGTCTGTGGGTTATGACTATCAAAGCAAAAACTTCGGGGTACGGATTAATCCATTTATACGTCTTATTGATAAATTTATTTTAATGGAGCCGAGTGGAATTCAGCAAACCATTCGGGGTAATTTTCAGGTTTGGTCCTATCGACAAACCGATGTGTCAATTAGTGGCTTAGATATCGAGACTCAGTACGAATTAACTGAGAATTTGAGTTTAGAACAGCAACTCTCAGGAGTCAAAAGTTATGAAATTAAGTCTGGAAAACCACTTATTAATATGCCCCCAGTAAACATGGTCAATGGAGTAAACTACAGTTACAATGAACTTGAAATGCGCATAGAAAGCAACTATACATGGCGCCAGAGTGAATTTCCTGATACGAATTTCGAAGCCTTTATACCCGAGACACAATCTACAGAGCTAATTGATGTGAGCACCCCTCCAGGAGCATATCATCTGATTAATTGCTCTTTTAAAGGACCGCTGAAGCTCTTGAAATCCGGCAAGACTTATTGGTCCGTAACCGTACAAAATTTATTTGATACGTCTTATCGCAATTATCTTAATCGTATGCGGTATTACGCCGATGAGTTAGGGCGTGTTATCAATTTTTCAATAATTTCAACTTTTTAAATATTCGATATGAAAAACTTTAAGAATTATCATCAAATCATATTCCATAAACCATTTAAATTCAATACCATGAAAAACTATTTTTATTCATTATTACTGCTGGCCTCAGGACTTTTATTTACGGCTTGTTCCGACGATGACACCCCTCCTCCGCCGATCGACGAAGAGGAAGTAATCACCACCTTGATTGTAACCCTAAGCTCGAATTCGGGGCAAACTATTGTACTGAGTAGCCAAGATTTGGACGGTGATGGTCCGAACGCGCCCGTAGTAAATGTTGGAGGTCCTCTATCTGTAGCAACGACATATACCGGGGTTATTCAATTGCTCAATGAAACAGTGAGTCCTGCAGAGCCCATACATGAGGAGGTAGCTCAGGAGAGTGCAGAGCACCAATTTTTCTACACCCAGGGAGGGAATTTAAGTGTAACGACCAATTATGAAGATTTTGATGTCAATGGTAATCCACTTGGATTAAACTTTACCCTAGCCACAACCTCAGCGGGTCAAGGCAGTATTACCTTTACTTTGAGACACGAACCATTAAAGCCCAACGATGGAACGCTCTCAGGTGCTGGTGGTGAAACAGATATCTCGGTTACATTTCCTGTAACAATTGAGTAATTGTACTCATTGATTTAAAAAAGAGTATTGGATCATTTTTGAGTCAAATACTCTTTTTTTTTGTCCAATTTTGGCTTGATTACAAATTGACAATAGGGTTGAAAAGGATTGTTTTGATAGTATTCTTGATGTTCAACCTCGGCCGGATAAAATTCTTCAAAGGCCACAATCTCAGTTATGATGGGGTTAGCATATATTCGTTTTTCTTCCAAATTCTTGATATATGACTCAATAGTCAATCTCTGTTCCTGTGAGGCGAAAAATATGGCACTTCGATAATGGGTGCCCACATCATGACCTTGACGGTTTAGTGTGGTCGGATCATGTGTTTTAAAAAACAGATCTAAAATAACATTTAACGACAAGACCTTCGGATCGTACTTTAATTCAATACATTCGGCATGTCCTGTGCGACCCTGACACACTTCGCGATAAGCCGGGTTTTTTACATGACCCCCACTAAATCCTGATCGAATTGATAGGACCCCTGGAACGTCGCTAAATACCGCCTCGGTACACCAAAAACAACCCCCTGCTAAAATAATTTTTTCCATTTTTGTACCGTTTGAATTACGAACTAAAATTAAGCCAAGCAGACGAATCCCCCAAATAATTTAAATCCCTTGACCCTGACTTGCTTGCCTTGCTTTAAAACTGTAATTTACCCCATCAAATGGATAAAATGATCCAAGCCAAAAACATAACCAAACACTACGGACAGCTTCAAGTATTAAAAGGGGTTGACCTAAGGGTACAAAAAGGAGAGATTGTTTCCATTATCGGGGCCTCAGGGGCAGGCAAATCAACTTTACTCCATATCCTAGGGACTTTAGACCGCATGGATCAGGGAAATCTCAAAATTGAGGATATAAATCCTTTTGAACTCGCTCCAAAAGATTTAGCTCAATTTCGCAATAGATCATTGGGGTTTATTTTTCAATTTCATCAGCTCTTACCTGAATTTAGTGCCTTAGAAAATGTATGTATGCCTGCGCTGATCCAAAATCAAAGTTTAAATCAAGCCAAAATACGCGCCAAAGAGCTTTTGGATTATCTTGGGCTGTCTGATCGTTTTGATCACAAACCCGGTGCCTTATCCGGTGGAGAGCAACAGCGCGTTGCCGTTGCCAGAGCATTGATGAATAATCCTAGTTTGATTTTAGCCGATGAGCCCAGTGGTAATCTTGATACCAAAAACGCACAAGAATTGCACGAACTCTTTTTTGATTTAAGAAGCACCTTCGATCAAACCTTCATCATCGTAACCCACAACAAGGAACTGGCTCAAATGGCCGATCGACAATTAATTATGGAGAATGGTAATTTCATACGATGACGATGCGTCCTGGTGCCATTAAAGAATTACTCGATCACAAACTAGAACTCTTTTACAACGATAGCTTTATCGCTGAAGATCCGTTGCAAATCCCTCATGCCTTCAGCCAAAAGGAGGATGTTGAAATAGCGGCTCTTTTGACGGCCACCATCGCATGGGGTCAACGAAAAACAATCATCAAAAATGCCCGTAAAATGATGGCGCTTATGGATGATGCCCCCTTTGAATTTATTCAACACCACCAAGAAAATGATCTGACCTCTTTAGATCCGTTTGTCCACAGGACCTTTAATGGTGCTGATTTTAGATTTTTTATTTTGGGTTTGAAGCACATCTACAACCACCATGGAGGATTGGAATCGGTATTTAAGCCCAAAAAAAATGCACCATTTTTGCACCAATCGATACATCATTTTCGTCAGTGCATGTTTGCCGTATTTCATGAAAAACGCAGTGAAAAACACATCAGCGATCCATTAAATAAATCTGCAGCCAAAAGACTGCATATGTTCCTAAGATGGATGGTTCGTCGTTGTGATCGTGGTGTCGATTTTGGTTTGTGGACCTCTATATCACCGAGTCAGCTCTCATGCCCCCTAGATGTCCACACGGGCAATGTCGCGCGCTCATTAGGGTTAATTACGCGTAAGTCCAATGATATTGTAGCTTTAACTGAGCTAGACAATGCCCTTCGATCCTTTGATTCGAATGATCCCGCCAAATATGATTTTGCTCTTTTTGGACTTGGAGTTCATTCATGAAATAAGCCCTAAAAATGAATTTCATCGATTATTTTGGCATTTTATCTTATTTATTGTGGTAATTTCCCTACATTTGTCTGTGTAAACCCAAATTCGATTAACCCCAAATTAAACCTCATGAAACACTTATTACTTGCCTTTGGCCTACTCACACTATGGAGTTGTAGCCAAGAACCGCTCAATCAAATTACAGAAACGCAACAAAGTCGTCGAAGCGGCAATAATTACGGCATTGTTCGTGTAGTCGATTTGTATGCTGGTCAAAACATTTTGATCGGTACCTTAGAGGTTGCGAATTACAACGACAACGTCTATGTAACCTACAAAACAACTGGTAATTGGTCTCTAAAAAAGACACATCTGTTTGTCGGCGATAGTTCTGATTTACCATTGAATAATGGAGGAAACCCTAAAGTAGGACGATTTCCTTATAAAAGAAGTCATCCTAACGGGACTCAGGAATTCACCCATGTCGGACCTGAGGTTTATAATTCCATGTGCTATTTTCATGCGGCCCACGCCGAAGTAGTCAATGGCAATGGCCAAAGCGAAAGTGCTTGGGCCGAGGGAGATCCGTTAGGCGGTAATAGCTGGGCCATGGGATTTGAACAATGCTATTAGTCTTAAACTAAGGCAACATAATTTATTCGCTAAAAAAGACATCTGACCCGATGTCTTTTTTATTTAATGTATATTTGCTCAATTATTGAGTCAATGATATTTCTCAGGCCGGAATTACTTACTGCTCTTTTTTTCCTTGCCATCCCCATCATTATTCATCTATTTGAGTTTAGAATTTTCAAGCAAACATTTTTTACCAATGTTTTGTTCCTTGAGCATTTAAAACAAGAACAACGCCGACATAAAAAATTAAAAAAATGGCTTATCCTTCTCTCGAGGCTAGGCTTTTTTTCTGGTTTGATTTTGGCCTTTGCGCTACCCACTATGCCCTACTCCGAAACGTTGGACAATGAAGCTCCGGCGCTCGTAATTTATTTGGACAATTCTTTAAGTACTACCGCAAAAAGCACCGCTGGGTCAACGCTTTTGGCCCAGGCTAAAGAAGAACTCTATCGATGGAGTAAGTCTCTAGAAGGCGATCAAATTAATTGGTTTACAAATAATGCTCAATATCTAAATCAATCTGTAAAAGATTTTCAACAGTCCGTGCTATCTCTCAAGGCCAGTCCAAATCAGCTTTCTTCTGAGCAGGTCCTGCTCAATGCCCAGCGCATCTTCAGCAATATATCCGCAAAGAACAAACAATTAATATGGCTTACCGATTATCACAATTGGTCTACGCCAAAAAATCTTAATGGAATTGTCATAAATATTCGTGCATTCAATGCTCCTGATCGATCTAATGTTTGGCTAGAGCGTGCCGATATTGATCGCTCTAATCCAGATCAGGCACAACTCAAGGTAATCATCAGCAATAACATAGCTAAAGAGCAAGCGCTTAATATGCGTGTGTACATAGACGATAAATTATTTACACAAACGGGAGCTGCCCTTAATCCGGGTCAAAATAAGATTGTCAATTTTGATCTTGGTCCTGCCAAAGATGTTAAAGGAGTAGTGACTATTGACGATCGTGGATTAAAATATGACGACACTTTGTACTTTAATGTTCCTGATCAGCCCACAGTTCAAATACTGAGTCTGGGCAATGCCTCAACCCCTATTTTGCGCTTGATTTTTGACGATTCTAATTTTTCATTTACTCAACGAGACCCGAGCAATCTAGATTATACCCTAATCAGCAAGCAAAATCTGATTATTCTGGATCAATTAAACACCATGAGTAATGCCCTCATTGGGGTAGTTAAGGACCATATTGCCGGGGGTGGCGGGATTGTCATCATACCGGATTTAAAGGCTCAAGAGACGACACAGCGTATTTTAAGTGAATTCAACTTAGGTCGAATCAGGGCCACCGAGATGAATCCCAGAACCCTTGTTGACATAAATACAGAGGCCCAATTTTTTAAAAATGTCTTTGAACAAAAGTTTGAGTCATTTCAATATCCAAGGGTTAATAAGAGTTTTATCATAGAAACTCGGACAGCTGCACTATTGTCTTTTGATTTAGATGCCCCCTACTTGTTTGGCAACAATGGCGTTTTTGGGTTTTCAGGCCCGATTACCGGTCGTGGAACTAATTTTGATCAGTCACCCTTATGTGTCGCAACATTTATTGAGTTAGCCCGCCAAACCCAAGTATTTCCCCAACCGTATTATCCGACAAACGGCGCGAGTTTGTTAAAAAATCAAATGGACCATCAATCAAGGCAATCCATCCTGCCCGGGACACTCATCGCAGATCAGGTCGTTATTATGGAGCAAGGGACGCAAGAAATAATTCCGAGACAAAGGCAAGTTCAAAACGATATTTTGCTCGATTTCAGAGGTATTGAGTTTAATACGGGGCATTATCGCGCGACAATCAATAATGATGAATTGGGATGGTTTAGTTTTAACCATCCTCGAGAAGAAAGCCGTGGTGAATTCAATCCACCAAATCTCGACTCAACCAATATTAAATCGGTTAAAAGTATCGATAATGCCATGGCGATGATTAAGCAAAACACTCAGGGCAGGCCATTATGGGTTTGGTTTGTTATTTTTGCATTGATTTGCTTTTTGACTGAAATGCTCATTCTAAAACTAACTACATGAGAAAACTTCTTAAATCGGTTACGGTTATCGACCCTCAGGGTCCATTCCACAATCAAGATGTTGATATTTTAATTGATCAAGGAATGATTCGTGATATTGCTCCTAAGATCCATGATAAGAAGGCCAAGGAATATAAAATAGCCGGTGCCCATGTGTCATTTGGATGGTTCGATCCATCAGTTTCTTTAGGAGAACCAGGATTTGAAGAACGAGAAACATTATCCAATGGGATATCAGTCGCGGCAAAATCGGGGTATACAGCCATAGGTATTCAACCCAATACCGATCCTGTGATACAAAGTAAAGCGGCAATCAATTTTATAAAAGGTCATGAAGATGCCGTAACCCTGCATCCCATAGGGGCCTTAACCATTGACTCAAAAGGTCAAGATTTGTGCGAACTCTTCGATATGTTCAATGCAGGAGCTATTGCTTTTGGCGACTTTAAGCAAGGCATCAAAGACCCCAATATTCTCAGGCTTGCTTTAGAATATGTACAGTCATTTTCTGGACTAGTATGTTCTTTCCCTTTGGATTCAGCCCTTGGAAATGAGGGAATGATGCATGAAGGGGTCCAAAGTGTACAACTGGGACTCAAAGGAATTCCCAAATTAGCAGAACATCTTCAAATTTCAAGAGATTTGAGTATTTTGAAATACACGGGCGGAACGCTCCATATTCCAACCATATCGACAGCTGAATCGGTGGCACTTATTCGAGAGGCCAAAAAAGAAGGGCTCAAGGTGAGTTGTAGTGTTTCTGTCTACAATCTGGTCCTGACGGATCAGGTGCTCGAGTCTTTTGATACAGATCACAAACTTTTGCCGCCCTTGCGCGGAGAGGAAGATCAAAAAGCCTTAATTCAAGGGCTCCATGACGGAACTATTGATGGCGTAACCAGTGATCATAATCCCATTGATATTGAGCACAAAAACGTAGAATTTGATCATGCGATGTTCGGCAGTGTTGGCCTTGAACACACCTTCGGCGTTCTTTTAGAGCAATTATCCCTGGATCAAGTCATCAATGCCCTCACTGGATTACGAACCTGTTTTGGATTAGAAAAAGAGTTTATAGCAACTGGTAATCAAGTAAATATGACCGTCTTCACTCCAGAGACCGCAGGGGTCGTCCGCAAAGAAGAATTAAACTCAAAATCAAAAAATACGGCGTTGGATGGCCTAAATACAAAAGGTAAAGTATTGGGCATCATTAACCGAGACAAGGAATATTGGCATGAATAACAAGCACAATTCTGGACCCAATTTCCATCGTATCATCACATACCTGACCTTCATTGGCCTAATTATCGCCTATCAATTAAATAAAGAATACAAAGACCCCCGCACAACCTGGCATATCAAAAACATGTTCGGTCTACTACTGGGACTCTTTGCTGCGGTCTGGTTACAAGACTACCCTATTGGGTTTTATGTTTATTGGACGGTCGTTTGTCTATGGCTGTATTCGTTAATCATAGCTATACTCGAACAAAACCGTGGCATTCCATTTTTGAGCAAAGCCTTCCAAAGGTGGTTTAAATTTCTGGATCAATAATGAGTCAAATTTCAGGCCCACTTGATTTACCCCTCGCCCATTTGTACCGTCCTAGTACTTTATCGACGCAGGCGCCATTACTACTGCTATTGCATGGCTATGGAAGCAACATGCATGATTTATATGGTTTTGCCCCTTATATCGATGAGGAATTTGCCATAATTGCCTTACAGGCACCGATTCATCTTGGGGGTCCGAGTTATGCCTGGTACCATATTTATTTTGATCAACCACAGGGGAAATGGAATGACGAGAACCAAGCCAAGGCCTCTGTCGATCTTATACTCAATGTATTAGCGCAAATCGAGCAACAAGTGCATATAGACACCCAAAAAATCAACGTATTAGGGTTCAGCCAGGGAGCAATTTTGAGTTATGCTGCAGCTATGGCCCACGGTGGGATCAACAAAGTACTTTGCCTGAGTGGTTATCTAAATGAGGCTATTTTACCCGATCACACAGCATTAAGCCCGTGTCGCAACACCAAATTTTTTATCTCGCATGGCCATCAAGACCAAGTAATTCCAATTTCTTGGGCACGCGACTCAAAAGATAAACTAGACGCACTGGGTTGTCATCTAGAGTACCATGAATATCCGGCAGGTCATGGCGTAACTCCAGAAAACTTTACTGCATTAAATACTTTTTTAAATTCTTAGGGTGCAGGAAATAACACTGAAGATTCGACACTTAAGTCAAGTTCTCCCTGCTGATCAAAGAAGTACTCAATCCAAAGTTCCCCCCATGATTGGCCATCACTGCAATCTGCGATGACCCAGCGATGATTTAGAAATTTTACTCGGTTAATGCGCCACTGTCCGTCAGTATTGGCAAAAGGAACGAGAGGATTACCACCACGGGTCAGGTTGTATTCGTAAATCTGTTCTCTGACTTGGTCTGCTGCGTCCTCAGGTTCGATCCCCATTTGCTCAAAATAATTCCGTGGTGCATCGTTGGTCAATAAATCAAAATAGCGCAACTCTGAAACGTCTTGGTTCAAGAAATTAATTGAATCCATGTAGCGTTGATTTTTTCGTTCTAAAGACTCAATAACGGCAGTTTGTCGTTCATAAATAGCAGATTGATTGACATACATGAATAACACCAACAAGATGCTAAAGAAAAACAAATACATATAAATTCTGGACTTCATCAGATTTCTATTTTGAGTTGATCGTAGGCTAAAAATACATGTTCAGGTAATGTTTCTGAAACTTCCTGATGAAAGCCCATGAGATGACTAATGTGGGTCAAATAAGTCTGTTTAGGCCGAAGCTCAGAGATCAGATCAAGAGCTTCATTCAGGGTTAAATGCATCGGATGTGATTCATGACGCAGAGCGCTGAGGACTAACACGTCGAGGTTTTTAAGGCTGGCCTTGGCGCGTGAATCAAGGGTCTTCACATCGGTCATATAGGCAAAATTATCTATGCGATACCCCAAGATGGGTAATGTTCCATGCAGTGCTTCAACGGGCATGATTTTTTTTCCCCCGAGTGAAAATGATTCATAGGCTTTAATCGTATGTGCCTGAATACCTGGTGCACCAGGATACTTGTCTTGCTGGACAAAAATATAAGGGAATCGAGTTTTTATCGCGGCTAATGTTCGATCACAGCCATAAAGCGGCAAATCTTGCTTTTGCCTAAAATTAAATGGACGAACATCATCTAATCCAGCCATGTGATCGTTGTGCTCGTGGGTCATTAATACGGCATTCAAATACGATATTGGACTACGCAAGATTTGTTGGCGAAAATCAGGCCCGCAATCAATTAGCAGGGTGTAATCCTGCCATTGAAGATGAACAGAAACACGTAGCCGTTTATCCCGGGGATCCGAACTCTTACACACGGGGTGATCACTGCCAATGACCGGAATTCCTTGGGAAGTTCCAGTACCGAGAAACGTTAATGAAATCGGGACCGACATAAGCACAAAAATAGCAGTATTTTTTTTGTTAGGCATGGGTAATTAGTACCTTTGTGTTAATATTAAAGCCACCTAACCATGCCCAATCTTATTCCTGGCGATAAGAAATTTCAGACCATTCCGTCCACCAAAGACAAGGCGCTTCGCATTAACCTCAACGAAAATATTTACGGAACCTTCGCAGAAATCGGAGCAGGTCAGGAAACAGTCCGTAATTTCTTTAGGGCTGGTGGAGCATCAGGAACCATTGCCAAAACAATGTCTGCCTACGACAAGGACTTTAGTGATGCTATTTACGGCGTCGAACCTGAAGGACGATATGTTACTGAGGCCAGACTAAAAAAGATGTTAGCCCATGAGATTCAGCTCATTGAAGAGCGTATTTCAAGGGACAAACATCCTCGTAAGATGTTCTTTGCTTACGCCAACACGGTGGCGACTATCGATTTTGCAAAAAAGTATCTCGGTCATGGCTGGGTGGGTATTCGTTTTCAAACTGACCCTAATGAGGATTACAGTGAAATCGTTTTGCATATTCGATTTAAAGAAACCGAAGCCGTACTTCAGCAGCAAACTCTTGGTTTATTGGGCGTTAACTTAATTTACGGAGCCTTTTATAAGCACGATCAACCCAAGAACCTACTGAAATATCTTTATGATCATATTGATCAAGATAAGATTGAGATCGATACCATTAATTTTACCGGGCCCAAGTTTAGTAAGGTGGATAACCGCCTGATGAGTCTTCAGCTCCTCAAAAATGGTATGACGGAGGCGGTGATTTTCGGTCCAGACGGAAATAATATTCTTCCAGCAAGAATTCTATACAAAAAGAATGTTTTGGCCTTGCGCGGCAGTTTTAGACCGGTAACCAAGGTCAATATGGACATGTTTGAACGCTCGTATAACATGTTTCTTAAAGAAAATAAGGTCGATGAAAAAAAATCTCTTGTGATTTTTGAAATCACACTCTCAAACCTCAAGGCCGAGGGTGAAATTGATTAGCAAGATTTTATGGATCGAGCCAAACTCCTCTGCTCGCTAGGACAAACGGTGATGATTTCTAACTTTCAAGAATATTATCGCCTGGTAGAATATTTCTCGAATTACACCAAGAGCCGAATGGGACTCACCATGGGCGTGAACAACCTGGTGGATATTTTTGATGAACAATATTACCGACAACTCAGTGGAGGAATTTTGGAGGCCTTCGGTAAATTGTTCTTTAAAGACCTACGTGTTTACCTATACCCAATGTTAGACCCTGAAACAGGAGCACTCATTACAAGTGATAATTTGAAGGTACATCCGAGGATGAAAGAATTGTACAAATTTTTCAAATACAACGGGAAAGTTATTGATATCGACGACCACGACCCCGAAATTTTGAATGTCTTTTCTCGAGAGGTCCTAAAAAAGATCGAAAATAACGAACAAGGCTGGGAAGATATGCTCCCTAATGGTGTCGCCAAGCTCATCAAGGAACAATCCTTATTTAATTACAAAAAATCTCGGCGTTAATACGCTGATACCAGCAACTTCCCGAACAATAAGCGGTGATGCGATTATTCTATCTGCATAGACTATTCTGATAGTATTTGAGCCGCATGATCTTTAGTTTTTACTTTACTAATCACGCGCTCAACGACACCGTTTTGGTCAATGATAAAAGTCATCCGATGAATCCCATCGTAAACCCGTCCCATAAATTTTTTTTCACCCCAGACGCCAAAGCCCTGGATTACCTGCTTTTCGGTATCAGCTAACAATGGGAACGGAAAATTATATTTGACTTGAAAGTTTTTTTGCTTTTTGGCCGTATCGGCACTGACGCCGAGAATCTCGTATCCGGCCTCCTGCAAAGCGGAATAGTTATCCGTGAGATTACAAGCCTCTGCAGTACATCCTGGAGTACTGGCTGCAGGGTAAAAAAATACGATTAGTTTTTTGCCTTTGTAATCGGCAAGTGTACGGCGAACGCCGTCTTGATCCAAGGCATCAAATGCAAATGCTTTGTCTCCTACGGTTAAGGTATTCATAGCTTTTTCTTTTTTTAATTAATGGCATTAACTTAGCGCCATCGGTCATAAAGTTAGTCAAAATGAACAAAAGAGAAAAAGTAGCCTTTGTTGTGCAAACCCTCGAGGATCTCTATCCCGAAACACCCATTCCTTTGGATCATAAAGACCCTTATACCTTGCTTATTGCCGTCCTGATGTCTGCCCAAAGTACTGATGCACGAGTCAATACAATTACCCCATTATTATTTGATAAAGCAGATACACCCTATGACATGATTAAACTCACTGTCGATGAAATTAGAGAGATTATCAAGCCTGTGGGACTATCCCCAATGAAATCAAAGGGCATTTACGGGCTTTCTAAAATTCTGGTCGAACAATACGACGGCCAGGTTCCTCAATCATTCGAGGCATTGGAAGCCTTACCCGCAGTGGGGCATAAAACTGCCAGTGTGGTCATGGCTCAAGCGTTTGGCGTCCCCGCTTTTCCGGTAGACACACATATTCACAGACTAATGTACCGATGGGGGCTGAGTACTGGAAAAAATGTAGTCCAGACCGAGCGTGATGCTAAGCGCTTATTTCCCCGAGAGAAATGGAATCGATTGCATCTTCAGATTATTTTCTATGGACGAGAATACTGCCCCGCTAGAGGATGGGATTTAGACAAAGACATCATTACAAAAACAATTGGGCGCGCTAAATTTAGAAAATAAAAAAGCCCTGTTTTACAGGGCTTTATAGCTAATTCAGCACTAAATCAAACTTCTTTGATTCATAGTTTATAACACTTAGCGCGCTGGAGTAGGCTAGTAAAAAATTGATGGTTTCGTCTTTGGGAACTAATTTTTCTTCCACGAGTTCCCGACGTGGCATTCGAGAATAAAGTTTCGCCATAAATACTAGTTGTTTGTTATCAGGTAAACGACAAGTAAATGGACTTATTGTCTTTAATTTGTTAAAACAATTTGATGCTTATCAATTACTTTTCTCAAATTAATCAGTGCGTAGCGCATCCGTCCTAAGGCCGTATTGATACTCACTCCAGTTTGTTCGCTAATTTCCTTAAAACTCATGTCTTTGTACATACGCATGATGAGCACTTCTTTTTGATCTTCGGGAAGTTCTTGAATGAGTCGCTTAACATCACTTTGAACCTGATCCTTGATCATACTGCGCTCGGCATTGAGATCACCATCACTGAGTACAGAAAAAATATTGAAGTTATCATTACTTTCAAATTTCGGCATGCGATTATTTTTTCGGAAATAATCAATGACCAAATTATGAGCAATGCGCATGACCCAGGGTAAAAATTTACCTTCCTCGTTGTAGTTTCCTTTTTTGAGGGTATTAATCACCTTAATAAAGGTGTCTTGAAAAATGTCCTCAGTGACATCGCGGTCGTAGACTTTGGAATAAATAAATCGGTAGATACGGTCTTTGTGACGGGTGATTAACTCACCGAGTGCAGATTCATCACCGTTGACATACGCGCTAACTAAAAGCGCATCAGAGTTTAGGGTATACTTCATAACGTTACTTTTAATACAATAAAGGCCGCCTATGGGGCACTTAGTTTTCCTTAAATATTAAAAGTAGTGTTATGCTATAAGCTCTTTTTTAAGCGGTTATTGGTGTAAATATAACAACAATTATCAAGGAATTGCAAAAATTATTCCGAGTTTCTAATGAATTATGTCTCCTACACCCACCAAATCTTGCGGCTTAATCTTTATCTTTGCCCGTTGGTTTAAACCTCACAAAATTCTTTAAAATCACATGATTAGAGATGCCATCAGTATACAAGGCGCCAGACTCCACAATTTGAAAAATATAAATGTGGACCTACCCCGTCATAAACTGATTGTTATCACTGGACTCTCGGGTAGCGGTAAATCTAGTTTGGCATTTGACACCTTGTATGCCGAAGGTCAACGACGATATGTTGAAAGCCTTTCCTCTTACGCACGACAGTTTTTAGGCCGTCTGGACAAACCCAAAGTCGATGCAATCAAAGGAATCGCCCCTGCAATTGCGATAGAACAAAAAGTCAATTCGACCAATCCCCGCTCTACTGTGGGTACAGCAACAGAGATTTACGATTACCTCAAATTACTATTTGCTCGAATCGGTAAAACTTACTCCCCTGTCTCAGGATTAGAGGTAAAGCGAGATCAGGTCAGTGATGTGGTCGATAAGGTTAAATCCAAACCCATCGGTACGCGACTTTTGTTGCTGGCCCCAATTCAGTTAGAAGCTGATCGAAAATTAAAGGATAAACTCAGTATCCTAGCACAGCAAGGCTTCGCACGAGTGCTTTATCGTAATCAGACCGTTAAAATAAGTGAGGTTACCACTGAGTCAACCGATGAACTCTATTTAATCGTTGATCGTGTCGTAACCGCCGAGGATGAGGATTTTTTCAATCGACTCGCGGATGCTGTACAAATTGCCTTTTACGAAGGAAAAGGAAGCTTGGTGCTCAAAGAAGTCGATCACAACCAGATGCACGAGTTCAGTAATCGATTTGAACGGGACGGCATAACGTTTTTAGACCCCAACATTCATTTATTTAGTTTTAACAATCCTTATGGCGCGTGCCCCAAGTGTGAGGGTTATGGAGACATAATTGGTATTGATCCAGAACTGGTAATTCCCAATACAGGACTCAGTGTTTACGACAACGCTATTTTCCCTTGGCGAGGAGAAAGCATGAGTTACTACAGAAATCAACTGATCAATCATGCTTATGAATTTGACTTCCCCATCCACAAACCGATTCACGAGCTGACACAAGAACAATACGACTTATTGTGGACCGGTAATAAATATTTTGTTGGGCTCAATGACTTTTTTGCAAAACTCGAAGCCAAAAATTATAAAATTCAAAATCGCGTCATGTTATCGCGTTACCGCGGTAAAACCACCTGTCCTGATTGTAACGGGACGCGCTTGCGCCATGAGGCAGGCTATGTGAAAATTGACGGCCATAATCTTCAAGGCTTCATGAACATACCCCTGCAAGAACTCTTACCCATCATAGAAGGACTTGAGCTAACTGATTATCAAGAGCAAGTCAGTAAACGTCTTTTGACTGAAATCAAAAATCGACTAAAATTTCTGCACGATGTAGGACTTGGTTATTTGCAGTTAAATCGCAAAAGCAACTCGCTCTCCGGAGGAGAATCACAGCGGATTAATCTGGCGACATCTCTGGCAAGTTCACTGGTGGGGTCCATGTATATTTTGGACGAGCCAAGTATCGGACTCCATCCTAAAGATACGGAGCGGCTTATTGGAGTGCTCGAAAAACTAAGGGACTTGGGTAATACGGTTATCGTGGTTGAGCACGATGAAGATATAATGCGAGCCGCTGATCACATTATTGATATCGGTCCTGAAGCTGGTCGTTTTGGTGGCTCAGTTATGGGTGAGGGCCCTTTGGAAGAGCTTTTGAAAAAATCAAGCCTCACAACCGATTACCTCAGCGGTCGTATGATGATTAACATCCCAGAAAACCCGAGAACTAGCCACAAAAAAATAGTACTCGAGGGCGCGCGACAGCACAACTTAAAGAATGTAACTGCTATTATTCCCCTAGGACAAATGACGGCTGTTACCGGTGTTTCGGGGAGTGGAAAAACAACTCTAGTTAAGCGAATTCTATACCCAGCTTTGCAAAGACAACTGACCGGTTATGGAGATAAGCCTGGAGCGTTTGACCGGCTGAGTGGAGATTTATCAGCGATTCACCATGTAGAATTTGTCGACCAAAATCCTATTGGACGATCGAGTCGATCTAATCCGGTGACCTACATAAAGGCATACGATGACATCCGAAAGCTATACGCCAATCAAAAACTCAGTACCCTGCGCGGCTTCAAAAGCAAACATTTTAGTTTTAATGTAGACGGAGGGCGGTGTGATCAGTGTAAAGGCGAGGGTCAAGTCACCATCGAAATGCAATTTATGGCCGATGTTCATCTAGAATGCGATGCTTGTCACGGGCAGCGTTTCAAAAAAGAAATTTTAGATATATGCATCGATGAACGCTCGATTAATGATGTGCTTCGTATGACCATTGATGAAGCAATCGAGTTTTTTCAAGAACGCGAGCACAAAAAAATAGTCCAAAAACTAAGGCCGCTTCAAGATGTAGGACTGGGTTATGTTCAGCTCGGTCAAAGCTCATCAACGCTCTCAGGAGGTGAAGCGCAGAGAATAAAACTCGCATCTTTTTTGGTCAAAGGCGTCACCAAAGAAAAAACTCTATTCATCTTTGACGAACCAACCACGGGACTGCATTTCCATGACATTAATAAATTATTGAGCTCCTTTTATGCCTTGCTAGATAAAGGGCACACCGTCGTTGTTGTTGAACACAATATGGATGTGGCCAAATGTGCCGATCACATTATCGATTTAGGCCCTAAAGGGGGAAAACAGGGTGGAACAATTGTGGCCCAAGGACCACCCGCAGAGGTGATTGAAGCAACTGATAGCGCCACAGCTCCTTTTTTAAGACAAAAATTTAACCATATCCTTAAGTGATTTACTGCAGGATTTCTTTAATCATGGTTGCGAGTGATTGTGTCAAGTTTTTGCGGGCATAGAGCGGCTGATCAGGA
Organism: Flavobacteriaceae bacterium; assembly: GCA_965661835.1. Lineage (GTDB taxonomy): Bacteria > Bacteroidota > Bacteroidia > Flavobacteriales > Flavobacteriaceae > BACL21. The sequence goes on along the minus strand of CBFIFD010000002.1, from coordinate 114,722 downwards.
ACCGTTCCTTTTTTGTAGGATTTTGATTTAAATGCCCGATAAGCCTTGTAGAGTTGATGCTCTATGATTTTGACATCACCTTGCTTAGCATAAGTCCCATTATCCGTATTTTCAAGTATTGACTCAATGGCACTTTGCTCAGGACCAATGGCTAAAATAGGTTTAGACAAAGCGATATACTCAAATAACTTAGCGGGAATAATATGATACGCATCGGCCTCGTTACGCTCGCACAACAATAATAAATGACCACGCGCCATAGCCATAATTGCCTCACTATGGCTACAATTCGGATATAAGGAACAATATTGATCCAGTCCATTATCATTAATGGCGTCGATCACGCCTTGTGCCACACTCCCAGTCAATTCAATTTCAAGATCATTCGAAAAATCTTCCAAACCATCTAACTCATGATTATTTTCAATTAGATTCTCTAGCGCTTGCCATAGAGCTCTTGGATTTCTCGAATCCATAAGCGTCCCAACGTGTGAGATGCGGAATTTGTTATCCGTATCTAAGCTATCCGGAATAAGACCAATAAAGTCAGCGGCATCATAACCATTTGTAATTACGGAAACATCACGAGACGTTCGTAATCGAAATGCCTTGGCTGTGGTCGGGCTTGTTGTTATTATTTTATCAGCTGTCTCCAATACGGTTTGTTCAAGGTGCAAATGTCGGCGATGCGCCCACCTGGTGAGATTTAGTGCTTTATGATAATAGATCTCAGTCCAAGGATCTCGAAAATCCGCCATCCATTTGACCGCACAGGATTGTTTAAGTTTTTGGCCAATGAGGTGCACACTATGTGGCGGGCCTGTTGTAATTACTAATTTTATCTCAGGATGTTCATTTAAGTACTTTTTTAAATATTTCACTGTTGGATTCACCCAAAATTTACGAGCATCAGGGATAAATAAGTTACCCCGTATGGACAGAAGTAAACGCTCTATAAAACCAGGTTCATGACTGGTCACCATGCCGCGGCTTATTGACTTAAATCTGGCAGGCATCAATTGATTCATGATTCTGGCTGGCTCAAAAATAGGCAATGCCAAAACCTCTAAGTCGTCTGGTATATCCTGATTCAAGGCTGAATCAATCGTGGGGTAATTTGGATTTTTCGGTCGCGCAATAACCGGGATTATCCCAAATTCTCCGAGATATTTAGCAAACTTTAGCCACCGTTGCACGCCCGGACCCCCGGCTGGAGGCCAATAATAGGTCACTACTAATACTTTGTTCCCTGTCATACCTCGCCCTTGTTCAAGCGATACTCTCGATATCGGCCTATGACCATAATCACAGTTACCAACAGCAATAAAATAGTGCTCGAGAGCGTGATTAATTCTCCCCGTTGAACTACTTCTGGGATAAATTCAAAAACAATATCGTGCGTCCCCTCTGGAATAATCATCGCACGTAAGGCGTAATTTGCCCGAAACATATCGGCTTTTTGCCCATCAATACTGACTTGCCACCCGTATGGATAATAAACCTCAGAAAATACCGCAACCCTATTTTGATCTGTATTACTGCGATATAGCATACGATTAGGTTCATGTGCGATCAAATCGATTCGATCTCTCTTCAATTCAGTGGAGTCATTATTTCTCTGAACGCTAGCGGGCCACAAAGGCGACTGTTCAAATTGATCTAAATGAACTAAGGCAGAATTGTTAAGGTCATATTTCTCGATACCGAGTAATTCGTCATTGGCAGAGTTAAATTCTATAATTGAATCGACAAACCAGGCCGCACCAAATCGGTCAGGATTCTGACGCAGCTCAGCCCCTGAATTACCCGGCGTTTGGGAACGGGCGATAATATATTTGACGTTAAACATATCGAGCACTTGATCCTCTGAACTTGTCAAATAAAAATCATACAAATCTTGAATTCTTCGTGGTTTTGCGGCATGATACCCCCCTAGCTGACGATGAAAGTAATTGGCTCTCGCCGAATTAAATGGGGCACTTGTCTGATCAAAAACGCGAAAATATGAGGTGTCACGCTGAATAGTCATGTCCAGATCTGTCGCCTGAAATGGCCGGTCAACCAGTCGTTTTTGTACAAAATCATCACTATTTACATAACGCCAGTCAACACTAACTAAATCAATGACCGAGAGCACAATAAGGACAAGTACAAGGGAGTTTTTATTTATTTTTTGCTTTAGAAACCCAAAAAGTGCGGCAAAGGAAACAGTAATGAGAGCAAGGGTTCGCAAGGTATCCATTCGCATTAATGAGGCTCTATCTTCACGAATTGCCTGGACGAATTCTAAACCGAGTTGGTCCAGAAAATAGTCATCATAAGGGCCTGAAAACTCAAGGATTCCAAAAGACGCCCCGTATAAAACTAGTATCGATGTAATTACAATAATTACGACGCGTTTGAATTTTTTTTCTAAATCGATTTGATTCTCTTTGGCCTGCTTGATAAATGTAATACCACCCAGTACAGCGATGACTGGTATCAAAAATTCAATCAATACCTGTATTGAAGAGACCGCTCTAAACTTATCATAAAGGGGCACGTACTCGATAAAAAACTTTGTTAACCACGGAAAATTCCGCCCCCATGAGAGTAATAGCGCCAAAACCATAACCGAAATTGCCCAATTCCGTATCGGACCGCTGATCAAAAATAGAGCAAGAAGGGCAAGACCAAATGCGACACCGCCAATATAAGCCGGGGCAGCAACAATGGGCTGATCTCCCCAATACATGGGTATTTGTTTCGCAATTTCATTTGCCTCGGTTCGATTGGCACCCAACGAGCGCAAGGATGCAACGATTTTAGAATTTTTTGGAAGGGCCTCTTGACTAGAACCACCCATAAACCTTGAAATCAGTAAATTAAAGCTCTCCAACGGGGCATAACTGTATTCAGTAATATAATCGTAATCCAACCCCTTTTCTTGACTCAATGAGGCTCCAGTAGGATCAATGGTCACTACTGCAGGGCCTCTTGTCGATTCATTGGCGTATTCACGTGTGGCCATTAAATTGGTAGCATTTAGGCCTAATGCCAATAGGCCGGACGCCATTAATACCAAAGTGGCTCGAGTAAATACAGGGATCTGAGCCGTTTTAACCGCATTGAACCCCATAAACAACCAAAGCATTACCGTGGCCATTAACAAGTAATAAGTCATTTGATAATGATTGGCCATAAGTTGCAGACCGACAGCAAGGGTGGTGAGTATGAATCCAGTTTTGAGCCGTCCTTTTAGGGTCCACATAACGGCAGCCACAACCCAAGGAAAATAAGCGATAGCATGAGCCTTGGCATTGTGTCCAACACCCAATATAATAATGAGATAGGTCGAAAAACCGAAACTCAGAGCGCCAAATACAGCCCAAGCTCTGGGTACCTTAAGTGAAATGAGCAAGAAATAAAGCCCGATGAAATACAAAAACAAATAATCGGCAGGGCGCGGTAAAAAACGTAACGCTCGATCGATATATTTGAGACCGTAATACGCGTATTGAGCACCCAGTTGATAGGTGGGCATCCCACCAAAAGCTGAATTATTCCAGTAGGTTTCTTCACCGGTTATTTGGCGATATTCGATACTCTCCCGAGCCATCCCTTGATACTGAGCAATATCACTTTGAAACAGTGCTTTACCACTCAAAACAGGGTGAAAGTAAGCCAAGGACACCACAACGAATAACAGCAGTACCGGAAGGTGTTTACGCATTATACACGTAAGCGCCTGGATCAATATTTTAATATCCTGAGAATAACTCATTGCCCCGCTTGAATTTATTCGAATTTAAGAAAAAGAATGCAGTAAATAGTCTACCATAAGAGAAGAAACTAATCCTATGGTTCACAGTTTGAATCGTCAACTTCTTCGAAATCAATGTACTCTCCGACTACTTTTTTCGATTTCGGTCGGCTTTGTTTGTGTTTATCAAAATTTGATGAACCCCTCGAAAAGGAATCCGCAGAATGATCCCTTTGAGGTCCGAAAGGTTGGTCTGATCCTACAGCCTTTTTAAAAATCTGTTTCATCATCCACGGGAGCATCTTGGGAAATAACCAACGTGCAATTAGTTTGAGGGCATAATAGACCCAAAGAACAATTAAAACGGTTTTAAGAAATTCAAACATGCTTATTAATATGGCGTAAAAGTATGGAATACGGGCCAAAAGTAGGATTTAAGACTATTAAATAAATAATAAAATCCGCTATCTTTGAGACAAATGACACTCATGAAAAATTGCCTAATCCTGCTCATTTTGCTGACGCAAGGTCTCGCATTTGGCCAATATACCGATATGCTTAATTCTAATCGACCTGGTGGCTCACAAGGTGCATTTTCTGTGGGGACTGGAGTCCTTCAATTTGAATCAGGAATGACCTTTGGTAGTGAACAACACAGTTTGCGTTATACAGAGACAGGAGTATTCAATTGGGACTACGCCATACGGTATGGCTTTTGGAAAGAGACCCTTGAACTCAGTTTGATTGGTGATTTTCAGAGAAATGCAATAACCTATACCCAAGGAGCTAGAGCTCCTGAGACCCTGTCTAACTTCAAAAACAATACCATTGGAGCAAAGTATCTTGTGTACGATCCTTACATCAAACAAGAGCAAGATGGGCCTAACCTATATAGCTGGCGCCAGAACAATCGGTTTCAGTGGCGTGATTTAATTCCCGCAGTAGCTGTATATGCCGGAGCAAATTTTGATTTCGACAACAATCCGCTTTTACCCTACAATGAGGCGACAATTAGCCCTAGACTTATGGTGGCTACACAAAATAATTGGATTGGCGGGTTCGTTTTTGTCACCAACATATACGCAGATCGTTTTACCACTGATTTTCCAACGTATGGCTACACGCTGACCTTGACCCATGCGACCAATGAATATTTTTCAATTTTTGTCGAAAATCAAGGGTTCAAAAGTGATTTTTATGCCGATCAAATTTTTCGTGGTGGAATTGCCGTCCTGATCAATGAAGATTGGCAAATTGATGGCTCTGTTAGCGTGAACGCTAAAGACACCCCGAGTCTGTTTTATACCAGAATTGGTATGTCTTATCGCATTGATCGGCACAAAAAAGATGAATTTCTCGAGGAGAAAGGCTCCAAGGCGCGAAAAGCCAAAAAAGAGGAAAGAAATAAGCTTAAAAGAACAGAAAAAATGCAGAAAAAGAAGCGGCGAAAGATGAAGAAGCAGAAGAAAAAAAGTATCATTTTAGACGATTCGTTAGCACTGTAACCCAGATTGACTTGGAATGATTGAAGTATTACCTGTACATACCAAAAAAGAGCTAAAGGAGTTTGTAATGTTTCCTTTTAAACTTTACAAAAATCATCCGTATTGGGTCCCTCCTATGATTGCCGAAGAAATGGAGACCTTAGATCAAAAGCGTAATCCTGTTTTTCAAAATGCCTCAGCGCAATATTTTTTGGCCTATAAAAATGGAACTATAGTCGGCAGAATTGCTGTAATCATCAATCATATTGAAGTACAGGAACAAAATAAACCAAAATTACGTTTTGGGTGGTTTGATGTCATCGATGATTTAGAAGTCACAAAAAAATTATTGCAACAAGCCACAAAGATTGGTAAAGAGAACAATTTGAGTTATTTGGAAGGCCCTGTTGGTTTTACAAATATGGAAAAAGCGGGCATCTTAACCATGGGCTTTGAAGAGCGGAGTACAATGATTACCTGGTATCACTATCCGTATTATGCAAAACATTTTGAGGCACTCGGATTTGTGAAACAAGCCACATGGGTCGAATTTAAAATGGATATTCTACCAAAATCGACCGATAAAGTCTTGAAATTTTCAAAATTGATCAAGCAACGCTATGACCTATCAGTGTTAAAATTTAACCATAAACGGGAGATTTTACCCTACGTGGATCGAATGTTTGAATTACTTAATGAAACCTACCGCAGTCTGCAAACCTTTGTGCCCATCCAGCCCTATCAGGTGGCCCATTACAAAGAAAAATACTTCAAGTTTATCCAACCAGAATACATCACTTGTGTCCAAGACAAGAATAAAGAGCTGGTTGCCTTCGCTATAGTTATGCCTTCTTTTAGCGAGGCATTACAAAAAGCTAACGGTCGTTTATTTCCTTTTGGATGGTACCACATCATGAGGGCTCAATATAAAAATAACCGTGCTGCATTTTACCTTATAGGCATACATCCGGAATATCAAGGTAAGGGCGTTACCGCAATAATTTTTCAAGAAATACAGAATCTATTCAATCGTAAGGGCATTCTTTACGGTGAAACCAATCCTGAGTTAAAGGAAAACACAGCGGTCCAAAGACTTTGGAAAGATTTCAATCCTGTGCAACACAAGGAACGCAGCACATTCAGAAAAGATATTTAGTACTGGTCAGGGTCGCGATTGGTTACAGTCTGCAGGACTACTCTTGTTCTGCCGTTTGCATCACGGCCTCCGACAAGCGTTTGTAGGTCCCGTTTTCTAGGCGCGAACGAATGTTTGAAAATGCATTTAAGGTTTCTGCAACATCGTCAAGTGTATGGGACGCCGTAGGAATTAGCCTCAATAAAATAAGTCCCTTCGGGATGACCGGATATACAACGATCGAACAGAAAATGCCATAATTCTCTCTCAAATCCTTGACTAATGCCATCGCCTCAGGAATACTTCCCTTAAGATATACGGGCGTGACACAACTTTGAGTTGTTCCGATATCAAAACCGCGTTCTTTTAGGCCATTTTGCAGTGCATTCACATTTTGCCAGAGCTTTTCACGCAATTCGGGCATGGTTCGAATCATATCCAATCGCTTCAAAGCGCCCTCGACCAGTTGCATTTGAAGAGACTTTGCAAACATTTGTGAGCGCAAATTATACTTGAGATAATTAATGATCTCTTGGTCTGCAGCAATAAATGCTCCTGTACTCGCCATAGATTTGGCGAATGTCGCAAAGTAAACGTCGATTTCGTCTTGAACTCCTTGCTCTTCACCGGCGCCAGCTCCTGTCTTACCGAGTGTTCCAAAACCATGGGCATCATCAACCAAAAAGCGGAAATTATATTTTTTCTTCAAGGCAACAATCTCTTTGAGTCGACCTTGTTCACCACGCATCCCGAATACACCTTCAGAGATTAGCAATATACCCCCACCCGTCTTTTGAGCAACACGCTCAGCACGAATAAGGTTTTTTTCGATACTTTCTAAGTCATTGTGTTTGTAGGTGAATCGTTGCCCCATGTGAAGACGAACACCATCGATAATACAGGCATGAGCATCCACATCATAAACAATCACATCATCTTTAGAGACTAAAGCGTCTACGGTAGATAATATTCCTTGATATCCAAAATTGAGTAGGTAGGCTGCTTCTTTATGAACGAATTCAGCTAATTCGTTTTGCAATTGCTCGTGTAGTTCGGTATGGCCACTCATCATTCTGGCCCCCATAGGGTAAGCTGAACCATATTTTTCTGCCGCCTCAGCGTCAGTTTTGCGCACCTCAGGAAGGTTTGCAAGGCCAAGGTAGTCGTTGACACTCCAGGTAATGACTTCCTTTCCTTGAAAGCGCATTCTATTGGAAATCTCTCCTTCTAATTTCGGAAATACGAAATATCCCTCTGCCTGTTTCGCCCATTTACCTAATGGTCCTTTGTCTTTGTATATTTTATCGAATAAATCTCTCATCAGCTTGCCTTTTATATCGTATACAGGAAACAAAAGTACATAATTTACAAAGTAAAACGCAGGGAATAAACTAAAGAAATGAACAATTTATGATCACCCCTCTGCCCTTTATATTCTATTGAATTGGACCGCAACAGGGCTTTAGTTTTAGGTTGGAGGCCCTGCTTAGAACAAAGAATCGATAAAAATCAGTGTTTGGCCTTGGTTTGGCTTTGATCAGTCTTTAAATCCACTTGGTCCATAAACCCTTGTTCGTTCATCCACTGATCGTTGTATACCTTACTCATGTAGCGCGATCCGTGATCTGGCAAAATAACGACAACGACACTATCATGATCAAAAATTTTCTCTTCTTGGAGTTGAAAAATTCCTTGGAGCGCAGCACCACTAGTATACCCCATAAACAAGCCTTCTTTATGAGCCAGGGTTCTAGCCGTCCAAGCACTGTCCTGATCTGCTACCTTGATGTAACGATCAATTACGGAAAAATCTGTGGCCGTGGGAATTAAATTTTTTCCCAGGCCTTCTATGCGATATGGATAAATTTCATCCGGGTCTAATTCACCCGTTTCATGATATTTCTGCAATACCGAACCGTAGGCATCGATGCCAATAATTTGAATATCAGGATTTTGCTCTTTCAAGTACTGCGCTGTTCCCGATATAGTTCCACCGGTTCCACTGCAGGCCACTAAATGAGTAATTTTTCCCTGAGTTTGCTTCCATATTTCAGGCCCAGTAGTGTTGTAATGCGCGGCTGTATTGAGTGCATTAAAATACTGGTTTATGTATATGGAGCCCGGAGTTTCCTCGTGTAGGCGTTGAGCTACCTTGTAATAAGAACGCGGGTCATCGGCTGGTACATTAGCCGGACATACATGTACTTGAGCCCCCATGGATCGCAACATGTCGATTTTATCTGGAGAAGACTTGGAAGACACGGCCAATATGCACTTGTAGCCTTTTAAGACACTTACCATGGCCAAACTAAACCCCGTGTTGCCACTTGTGGTTTCAACAATCGTGGCACCGGGGGTCAATAAACCACTTTGCTCGGCTTCTTCGATTATGTAGGATGCGATTCTGTCCTTGGCTGAATGTCCTGGGTTAAACGATTCCATCTTGGCCCAATAATCTCCCGGAAAACCTGCAACGACCTTGGTCAATCGAACTAATGGCGTGTTACCAATTAAATTTAAGACACTGTCATGAACATTTAAATCACGCATAAAGACATAAATTTAATCCAGAAGCATTCCTGAATTGCGTTACAAATTTAATCAAAAAAAGATGACTACTTATCGAGACCTTCCAAGTCAAACAAAAATGCGTAATCCATGGCCAATTCTTTTAACCCCTCAAAACGCCCTGAGGCACCGCTATGACCGGCATCCATATTGGTGTGCATCAAAAGTAAAGAGGAGCCCGTCTTGAGGGTCCTCATTTTGGCGACCCATTTGGCCGGTTCCCAGTATTGTACCTGTGAATCATGCAGGCCCGTGGTCACGAGTAAGTTTGGGTAATTCAATGGCGCAACATTATCGTAAGGAGAATAAGATTTCATGTAATGATAATATTCACCCTCTTTTGGATTGCCCCACTCGTCAAATTCACCTGTTGTCAGGGGAATGGATTCATCCAACATAGTGGTTACCACGTCCACAAAAGGCACAGCTGCAATCACCCCATGATATAATTCTGGTGCCATATTGATCACGGCGCCCATGAGTAATCCTCCCGCAGATCCACCCATAGCGTAACAATGTTCTGGACTGGTATAGCCCTGATCGATTAGAAATTTAGATACATCGATAAAGTCTGTAAACGTATTTTTCTTTTTAAGAAGCTTACCGCTTTCATACCAAGATCGTCCCATATACTGCCCTCCACGAATATGAGCAATAGCAAAAGCGAAGCCCCGGTCTAACAAGGACAGTCTTGTCGAAGAAAAATAAGGATCAATCGTTGCCCCATAGGACCCATAGCCGTATTGTAACAAAGGACTAGTGCCGTCTTTTTTAAATCCTATTTTATACACAATGGATACAGGAATCAATGTTCCGTCTTCCGCCGGAGCCCACAGGCGCTCTGAGACGTAATTATTTTTATCAAAATTACCCCCCAAAATCTCAGTTTCCTTCAAAACAGTCTGCTCCCCTGTGTCCATATCGTATTCGATGACTGAAGTCGGTGTGGTCATGCTGCTGTAGCGATAACGCAGTTTCGAGGTATTAAACTCTATATTTTGAGTGGTCCCGGCCGTGTAAGTTTCATTGTCAAATGGTAAATTAAACTCAGGACGTCCATCCCATGGCATAATGCGCAGTTGGTTCAACCCCTGAACCCGCTCAGAGACCACAAGATAATCTTTGAATAAATCAATATCTTCCAACAGTATCTCAGGACGGTGGGGAATCACCTCTTCCCAATATTCCTGACCCGTATTATTGACAGGCGTTTTCATCAATTTAAAATTAGTCGCTTGGTCTTTGTTGGTGACCATGTAAAAGTGATCCTGAAAGTGGTCAATGTCATATTCCAAACCACGAATACGTTTTTGAAATATCTTGAATTCACCTTGAGGCTGATTCGCATTACAAATCCTGTATTCTGAGGTCAAAGTACTCACGCTTCCGATTACCAAATACTGCTCAGATTTTGTCTTGTAGACAAAGGTGTTAAAGGTTTCATCCTCTTCTTGATAGATCAAAACATCGTCTGCCGCAGCAGCCCCCATGATGTGTCGATAAATTTTATTTGAGCGCAAGGTCTCAGGGTCTTTTTGGGTATAAAACAGTGTTTTATTATCATTGCCCCAAGTGGAACCACCGGTTGTATTTTTAATCCGCTCAGGAAGAATTTCTCCGGTCTCAAGATTTTTGATGTGTAAGATATACTGCCGTCGACTCAGGGTATCCACACCAAAGGCAACCCATTTGTTGTCGGGACTCACATTTAATCCTCTCAATTGATAATAGGGATAATCCTTGGCCATTTCATTGACGTCGACAATAACCTCCTCAGCTGCGGTTAAACTATCTTTCTTGCGGGTGTAAATAGGATATTGATCGCCTTTTTCAAAACGGGTAATGTAGTAGTACCCATTGTAAAAATATGGCACAGACTCATCATCTTGTTTGATCCGTGATTTCATCTCTTGAAATAAATCGGTTTGAAAGTCTTTGGTGTGGGCGAGCATTTTGTCGTGATAGTCATTTTCGCGTTCCAAATAGTCCAAGACTTCTTCATCTTCTCGATCATTAAGCCAGTAGTAAGGGTCAAGGCGCACGTCGCCATGTATTTCTAAATATTTTTCTTTGAGCTCGGCTAAAGGCGGCGTAATATCTTTTGTAGTCATTTTTTGAGAATTATTCGAGCATGAGACGGCCAAAAGGACGAAAACACTTGAAAGTATGATAACAATTTTTTTCATGTAATTTGGTGTTTATTTCGGGGAAATCACAGAATACTAAATTTAGTGATTTCTGAATCGATTTCAATAAAATTTATTGTGATGTTAATCCTCTACCTGATCAAAATCAGAGAGGATTTGTATCATTTTTTGGTGCTGAGCATCGGAGTAATCCAAGTGAGTGACCATTCGCCACTTACCTTGCCCCATGGCGCTGATACGGACATCATTCATCTCGAGATAGGACAAGAATCGATCTTGCTCAACTTCAGGCTTGAGATAAAAAATAACAATATTTGTCTCAGTAGGCTCAACACGATCCACATAATGTAAGGTCTTAAGGTGCTGGGCTAAATCATGTGCTTTATTATGATCCTCTGATAAGCGCTCGAGCTGGTGTTGAATACCAAAAAGACCCGCCGCAGCCATATAGCCTACTTGTCTCATTCCTCCTCCTAGAACTTTACGAACCCTCATGGCACGCTGAATCACCTCAGCTTTTCCCAGCAGAACGGTTCCCATAGGGGCACCAAGTCCTTTACTCAAACAAACAGAAATTGTATCGAACAGAGCGCCGTATTTCTTGGGGTCTTGACTTTTTGCGATTAACGCATTCCACAGGCGTGCCCCATCCAGATGATATTTTAGTCCATGGGCCTTACATTGGGCACCAATCGACATAAGATCATCGAATTCATAACACGCTCCCCCACCCTTATTGGTTGTATTTTCGACACAGACCAAAGTGCTCAACGGACTGTGATAAAAATCGGGAGGATTGACCGCTGGAGCAATTTGCTCTGCTTGAAGTAACCCACGAGGTCCCTGAAGGAGTTTACAAGAAACACCGCTATTGAATGAAGCCCCCCCACCCTCATAATTATACACATGAGACCACTCGTGCGCGATAAGCTGCTCACCTGGCTGAGTGTGCAATTTAATAGCCGCTTGATTAGCCATACTCCCTGTAGGGAAATACAGGGCCTGTTCCGCCCCAAAAAAATCAGCCACAAAGTCCTGTAGTGTATTGACTGAGGGATCTTCGTGATAAACATCATCGCCTACTTGAGCCGAAAACATGGCTTCAAGCATACCCTCAGAGGGTCTGGTTACAGTATCACTGCGTAAATCGATAGGATTCATGTATTGCCTTTTATAGTTAACGGTACAAAAATACATCGTCCACCATGCGATGCAATTTTGTGAGTTTCAAAGTTTGATTAAAGGTATAAGTCTGATTGTAATCTGCCCACTCAAGACCAAGGTCTTTTTGCCTGAATTGTCGCATTACGCAAAAATCTCTGTAAAACAGAACATAGTCATAAGATCTATCCTGGGCAGACAACCCTATCTGGGCTAATTCGGTCTCATCCGATGCACGTTCCGATTGGTCATCTATTCTTTGTACCAGCTTTGCCCTAAATGGTTTGACTAAATCATCTCTTAAAGCGCTCCAGTTCTGACGCATAAAGCGCGCTATTGATGGGTCAACGGTTACTGGTTTATTCCATGACTGGCCCACTAGGCGATGGGATCGATAAATCTTTTGGTCGATCTCAAACAATAATTCTTGACGATTAGTCGGTTCAATTGCTCTAAAAATAACTAGTGATACAGGGTGATTCAAAGCCTGTGTTTTAAAAAATTCGTCATCGCTCCAAGGCAGGTTCGATTCTGCAAAACAAGACCTCAAAGCAGTTTTACTGGCCTGTGGCCTGATGTTGTTTTGAGCCAAGAGACTCGAATAAAACAAAATAGAGCACAAAAACACCCCACGAACCATATTGGATAAATGAGATCGCATCATATCAGTCTAGATCTGGAAAAAGACATAAATCCGTTCCGATAGGACTGCCATCGGGTAAATCGGGAGCATCCACACGTTTAAAATCTTCTGGACTGCGTTTAAATTGCTCGAGTAGATCTAAAATATGGGGTTCTGATAAGGAGTGGTATTTTTTAGCCCAGCGACGCCAGCGCTCCAGGTGATCTTTGAGTATTGCGCTCACCTGGGGTAAACTTGACTTTGCCATGCTCGCGGCCATGACCTGACGGAGGTATAAATCGAGAATATAAGCGTTCAGGGCAGTCAATCGCTCATTGGCTTGACCACGGTTAAATAATTGAGTCGATTCGTCTAATATTTCATGCAGACTCAACTGATTTGAATCATTGACCTGCTGCCAGAATATTCGATTCAATCGCGCTGGATGAAATAAGAAATCCAGAGTCATTGACGCTGCACTCCCCGCGGCAGTCAATGGATCAAAATTTAATCCCATGGCCGACTTAAACGACTCTCTAGTACGAGGAACCCCAAAAGATCGCGGGGGAAACAAATGTTCAATTCGCTCTGGGACAATTAATTGCGAGGCAGAAAGAGTTTTTAAAACCTCCGATAGTGCTAAACGTTGTTGTGACGGAACAACCCTCTTATTGACCGCAGATTTCGCCCCCTTAATGCTATAATCATATGTGGCGCCCCCAAGCATTTTGATTGCGGCCTCTGTTTGATAACGATGCAAATAATAGACAGGAACAAAAACATCCTCGAGTACCGAATAAGGCTGACCGGAGCGGATTTGATTTAATGAGAATTGATCTATCGCCGCAGTTCGAACTGCCAATATTTCTCTAAGCCCCTGGGCGGCATTACTGCCATTGTCCCACAGATGAGCTTTTGCATGACTACCGCTCGCCGCCCGTGCATCTGTATCAGTAATAAATAAAAGGTCCTGAGCAAAAGCCTGATCTAACAAGGTCGCAAGATAATCCCGCTGATTGCCTCCTTGTGGAATATCACCATAACTGTAGGCCACAGAAATTTTATCCCATTGACCTATTCCCGATTCATAGGCCTGGCTGTAATCAATTTTATCATTGACTAAACTCAATTGTGGGTGTGGGTAATCCATAACACTGGCCATGCCGTAGGCACTGGCGGCAAAATTGTGGGCAAACCCCAGGGTATGGCCAACTTCATGGGCAGACAATTGTCTTAATCGTGCCAAAGCTAATTCTTGCATTGCCGGATCCACCTTATCTTGAGCAAACGGATCCGCACTAAGTCCTTGAGCAATTAAAAAATCTTGACGTACGCGGAGACTTCCAAGACTGACATGCCCTTTGATGATCTCACCCGTGCGCGGATCTGTAATCGAGGCGCCATAAGACCATCCGCGTGTTGAACGATGCACCCATTGTATCACATTATACCGAACGTCCAAGGGGTCGGCATTTTCAGGCAATAAAGCCACTTGAAAAGCGTCTTTATATCCTATAGCCTCAAACGCTTGATTCCACCATTGAGCTCCTTCCAAAAGAGCGCTTCGTATCGGCTCTGGAGTCCCGGGGTCTAAATAATAAACAATGGGCTCCACCGCAACACTTACTGTCTGATTTGGGAATTTTTTTTCAAGGCGATGCCGGGTAATGTATTGTTGTTTTAGGGGCTCATCTAGAGGCGTGGCGTAATCGTAAAAGGTCATAGGAAAGGCACCGCAGCGGGGGTCAAATGCGCGCATTTGATAATTGCGATCAGGTAACGCTACAAAACTGTGATGTTGCACAGTCGACACTTGTGATCCAGTCCATACACTTTTTAGGGCTCGCCCTTTAGGCTGGCCATCAAAGGTCAACAAAGCTTCAAACTCGACATTCAACGGAAACGCCTTGGTGCGTTCCATCCAAAGGACTGATTTGCTTTTATTGAGCTTAAAACTTCCCTGTTTTTTTTGGGATAAGGTCTTGGTAACTCCATGGGTATCCTGGAGCAAAAAACTGGTCATATCAATCAAATAGCTATTTTGGTGCTGCTCGATGACCTCAAAGCCATAAAGCACATGGGTGCCAAAAGCTTCACGCACGGATTGGCGCTCAAGATCATTATTGGATTGGGCCCGAAATTGCAAATTCGGAGCCATCAGTAAAATACGAGGCCCTGCCTTTTTAAAATGAACCACTTGACCTCCACCGAGTTGACCTCGGTCTAGGCCAATATCATTACTTCCCAAACCAGTGCGTAACGCATGGGCATAGAGAAAGTCCTCGTCTAACTGATCAGACTGAATCTCTAAAAATATTTTACCCTGATTTGGGATATAATAGAAATCAAAAAATCCTTCATATTTGATTTTATGCTCATATTTTGATAAAAATTGTGCCTGTAACGACAGCGTCAGAAAAAGGAGTGGCAGGTAACGCAAAAACTTCATATTTATATCCCTAAATGTTATCCTTTAAAACTATTAAATATTTATCGAAAGTCTTTCTTCTTGGTCATTGAAAAGCTATTTTTGTATCAAATAACTCAAGTATGACCACAGCAGATCACCTGAAAGATCTAAGACATCGCCTGGATGCGTTAAGGAGGTATCTTTGACATAGATGGTAAAAAGATTACCATCGCCAACGATGAAGAAAAAACATTTGACCCTGATTTTTGGAATGACCCCAAAAAAGCAGAGGCCTTCATGAAAGAATTGCGCACCCTAAAAAAATGGGTCGATGATTATGAACAGGCGCACCAAAACTTTGAAGATTTAGAAATCTATTATGAATTCTTCAAAGAAGGAGAAGAAACCCAACAGCAGGTTGACGCGTCTTATGCTACCGTCCTCAAAGCCCTAGACGAACTTGAATTCCGAAATATGCTCAGTAGTGAAGGCGACGATCTCAGTGCCGTATTACAGATTACGGCAGGTGCTGGTGGTACAGAAAGCTGTGATTGGGCCAATATGCTCATGCGCATGTATTTGATGTGGGCCGAAAAACACGGGTATAAGGTCAAAGAATTAAACTTTCAATCGGGAGATGTTGCCGGAGTAAAAACGGTAACACTAGAAATTGAAGGGGACCATGCATTTGGTTGGCTCAAAGGCGAAAATGGAGTTCATCGATTAGTCCGAATTTCACCCTTTGATTCGAATGCCAAAAGGCACACCAGTTTTGTGAGTGTATACGTTTATCCTTTGGTTGACGATGGGATTGAAATTGAGATTAATCCAGTCGATATATCTTGGGATTTTGCCCGTAGTAGTGGCGCGGGAGGCCAAAATGTGAATAAAGTGGAAACCAAAGCTATTTTGACCCACCACCCCAGTGGCATCGTCATACACAACAGTGAGACGCGCTCTCAATTGGAAAATCGCGAAAAAGCGATGCAAATGCTAAAATCACAGCTTTACGAAATAGAACTGCGCAAACAACAAGCCCAGCGAGACGAAATAGAAGCCAATAAAATGGCCATCGAATGGGGCAGTCAGATACGGAATTACGTCCTCCATCCATACAAACTCGTCAAGGATGTGCGCACACAGTATGAATCTGGAAATACAGATGCTATTTTGGATGGTCAAATTGATGAATTTCTCAAAGCTTTTTTGATGATGAGCGGACAAAAGCAAACGAGCGATGAACTTTAAATACAAACTAAAGCCTTAACTTTGCCCTGAAATTAGTTTTTAAAAATTATAGATTATGATGCGTGTTTTGAGTCTACTGCTATTGGGTTTATTTTTTGTGCAATGTGCCAGTGATGACAATGCCAATAGTACTGGCGACAACAACGATCCAAATGATCCGGATCCAATAGATCTACCTAAATTGGTCGCTTATGAAGTTGGTCCTGACGGCACCAATGTTCAATACGAATATACCGTAAATGACCAGTTAGAAGTATGGACCGAAACCCTGCCAGGATTTGGTTTTGAGATTACAACAGCCTATAATGATGAGCTCAATCCAAATGTATGGTATTACATCGACAGCGAGGGTGTGTCAGATCAAAAAGGTTTCTTTTATGATTTGCAGGGCCGTGTGTTTCGCTACCTAGACGCCTTGGACGACGTGACCTTATTCTACGATAATGATACGGTGTTATTTGAGGGGATGATCGATGAAGTTGAAGATGTTAGTGGTTCAATGCAATTGAATGCTTCTGGCAAAGTGATTCGTTTTAATGCTCTGGAGCAATATCTCACATTTGAATACGACGCCTCGGGTAATATGATTTCTTTGTATCAATACGATTACAACGATACACTGATACACAGCTATGAATTCACGTACGACAACAAAAACAATCCATTTTATGGTCAATTCACTCCGCTGTATTTAGTCAGATCAATTGATTTATTTTGGGAATTTAATGCGATTAATTTCACTGGATTTAGTGGCTATGTTTATCCCTACAACCCAAATAACTGTAACGCAATAGCCAAAGACGGTTTGAGCACAATTACTTACCTGATCGGCTACGATAATGATGATTATCCCGCCGTCATCAGTGAGGTCGCTTCTGGTAATTCATATCAGTGGGATATTGTTTACATCACCGAGTAAACAATGAACAAAAAGATCAACACCGTGATTTTTGATCTTGGCGGAGTCCTAATCGATTGGCAACCCACCTATGTTTTTTTAAAAGAATTCAGAGGGGATACCAAAAAAATGAATGAGTTCTTAAACTCTATTTGTTCTTGGGACTGGAATTTAAATCAGGATGCAGGATATCCACTAGATAAAGCCACTGAGGAGCGTATTGCCCTTTACCCACAGTACGAAAGACTCATCAAAATGTATTATGGTCGTTGGGAAGAAATGCTGGGATTAGCCCACAAAGACACTCTGGCGATTTTGGAATATTTAAAAAATCAAGAGGGCTACCGAGTATTAGCATTGACGAATTGGAGTCACGAAACATTCCCTGTCGCCCTGAAAAAATTCCCATGGCTGAAGTGGTTTGAAGGCATTGTTGTCAGTGGTCAAGAGGGTTTAAGAAAGCCTGATCCAGCGATCTACACACTGCTTTTAAATCGTTATAAGGTCAACGCCCATGAATCAGTATTCATTGACGACAATGCTCAGAATGTTGAGGCCGCCAAAAGTTTAGGTTTGTCAGCTGTACACTTTAAAAATGCTCAAGATTTATGCCAGGAACTCATGACCCTGGGTATTAGTTTTCCAAAACCCTTGATCAAGCAAATTAACGATCCACTTTTGAGTTTAGACCTATGATCAAAATCTATCATAATCCAAGGTGCCGAAAATCGCGAGAAGCGCTTCAGTACCTGGAAAAAACAGGGCACCCTATTGAGGTTGTCCTATATTTAAAGCATCCTTTGACCACATCAAAACTTCAAAAATTAATTGAGCAACTCAATATTCGTCCTGAGGCATTAATTAGAACAGAAGAAGCCTTATGGAAAACTCAATACAGAGGCAAAGAGCTATCAGATGAGGCACTAATTGATCTCATGATCAAAGAACCGAGGCTCATGCAGCGACCCATTGTTGTCTATAAGGATAAAGCCATCATTGCCAGGCCAGCAGATATTCTGGATAATTTTATTGAACTTTAACAGAATATTAGGAGCTGGTCATGATTAATGATACTATAATAGCCGCAAAAATTGTTCATGATCCGTTTCACGAAAACTCCTTGGTGTTTTCTGTTCTTATGCCTTGTTACAATAGGTCACAGTCAAAACAGTAAAGACTTTTTGGTCCAAGGCAGGGTCGTCGATGCCATCGATCAGAGCCCACTTTCGTATGCCAGTGTCGGGGTGTTTAATCTAAATAAAGAACTTCAGTCCGGAGGCATAACTGATGATAATGGATTTTTTGAATTCAATCTCAGTCAAGGAAAATTTATCTTGCAGATTGACTACATTTCATATGACACCTTTACCAAAGAAATAAATGTTACCGCCCCTATTGATTTAGGGACCCTGTCTTTGTCACAAAATCAAGAAGCTCTGGACGAGGTTTTAGTGCGTGCCGAAAGTACCGAGGTGCAAATACGGCTCGACAAGAAGATTTACACCATTGGAAAAGATTTGACTACCAGTGGCGCCACAGTGAGTGATGCCCTGAATAATGTCCCCTCAGTGACTGTTGATGTTGATGGAAGCATTGCACTTAGAGGTAATAACAGTGTGCGCATATTGATCAATGGAAAACCATCGGCCATCGCAGGTTTTGGTCAAACTGATGCGCTCAGACAGCTACCAGCAGAGGCCATCGAACGCGTTGAGGTGATTACTGCACCTTCAGCTAGATATGATGCGGAGGGTACTGCTGGTATTCTCAATATCATTCTGCGAAAAGAGAAAACTCGAGGATTCAATGGCTCGTTTCAAGCCAATGCCAATCAGCCACTTGGATTTGGATCAACGGTGTCTTTGAACTGGAGAACCAATCAATTTAATCTGTTTTCTACTATAGGGTATCGCGACCGTGAAAGTCCCGGCAACGCCTCGTATAATAATCGATACTTCAATACTGATTTTGAAGCGGCACGTTACACCGAGCGACGAAATTTTGAGCGTTATAGAAAAGGATTGAATACAAATTTTGGAATTGAATATTTTTTAAATCCAACCTCCTCGATCACTGCGTCAATATTTTTGCGCAATGGTAATGATAAAGACGAGACAGAGAATCAAGCCAAAGAGTGGAGTGAATCAGACACCTTACTCAGTCATATTGAACGTCTGCAGTTTCAAAACGAACAAGACCAATCGTTACAATACGCCCTGAATTATGTCAATGATTTAGATAAAAACGGGCAAAAACTAACTGCCGATTTACAATTTGAACAAGAATCAGAGGATCAGTTCAGCACCATTTTTGAACGACTGGTTTTTCCCGATACCCAAAAATTGCCAGAAGAAGACATAACGCAATATGAATCGCAAAAAAGACTCCTAGCCCAAGCGGATTACGTCCTACCCATTGTCGAAGATCGTCAATTCGAACTTGGATTTCGTTATGACGCGCGAGACCAAACCACCGACTATGTGCTGCGCGAGCAAACTGAGGTTAATGGTCCATTCGAAATCAATGAGGATCTATCGAATCGCTTTGATTTTACTCAAAATATTTTGGCATTTTATACTCAATATGGAGCAAAATTCGGTAAGTTTTCTGCTCTGGCAGGATTGAGGTTAGAACAAACATTGCTCAAAGGCGGCGCTAATGGCGTCAATACTCAAGGGAATTCACAATTACTTGACCTCGACTTTGACAAAGATTTTTTAGGGTTATTTCCAACACTCAATTTGGTGTATGAACTCAGTGAAAACAGCAATCTTTCTTTGGGCTATAACAGACGTATTAACCGACCACGAAGTTGGTACATCAACCCGTTTCCATCGCGTTCGAGCGAGACAAACATCTTTCAAGGTAATCCTGATCTAAACCCAGCCTACGCGAGTACACTTGATTTGGGATTTATGATCAAAAATAGAACAATCACCCTGACCTCCTCTATATACGGACAATACGAAACCGAGTCGTTTGAACGCATTCAAGAGGAGACTGGAGAGGTCACTGACAACGGAATCCCAGTAATACGAACCATACCGATTAATTTATCGACTAACGAGCGCATTGGTTTTGAACTCGGTCTGTTGTATAATCCTGCCAAATGGTTACGCCTAAATTCGAGCTTCAATTTTTTTAGATTTGAAACTCAAGGTCTATATAATGGTGTTGACTTTGGGGCCAAAAACACAAGTTGGTTCACACGCACCGGGATCAAAATCAACTTACCTGGCGACCTCAATACTCAGACCAATTTATTCTATCGCGGGCCCAACCAAAATGCCCAAACTAAATCTAAAGGCATCGCTTCGATCAATTTGGCTATGAGCAAAGATTTAATGGATGAAAAAATGACAATTTCTTTCAATGTCAGTGATTTGCTCAACAGTAGGAAGCGTAGAAGCCTGACTATATCCGATGATTTTGAAAGTGATAGTGTCTTTCAATGGCGTGAGCGTATTTGGACTTTTGGGGTTCTATATCGTTTTAATCAGAAAAAATCTGACCGAGGCAGAAACAGAAACCGCGGTGGTGGATATGATGATGAGGGTTATGGCGGTTAGTCGAACAAAAAAAGTAATAAAAATTGATCTATTTTATTGCTCGGTGTCGTTCGCCTTTTGGCCTTTAAGTTTAAAATGCTCAATTAATGCGCCACCAATCCAATAAGGAATAAAAGACACAAGAAAAATCATCAACCAGAAGCCAATGGTGAGTATGGTCAAAAACGCGAGAAATCCTAAATATTGATCAAAATCGAACATGTGCTATATTTTGAACAAATATAAAATGAAATTTTGATTATTCCATAGCGGTCTGTTGAATTATCAACAGTCTTATTAAGGCTTTGAAAAACTGTAAAATTGACCAAATCCTGTAAATATGCCCCTAAAACACCTTAAATTTGTACTTACATTAATCCAATCAAACCATGGAATACAGAATTGAGAAAGATACTATGGGGCCTGTGGAGGTTCCATCCGATAAACTTTGGGGGGCCCAAACAGAGCGTTCTAGAAATAATTTTAAGATAGGTGCACCGGCCTCAATGCCCTTGGAAGTGATTTATGGTTTTGCTCACTTAAAAAAAGCGGCCGCCTACACGAATTGCGACCTCGGGGTGCTCAGTCATGAAAAAAGAGATTTAATCGCGCGAGTCTGTGATGAAATACTTCAAGGCCAGCACGATACTCAATTTCCCCTGGTTATTTGGCAAACAGGTAGTGGCACACAGAGTAATATGAATGTCAATGAGGTAATTGCTAATCGTGCGCACCAAATTGCTGGTAAGGTCATCGGACAAGGTGAAAAAACAATCCAACCAAACGACGATGTCAACAAATCGCAATCGTCCAATGATACGTTTCCCACGGGGATGCATATCGCGGCCTATCAAAAAATCGTTAGCGTGACCATTCCTGGATTGGAACGCCTACAGACAACCTTACAAAAAAAATCTAAAGAATTTGAATCGGTGGTAAAAATTGGTCGTACCCACCTTATGGATGCGACACCACTGACCTTGGGGCAAGAGTTTAGCGGATATGCCACCCAAATAAAATTTGGAATAAACGCCCTTAAAAACACACTCCCTCATTTAGCTCAACTTGCGCTTGGGGGGACTGCCGTGGGTACCGGTATCAATACCCCAAAGGGGTATGCCCAAAAAGTTGCCCAGTATATTGCGGAATTCACTGAGCTTCCTTTAGTCAGTGCAGACAATAAGTTTGAAGCCTTGGCCGCACACGACGCCTTGGTTGAAACGCATGGGGCCTTGAAACAAATTGCTGTGTCGCTTAATAAAATAGCCAATGATATTCGCCTGTTAGCCAGTGGCCCCAGAAGTGGTGTCGGAGAAATCATAATTCCTGCCAATGAGCCAGGCTCATCCATCATGCCCGGAAAAGTTAATCCAACGCAGTGTGAAGCCTTAACCATGGTTTGCGCCCAAGTGATGGGTAATGATGTCGCCCTGAGCGTAGGAGGACTACAAGGACATTTTGAACTCAATGTATTCAAACCACTCATGGCCAAGAACATTATTGAGTCCGCACAACTTATTGGCGATGCGTGTTTGAGTTTTGAGCAACATTGTGCCCGGGGGATTAAGCCCAATCACAAGGTGATCGAGCGACAACTCAACCAATCGCTAATGCTTGTAACCGCCCTTAATACCAAAATCGGGTATTACAAAGCTGCAGAAATTGCCAATGCCGCTCATGCCAATGGTACTACATTGCGCGAAGAGGCCATTAAACTGGGGCACCTTACAGCAGAAGAATTTGATGCTTGGGTAAAACCAGAGGATATGGTCGGGCATTAAAGACTGATCTAAAGATAGATCTTCAGACCCCACTCTTGGGTGGACAAACATTAAAGAGCGACTTGGTCGCTCTTTTTTTATCAAAAAACGATAATTTTATCGATGAAATACAAAAAATATAGATTAAATGTAAAATAATCGTATCTTAGCCCTACCCAAATTTGATAACAAACCTACTATGAAACGATTCGTTCTCATATTGACTACTGCCCTATTATGGTCAATAAACAGTGTGTCAGCACACTCAAATTCAATTAAAAACAAAGTGTATAATGCTTCCGAAACCTCAGTAAATACTGATACAGGAGCATTAAACAATACTCAGGAAATACAGAATTTTAGTCCTGTAAGCAACGTGGTACATACTCAAAGTTTAAGAGATATCCCGGGTGAGGCCAACCGTAAATCAATAGATCAAATACGTTCTTCTTTTGAAGAAAATTCCTACAAAACAACGTTAACGGCAGCGTCTTTTAGTAACCCAATTCAGGATAATTCTGGGTCAGGTTTTATTTATTTTCAACAAGCTCAGATTTTTTCGAATGGTATTTTTTACGGTTTGATCATCATGTTGGTTCTGATCAACGTCTTTTGCATGGTCTTATTCAGGGATCAAATATTTGGATTATTTGCCCTCGGAATGACGGTTATGGGCACACTGATCTTTCAATTTGATGGTTATATCGCCCTATTTACCCTTTCCCTAGGTCAAAACACTGTTCTTGAAGCAGTAACCCTTTGGGCGCTTATCGCCGTTGTTAGTCTATTTGCACACCGATATCTTTTGGCCAAAGAATACGCGCCAAACATTAAAATCCTCACAGGAATACTTTTGGGTCTAAGCCTTAGTGCCATCGGGTTCTACGTCTTTGTTGAAACAGAATTATACCTTCAAATCGCGCAAGTGATCTTGATGGCCCTTGTCGCACGCTATGTATTACTTGGCATTACTCGCGCTAAAGAGAGCGGTTATGCAAAATTATTTACTGTGGCGTTGTTACCATTTTATTTAATATTAGTGGATCAATTAGTCTATAACCAACTCGGGATGTCTTTATTCGGACTCAGTGACGGACTTTTAAAGATAAGTGCGATAATCTTTGTTCTGACCATGACCTACGGGCTATTTTATCGTATGCAATCTCTCAAAGGACAGCACGACCTACGACAGCTAGAGATGCGAATTTTTATGAACCGTCAAGAGGCCTTTCAAGCGCGAGCAAAAACCGAGCGACTCGTGGAAGATCTTTATCTCGAGAATTTAATCATGCAATATGATCTCGATGGCTTTGAAATCAAATTACTTCAATATATCTCAGAAGGAAAAACCAATGCTGTGATTGCCAAAAAAATGAAGACGACCATCGAAGATATTGAGGACAGAACCAAAGCACTTTACCAGAAGCTGGATATTGCTGAACAAGTCAGAGAAGATCAAAATTTACTCAATAGTCAACCCGACTATTTATATAACTAAATCGTTCAAGCCATTTTCTTCACGCTATTCCAACGCCAATAGGAAATGGCACTGAGTGCGATGAAAAACATCAGTAAATAGTAAATAAAGTTCGGAGTCACAGGCACATCACCACTGGCATAAGAGTGCAGACCTGTGAGGTAAAAATTCACCCCGAAATAAGTCATCATGATGCTTGCGTAGGCAAAGATTGCCAATACATTAAACGTCCATTTTCCTCGAAGACCCGGGACTAATCTACTGTGAATGACAAAAGCGTATATCATGATACTGATCAGAGCCCATGTTTCTTTTGGATCCCAACCCCAGTAACGTCCCCAACTTTCATTGGCCCATTGCCCCCCGAGAAAATTTCCAATAGTCAACATGACTAAACCAACCGTGAGCGCCATTTCATTGATAATGGTCAATTCGTCAATATTGAGCATGATTTTTTTGCGGTTATTTCGAGTCCCCAAACACATGAGTAACAACGCGACTGCTCCGAGTATCAGACCTAGGGTAAAGGGGCCGTAACTCGCGACAATAACAGCGACATGAATCATCAACCAATAACTATCCAAAACCGGCTGTAAATTGGCAATTTGAGGGTCTAGCCAACTCAGGTGCGCTACCCAGAGTAATATCGAGGTCACAAAAGCGGTCGAGGCAATAGTCAAATCACTCTTACGACCAAATGCTAAACCAAAGAACATAGTCGCCCAAGAGACATAGATGACACTTTCATAGGCATCACTCCAAGGCGCGTGCCCACTGATGTACCAGCGGGCAGCTAGGGCTAGAGTCATCCCGATAAATAGAAGCCATATGAGCCCTTTGAACAATTGCACTCCATATCGCCAAATTGATTTTGGACTAAAAATTTGAATCACAATAACCACCAACATCAAAACACCAAACAAACCGAAATAACGATAGAGTTTATTAAACGGGTCGATACGATTGTAGGCGATCTCCCACTCTATCCTACTCTCTGCCGGGTATACTGCAGCCCCAAAGGATTTTTGATATCGCTCGATAGCCTCTAGGGCCTGATTAGCGATGTCTTCATCACCAGATTCGCGATATTCACGCAATCCTTGAAAATATATGGGCATGATGTTGCGAATGAACAATGAATCTTCCGATTTCAGCGCTGTATTACTCAACTCTTGATAAGAAATCCATTTATTATCTATATCCCCTGGTATGGGAAAAATCTTCAAGATTCCTCCGCCAAGAGTTTCATTCAAGACATAGGATTTCTCGTAGAGTTTGATAAAGTCCTTTTCAAATTGATTGGGATTTGTTTTGGCTGAAGCATCGGCCACATAACTGTCAATTTTACTGTTGCCGCTTTGATCAAATAAATCAACTAGTGCAATTTGTTTAGTGTCTGGTGCTACCCCTAGTATTTTTTTGATACTGTCATTGCGCCAATCTAATTTTAGAATTGGGATACCGTACCACATCATCGGAAATTCAGTCATCGACAAAAAGACCTGATCGGAACTAAGACCCTTATAGTCATCGGATCCACTAATTTTCCGGAGCAACTCGCTAGAAAATGTATTTACGGGCTTCATCCGTCCGTTATCTTGCAGAACGAGACGTCCAAACGCGGCTGCTTGTTCTTTATTTACCGCATTGGCCATGACGATTGAATCAGCCTTTTGACTGTTCATAGGGCTATTCTGAGCGCCTATCGCCGAACCTAAAAACAACATTGTTACAAAAACCAGCGCTTTCTTCTTGCGCTTGACCCGATTCAACATCTTTTCTAAGTCTTTGAATCGTGTATGACGATCAAATAAAATCGCCATGAGGCCGATATACAATAGGAAATAACCTAGATAAGTGGTGTAAGTACCCCACCAGTCGTGATTGACCGATAACACCGTACCGCGCTCATCAGGATCAAAGCTCGCCTGAAAAAAACGATACCCTTGATGGTCCAATACATGATTCATAAAAATATCATAGTCAAAAAAGCCCGCTTCATCATTGACCGTCACCTTGCTTTTGAAGGATGAATACGCTTTTTCGGTACCGGGGTATTTCTCGGCAATAAAATCATTTAACGTAACGCTAAATGGTAATTCGTAGGCCCTGGAACCGTAACTCAGCCCAATGCTCAGTCCTCCAATCTCAAGGATCTTGGGCGGTGGATTTAATCCTTTACCTCCCAAAAGTGAAATGCGTTGGGTTTTATTTACAGTGGTCACCTCAACAACAACCGCGTCGTTGCCTGTGGTTTCAGAGTCCTCGGCCTTAACCAAATCCATAGTACCACGTAATGCGGGATCTGGAATAACAAATGCAGTACCCGCAACTTGGTAGAGCGAACGAAACGCCAAGGTCGCTTTGACCTCGGGCTCTACGAGGCCCTTTTGCTGATCGGCCATGCGCATAAACTCACCTTCAAATGGAGACTCCAAATAATATTGACCCTCTAAAAACTCGATGTTGATGGCCCCTGGGGTTGGCTTGTTAAAACTGTAAAGTAAGTTGTGAATGTTGGCTACAGTCCCCTCTTTGAGAAAATGCTCATGACGATTACCATCACCAGATTCGACCAGCTTTAAGTACAGATCGCCCTGAGGATCCTCAACCAAACCCTCTTTCGCATTGGCAATATAATCCACAACATTAAAGGACACATCCTGTCCATTGTAGTCCGTTGACCAGCGCGCATCAGGGCTTAAACGCTCCGACAGCCGGACGTGCTCGGGAGCAACATTTCGACGCATTAATACACCGTCTACTTCATAATCCCCATCAATGTAGGTGGAGATAAACGTTTGATCGGATAAAAAAGTACGCTCTGTGGCTCCTTCGCGAATGTGCATTACTCCTTCAAAGCCTATATATCGGGTAATAAACGCTCCTGTTAGAATTAAAATAAACGATAAATGCAGGGTCAATGTGGCCCATTTTTCTTTTTTGTAGAGCTTGAATCGAGCAATGTTCCCTAAGAAATTTATGATAAAAAAGAGCATTATGGCCTCAAACCACCATGCGTTAAAAATCAATTCACGAGCGTATGGGGAAGGAGGCTTGGCGTAGCCTTGGTCTACAAATGTACCCACGCCCATTGCCAAGGCGAATAACAAGAATAAAAAAGCCGTCAACCGTGTCGAGAATAATACCGCTGCGATTTTCTTCTGCATCTCCAAATTTTTCAGCAAAAATAAGCAAAGTAAGTTGACTTATCGACGTGATAAATCATGTATAAATGTTAAGATTTCAAAGTAATGCACCGATTATTGATTATTTTTGAAATATGATTAAAATTAGTCTACTTGGATACGGAAATTTAGGGCAACATTTGGCCCACCAACTGCACACAACCAAAGGCATTGAGTTGGTTCAGGTCTACAGTCCAAGCCAGACCAAAATTTCAAATCAATCTATTGAACTGATCAATGACCTAAATCATCTTAAGGCTGTAGACTTATATGTTGCGGCCATTAGTGATGATGCCATTACCGAAATATCGCAAAAACTACCCAGCGATTATTGTTTGGTGCATACCTCGGGAACGGTTGCGATGGATGCTCTAACAGGACAAGCAAAGCGGGGCGTTTTTTATCCGCTCCAGACTTTTTCCAAAAACTATCCCGTGGCCTTTGATCACATTCCTATTTGCCTGGAGGCCAACAATGCAGAAACTATGGCCTTGCTCGAGCAGGTGGCGCAAAAACTCTCAACCAAAGTAGAGCACATTGACTCAGCACAGCGCCTCGAATTACATTTAGGCGCCGTTTTGGTCAACAATTTTACCAACCACCTTTACACCCTGAGTCAGCAACACCTGGAGGACCAATCAATTGATTTCAAATTGTTACACCCATTAATTGAAGAAACTACCAAAAAAGCAATTACATTTGGTGCCAAAGCGGCCCAAACAGGACCAGCAAAACGTGGCGATAACAATACAATTGAGCGACACTTGGCGCTTTTAAAAGACGAAAAACTCGCAAAATTATATAACTTACTTTCTGATTCAATCAAAGAGCATTCAAAATCAAAATAAATTGGACACGAGCTACAAAACAAAATTAAACGACATTAAAGCCTTTGTTTTTGATGTGGATGGCGTTTTAACAGACGGCACTGTCATTGTGGACACACAGGGACAGCTTTTGCGCAATATGAATATAAAAGACGGTTTTGCTTTGAAAACTGCCGCCGACCAAGACTATAAGATGTGTATCATATCTGGCGGCACCAATGCCGGGGTACAAAAAAGACTGGAAGGACTCGGGATCACAGAGGTCCATTTGGGCGCACAGCACAAAAAACAGTTACTCGTTGATTTTATCGAGAGACATGGACTCAGTGCACATCAAGTTTGTTATATGGGAGATGATCTTCCCGATTACGAGGTCATGAGTATGGTTGGACTGGCTTGTTGCCCTCAGGATGCCGTTGCTGAAATTAAATCCATTGCTCATTACATTTCACATCGCTCTGGAGGAAATGGTTGTGTGCGTGATATCATCGAGCAGGTACTCAAAACCCAAAAAAAGTGGTTTACATCAAGTTCAGTGAGTGGGCGCGAAGGGTAATTTCCAATTGATGATATCCCAAATTCTACGGACGGTTCACGGGATTATTTTTGGTTTTCGACCGCTTAATCTTTTTTTGATTGCGAGTGTTCATAAACTCACTCAACGGGTCTTTGTACCCAATAAAGAAGCCTTCAATAAAGGCAGTGCCTACTATTCTGATTTAAACAATGCCTTGAATGCCCTTTTATGGGCCAGTGTGCTCATCGCAGCAGCAGGCTATTTAGTCAACGATTACACCGACAAAAAAACAGATCGAATCAACAACCCCAAAAAACCATCAAACCTATTGATCGGCCACCCATTGATTTTTTCGTCGGTTTGGATTGGACTCAATCTTTGGGCTTGCGTTCTTGGATTCAGTATAGATCTTGAAACTCAAGACACTCATTATGGTTTTTTATTTCTCGGGATTATCGCACTGCTTTGGGGATACAACCAATCCAAATGGAGTAAATTTATTATCGGTCCTGTAATGATTTCTGTCCTTGTCGCCCTAAATAGTGTGCTTGTGATGGATTTAAGCCTTGGTTTCTATGTCCGTACAAGCCAATTACCACTATCAACCCATATACAGAATGAAATGTTCACCCAGGAGGTTATATGGATTTGGCGCATTGCCATTTTGGCGTTTTTGACCAATTTAATCAGAGAGTTTGTCAAGGATATTCAAGATGTTAATGGTGATAAAAATGCGGGGCGTAATACTCTGGCTGTAATTCTTGGAGTGACACGTACCGCAAAATTATCCTTTGGATTGAGCCTGATACTCATCATTTTTCTAGCTGGGTTTGTTGCTCTGGCATGGCCCTTAAACCCAGTCTTTGGTCTTCATTTAACGGCAATCTTAATTCTAAGCGCATTGGTGGCCTATAAAAGTATCGGAATTGAAAAACCTAGCCAGGCCAAGTCCTTATCTTTGTACCTGAAATTAATCCTTGCTTTGGGACTTCTAAGTCTTTTTTGGCTCTAAAAAAATAAAATGCAACACAAAGAGTTTGAATTATTTGATGTGATTTTGGCTTCTGGCTCGCCCCGTCGTCAAGAGTTATTTGCGGCTTTAGAAATACCACATCGGGTTGAAGTGCGGAGCATCGACGAAGTTTACCCAGACACTTTAAAGGGTCACGAAATTACTGATTACTTAGCCAAGAAAAAATCAGAGGCTTTTGACCAGCTCGCCGCTAATCAAATCGTGGTAACCAGCGACACTATTGTATGGTTTGAAGAACGACCTCTAGAAAAACCTCGTGATCGTACTCACGCTTTAGAGATGCTATTATCCTTAAGTGGCAAAATGCATGAGGTATTTACATCGGTTTGTTTTAAAACAAAAAATCAAATCAAAATCGTCAACGATGTCACACGCGTATGGATCGACCCCTTGTCAAAACAAGAACTAACCTATTATATAGATCATTATCGACCCATGGATAAAGCAGGGAGTTACGGAATACAAGACTTCTTTGGATATATTGCCGTAGCCCGTATTGAGGGGTGTTATTACAATGTCATGGGCTTACCCACTCGATTGGTTTATCAAAATTTAGTTTCGCTTGTCCAAGGCCAAGCAAAAGAGTAATTTTAACGGCCTTCTGGCCCACATGGCGCCTATTAAAATAGTACAACAAATGCATCTAATTGTTTTTTTTGAAACGATAACTCGGTGGAATAGACTCCTTTTAATTGGGATTTTATCAACGCCGTTTTGGTCTGGTATTCAGGTCAATGCACAAACACCTGAGCAATGGAATTCTGTCGAGATTTATCATGCCCTGAACAAATTCAATAGTTTTGGCAAAGTTCTTTATGTCGGGGCGCATCCCGATGATGAGAATACGCGACTCATTACCTATTTTGCCAATCATGAGCTAACTCATACGGGGTATCTCTCCTTAACCCGTGGAGGTGGGGGTCAAAATTTAATCGGTCCTGAACTCAAAACGACACTCGGAATTATTCGCAGTCATGAACTTCAGCAAGCGCGCTCTATTGATGGAGGGGTGCAACGTTTCACGCGAGCCATTGATTTTGGATATTGTAAGTATCCTGATGAGGCCCTTGATACCTGGGGTCATGAAGAAATTCTTCGCGATGTCGTGCGGAACTTCCGCAGGTTTAAACCAGATGTGATCATCAATCGGTTCAATCACCGTACTCCCGGGTCCACGCACGGGCACCATACGGCTTCAGCTCTTTTGAGCGTTGAAGCCTTTGATAAGTCGAGTGATCCAAGCTATGATCCTGAATCAGTCCAAGAATACGGAACTTGGCAACCCAAACGCTTATTTTTCAATACATCGTGGTGGTTTTACGGGAGTCAAGAAGCCTTTGATGCTGCAGACAAATCAAACATACTAGAAGTACCTGTGGGTAAGTATTACACGGCATTGGGTCAATCCAATGGGGAGCTCGCTGCCCTGAGTCGGAGCATGCACAAGTCTCAAGGATTCGGCAGCCTGAGTAGTCGGGCACAAACTACAGAATACCTTGAGCTTATTCGTGGAGATTTACCCAAAGAAAAATCCGATCCCCTTGAAGGAATACAACGCGGTTGGGAACGTATGGGGCTAAGTAACACTCATCTGATTGTCACAAGCCTTGGTGAGGTCATCGATAATTTTGATTTTAAACATCCCCAAACGCATGCTTTGGCGCTATTGATGGTTTTAAAAGAACTTAAAAAACAACCCAAAAGCTCAGAGCTCAATGCTAAGATTAATGAGTTAACTCAAATCATAGTCCAATGTCTTGGATTATATGTTTCTGCGGAGTCGTCAGCGCCCTTTGTCACGGCCAAAGACGAATTAACAGCCCGAGTTGAAATAACCAATCGTAGCCAAGAAACACTAAAGCTCCATCGTGTCCAGTCAGATCAATTGTATTTTTTTGACTACACACAACCCGTTGAGATCAAGGCACTCGAATCTAAAACCATTGAATCACTCGAGGCTCCCTTAAACGCTCCAGAATTGACCACGCCTTATTGGTTAAAACACCCCCCAAATTCTGGTCGATTTATGGTACAAAATGACAGATTGATTGGCCGTCCCTTTGGTCCTGAACTGGTCAATATCACCCTTGATTTTTCTTTACAGAATCACGATTTTAGTATCACGACACCACTGAGATATAAATACAGAGATCGCGTTCAAGGCGAAGTTTTTGACCCTTTTGTGATCTTGCCCGAGATTACGCTAAGTATGTCCGAACCCGTGATGATTTTTAATGATCGTCAGGCCAAAAAAATCGACATTACACTTAGCGCTCATCGAGACGCCCAAAAAGGAAACCTCTTGATACAGCACCCCCAGGGTTGGCGCATTGAACCAAAATTCATTGATTTTAATATCGCCAAGGCCGGTGAACAGGTCAATTTTAGCTTCGATGTATTTCCGCCTAAAGCGCAGCAAACCGGGTACCTTGAACCCCTTGTCCAAGTCGGTGATCAGTTTTATTCTAAATCACTTGCAGAGGTTCAATATCCACATATTCCAAAAATTACGGCCCTAGAAAAGGCACAAACCAAAGTAATTAAAATGGAAGTGTCACGAAGCACGCAACGGATCGGGTACATTCAGGGTGCAGGGGACCAAGTAGATAAAGGATTAGAACAACTCGGTTATGACCTAGTTTCATTGAATCCAAATCAATTAAATAGTGCTCAATTAAACACCCTGGACGCTGTGGTGCTGGGAATTCGCACTTTTAATACCAGTGAGGCTCTGGTCGCGCGCATGAACATAATTAATCAATACGTGGCTCAGGGGGGCTTACTCTTGATTCAGTATCAAACCACCTCGGGATTGCTCACCACACAAATGGGCCCTTTACCCTTTGTCCTTGGACGAGATAGAGTGACCGATCAAACCGCTCCAATCGTCTTTTTGGATCCAGAACATCCTGTTTTTAATCGACCTAATCCATTAAGCACGGATGATTTTGAGCATTGGGTACAGGAACGCGGACTTTATTTTGCCAAAGAGTGGGGAAATGACTTCACCCCGCTCATGGGAATGAATGACCCGGGAGAACCTCAGAAACAAGGTGCACTGATTCTTGGACATTACGGTCAAGGCACCGTGATTTATACAGGAATTAGCTTTTTTAGACAGCTCCCGGAAGGTGTTCCAGGAGCCTACAAATTATTGGCTAATTTATTGTCTTATCATCGTGAATAAAACAAAGGAACCTAAACAAGAGCAACCGCCAAATTACAATGGCAAATGGGGGTACATTGCCGTTATTGGACTCAATGTACTCTATGTGATATTTTTTTATTGGATCAATCAATTATACGGTAATTCATGAGTACAATTGACTGGATCATATTGAGCATTGTATTGGCATTCATCGTGTTATATGGAATAGTCAAAACCAGAAATCAATCGGGTGTTTCAGATTTTGTCAGTGGCGGCCATAAAGCCAGTTGGTGGACTATTGGACTGAGTGTTATGGCGACACAAGCCAGTGCTATTACCTTTTTATCGACCCCAGGACAAGCGTTTCACGACGGAATGGGTTTTGTTCAGTTTTATTTTGGGCTTCCAATTGCCATGGTCGTGATCAGTCTTTTCTTTGTCCCAATCTACCATCGATTGAAGGTCGTTACGGCCTATGCCTATTTAGAGCAGCGATTCAACGGGCCCACAAGAACATTGACTGCGCTTTTCTTTCTGATCCAAAGAGGGTTAGCCGCAGGGATAACCATTTTTGCCCCATCGATCATTCTTTCGGCAGTACTCGGGTGGGATTTAGTGTGGCTAAACATTTTTATTGGCTCACTGGTGGTGATTTACACCGTGACTGGCGGCACTCGAGCGGTGAACATCACGCAAAAACAACAAATGGCGATCATATTTGGTGGAATGTTCTTGGCATTTCTCATGTTACTTAATTTTTTACCCCTCGAAGTTGGGCTTAAGGAGGCCTTAACCATAGCCGGAGCGCAGGACAAAATGAACATTTTAGATTTTTCTTTTGATTTTGACAACCGTTATACGTTTTGGAGTGGAATTATCGGGGGTAGTTTTTTGGCCTTGTCGTATTTCGGTACTGACCAGAGTCAGGTTCAGCGCTATCTCTCCGGCAGATCGGTACGCCAAAGCCAAATGGGTCTGATTATGAACGGGGTTCTCAAGGTCCCGATGCAGTTTTTTATTCTTTTAATTGGAGTTTTAGTGTTTGTTTTTTATCAGTTTAACCCAGCTCCATTAAACTTCAACCCCACCAACGAACGTATTGTTATGGAGTCGAAATTTGCTGAAGATTATCGCACTCTTGAGATGGAAAAAGATCGTGTGATGGAACAAATTCACAGTCTACAATTACAATTTATTGAACAGAATGAAGTCGAGGAAAAAGCCAAAATTCAAACTGAAATTTCTGACCTCAATTCAAAACAACTGGCCCTTAGAGCCCGGGGAAAGGAACTCATCTCATCGGCCGATAAAAATGCAGAAACCAACGACAAGGATTACGTCTTTATACACTTTATTCTCACTCAACTACCCGTGGGTCTAATCGGACTGCTCTTGGCCGTAATCTTGAGTGCAGCCATGTCCTCTACAGCCAGTGAAATAAATGCACTGGGCGCTACAACCGCAGTGGATTTATATCAAAGATATCGTCCTGGCTTGGATGAAAAACACTATTTAAAAATCACCCGATACAGTACACTCATTTGGGGGGTTCTAGCTATTATTGTAGCCTGTATTGCTCCTTTATTTGACAATTTAATCCAATTAGTCAATATTATTGGCTCGATATTTTATGGCAATATCCTCGGTATTTTTTTGACGGCTTTTTTCATACCGCGCATCAACGGAAGATCCGTCTTTTGGGCCGCACTCATCAATCAAGTGTTCATCATTACCTTGTTTACTCTTGATGTGTTGTCGATCATTAAGCTCCCCTATTTATGGTTGAATGTCATCGGTTGTATGTCACTCATTCTTCTTGCCTTTTTTATTGAACAGACTGCCGGTAACAAAAATTAAATTTACGGGGTGACAATTTATGAATCGAGAGCAGTGATTTATAAATGCCACAAACACTTCTTTGCAAGGGTCCCCTAATGCCCTGATATTCGTGAAACAATTCGACGGGACTTCTGCATCTTTTAAATAGTAATTGGGGAGTTATTCACAGTATGTAAGCGTCTCGTTGAGTTGGCGCACGAAGGTAGATCGAGATAATTACATTTATGTACTAGGTTAAGTGATCGATCGACCAATAAAATGACAGCTTCGGCTGTCATTTTTTTTAAGCAGGTTTTTCTGAGGCTACGTATCTTTGTCCCAAATAAGCGCGATGAAACAAAAAATAGACTTTGACCACTGGGACCGTAAGGATCACTTTGAATTCTACAGCCAATTTAAAGAGCCCTACCATGGAGTGAATGTTTCATTGGATATGACCCAACTCAAAAAAAGGTGCAAAGACTCCGGGGCGTCACTTTTTTTAAACTACTTACATCGCTCGATTATTGCTGTGA
Organism: Flavobacteriaceae bacterium; assembly: GCA_965661835.1. Lineage (GTDB taxonomy): Bacteria > Bacteroidota > Bacteroidia > Flavobacteriales > Flavobacteriaceae > BACL21. The sequence continues at coordinate 79,455 of CBFIFD010000002.1, read as the reverse complement.
ATAAGGTTGAAGCATTCCGCTACCGGATAATCGGCGGGGCGGTTTATCTCTTTGACACGACCCACGTCACCATGACCATTGCACGAGAGCACAGCCCATTTGGGTTTTCATTTGTCGCTTTTAATGAAGATTTTTCTCTTTTTGAGAAAGAGGCCAAAGAAGAATTTGATCGTGTGAGAAACAGTACAGGCCTCGATTTGTCCGTTTCTAGGGACAATGTAGTCCACTTTTCAGCCCTGCCATGGATCGATTTTACCGGAATCACGCATGCACGCGATTTAGATGGTGAAGATTGTAGTCCCAAAATAACATTTGGTAAAATTACTCAGAGTGATGCGCGATGGCTTATGCCTGTATCAGTCCACGTCCACCACGGTTTGGTTTATGGCAAGGATGTCGCAGACTTTATCGATATTTTCCAGCAAGAATTAAATCGTTAGTCTTACTTAAACACCTAGGCTAGACAAAAGCTCGGGCATTGACTTAATTTTGAGATATAACGGATGGTTTAGCGGCTCTTTACCGATTTCATGGGCCCAGGTCGTGTGGAATGGAATATGGACCGTTGCCCCACCAATTGCCAAGACTGGACTGATATCACTGTTTATGCTGTTGCCCACCATGAGCAATTCCTCAGGACTGATATCGAGGTGAGCGACTAATTTCAGGTAATTCTTGGGCTTCTTGTCAGACATCACTTCGATATGATGAAAGTACTTGGCCAAACCAGATCGCTCAAGCTTACGTTCCTGATCCAATAAATCTCCCTTGGTCGCCACAACCAATTGATATTTCGCTGAAAGTATTGCCAATACTTGCTCCACGCCCTGGAGTAATGGATTCGGGGCTTGAAGCATCTCTTGACCAATACCGATGATTTTCTGAATATCATCATTGGACACCTGACCGGCGCTCAAGGTAATGGCTGCTTCGATAAGTGACAGAGTAAATGGCTTTATTCCATAACCATAGAGCGGTAAGTTTTTCATTTCTATGGTAAAGAGCTCATTTTTACAAGGTTCAGCGGGAAGATAGGCACGCATCAGGTGGCAAAAATCATCTTCGGCTTGACGAAAAAGCGTTTCGTTCTCCCAAAGCGTGTCGTCCGCGTCAAAAGCAATGACTTTTATGCGCGTGGGGTCAATCAACGAATTAACTTTTTGTATTTGATGCGCTTAGGACCAACATCACCCAAACGCTTCTTTCTATTTTCTTCATAATCGCTAAATCCACCTTCAAAGAAATAAACTTGACTGTCTCCTTCAAAAGCCAAAATATGCGTGCAAATACGGTCTAAAAACCAGCGATCGTGGCTAATGACAACAGCACAACCAGCAAAATTCTCTAAACCTTCCTCTAAAGCACGTAATGTATTGACATCAAGATCATTAGTGGGCTCATCCAAAAGTAAAACATTACCTTCTTCCTTTAGGGTCATCGCCAAATGCAGGCGATTACGCTCACCCCCTGAGAGTTTTTCTACTTTCTTGTTTTGTTCGCTACCAGAAAAGTTAAATCGGCTTAAATACGCCCGCGAATTGACTTGTCGGCCACCCATCATCACCAGGTCTTGACCGTCACTAAAATTCTCCCAAATTGTCTTTTGAGGATCAATGTTGGCATGGGCCTGATCGACATAGGCGATTTTGGCTGTTGGACCAACAGTAAAGGTCCCCTGATCTGGAGTCAACTCGTCCATGATCATCTTAAAAATCGTGGTCTTTCCAGCTCCGTTTGGCCCAATCACCCCGACAATACCTGCTTGTGGTAATTGAAAATCCAGAGATTCGTACAGCAGTTTATCACCAAAGGCCTTTCGTACGCCTTGAGCGTGAATGACCTCTGTTCCTAAACGAGGACCGCTGGGAATATAAATTTCAAGGTGCTCATCGAGTTGTTTTTGATCTTGACTCATGAGCTTTTCGTAATTGTTCAGACGTGCTTTTTGTTTGGACTGCCTTCCTTTTGGCGCCATACGCACCCATTCGAGCTCACGTTCCAAGGTTTTTTGACGTTTACTGGCCTGTTTTTGCTCTTGTGCTAACCTTTTGGACTTTTGCTCCAACCAAGATGAATAATTCCCCTTCCAGGGGATTCCTGCCCCCCGATCGAGTTCTAAAATCCACCCCGCTACATTATCTAGAAAATATCGATCGTGGGTCACAGCGATGACGGTGCCTTTGTATTGTGCCAGATGCTGCTCCAGCCAATGGACACTCTCGGCATCTAGGTGGTTGGTGGGCTCATCCAATAGTAAAACATCGGGTTCTTGCAACAATAAACGACACAGCGCTACGCGACGTCGCTCTCCACCTGAGAGTACCGAAATTTTAGTTTCTGGTTCTGGAGTCCGCAAGGCATCCATGGCGATTTCGAGCTTTGTATCAAGTTCCCAAGCGTTGACGGCATCGATTTGATCTTGGAGTTTGGCTTGCTCATTCATCAACTCCTCCATTTTATCTGGATTTTCATATACTTCTGGAAGCCCAAACGCATTGTTGATTTCGTTGTAGCGGTCTAAAATAGCCACGACTTCACTTACCCCCTCTTTGACCACTTCTATTACAGTTTTATCAGGATCAAGCTCGGGTTCTTGAGCCAACATACCCACCGAATATCCAGGAGCAAAGACCACGTCGCCTTGGTGATTTTTATCCAGACCTGCAATGATTTTTAATAAGGTTGACTTTCCACTTCCGTTGAGTCCGAGTATCCCAATTTTTGCGCCGTAAAAAAAACTTAGATAAATATTTTTAAGTACCGGAGTTTGCGTGCTTTGAAACGTCTTACTGACTCCCGACATCGAGAAGATTACCTTTTGATCATCGGCCATAATCCTTTAGTTATTTAAAAATTAATTTAGAACAATTTGTCAAGGATAAAGTCTCTGTAAACTTACACTCGTCCCTTGAGGGCATTAAACACCCAAGCAATGGCAAAAAAGCCAAATCCGACGCAGGCAAAACCCCATCCAGCAACATCTTCGTAACGAAATGCACCTAAGGCAATAAGTAGACAGCCCATTAAAATCATTATGAATGTGGCCCAAGCAAGTACTGTGTTTTTATTCATCATAATTCACCAATTAAGTGCGCTAAGGTACGCAGAATCGAGGCTTACCTTGAGATAGGCCTAGCCTTACAAATATCGTGAATTCTTATGAGATTTAGGGTTATTTGGTGGCCAATTCGTATTTTTGTGGAAACATTTTTTCTATGGATTTAGAGTTTAATCGCAATGAAGATCACAACAAATTGTTGGCCTCAGAACTACGCAAGCGATTGCAAAAGGTTTCCTTGGGTGGTGGTCTTAAAGCCATAGAAAAACAGCACGCCAAGGGCAAACTCACCGCGAGAGAGCGCATCGATTATTTACTGGATAACAAGAGAGAAACTATAGAAATTGGAGCCTTTGCGGGCGATAAGATGTACCAAGAGCACGGGGGCTGTCCTAGCGGGGGTGTAGTCGTTAAAATAGGCTACATCAAAAAACGACTTTGTATCGTTGTGGCCAATGATGCAACCGTCAAAGCCGGAGCTTGGTTTCCAATAACGGCCAAAAAAAATCTACGCGCTCAAGAAATAGCTCTTGAAAATAAAATTCCAATTATTTATTTGGTCGACAGTGCAGGGGTCTATTTACCCATGCAAGATGAGATTTTCCCAGACAAGGAGCACTTCGGGAGGATTTTTAGAAATAATGCCAAAATGAGTAGTACCGGAATAACGCAAATCTCAGCCATTATGGGGAGTTGTGTTGCTGGGGGCGCCTATTTACCCATTATGAGCGACGAGGCCATGATTGTCGACAAAACAGGCAGTATTTTTTTAGCTGGAAGCTACTTAGTCAAGGCTGCTATCGGAGAGTCCATCGACAATGAGACTCTCGGTGGTGCCACCACGCATTGTGCGATTAGTGGGGTCACAGACTACAAATACGACAATGACCAACAAGCCCTGGATGCCATTAAAAATATTATCGATAAAATTGGCGCGCCAGATTCCGCAGGGTTTAATCGAACAACACCCAGTTTGCCCAAAATAGAGTCGGATCAACTCTTTGGTCTTCTACCTCAATCCAGAGCAGATCAATACGATATGCTGAAAATTATCAAGGCACTAGTCGATGACTCTAAGTTTGATCAGTATAAGGCTGCTTATGGTAAAACAATCATCACGGGGTACGCCAGGATTAATGGTTGGGCCGTGGGTATTGTTGCGAATCAGCGTAAAGTGGTTAAAACCCAAAAAGGAGAAATGCAGTTTGGAGGAGTCATCTACAGTGATAGCGCAGACAAGGCCACTCGATTTATTGCCAATTGTAATCAAAAGAAAATTCCTTTGGTTTTTTTACAAGACGTCACCGGATTTATGGTCGGGAGTAAGAGTGAACACGGAGGCATCATTAAAGACGGCGCCAAAATGGTCAATGCAGTGAGTAATTCTGTAGTCCCCAAATTCACCATAATCATCGGTAATTCATATGGGGCCGGAAATTATGCCATGTGTGGTAAAGCCTACGACCCGAGGCTCATTGCTGCTTGGCCCAGTGCCGAACTTGCGGTTATGAGCGGGAATAGCGCTGCCAAAGTGTTACTTCAGATAGAAACGGCACGAAAGAAAAAAAGTGGAGTGAAAATGACTGACCAGGAGCAAGAAACGCTTTATGAAGAAATTAAGGCTAAATACGACGAGCAAATCTCTCCGTATTACGCCGCTGCGCGACTCTGGACCGATGCTGTAATCAATCCAGTAGATACCAGAAAATGGATTTCAATGGGCATCGAGGCGGCAAATCAGGCACCAATAAATCAGGCATTTAACCTCGGGGTAATTCAAGTTTGATCGTGTGTTTGGTAGCGCTTTGTATCTGACGCACATGGAGTCATAAGGCATTAACGCACCAAAAGAATAGACTCTTGTCGGCCATTGACATAGCGAAACCCGTTTTTGTCAAAATAACCTGCTTCCTCGAGCATAATGCGTACATCCTTATTCCATTTGGGCACAAATACCGTATTGTTTAATTCAATGGCATAAGACGTGTTATAGGCCATTGGATGATCTCCTGAGCCCGGAACCCCATCTTGGGCATCCCACATACCTAAAGTCGTTCCAGCACTGTGACCAAAACTTCCTAAAGGATGTGTGTAAATAGAAGGTCTAAGGCCCTCTGATCGTCCCTTGCGCAAAGCAGTTTTTAAAATGTCATTACCCGTTACGCCAAAACCAAAAGTCTCAGTGAATAAATCTTGAGTGCGATTCCCCGTGGCAAAGGCTCGATTCAAGAATTCAGGGACTTCAAATTCGTCGGGATAAGGCACGTATGCATGCTGCTGGCAATCCGTATTTAGTCCCATATAGCTAATCCCAAAATCGCAATGCAACAAGTCTCCCGGTTGAATTACTGTTTCACTATATCCATTAGAAAATGCATCAATATGACTTTTTAAGGCCTCATTATCTCTTTGTATGTCAATAGTTGGATGAAACCAAGTGCTTAATCCCATATCGCTTACTTTTTGACGTAACCACCAAACGACGTCATCGCTTGTGGTTTTGCCGGGGGTAATCACTCGTTTTGAGAAAGCCTCTTCGATAATATCATGGGTAACCTGCACAAGTGCCTCGAACTCTTTCATTTCATTCTCGGTTCTGGTTTCAACCCAAGAGACAGCCAAGGGCTCTGCAGAAACCACCCTAGTTTGCAAATTTGGTGGTAAATGCTCCAAAAACTCCTTGTAATCTGTTTGGACCAGACCGTCTGCAATACCGTAATGATCAGAAATATTTACCCCTATTTTATCCGGATTACGCTCCTGAATCAATTCGATTAAACGCGCCCACTGATCTGGCTGTTGTTCTTTATTCCAAGCCGACTTAATGGTTGTGCCAATGCCATAGCGCGCTACGGCAAGCGCCTCAAAAACATCATTTTGGGTGTCTCGGTAATACACGATGATGGTTCTTCTTCTCGCGTTGAGCCAAGTCGCAGGAAGCATAGTGCGCAAAATAGGATCTTCATTGTATTCGCGCGAAATCAATACCCACATATCCATATCGTGACGATCCATAAGCTGAGGCAAAAGTTCGTGAATTCTCTCATTGAGTAAGGCATCATAACGCTCGGCACGATCTTTTTGATTCAAAATTTGTCCCTGTACTACCCCACTGAGCAAAACCAAAAAAAGTAATGTCGCGACTTTTAAACGGGAGTTAATCATATAATGGTTCATCCTTGATTTTTTTGATTTCGAATTAATGCTCTAATTACTTTTCGTTTGTATTTACCAGAATTGGTTTGGGGTAGAGCCTCTAAGTTAAGAATTAATTTAGGACGCTCTAAGGGGGACAGAGCGGCAAACGATTCATGGATGACAGTATCGCTCGGGCCAGAACTATCTTTGACTAAAACAATTTGCTCCCCCAAAGTTTCATGAGGCAGACTACTGATCACAAAATTATCGTTTAAGTGATGTCTTAGTTTACGCTCTAGAGATTCTGGCGAATATTTAATCCCCCCACAATTGATGACATCATCGATACGTCCAGAATAAATAAACGTATGTTGATCAATTAAATCGACCAGATCATTGGTGACCAAAGGGGCCTCTAACAAGTTTGGTGCATTAATTACAAGACATCCTCTGTGATCAATATTAAATTCAACCCCTGGCATAGCTCTGTATCGATCTGAGCGTTCGGGGCCATTGAGGCGACGCGCCGCAACATGGGTTAAAGTCTCGGTCATGCCATAGGTGGCATAGGCCTGAACACTACTGTCTTGTAATTTATCCTCTAAATAACTCGGGAGTACGCCACCACCCACAATCAGAGTTTTTACCTTGTTCAGCGCACGATAAGAATGCGCTAATTGATGTGGTACCAAAGCCACAAAATCATAGTGAGTATCGTATTGGGTTAATGCGTCTTTGGTTGGCGGGACCACATGAAGATCCCACCCGAGAACTAATGCCCTGACGACCATCATTTTTCCGGCAATAAAGGACAATGGTAAACACAGTAATGCATGGGCCTTGGACTGAACTTCAAAAAAAGCTCCAGTGGTCCGCGCACTTAGGCGCATATTTTCTTTACTCAGGATACATTTTTTTGGCTGACCAGTTGTTCCAGAAGTATAGGTAACGATACTTGACTCAGGAGACAACCACTGGGTAAGAAATTCTGCCAAGTCCAGCTCAAATTGATTTCCTTGGGTTTTCATTGAATCCAGAAATTCATTCAAACCGTCCAGAGAGTCGAAGGATAAGCCATTGAGCTTAAAATTTTCATGCCATATTGGAGTTTGCTCTTGACGCATTACAAGAATTCAGTCTATTTGTTATGTTACTGGTTTTGTTCGGGTTGAACTAAAGATCCAAACAATCGTTCTGACCAATTCGTCCAATTATATTTACGCGCCATGAGCCACAAAAAGAGTGGATAAATCACAAATACTGGCAACACTGTATCCACTCCAGCACTGGGGTCTGATATATCTTTAAAAATTGATTCCGTTTGGAAGGCGGTCCAGTCAGCCGTCACTAAGAGGGCGCCAATGAGATTATTACCCGCATGAAACCCCAAAGCCAACTCCAGTCCCCGATCCATCAGGGTAATTACTCCAAGAAAAAAACCTGTACCGATATAATAAACCATAATAATGCTACCCATCTTATCCACCTCGGGATTAAACGCATGCATCAAACCAAAAACCACAGAGGTAAACACAAGTGGCACCCATCTAGTTTTGGTCATAAGTCCCAATCCCTGCATTATATATCCTCTAAAAAAATATTCTTCAAAGGAGGTTTGCAAGGGCACCATAATTGTCGCAATAGCCAGTAACACCACAAATGCCCCCCAATTGAATTGAATCTCAAAGGATTCAGGATGCCACAAATATTCTATCAACGTCAAGGATACAGTCGTTATCCCGATGAGCATAAACCCAAACCAAAATCTCGACCAGTCAATTTTCTTGCGGACCGTAGTCAAGGCCATAAATGGTTGTTCGTGCACCTTCTTGACCCAAAGCCATATTCCTCCCAGGCCAACAGCAAATGCAAACAACATTAAAAATAAGGTCAGGTTGGGAGATAAAACTTGCATCATTGCATTGGGGTCTTCTGCGAGCGATTCCAAATCTCCACCTTGCTGGAATACTTTGGCAAAAACAGCGAAAGCCAGCGGAATAGATCCCAGTTGCCAAATAATAAAAATCACAAAAATTCCGAGCCAATAGCGCCACGAATCGTGCTTGTATTTTCTTGCCTGCTGAATAAACATAATTATAAATTTAGTGAATTAAATGACCACGTACGTTTCATATTGTAGTGAAGTTTGGCTTGTTGTATCTCTAATGGAGATGGAATATTATTGACATATAAACTGCCTGTACCCAGGCCTTGTGGCATTGATGTATTTTTTGTCGCCGTGTATTGAGCGATTGCATTCAAGCCTACATTGCTCTCTAAAGCCGAAGTAATCCACCAACCAATGTTTCGTTCTTCAGACCACTGTATCCATTGATCACTATGATCAAATCCGCCGATTAAACTGGGTTTCAAAATAATGTATGCTGGCATTATGTGAGACAACATCCGTTGTTTTTCCTCCGCGGTGGTGAGTCCAATTAATTCTTCATCCAAGGCAATATCTAAAGGTGACTGCTCCACCAAGCGGGCCATTTGATCCCATTGACCTACAGCGATTGGTTGCTCTATGGAGTGCAATTGAAGATCACTCAGCATTTTGAGCTTTTCCAAAGCAGAAACTGGATCGAATGCTCCATTGGCATCGACACGAATTTCTAAATCATCTGGAGTGAATTCACGACGCAAGCGTTGTATTAACTCCCACTCCGCATCGAAATCTTGAGCGCCTATTTTTAGTTTAAGGCACCTGAATCCATCGTCAAGTCGTTTTTTTATTTGGGCATTCATAAAGCCAAAATCACCCATCCATATCAGACCATTGATCGGGATCCCTTTGCCAAGACCTTCAAAATTACCGCTTGTAAAATCCGATGGATAGAGCAGCGCAGGGCTCTGTGCATTAAGCGAATCAAAAGCACTGCTCAGTCCAAGTCTAATCGAAGGAAATGCATCGAGATCGTTACGTAAACAATCTAAACCAAGATTAATATTGTTACAAACTTGGGTCAATTTTTGTTCGTATTGTGACCTCGGATCTGGACTCAATCCCCACAATACGCCACATTCTCCGATACCGATTTTTTCTTCGTGCTCAAGGACAATAAAATAAGTCTCTTTGGTATGCATTATTCCCCGAGAGGTGCCACTTGGACGTTTAAAATTTAAGGTGTAACGAATAAATCTAGCCTTCATCAATTTCAAAACATTGTGGCCATCAGAATGGCGAACAAGAATGTGCTTAAAGCGACTTTTTTCAACTCGGCATCATAATCTTCAGGCTGGACGATTTTAAATACGCGAATTAGATGTATCAGCAATGGAACAAAGGCTAAAATAAAACTCCAATTTTGAAGCTGATCAGCACGAAGTACCCCGAACGTAATCGCACAAATAAACGCAACAAGGACAAGCATAAAATGATACATCTTTGACGTCTTGAAGCCCATTCGAACCGCAAGAGTTTGTTTATTGATCTGCGCGTCCTGATTGGCGTCTCGCATATTGTTGAGATTTAAAACAGCGACACTCAAAAGACCTATGGTCATCGCAGGCAAGAGCAACATAAAATCAAGCTGTTTTGTAAACAAGACTGAACTCCCGATTACGGCCAACAAACCAAAAAAAGCAAAAACAAAAACATCTCCCCAACCTGAATATCCATAGGCACTGCCACCTACAGTATATCGAATCGCAGCCCACAAGGCCAACAAAGTCAAATTGAAAAATATAAAAGACAAAAGAAAGTACTCTTGTCCAAAAGCCACAAACACAACAATCGTAGCCGATAGAAACGTCAATAAACCGGTCACCCACACCCCTATTTTCATCTGTTTGGCCGAAATTAGTCCTGAAGCGACCATTCGCGCCTCTCCAGTTCGATTGGCGTCGGTACCTTTTATTCCATCACCGTAATCATTGGCAAAATTGGATAAAACCTGAAATCCAACTGTGGTTAGCATCGCCCACCAAAACATAGAATAATTCCACCACATATCAACTGATAGTGAACATCCAAGAAGCACTCCCGAGAGGGATAATGGCAAGGTTCTTAGTCGTGCCGCTCTAATCCAATATTTCACATTGCCCATACCGATCATCCTTTTCAATTGGTTCTCAAGCAGACCGCTTAAAAACGGTTCAAAAATAAGAGTTATTCGAGGGCTTTCCTAATGCACTGAGCAGTTGTTATTATCAAAATTTGAGTACAGAGTTCTCAAAATTGAACTATATTTATTCCACAATAAAGAATCATTTTATGAAACGATACTCTGATCTTGGTTTACTCCTGCTTCGAGCTACTTTTTCTCTACTTATGTTAACGCACGGTTTCCCAAAACTCATGCGCTTTATTGAGGGAGAATTTGTTTTGGTTGGAGACCCCATTGGTCTGGGCGGAGTTGTTTCCTCTATTTTAGTCTTGGCAGGCGAAGTTATAGCCCCAGTACTCATACTTATAGGCCTTCAGTCACGCGCAGCATCGATTATCACTGCTTTTACCATGGCGGTTGCGGCATTTGTGGTCCATGGCCACGATCCAATCGGAAAAAAAGAATTAGCCCTACTCTATATGTTTGGCTTTATAGTTGTTGCCTTGATGGGTCCAGGTTCACTCTCGATTGACAAAAAATAAAAAAAGCCTTCCAGAGAACTTACCTTTAATCAAAGATCGCCAACAAAAGTTCCTGTAGTAAATCTTTTGGTGCCAAAGGCACGGTTTCTAGGCCTTTACTTTTCATATCTATTGTACGAATTGAAGCAATGATGCGCGACACGCGTTTCATGGGATAATTTTGAGCCGCTGTTTGGTATTCTCGAACGAAGTATGGATTAATGCCCAATACTTTTGGTGCTGAAGATTTATCCGATAAGGAATGATACAGAAGTAATTTGGAATAAAAGTTATACAAAAGTGCGATGGTCATAATGACCGGATGATGTTTTGGATTATTGGCAAAATACTGAGCGATTGTATAGGCCCTAACCCTATCGCCTTTTGCAATAGCCGATTGCAATTCAAAATTATTGTAATCTTTACTAATGCCTACGTGCTCCTCTATTGCCGCAGCATCAATTTTGTTGCTCTCAGGAATCACTACAGAGAGTTTCTCAAGTTCCTTATTGATTTTACTCAAGTCATTTCCCAAAAAATCAGCAAGCATTTGAGCTGCTTTGGGTTCGATATGACGACCACGACCCAGCAGCACTTTTTTAATCCAATCGGGTATTTGATTATCGTATAATTTTTTACATTCAAACACTACCCCATTGGCTTTGGCCAATTTTAAAAGCTTTTTCCTGGCATCTAATTTTTTGTATTTGTAACACAGAACTAAAACCGTAGACATTTGGGGCGCTGCCACGTATTGGGCCAATTGTTCAATGGTCCGTGATAAATCCTGAGCTTCTTTGACAATCAAAACTTGTCGCTCAGACATCATCGGAAATCGCTTGGCATACTCTGTGATTTCCTCAACCTTAGTGTCTCGACCATAGAGGACAATTTGGTTAAATCCTCGTTCGGCCTCAGAGAGGACGTGATTTTCAATAAATTGACTAATGACATCGATATAGTACGGTTCCTCACCCATCAATACATACACGGGCGCAATTTGACCTGATTTGATGGATTTTATGATGGAATTAACTTGCTCTAAGGCCATTTACATAAACTAATATGGATTGTTCAGTAGTCTCTAAGTGGCTCTGATTACCCGCGCACCTATTATGATAAACGCAAACAAAATATTACTTTGCGTTATGGTAGCGTTGGATTTTCCTGCTTACGACTTTCGATTCAAAAATAGCGAAAACAAACGGTTGATTTTTGATCCACTGCGTAAAATATTCGTGATTTTGACTCCCGAGGAATGGGTCCGCCAACATGTGATACATTGGCTAATTCATACCCATAAACAATCCAAGTTACTCATGCGCAGCGAACAAAAAATCGAAGTTAATGGGCTAACACGTCGCTGTGACATTGTATTATATTGGCCTGATGGTCGCATTAAACTGGTGGTAGAATGCAAGCGACCAGAGGTTAGGATAAATCAAGATACATTTGATCAAATCGCGCGCTACAATACCCGTTTAAATGCCGATTTTATGATGGTTACTAATGGGCTAAACCACTATTATTGTACCATAAATATCCACGGGGATGGGTATCAGTTTTTAAAGACGTTACCCCTGTAACTATGATAATCACACCCTATCGGTTATATCACTATGCCAAAATAAAAAAAGCGGTCCCAAAGGACCGCTTTTAGATAATCTGGCGTGTTTATTATTTAACTTCTTCGAAGTCAACATCCTCAACATCATCCGTTGAGGCCTCATTTGTGGCATCACCCCCAGGAGCAGCTCCAGGCTGACCTTGAGCTTCAGCTTGCGCTTTGTACATCTCCTCAGAAGCTGTTTTCCACGCTTCATTGATCTTCTCTAAAGCGGGCTCAATGGTCGCAAGATCCTTAGTTTCGTACGCCTTTTTCAACTCCTCTAAAGCAGTCTCAATCGGTTGCTTTTTGTCCTCGCTAAGTTTATCTCCGAATTCCTTGAGCTGTTTTTCGGTTTGGAAAATCATGGCATCAGCCTCATTGATTTTGTCAATAGACTCTTTGGCTTTTTTATCCGCCTCGGCGTTGGCTTCGGCATCAGCCTTCATCTTTTGAATTTCTTCTTCAGTTAGACCTGAAGACGCTTCAATACGGATGTCTTGTGATTTTCCTGTGGCCTTGTCTGTAGCACTTACCTTGATAATTCCATTGGCATCAATATCAAAGGTCACTTCGATTTGAGGCGTTCCTCTGGGTGCTGGTGGAATTCCGTCAAGGTGGAACCGACCGATGGTCTTATTATCGCCTGCCATAGGACGCTCTCCCTGTAACACATGAATTTCTACACTCGGTTGATTATCTGCTGCCGTGGAGAACACCTGACTCTTTTTGGTAGGTATGGTAGTATTGGCGTCAATGAGTTTAGTCATGACACTACCCATGGTTTCAATACCCAATGAAAGTGGTGTAACATCTAAAAGTAGAACGTCCTTGACGTCTCCCGTTAAGACCCCTCCTTGAATAGCAGCACCAACAGCTACAACTTCGTCTGGGTTAACGCCTTTACTTGGCGCTTTTCCAAAGAACTTCTCTACGGCCTCTTGAACCGCTGGAATTCGTGTAGATCCTCCTACTAGGATGATTTCGTCAATATCACTTTTACTGAGTCCTGCTGACTTCATGGCCTTTTCACATGGGTCGATGGTACGCTTAACCAAATCTTCGATCAATTGCTCGAATTTAGCACGACTCAACGATTTCACTAAGTGCTTTGGACCACTGGCCGTTGCGGTAACGTATGGCAGATTAATTTCTGTTTGTGTTGAAGACGAAAGTTCAATTTTTGCTTTTTCCGCAGCTTCCTTTAAACGCTGGAGCGCCATTGGATCTTGTCGTAAGTCCATCTGCTCCTCATTTTGGAATTCATCGGCAAGCCAATTGATAATTTTTTGATCGACATCGTCACCACCTAAGTGCGTGTCACCATCAGTTGCTAAAACTTCGAATACACCATCTCCTAATTCTAGAATGGACACATCATGTGTTCCTCCACCAAAATCAAATACGACTATTTTCTGATCGGTACTTTTTTTATCTAATCCATAAGCGAGTGCAGCGGCTGTAGGCTCGTTAATAATTCGCTCTACCGTCAATCCTGCAATTTCACCAGCCTCTTTGGTGGCTTGACGTTGACTGTCGTTGAAGTATGCTGGCACTGTGATTACCGCACGACTTACTTCTCCACCGATGTAATCCTCGGCAGTTTTCTTCATTTTTTGAAGAATCATCGCACTGAGTTCTTGTGGAGTATACAAACGCCCATCGACATCAACACGTGGTGTGTCGTTATCTCCCTTGGCTACTTTGTAGGCTGCTCTTTTGGCCTCTTTAGACGATTCTGAGAACTTATTACCCATAAATCGCTTGATTGAGGAAATAGTCTTGGTTGGGTTGGTCACAGCCTGACGTTTCGCTGGATCACCAACTTTAATTTCTCCGCCCTCGACAAAGGCAATCACCGATGGGGTGGTTCTTTTTCCCTCTGCGTTGGGGATCACAGTAGGTTCACTACCTTCCATCACGGAAACACATGAGTTGGTAGTTCCTAAGTCAATTCCAATTATTTTACTCATAATATTTATCTTAACAATTATAGATTGCAATTTAATTTCATCACACATAAGTCAAGTTTCATGCCATAGCAGGTGATATGACAGCCTGTCAGTCTACAAGTCTTCATAGAGGGTCTCTTTGGCGTAAGTGGTTCTGAGATAACTGACATAAGATTCCTCAGGCGAGAAAATTTATTTAGTTTTACACCCGGATGAATCAAATACTCTTTTACACACTCTACCCGCTACTTTGGGGGTTGTCAAAATTGCCATTTCGGGTGTTATATGGTATTTCAACGGCTTGCTACTACCTGTTGTATTACGTTTTTGGGTATCGAAAAAAAGTCATTGTTGCCAATTTAAAAATGACCTTTCCTGAGTTATCTAATAAAGACCAAAAACGCATCACAAAACAGTTTTACAGACATATGTGTGATTTAATTGTAGAGAGTCTTAAAAGTTTAACCATTTCTGAGCAGGAATTGCGTCGTCGCTTTGTTTATGAAAATCTAGAATACTGTCACGAATTATACCAAAAAAACCGCAGCGTAATTATTATGTGTGGTCACTATGCCAGCTGGGAGTGGAGTATTATGATGCCAATGCTTGTTCCTTATCGAGGAGTCGGCGTGTACAAAAAGTTAAAAAATCCATATTTCGACCGATTAGCGCGACGCATAAGGGGTCGTTTTGAAGGTATTTTAGTCCCCAATAAAGAAATTCGGAAATACCTTACCCAGTGTCATGAGCAGGGCACTAAAACTATGACCATGATCATCTCAGATCAATCGCCCAAATCAAAATATTTCCGCCACAGCTTTGAATTTTTAGGCCACGACACTCCATTTTTTACAGGAACTGAAGATATGGCGCGATCAATGAATTACGCGCTAATTTATCTCAAAATAGAGAAGGTTAAACGCGGGCATTACAAAGGAACTGTTGTGCCTATTTCAGAGGATGTGAGCTCACAAGAGCGAGGTGCGGTCACGCGCAAGTTCATTGCAGCACTCGAAGAACAAATTCGAAAGGAACCTCAATACTACTTATGGTCTCATAAACGATGGAAGCACCATCCTGAATTTCAAAAGCTCATGAATCTCTAAAGGGGCATTATGGCCTTATCCTTGAATTAGCGTATTTTGACTAAACGAATTGAGTCTGCAATCAGGGTCATATCCCAGCCAACTCCTTGAGTTCTCTCACAAAACGTCCTGCCAGCGCATCGGCGCGTTCAGCGCTCAAGGCCTCGGTGTAAATACGTATGATGGGTTCCGTATTGCTTTTACGCAGATGAACCCAAGATTCTTCGAAATCTATCTTAACGCCATCCACAGTGTTAACTGATTCAATAGACTGATACTTCTGGGCTATGGTCTGCAACAAGGCATCGACATCAAGATCAGGGGTTAAAGACACTTTATTTTTACTCATTGCGTAAAACGGATAACTGGCCTTTAATTGGCTCACTGAAATATCCAGATGTGCCAAATGACTCAAAAATAGAGCAATACCAACCAAGCTGTCCCGACCATAATGTAACTCTGGATAAATAATACCCCCATTACCCTCACCTCCGATGACCGCAGAAGTTTCTTTCATCATGGTGACTACATTTACTTCACCGACGGCACTGGCCTGGTAATGTCCACCTCTAACCTTGGTCACATCGCTGAGGGCACGAGAGGAGGACAGATTAGATACCGTATTTCCTGGTGTTTTAGACAAGACATAATCGGCCACCGCTACCAGGGTATATTCTTCGCCAAACATCTGGCCGTTTTCATCCACCATTGCTAATCGATCCACGTCAGGGTCCACCACAAAACCAAGTTGAGCTTTGTGCTGCACCACGGCCTCCATTAAATCGGTCAAATGCTCTTTTAACGGCTCAGGATTGTGCGGAAATTGACCGTTTGGGGTACAGTGTAATTCAATTGTTTCGACCCCCAAGGCACTGAGTAAACGGGGTACGGCAATACCCCCGGTCGAATTAACCGCATCAACTACAACGCGAAATTTAAGAGCTTTAATCGCTTCAGTATCGACCAGCGGCAGAGCTAAAATCGCATTGATGTGTTTGTCGATGTAAGTGTCATCGGTTGAAATGGCACCTAAGTCATCGACAGCAGAGAACTCAAAATTTTGATTTTGCACAAGGTCAAGTATCGATGCGCCCGCCGAGGCATTGAGAAACTCCCCTTCGTTATTTAATAATTTTAAGGCATTCCACTGTTTTGGATTATGACTCGCTGTAAGGATAATACCGCCCTGGGCTGATTCCATCGGCACAGCAACTTCCACTGTCGGAGTTGTTGATAAACCTAAGTCAATGACATCAATACCCATACCGACGAGTGTTTGCATAACTAATGATTGGATCATGTCTCCCGAGGGACGTGCATCACGGCCCACCACTACTTTATGAGGGCCAGATGGATAATTCTGTTTCAACCACTGCCCATAGGCCGCTGCAAATTTAACGGCATCTACAGGCGTTAAATTATCGCCGACCGCGCCACCTATGGTTCCACGAATTCCAGAAATTGACTTAATCAGAGTCATAATTATGAGTTTATCAAATTTAATTAAGGTGTAAAATTACGGATTATCTAGGCATTATTTTTTATCTATTTTTAGTCCGTGAATTTTTTAGCACATATTTACCTATCGGGCGAGGATCCACAAATTCAGTTGGGTAATTTTATGGCCGACGCAGTAAAGGGAAAACAATTTGACAGCTTTACCCCTGGTGTGACGACCGGGATTCTTCTTCATCGTTTTATTGACAGTTATACCGATGCGCATTCGATATTTCGTCAGAGTCGCAGACGACTCTATGGTAAACAGTTTGGGCATTATTCCGGGGTGATTATCGATATGTTTTATGACCATTTTTTAGCGTCAAACTGGTCGCAATTTCATGAGTTATCTCTTGATACTTTTGCTCAGAAATTTTATAAAAACATCAGCCAAAATAGAGCCATGACCCCCGATAAAACCCAACGTATGATCCCTTACATGATCGATCAAAATTGGCTCATTCAGTATCAAAGCCTTGAGGGTTTAAATATTATTCTCAGTCAAATGAATCGACGGACAAAGGGGCGTTCCAATATGGACCAAGCAACCCAGGCATTAAAACAAGATTACGATTTGTATCAAGCTGAATTTTTTGAATTCTTTGATCGACTCAAAATTGAGGCTGCCAAGGAATTAAGGAGACTTACCCTTGAACGCAAAAAATAAATGGACAATTATGGCGATTTTAAGTAGTTTCGTACCCATGTTCACGGCATCCTTTTATCGTTATTCATGGTTTACTGCCCTCATCTTATTGCTGAACTTAGGATGTCAGCATAAACCGACCTCAGCACCTGAAATTTTGGGGCTAACCGCAAAAAATGCCATGGTCGTTTCGGCCAGAGAGGAGGCCTCGGCCATCGGGGCATCAGTCATGGCCCAAGGAGGGAATGCCTTTGATGCCATGTTTGCCACAGAACTTGCCTTGGCCGTCGTCTATCCTTATGCCGGAAATTTAGGAGGCGGAGGATTTATGGTATATCGCCTGAGTGATGGCTCTACAGGATCTTTGGACTATCGTGAGATGGCGCCCAGCACGGCTTATCGCGATATGTTTTTGGACAGCTTGGGTAATCATGATACCGCCAAAAGCACTTTAGGAGGACTAGCTGTAGGCGTGCCCGGCACCATCAAGGGTATTTTCGAAGCCCAGCAAAAATTTGGTCTTCTCTCGGTGAGTGCGCTCATTGATCCCGTAATCGAATTAGCTGAAAAAGGTTTTGTCGTAACCCAGAGACAAAGTCAGCGACTGGCACAATACCGTGAGATTATTGCAAAAACCTCAGGTTCTCAAAACTTATATACTCAAGTAATCAACCCCGGGGATACAATTAAAAATATAGCCTTAGCCAAAACACTTAAGCGATTAAGAGATCACGGTCAAAGTGCCTTTTATGAAGGGGAAATGGCTCATCGAATGAGCGAATTTATTCAATCAAAAGGTGGCGTCATTCAAGCTGAAGATTTTGAGCAGTACACGGTGCATTGGAGAGAGCCGATTCACTTCAGATATCAAGATTTGACAATTACCTCAATGGGGCCACCTTCAAGTGGCGGCTTGTGTCTTGGACAAATCATGGGAATGGTGGAGCCCTATGACTTGAAACAATTCGAGCCTAACGAATCCCAATATATACAACATCTTACCGAGGCAGAACGCAGAGCATACGCAGACAGAAGTCATTATTTAGGAGATCCTGATTTTGTAGAGATCCCCATAGAACAATTACTCAGCCCGGCATATTTGACACAAAGGATGGCGTCGTTTTCGATAGAGAAAGCAACCTTATCAGAACATATTTCTTTTGGTGATTTCACAGGCATTGAAAGCGATGAAACAACCCACTACTCCATTGTTGATCCTATGGGGAATGCAGTTTCCGTGACCACCACAATTAATGGCGCATACGGATCAAAATTATACGATGAAAATTTGGGCTTTTTCTACAACAATGAAATGGACGACTTTAGTGCAAAACCCGGAAGTCCTAATATGTTTGGATTAATTGGTGGTACCGCTAACGAAATCGCACCAGGTAAGCGAATGTTGAGCTCTATGACCCCAACGATAGTATCAAAAGAGGGCGAACTTTGGTTGGTCCTAGGCTCTCCGGGCGGGTCCACTATAATTACGAGTGTCTTACAAACAATACTCAATGTGCAGCACTTCAGCATGGGCATGCAGGAGTCTGTGAATCAAGCCCGATTTCATCATCAATGGCAGCCTGATATTCTTCGGTTTGAATCGATTGGTTTTGATTCACAATTACGCGACACCCTAGAACGAAAAGGATACAAAACCATTCAAAAAGAAAATTCGGTCATTGGAAAAGTAGATGCCATAATGCGTCATTCCAATGGTATTTTAGAGGCAGGAGCAGATCCACGAGGCGATGATACGGCCGCAGGCTTTTGATAACTGAGCCTGTATTTGTAGGTAAAATACTACAGAAATTAGCCAAAACCCCTATCTTTGCGAGATTAGGCTTGTCTTGTTCATACATCAAAAGCACAAGTCCAAGCATATGGCAAAACGTATTTCCATATCTCGCACATTAAATAATCTGCCCTTAGCCCTGAGCGGTTTTGTGGCTGTTGGACTGTTTTTGGTTACGCGTCATATGCTCGAGGTAGATCCCGCAATCGCTCTGACGCTCGATCGTCACGCTCCATTGCTTATAGGAATCAGTGCCGGACTCTCTGCCTTACTTATGGTCTATCTCGCCATTGCAGCAGTATTTCACAAGAACACAAGACTACAAGCCATTGAGACGCTCAGTGTGTTTACTCAAAAAATGCATTATTTCCGTGAAATCATAGAGATCTTGCTTCGCTCGAAAATGTGGCTACCAGGGCTCAAAGAATATATCGATGAGGAGTACGAAGGATTGACCTTTTTTCAAGTCAAGGAATTTTACAACGGAAAATCAAAATTGGCCGTTGAATTTATGGAAGAACACCATCAATACAACGATACAGAGAATCTATATTTAGAGTTCAAATCGCTGATGATGATCCATCCCCTGGAACCGGTCAAAGAAGATCAGGTGGTTTATCCCGATATTTACGACAAAACTATCGTTCAACAGTGGTTGCGACATAAGTGTGGCTCAGGATTGTGGTATTATTTTGGGTACAAATACGGCGAATTCAAGGGAGCACTTGATTACAACGCGGTCTTTGAGCGCCACCAAGACAAGATCATGAATTTAGCCTTATCGATAAGCAATGATACCTTTCAAGATTCATCCTTTAACGAGGTGTTCCTGGCCAAACTGGGAGAGTACATGAATCAAGAAATTATGCCCAAATTACTTCTGTATCGCGAGCAGACTCAAACAAATCTCCCCGCACTGATGAATTATCTCTATGCGATATTTGCCACGCTAATGGCATTTGGTGTTCTGCTACCCATGATTGCGTTGCTATTTCAATTGTCGCTTAGTTTTTTAATTTTTGGAATTTCAATGACCCTGAGCGTATTAGTTTATGTCGCGCTCGGACTCTATCCATTCTTGTACCGCGAGGCCAACGCAAAAAAGGCCTGATTTCATTAATCCACAAGGAACCTCAAGGCTTTTTTCTCGGTTATTTGAGTACCTTTGACCTCTGATGAAAAATCACGACAATTTTATCGAAGTTTACGGTGCTCGAGCCCATAATTTAATGGACATTGACGTCAAAATCCCACGAGAATCGCTAGTAGTGATCACGGGACTCTCAGGAAGCGGAAAATCGTCTTTGGCCTTTGATACCATTTACGCCGAGGGACAGCGTCGATACATCGAGACATTTTCGGCCTATGCCCGTCAATTCTTGGGCAATCTAGAACGTCCTGACGTCGATAAAATAGAAGGCCTCTCTCCTGTCATTGCCATAGAACAAAAGACAACGAGTAAAAGCCCACGCTCCACTGTGGGAACCATCACAGAAATATATGATTTTCTCAGGCTCCTATACGCCCGTGCAAGCGACGCCTACAGTTACAAAACTGGAGAGCGTATGGTTCGTTATACAGACCAACAAATTCAAGAATTAATCACCAGTGATTTCAGGGACAAAAGCACCATAATCTTGGCTCCTGTTGTTCGGGCACGAAAAGGTCATTATCGAGAATTATTTGAAAGTATTGCCAAACAGGGGTTTATAAAGGTTCGTGTCGATGGAGTCATTTTGGATATTACCAAAGGGATGAAAGTCGATCGTTATAAAACTCACGACATTGAGATTGTGATTGATCGACTCAAAATTACAGGTCAAGACAATCAGAATCAACGGCTCAAAGGAGCTATAGAGACTGCAATGTACCATGGTGATGGTATTTTGATGGTCTTGACCCATAACAATGAGCAGAGCAAAGAGCCCAATAAACCGAGGTTTTTTAGCCGTTCCCTGATGTGTCCGACAACAGGAATTTCCTATGCCACCCCTGAGCCCAATAATTTCTCTTTTAATTCTCCCAAAGGAATGTGTCCTCGTTGCAAAGGGCTCGGCAGTTTACATGTCGTCAACAAAGAAAAAATAATTCCTGATCCAAAACTTTCGATAAAAAAAGGAGCTATTGCTCCTTACAAAAAACAAGCAAGTTCATGGATCACAAAGCAGATGGAACTCATTGCTCAGCATTTTAATTCAGATTTGAACACACCGTTTAAGGAGCTACCTGAATCGATGCAAGACGCCATACTCAACGGGCTTCATACGACATACGAAGTAACTTCTAAAACACTCGGAATAACCCGTCAATTCAAGATAGATTATGATGGAATCATCCCGTTTATCGAGGATACTTTTGAAAATAAGGACTCAAGACAGCTCAGACGTTGGGCCAAATCTTTCATGGATAAAAAAGCGTGTAAGGTGTGTCAAGGAACGAGACTTCGCAAAGAATCTCAGTTTTTTAAAATTGATCAAAAAAGCATAGCACAGATCGCTAAATGGGACATTAACGAGTTGATGGATTGGATCAAGACTGTACCAGAAAAACTCAGCCCGGCCCAGCAAAAAATTGCTCAAGAAGTACTCAAAGAAGTGGAAACGAGACTTCAATTTTTATTAGATGTAGGCCTATCCTATCTCAGTCTTAATCGAAGTGCAAAATCTTTATCCGGAGGAGAATCGCAGCGCATTAGACTCGCCACACAGATTGGATCACAGTTGGTCGGGGTGCTTTATATTTTAGATGAACCCAGTATTGGATTACACCAACGCGATAATGAGCGACTGATTAAATCCTTGGAACAACTCCGCGATTTAGGCAATTCTGTTTTGGTAGTCGAGCATGACAAAGATATGATCCTCAAAGCCGATGAGCTTATAGATATTGGCCCAGCTGCGGGAAAACACGGGGGGCTAATTCAATGGCAAGGAACACCTAAAAACCTGCCAAAAGCGGCAACACTGACCTCGGATTATCTCAATGGTAAAAAACAAATCGACATCCCAAAACAGCGTAGAACTGGTAATGGAAAAACGCTCAGTTTATACAGAGCCCGTGGGAATAATTTACGTGATGTTGACCTTCATTTACCATTGGGCTGCATCATCGGTGTGACTGGAGTTTCAGGTAGTGGTAAATCCACTTTGATCAATGAAACACTTTATCCAATATTGAATGCTCATTTTTTCAACGGAGTAAAAGAACCTCAGCCCTACGATAAGATAGAAGGCCTAGAACATCTAGATAAAGTTATCGATATCAACCAGTCTCCTATCGGCAGGACACCACGATCAAATCCTGCGACCTATACAGGGGTTTACTCGGAAATACGAAATTTATTTGCCAAAGTTCCCGAAGCCCTTATTCGCGGTTATAAACCAGGACGATTTAGCTTTAATGTCAAAGGCGGTCGCTGTGAAACATGTCAGGGGGCGGGACTCAAGGTCATAGAGATGAATTTCTTACCAGATGTCTATGTCGCATGTGATGTCTGCCAAGGACATCGCTACAATCGTGAGACACTCGAGATTCGATATAAGGGCAAGTCGATTTACGATGTCTTGGAAATGACCATCGAAGAAGCCTGTACTTTTTTTGAACACATCCCAAAAATCTACCGAACCCTCAAGACCATCAAAGATGTAGGGCTGGGCTATATCACCTTAGGACAACAATCAACAACACTTTCTGGTGGAGAAGCACAACGTATAAAACTGGCCTCTGAACTCTCAAAAAGGGATACAGGCAATACCATTTATATTCTCGATGAACCAACCACCGGACTTCATTTTGAGGATATTCGTGTTTTACTAAATGTTTTGTATAAATTGGTCAATAAAGGCAATACTATTATCATTATTGAACACAATTTAGATGTGATCAAAACCGTTGATTATTTAATTGACTTGGGTCCGGAGGGTGGAAATGGTGGTGGACAAATCATGGGCCAGGGAAATCCCGAAGAATTTGTTGCCAAAAACAACAGTCATACGGCGAACTTTTTAAGACAAGAGTTGAATATTACAGATACTGTATCATGAATGACAACCAGGAATTTAAAGATTGGAATGAAATAAAAACAAATGATTCTTGGGGGGTATTCAAGATCATGGGTGAATTTGTAGAGGGCTATGACAGATTGGCCAAAATCGGTCCGTGTGTGAGCATTTTTGGTTCAGCACGAACCCAGCGTGATCATCCGTATTTCGAATTAGCCCAGAGCATTGCCAAACGCATCACTGATTTGGGCTTTGGAGTCATAACGGGCGGTGGACCTGGAATCATGGAGGCCGCCAACAAAGGAGCTTATGAGAATGAGGGTACTTCGGTCGGATTGAACATCGTATTGCCCTTTGAACAAAAAAGCAACGACTACATCAAAAAACAACACAGCATTGATTTTGATTACTTTTTTGTGCGCAAAGTAATGTTTATGAAATATGCTCAAGGGTTTGTCGTGATGCCCGGAGGATTTGGAACATTAGACGAACTCTTTGAGGCCATCACTTTGGTACAAACCGAAAAAGTAAATAAATTCCCCATAATCCTTGTCGGCAAGTCCTATTGGGAAGGCCTCTATCAGTGGATTAAAGACACGCTAGTTGAACAACAAGCAATCAGCCCTGAAGATTTAGATTTGATCGAAATGGTCGACACCGAGGATGAAGTCATTCAAATTCTCACCCACTTTTATACACAATTTACCATCAGCCCTAATTTTTAAGACCAATATGGCTGCCAGGCTTCATTCGATCTCCATTGGATATTTTATTCTGTTGTGTGCTGTTTTTTTTAACCTTAATCGAGCATGTGCGCAACACGATATTAGACTAAATGTCGTTCTCGATACCTTGAGTCATGAACTCGTTATCGATCAAGACATGATGCTGCGCAACCCAAGTTCGACCCCACTTAATGAATTTTATTTTTTAGACTGGGCCAATAGTTTTTCTGACAAAACCAGCCCACTCGGTCAGCGCTTTGCCGAAAATTTTGAAGCTAATTTTTATTTTGAGAACGATGAGGATCGCGGGCGAACGATCATCAAGAACTGGACAATCCAAGGGACCCCAGTGGCCTATGAGCGGCCCGAGGTCGATCAAATTCGTTTGACTCTGGCAAAACCCCTCATGCCCGGAGATAGCCTCAGCACACAATTAAGCTATCGCATTAAAATACCCAAGGACAAGTACACGCGTTTTGGCAAGGATAACAAAGGCAATTATCATTTAAAGTATTGGTGGATTACCCCGGCATCTTTTAATGAAACGTGGGTGGTGCATAGCAACAAAAACCTCGATGATTTTATCATGGCACCTGTGGCCCTGGAAGCCGAATTTCAATATCCAACACATCTCGGGTTCAAAACAGACTTGGATTCGGTCAGCGCGAAGTTTATTCCTCCAAAAGAACAGGGCTCTGTAGGATCAGTTCGTGTGAAATATCAGGGGCAACGGCGAGACGTGGTCCCTTTGTACTGGCATCATGACACTCTATTCAAGACTTATCAAACAACTCATTTTAAGGTAATTACTGATTTATATCCCAAAAAAAGCTCGACTGAAATCAGACAGTTTCAGCTCGATCGTATCGATGCGTTTTTAAATCAGCAGCTCGGTCCACTCAGTAAGCAGACCTTTTTAATTGATGCGCGCCAATATAAGCTCAATCCAGTTTATGGTTTAAATCAGCTCCCTGATTTTTTCAATCCTTTTCCGATTGGATTTGATCAAGAATTAGCTTTTGTAAAACTCATCACTGATAAATACCTCAAACGTACATTGTCCATGAATCTCAGAGAAGATTATTGGATAAGAGCTGGAATTCAAATCTATTTGCTTCAAGAATATGTCAATCGATATTATCCCAATCAAAAACTCTTAGGAAGCATTAGCCGATGGCCTATTGTAAGATGGTCTAAACTAAGCACCTTGGATTTTAATGAACAATATCGCTTGGTTTACCTCAATGGCGTACGCAATAACGTGCATCAACCCTTGAGTACACCAAAAGATCGTTTGATAAATTTTAATGCTAAAATCAGCAACGAATATTTGGCAGGAGTACACATGAAGCTTCTCGAACAATATTTAGGCCCCAAAAGATTTAAACAATCCCTTAAGGGTCTGTGGAACAATAATATTAGTTTTTTGAACTCAGAGGTTTTCGAAAAAAGTTTGAGTGCGTCTGGTGACAATCTATCTTGGTATTTTGACCATTTTATCCACGAGCGTACGGCAAATGACTTCAAAATTGCGCAGGTCACAACACAAGGAGACTCGCTCGATGTTACGCTCGTTAATAGAGGCAAATCACCCAGCCCAGTAGTTTTGTCTCGCTACTCAAATGACACCCTCACTGGATCGATGTGGTCTTCACCGTTTACGGACCAAGTAACTATTACGATCCCCAAATACCAAACCCAGCGACTGGTCCTTAACCAAAATAGTGAAATACCTGAAATTAATGAACGTAATAATTATGCTGGGGTTGAACGCACCTATCGACGTCCTGTTCAACTGCGTCTGATTCAAGATGTCGAGGATCCAGATTACCGACAAATTTTTATGTTGCCCTCGGTGGGCTACAATCTCTATGATGGGCTGAGTTTAGGAATTAGGTGGTACAATCGCACTATTTTACCCAAGCCGTTACATTACAATTTTGAACCTCAGTATGCCTTGAGATCAAATTCGCCGGTTGGGGGAGGCTCAGTGGTATATAATGACTGGAATGAATCCTCAAACTTATTTCTAAAACGATTTGGTATTGCCGGTAATTACTTTTCTTACGATCGCGGTTTGTTTTATCGTCGGCTATCTCCCTATGCGATTTTTGCTTTTAGAGATCAAAATGATCTTCGTAAAAATCAAAGACAGTACATTACCCTACGTTCTGTCCACGTGACCCGTGATAAAGCCCTGTCTACGGCTGCTCAAGAACCGAATTACAGCGTGTACAACCTTCAGTATAACTACACGGATAACAATCTTATCAATTATTACACAGCGAGTGTAAATGGACAATGGTCTCAGGCATTTACCAAAATTTCAGCTCAGTTTGAATACCGAAAATTGTTTTTGAACAATCGTCAAATCAATTTACGCTTTTTTACCGGTCTATTTTTACGCAATAAAACACCTGCAGATCAAGACTATTTCAGTTTTGCTTTGGATCGACCGACGGACTACCTCTTTGATTATAATTATTACGGACGCAGCGAAAGCAGCGGGATTTACAGCCAACAGCTCATCGTTGCTGAGGGTGGTTTTAAATCAAAACTTCAACCGGCTTTTGCGAATCAATGGATCAGCACGGTAAACTCGAGTGTTAGTTTATGGCGATGGATTTTCCTCTATGGCGACCTAGGCCTTGTCAAAAATAAAAATGAAAGAGTCCGCATGGTTTATGACTCTGGCATTCGTACGAGTTTCGTTACTGATTTTTTTGAGTTTTATTTTCCGCTTTGGTCCAATCTAGGATTTGAGCCAAATATGGATAATTACGCGTCGCGCATACGATTTATCGCGACACTGGACCTACAGACATTGAGTCGATTATTTACACGTAAGTGGTTTTAAAATGAACATTTTAGGCAATTTAAGACTTATCCTGATCCTCTGCCTAACGCTTGGACTGGCCCCTTATTTTCCCGAACCACATCTTTGGGGGAAACTCAAATGGATTTGGGGTGGTGGTCATGGCATGAAGCCCATGGATTATTTTGATTTATTATTTCATGGAATCCCCTTTTTACTTTTGATTCGCTATATCATTGTGCGCCAAATGGCGATAAAAAACAATTAAGACGCTTCGCGTTTAGCTTCGGTGTCACAAGATTGCATGTCATCCATAAAATGGTTAATTTAGCTCAGCCTAAAAAGTCAATCAAATACGTACTTCATTATGGCGTAAAACCCCAATAAATGTCAAAAAAAGACCTTTCTTTTGAAGATTTTAAAGCCGAAATTCTCCAGGATTATAGGATTGCGGTAACCAGTCGAGAATGCAGTCTCTTGGGACGTCGTGAGGTTCTAACGGGTAAAGCAAAATTTGGCATTTTTGGAGATGGCAAAGAGGTGCCGCAGTTGGCCTGGGCCAAAGCATTCAAAAAGGGAGATTGGCGCTCGGGTTATTATCGTGATCAAACCTTTATGATGGCGTTGGATTTGTTATCCATCGAAGATTTTTTTGCGAGCCTTTACGCCCATACCTCCATAGAGCACGAACCAATGAGCGGAGGTCGCCAAATGAATGGGCATTTTGCAACCCATAGTTTGGATGATCAGGGCAATTTTAAAGCCCTAAAGGATCAATACAATAGCAGTGCTGATATTTCCCCGACAGCCGGGCAAATGCCGCGACTCTTAGGACTGGCTCAAGCGTCCTCTGTTTTTCGATCAGTTGATAATCTAGGTCACTTAAATAATCTATCCAACTCTGGTGATGAGGTCGCGTGGGGTACAATCGGTAATGCCAGTACGAGTCAAGGCTTATTCTGGGAGACACTCAATGCCGGTGGGGTCATGCAAGTGCCCATGATAATTAGTGTTTGGGACGATGAATACGGAATTTCGGTTCATGCAAAGTACCAAACAACAAAAGAAAGTATTTCTGCAATTCTGAGCGGATTTCAGCGTGATAAAAAGCTCGATGGCTATGAAATAATTCAGATCAATGGATGGGATTATCCAGCGCTTGTGGCCGCTTACAACAAAGCCTCTAAGCTTGCCAGAACTCAGCATGTTCCTGTTTTGATACACGTGACTGAGCTCACTCAGCCTCAAGGTCATTCCACCAGTGGGTCTCACGAACGATACAAAAGCCCCGATCGTCTAGAATGGGAACGTGAGCACGACTGTAATCTGAAAATGCGACAATGGATTATTGAGCAGAACTTCGCGAGCGAGGAGGAACTCACAGGCCTCGAAAAAGAGATTAAAAAAGCCGTGCGGGAGGGTAAAAATAGAGCGTGGCAAGCCTACCTTCAACCACATCTGCAGGAAAGAGATACGTTGCTCACTTTGGCAACACCCCTGGCTGAGAACAGTGGCAATAAGAGAGAGTTTTTGAGCCTTCTTGACGAATTAAAAAGTAATAAAGAGCCTTTAAGACGCGACATTGTTAGTATATCCCGAAGAATGCAATGGCTTCTAAAAAATCAGGAGGTCCCTGAAAAAACGGCATTGCAAAAATGGCACAAACACTATATCGCAAAGATAGATCCCCTGTACAGTGACCATCTATATTCGGAGCTCAGCAATAAAGCCTCCAACATTGAGCCTGTCCCACCCCGGTATGACGACAACGGTGAGTTAGTCGATGGTCGAATAGTCCTTCGCGATAATTTTAATGCCATTTTTCAAAAGTACCCCGAGGTTTTAATTTTTGGTGAAGACAGCGGTAAAATTGGTGATGTCAACCAAGGCCTCGAAGGGATGCAAGAAGAATTTGGTTCGGTAAGAGTCAGCGATACGGGTATTCGAGAGGCTACTATTTTAGGCCAAGGAATTGGGTTAGCGATGCGTGGTTTGCGACCCATCGCGGAGATTCAGTATCTGGATTACGTCATGTATTGTTTGCAAATAATGAGTGATGACCTCGCGACAGTCAGATACCGAAGTTGTGGCAAACAAAAAGCGCCACTCATTGTACGAACAAGAGGACATCGACTTGAGGGTATATGGCACAGCGGTTCCCCCATGGGTGGACTGATACACCTGCTCCGCGGAATGTATGTGCTGGTGCCACGCAACATGACGCAAGCTGCAGGATTTTATAACACCTTGCTTCAAAGTGACGAACCAGCTTTGGTCATTGAAAGTTTAAATGGGTATCGACTCAAAGAAAAATTACCTACTAATTTAGGGGCTTTTTTGACCCCAATCGGAGTGGTAGAAACAATTAAGTCAGGTAACGATATTACCGTGGTCTCTTATGGAAGTACATTGAGAATTGTGGAGCAGGCAGTTCAAGCATTAGAGGATCACACTGGTATTTCTGCCGAAGTCATCGATGTTCAATCCCTACTGCCTTTGGACATCAACCAAGATATGGTCAAAAGTATTGTCAAAACGAACAGGTTACTTATTGTAGACGAAGATGTTCCAGGCGGAGCATCCGCTTATATTTTAGATGACCTCATGGTGCGTCAAAGTGCTTATAAATATCTCGATAGCGCTCCTGCATTACTTACGGCCAAAGAACATCGACCTGCTTATGGCACCGATGGAGATTATTTCTCAAAACCATCATTTGAAGATATATACGAACGTGTCTATGCCATCATGCACGAATCAAATCCCAAAAAGTATCCTGAATTGATTTAAAAGGCTATTAGGGCAACCACTTCTTATCGAAATTAGGCGGTCGTTTTTCTAAAAAGGCATCTCTCCCCTCCTTGGCTTCGTCAGTCATATAAGCCAAACGTGTGGCTTCCCCCGCGAAAACTTGTTGGCCTACCATGCCATCGTCTGTAAGATTCATTGCAAACTTGAGCATTTTTATCGATATGGGCGATTTTTGTAAAATTTCCTGAGCCCAGTCAAAGGCGGTTTGCTCCAGTTCATTGTGAGGCACCACCGCATTGACCATACCCATTTCAAAAGCCTCTTGGGCGGAGTAATTTCTTCCTAAAAAAAAGATTTCACGTGCTTTTTTCTGACCCACCATTTTGGCCAGGTAAGCACTTCCGTATCCTCCGTCAAAACTTGTTACATCAGCATCGGTCTGTTTGAAAATAGCATGCTCAGCACTGGCCAAGGTCAAATCGCAGGTCACATGAAGGCTGTGCCCTCCACCAACAGCCCAACCAGGAACGACCGCAATTACGGCTTTAGGCATAAAGCGTATTAATCTCTGAACGTCCAATATATTCAATCTATGATAACCATCTTGTCCTACGTAACCCTGGTGTCCTCGAGCACTTTGATCCCCTCCAGAACAAAAACTATAAACCCCGTCCTTGGGTGATGGACCTTCTGCAGAAAGCAGGACTACTCCAATATCAGTGTCCTCTTGAGCATCCTGAAATGCTTCAAGTAATTCACTCGTGGTATGTGGTCTGAAGGCATTACGTACCTCTGGACGATTAAAAGCAATACGCGCCACACTCTGGCATTTTTTGTAAGTAATATCCTGAAATTCTTTTACGACTATCCAATTTGGTTGATTCATCACTCCATATTTTAATTTAAAACTACACGATACGCGGCTGTACTAATTCCCTCTTAATCGATTAAACTAATTCCCTCTGAGTCCAAACTTATTTTTTTTTCTTTATACAAGGCGCCAATTGACTTTTTAAATAATTTTTTACTCATACCTAATTCTTGTCGAATTAGGTCAGGAGAGGACGCGTCAGTAAGAGGTAAAAATCCTCCGGCCGCTTTGAGTTCCTCCAATATATAAGCGGCATTTGGCTCAATACTTCTGTAACCCATGGGCTGCAAGATAATATCAACCTTGCCATCTGACCTGATCTTTTTTACATAGGCTGTCATGGCGTCTCCTGATCGAATATCCTCAAATATATCGTCGATATAAATAAGTCCGCGGTGCTTTTGATTAATAATGACATTGGCTCCCTGGTCTGTGAGGTGGGTTACAAGAATATTACATTCATCGTATTTTTTGAGGCTCATCCCCTCTTGTGTTAAAAATCGATTGGTTTTACTCGAGCCTACCAATCGGTCCGTTTTTTCATCTAAATAAAGGTAAACAATGTACCAATGACCGGCCTTCATGGGACGTGCTTGCTCACGAAATGGAACGAAAAGTTGTTTCACCAGGCCCCAATCTAAAAATGCACCATATTTAGTTACATCGCAACAACGCAGATATCCAAAGGTATTCAACGTTAAAAATGGCTCTTCTGTGGTCGCAATAGGGCGCTGCTCATTGTCTAGATAAACAAATACCTCAAGCTCATCCCCGATACAATACTCTTCGGGTTTGTATTTATGCGGTAATAAGACCTCTTCATCCGCTGAGTTCCCCAAAAAAAGCCCGGGAATTGTTTCTCTTAAAATGCGCAACGTATTAAACTGACCTAAATTCATCGGTATCTATTAATTTTTTGTGGCCATGACGGTCTTATGGGTGGTCAAGTAATCAAAATACTTATTGAGTATTACATCATTGCGTGTATTTGGCGTTAAAATTTCTAACATGCGTGGCGCACTGCTGGGGTTGTAAAAAGTCTTCAGTACATCATTTACGGTATTTATATCCTTGGCTTGGTCATACTCAAAACCAAATTCCTTGGCCATTCGCTCGGCATTTCGCTCATGTGGTGTTTCTAAATAGGTTTCAAATGGCGCAACCTCTTTAGCTCCAGGTAAAATTCTAAAAATACCGCCACCCTGATTATTCACAATAATAATTCGAAAGGATTCAGGCGTATACTTCTGCCACAGTGCGTTGATGTCGTAAAAAAAACTCAAATCACCGGTAATAAATACTGTCTGTTGTTTGTTACTGGTAAAGGCCTCTACAGCGGATCCTATGGCCGTACTGGTACTCCCCTCTATCCCGCTTGTCCCGCGGTTGCAATAAATACTATGGGTGATATTCGTTGGAAATAATTGTGCGTAACGGATGCTGGCACTATTGGCCATTTGTAAATTTATACCATCAGGTAAACTCGCCAGAATAGTCTGGTGGACCTTTAAATCCGAAAATGGTATCGACTCCAAATAGGTATCATGACCATGCATACGTGCATTGCGAAGCGCTATCCAATCCCTTTTAAAGTGTGACAAATACGAATGAGAAGACTCTGCACATTGGTAGGTTGCAGAAAAAAAATCGTTTGGGTCTAGGATTAAATGTCGTTTCAGGGCAAAAAAAGTATCGTTGGGTCGTTCAAAACCGATGTGCCAATGAGTGTCTACCTTCATGGCACGTAATAGCTTTTTGATTCGTTTAGAAATAAGCATTCCACCAAGACTAATCAGTAGATCAGGTTTTAAATCCAATATCTGCTTATCCGGTAAATCAGTAATCACCTGATCTATCCCGGTGATAAAATTAGGGTGTGTCGTGTTCGATAAGGTCTCAGTGAGTACGATCACACTAGGATCATTACTCCAATGGTTTAAAACAGCACTCGATAGTACCTCGGGTGGCATGGATCCAATAAGAATCATTTTTTTTGACTTATCATGATATTGGCCAAATACCTTTTGATACTCTGAGTTGTCAAGATTATAAGAATCTTGATCATGATGATTCTGAATCACGCTAAAGTCAAACGCCATGGGTGTGGGGCGAATACCGTACAAAGGCTCATCCATAGGGACATTGATATGGCCTGGACCTTTTGAGTGCAACATGTTTTTTATAACCTCAGCGATTCGGGCAGAAGCCGCAGCAAATTCTGAATCATTGTCAGATAAGTTCAATGAGTCGATGACATGAGTCCCAAAAATATTTTTTTGATTGATGGTTTGCCCCTCCCCTCGATCGATTAATTGCTCTGGACGATCGGCAGAGATAACCAGTAGGGGGATTTGACTGTAATAGGCCTCGGTGATGGCTGGAAAGTAGTTCACCAGAGCACTCCCAGAGGTGCAGACTAAGGCTACTGCTTTTTTTGATCGTTGCGCGATTCCCAAAGCAAAAAAGGCCGCACTGCGCTCGTCGACAATACTGTAACACTTAAAGCCCTGGTAGGCTGTAAAATCCATAACCAGCGGTGCATTGCGCGAACCAGGAGAAATAACAACAGAGTTAATTCCGGCAGCCTGGCAATGCTGCACCACTAAATGAGATAGAGTAAGTCGCGAATATTCCATGCGCGACAAAGATACAAAAGGGAATTGCCTCTAATCAATAAAAGGGGCAATAACCTGCCCCATTGTCGTCATTTTTCTTTGGGTTTCGACCCATTCTTTTTGAGGATTTGATTCGCGGGTGATGCCCCCGCCCGCAAACAAGGTAAATTGATCATCAGAAAAATACAAACAACGCAGATTGACATAAAATTCAGCATACTGAGCTTGGTGATCATATAAGCCGACAAATCCGGTATATAATTCTCGCTGATACCCCTCATTCGCGCGAATAAAATTGAAGGCTGAATCTTTTGGAAAACCACAGACCGCCGGTGTGGGATGTAATTTTTGTGCTAACTCCAAAACAGATTCTGCATGGGTAAGTTTGCCTGAAATATCTGTACGCAAATGATAGACCCTTGCAGCTTTGTGGTCATAGGTATCGCTACATTGGATCTTTTCAGCTGACTCGAGTCCATGCAAAATTTCACGTATGACCCAATTGTGTTCATCATACTCCTTATTGGTCCACTTGGGAAGCTCTGTTTGCTCTATCCAGCGCGTTCCAGCCAAAGCCATAGTTGAAAAATGATCGCCTTTCGACTTGATCAGCACCTCGGGGGAGGCACCGGCCCACAACCCGAATTTTGGATGAACCAGCAAGTAACGAAACGCATTTTGGTCCACACGGAATAAGCGCCGCAGTACGTCCAGCCAATTCAGATGCTTTGCACTGAAATCTTGGGCGCGGGAGAGGACCACTTTATTCATCTCTCCAGACTTTAGAGCAACTACTGCTGATTGTATCATTTGCTCATATAACGCCCGATTTGATTGACTCATCGGAGCGTCCCAAGGCATGTCTAATGGGGCATTAGACTCATCGGAACTGTTGTCAAATGAACCCAATTCTATTTCGAATATATCGAATGAAGTTCCAGACCAAACCTCAGGGGGGTGCTGGGCATCAAATGCCTGTATATAAAATTTTGGACCTGTTTTGGAGGTCTCAAACACCCGTCCATGGGAAAACCAAAATACCACGCGGGTTGCTTTTGGTTTTAAAAAACAAAGCATAGCCCAGTTGGCTTCAATATGTTTAGAAATTACCTCCTGTAGGTCCTTCACTTAGTCCCGATTTAAAATGAGGGTTGTGAACTTAACAACACTGACCAGCCGATCGTTTTCATCCGTTATGTGAATTTGCCATAGTTGGGTTGTACGCCCTCTGTGTAATATGGTGGCTTTGGCCCAGACGTATCCCGAACGCACACTTTTAATGTGATTTCCCGAGAGTTCTAGACCACGTATTTGTACCTGTTGTCCCCCAAATAAAATCTGAGCTGCAGCACTTCCGACACTTTCTGCTAGCGCTAAGGTCGCCCCGCCATGAAGGACACCATCGGGTTGATGAACTTTCGAGGTAACGGGCATTTTAGCGGTGATTGAATTATCATCAATAGCCACATACTCAATATCTAAGGTCTCCATAAGCGTACCTTTACAATGGGCATTGATATTTTTTAATAATTCTTTAGTTTCCATAGAGCTCGTCATCAAATAAGCACCCGTAAAGATACTCAATTCTCATGGTCACCAAAATCTTTCCCAAGAATCAGATTGCATTCTTGAATCGACAAAAACTGCCTAAAAAAACTTATTTTTATAGAAAACCAGACCATGACAACCAGAAGAAATTTTGTTAAAAATACGGCCTTAGTCGGTGCAGCCTTGACCACCCTACCTGGATGGAGTCTCAATACGTCAACAAACCCTGAAAAAAAATTACGTATTGGATTAATCGGCGTAGGTCTGCGGGGTACAAATCACCTGAGTAATTTATTACTCCGCTCAGACTGTCTGGTTGCCGCGATATGCGATATCGATCCAAAACGTATAGAAATCGCAATCGATTTGATCAATAAAGCAGGGCATGCCAAACCAAAGGTTTTTCAAAAAAATGAGCTCGATTATCGCAATCTCTTAGAATTAACAACAGTCGACGCCGTGATCATTTCTACCCCATGGCTTTGGCACGCACGGATGGCCAAAGATGCCATGAAGGCTGGTAAATACACTGGTGTCGAGGTTTCTGCAGCGAACTCCATGGAAGAATGTTGGGATTTGGTCAATGTCCACGAACAAACCGGAAGTCATCTCATGATTTTGGAGAATGTCTGTTATCGTCGCGATATAATGGCTGTACTCAATATGGTGCGTCAAGATGTTTTTGGTGAGTTGTTACATTTTCGTTGCGGTTATCAGCACGATTTGCGTTTTGTCAAATTTAATGATGGTAAAACTGCTTATGGCTTAGGGGCAGAATTTGGCAGCAAGGGTATTTCAGAATCCGCCTGGCGCACCCAACACAGTCTTTTGCGGAATGGCGATGTTTATCCCACCCACGGTGTTGGACCGATTGCTGTTATGAGTGATATTAATCGAGGTAATCGCTTTAAATGCATCACAACAATGGCAACTAAGGGTGTCGGGCTTCACAATTATATCGTTCGTGTGGGGGGACCACAGCATCCCAATGCCAAGTTAAAATTTGCCCAAGGAGATATCATTACCTCAATGATTGAGACGACACGAGGAGAAACTATAATTGTGACTCATGATTGCAATTCTCCAAGACCCTATTCATTGGGCTTTAGAGTACAAGGAAGTAAAGGATTATGGGAAGTAGACGGCAATCGCATATATATTGAAGACCGAGCAGAGCACACGCATCGCTGGGATAGTGCCACCCCGTGGCTCAAAGAATACGATCATCCACTCTGGCAAGAGTATGGTGATTTTGCTGCAGGCTCGGGTCACGGCGGCATGGATTTTTTCGTTCTTCAGGCCTTTGTACGCTCGGCTATCAATAATGTGGCCCCGCCTCTTGATGCCTATGACGCTGCCGCTTGGAGTGCCATCACCCCACTTTCGGAGCAATCCATTGCCAACGGTGGTGAGGTTCAAGATTTTCCAGATTTCACACGAGGAAATTGGATTAAACGAGCACCGGTCGATTGGATGAAAACTCTTTACGGAACACAATAAATATGAAGCCGTTCGTCGTACATAGTCCTGCGCGCGTCTGTCTCTACGGCGATCATCAAGATTATTTATCTCTGCCCGTAATCGCTGGAACCATCGACCGCTACATGCATTTTGAAGTAAGCGCCTGTACAAAACAGTCATTTGAATTTGACTTAGCCGATTTAGGACAAAACTTCTCAATTCCTATGGACCCTATTCTGGCCTACAAACAAGAGCAAGGGACTATCGATTTTTTTCGTGCAGGGTTGCGTGTTGCAGGGCGTCATGGCTATATCCCAAAGCACGGTCTTCGTGTACGTATCACCAGTGATATTCCCATAAATGCAGGAGTTTCAAGCTCTTCAGCCTTGATGGTAGGATGGATTTACACCCTAGTATTGGCCTTTAATGATGGTAGGACACCCTCCAAGGATAAGCTGGGGCAAATGGCTTTTGAAGCAGAGGTCATTGAGCACCAAAGTCCCGGAGGCCAAATGGACCAATATACTATTGCTTATGGCGGTTTAGTGCACATAAAAACTGGGGAGAATATTCAGGTGAATCCCTTGCCTAAACCAAAGTTCAATTTGATCTTAGCAAATTCAAAAATAAAAAAACAGACCCTGTCAACCATTGGCGCTGTACGCGAACATACCAAACGCGCTTTTGAGCAAATCCGGCAAACAGACCGGCGATTCTCCCTTACTCAGACAACAATAATTGATTTGAATGATAAATTACACCTTATTTCATCTGAATTAAGGCATTACGCAGTAGCTGCAGTGCGTAATCATGAAATAACCAAGACAGCACTAAAGGAATTGAGTAGCCCAGAGCCAGAAATATCAAAACTCGGTGCGTTGATGTCAGCACATCATCGTGAGTTAAGTCAAAATTTAAAGGTTTCACACCCCAAAATTGATCGATGGATTGAGCTTGGTTTAAAAAATGGGGCTTATGGAGCTAAAATTGTAGGTTCTGGACATGGAGGATGTATGATTTTTATGGTTCCTAATGATACTTCAGATAAATTTTGTCATTTGCTCAGACAGGCTGGTGTACCTGCAGCCTACTCTATAAATATTGAAAAAGCGTGTCATCATGCCTTTGGCTAAAACAGTTATAAAATCAAATAATGAATAATCAAAATCCTCCGCTGATAATACTGGCTGCAGGGGCCTCTTCACGGATGAAAAAGTCTTTAGAAGCACTTCACTCCAGGCAAGACAACACATCATCATTGGTGCAGTCTGATTTCAAAAACCTTCCGAAACCAGGGATACACAAGGGCCTCATTCCAGTAGACCAAAACGGCAAAACAGCCATTGACCTGATTATCGACCAAGCCAAAAAAGCTGGGCTATCTCGCATAATTTTAATCATTCAGCCCCCTGGAATTATTTTTAAAAAGCACTTTGAAGATCAAGTTAAGACTGCTGGTTCAGTTTCTGGCTCAAAAACGATAGATAATGGCAGCGTGAATATTGATTTTGCTTTTCAACACATTCCCAAAGGACGCAAAAAACCTTTAGGTACCGCAGATGCCTTGCAACAATGTTTGGCGCAATTCCCTGAACTACTCACACGAGAATTTATCGTCTGTAATGCGGATAATTTATATTCAAGTGCCGCATTTCAATTACTTGTGGATGCGCCATATCCCAACGCTTTGATCGGTTACAGACGACAAGGATTAGATTTTCCTATGAGTAAAATCAGAAATTTTGCCCTACTGGTGACAGATCGACAAGGATGTATGACAGGCCTGATCGAAAAACCAGATGAAATAGTGACCAAACAAATACAGGACCAGGGCCAAGAGCTCATCGTAAGCATGAATATTTGGAAATTTAATGGCACTGATCTTCTAGCGGGACTCACCAATTGTCCGATCAATAAACAGCGGCAAGAAAAAGAACTACCCACGGCTGTTCAACTCATGATGACGCAACACAACATCAAACTGCTGGTCATACCCAGAACAGAACATGTTCCAGATTTAACTCAAGCCAGTGATGTTGCTGAATTGAGGAGTTTGTTTAAGACAAACCAATTGGATTAAGCCCGATTTTGTTCTTTGATTAAATTCAAAGCAGAACCGCAATTAAACCATTCTATTTGTTGAGCGTTGTATGAATGATTGACTTTTATTTCTTCAGTAGTTCCGTCGGCATGAGCTAACTTAAGTGTCAGTGGACGATCTGGAGTAAACTCAGCGATATCCACGAGACTTAATTTATCATCCTCTTGAATTTTGTCATAATCCGCTTCATTCTCAAAAGTCAGGGCCAACATTCCCTGTTTTTTCAGGTTAGTCTCATGAATCCGCGCAAATGACTTCACCAGAACTGCAGCGACGCCTAAATGTCTTGGCTGCATGGCTGCGTGCTCTCTAGAAGACCCCTCGCCGTAGTTGTGATCACCTACGACCATAGTCATGATCCCCTTGGATTTATAAGCACGTTGTGTATCTGGGACACCTCCGTACTCACCAGTCAACTGACTTTTGACAAAATTTGTCTTGTCGTTAAATGCGTTTACGGCCCCAATTAGCGTGTTGTTGGCGATATTGTCTAAATGGCCACGATAACGAAGCCATGGTCCAGCCATTGAAATATGATCCGTGGTACACTTACCCTTGGCCTTAATCAATAAATTCATGTTTTGAACAGAGGCCTCATCGATCGGTGTAAATGGGGTTAATAATTCCAAACGCTCGGAATCTGGAGCAACAGCTACAGTCACATGACTTCCGTCTTGCTCTGGAGCGATATAGCCGTTATCTTTAACTTCAAAACCTTGAGGTGGTAATTCCCATCCTGTGGGCTCATCGAGTTTCACCTCTATTCCGTCCTCATTGATCAAGGTGTCGGTAATCGGATTAAAATCGAGTCGCCCAGAAATAGCAATGGCTGCGGTTAATTCCGGTGAGGCCACAAAGGCGTGCGTATTTGGATTTCCATCAGCTCGCTTGGCAAAATTTCGATTAAATGAATGTACGATCGAATTTTTGGGTGCATTTTTTGGATCTTCATAACGTGCCCATTGGCCGATACAAGGACCGCATGCATTAGTAAATATCTTAGCGTCTAACTGCTCAAAAATAGACAACAGCCCATCGCGCTCAGCGGTATAACGGACTTGTTCCGAACCTGGATTAATACCAAACTCAGCCTTAGTTTTTAGATTTTTGTCGAGGGCTTGTTGGGCGATCGATGCAGACCGCGACAAATCTTCGTAAGACGAATTGGTGCAGGAGCCAATCAACCCCCATTCGACCTTCAATGGCCAGTCGTTTTCTTTGGCTTTTTCAGTCATGGTGCCCACCTCGGTCGCGAGATCAGGTGTAAAAGGACCATTGAGCTGTGGCATCAATGTCGATAAATCGATATCAATAACTTGATCAAAATATGCCTCAGGATTGGCGTATACTTCGGGATCAGCGGTTAAATCGTCTTTGATGGTGTTGGCTAAATTTGCAACCTCATCGCGACCCGTAGCACGCAGATAGCGCTCCATTGATTGGTCATAGCCAAACGTCGATGTGGTGGCTCCTATCTCAGCGCCCATATTACAAATAGTTCCTTTTCCGGTGCAGGACAAGGCTTGAGCGCCAGGTCCAAAATATTCTACGATTGCTCCAGTTCCTCCTTTAACAGTCAAAAGCTCAGCAACCTTTAAGATTACATCTTTGGGCGCTGTCCAACCTGATATTTTACCAGTCAATCTGACCCCAATCAGCTTTGGAAACTTTAATTCCCACGCCATTCCAGCCATAACATCAACGGCATCCGCTCCTCCTACACCAATAGCTAGCATGCCCAGTCCACCGGCATTTACGGTATGGGAATCAGTACCAATCATCATTCCGCCTGGAAAAGCATAGTTTTCAAGTACGACTTGGTGAATAATTCCAGCTCCAGGAGCCCAAAATCCGATACCGTATTTATTGGATACAGACTCTAAAAAGTTAAAGACTTCATTACTTGAATGTAGCGCTGATTGTAAATCAGTTTTTGCTCCATTTTTGGCTTGAATGAGGTGGTCACAATGCACCGTAGTGGGTACTGCGACTTTTTCCTTCCCAGCTTGCATAAATTGCAACAATGCCATCTGAGCCGTGGCGTCTTGACACGCAATTCGGTCAGGGGCAAAATCTACATAATCCTCTCCCCGATTGTATGCGGTCTCGGGGCTTCCTGACCACAAATGAGTATAAAGAATTTTTTCAGAGAGCGTAAGCGGTCTACCTACTGCCGTTCGTGC
Organism: Flavobacteriaceae bacterium; assembly: GCA_965661835.1. Lineage (GTDB taxonomy): Bacteria > Bacteroidota > Bacteroidia > Flavobacteriales > Flavobacteriaceae > BACL21. The sequence continues at coordinate 39,040 of CBFIFD010000002.1, read as the reverse complement.
TGCGTTAACGCGCTTGGGGAATCGCTCATAAAGCGCCTTAATCATGGATAAATCAAATGCCATACATCGAGTTTTGAAGTCTGGCAAAATTACGAAATAATGAGGGAGTTTGAAAACAAATAGCCCTAGGAGCATTCAAAATGAGATATCCCTAAAACAGAGCTAATTTTAATCTCTAAAATTTTCGATTTCGCAATTCTGTACCCGCAAAATTCAGAATAAGTCAATTTAAAGGTGACTCAATTTCCAAAAGTCCTAAAGCAATGCGCCGATTAATGAATCGATATGTTTTCCCTCAGCTTCAGCTTTGTAATTCTTGAGCAACCGGTGACGCAGGACTGGAGTCGCGATGGCTTTAACATTTTCAATATCTGGAGAATATTTACCCGAGAGTGCGGCATGAGTTTTGGCAGCCAGTATTAAATTTTGTGATGCTCGAGGCCCAGCACCCCAATCGATATATTCTTTGATAAAGTCAGGGGCGTATTCTGAATCTGGACGTGTTTTGGCAACCAAGCGAACAGCGTAATCAATAACACTGTCAGCCACTGGCATACGACGGATAAGTTTCTGATAGTGTAATAAATTTGAGCCGTCAAAAACAGCCTCTGGAGCGTGATCTTTATCTGAAGTTGTTGATTTTACAATATCTATTTCTTCGGATAACGTGGGGTAAGTTAGATTAATCGAAAACATAAATCGATCTAATTGAGCCTCCGGCAACGGATAGGTTCCTTCTTGTTCTATGGGATTTTGGGTCGCCAGCACAAAATAAGGTTGACTTAATTCATGACGCACTCCCGCAATTGTTACCGCGCGCTCTTGCATAGCCTCAAGCAATGCTGCTTGTGTTTTAGGTGGTGTTCGATTAATTTCATCAGCCAATATGATTTGACTAAAAATTGGACCCTTAATGAATTTAAAGTTGCGCTCTGCATCTAAAATTTCAGAACCAAGAATATCGCTTGGCATCAAATCTGGAGTGAATTGAATTCTGTTGAATGACAACCCCAATGCCTTAGCTACGGTCTGAACCATCAAAGTCTTTGCCAGTCCTGGCACACCGACCAGTAAAACATGACCGCCGGAGAAAATAGCACAGATAATTTCATCGAGTACCTGCTCCTGCCCCACTATGACGTTCTGAATTTGGGCTTTTAAGTTTTGGTATTCCTGAACCAATTGGTCCATATGAGCGACATCTGACATAATTTTTGCGGCTTATTTTTTTTGCCAATTACTCGAGAACTCGCATTCTAGGTAATCTCCGTTAACACTGATATAGGTGTCTTTAATTTTTTTGTTCTGCCAAGTTTCAATCGCTTTGATTTGTTTCTCTTTTAAGGCCAACTCTTGAATTTTCTCGTAGTCAGAAACAAAATCAGCAGTGTGTTCACTTTGCCTATTGGTCACGGTCAATATTTTAAATGAGGTTTTACCTGTGTAATCGCGATCGCTGAATACCTGGGACACCTCATCTTGTTCCAAATTATATACTTGCGCACTCAAGGTGGGATCCATTTTGGTCAAATCAAACTTTGTATCTAAGGACACGGGATTGATTAACTGGCCGCCATTATTTCTGGTTTCAGCTTCATCAGAAAATTGACGTGCCGCCTCTGAAAATGACAATCGGCCTTCTGTAATTTCAGTTCGAATAGAATCAATTTTCGCACGTGCTCTGGTGACAGATTCTGAAGTGACCTCTGGAAACAAAATAATATGACGCACATCAATTTCTTGTCCTCTAACCTTATCAACCTTTAAAATGTGATAGCCAAATTCTGTCTCAAATGGTTCACTGACATCGCCTTCAACTAATGAAAATGCAACGTCCTTAAATTCTTTTGCAAATGGAGAGTTCTTGCGAATCCCTTCAATTAACCCCCCTTTGGAGGCTGATCCATCTTTAGAATACAAAACAGCTTTGGTCGCAAAGCTTGAACCATTTTCTACAATATCTCGTCTGTACTCGTTGAGTCGATCAATGACGTCTTGCTTGGCTTTCTCTGTAATTACTGGTTCTATCAAAATCTGAGCAACCTCGACTTCAGCACTAAATACAGGACGTTGATCTACGGGAATATCAAAAAAGAATTGGCGAACTTCTTCTGGAGTCACCTCTATATTCTCGACAACCTTTTGCTGCATTTGTCCCGCCAAAAATATCACTTTATTGGTCTCGAATAGCTCTTGACGCAACTCGTCTATGCTTGACTTTTTATAAAACTCGGCAACTTTGGCCTCGTCGCCCCCAAATTGCTCACTGATATAAGCAATCTGCTGTTCAATTCTTGCGCTGATTTCTTCATCCGAAACCTCTAAGCTATCTACTTTGGCATGATGAGCATAGAGTTTGTCCTCCATCAACTTACCCAAAAGTTGACAACGGGTTACGTCTTTGATCGATACTCCTTGTTGTTGCAACTCCAAATAACTCTTGTCAATATCGCTGTCCAAAACCACATACTCGCCTACTACTGCAGAAACCCCTTCGGCTTTAAATCGAGTAAATGTATTGTCAGTTGTGACTTGATCTCGCGTTACAGCTTCGGGCTCTTTTATTATGTCGGTACTATCGATAACTATCTCTTGAGCAGAGATTGTTCCAGATAACAGCAGAAGTCCCGTACAAAAGACCTTAATCTTTGTCATATATTTCAAATGTTTTATTTCTAATGGCATCCTTGGTGATGTCTTTTTCTAACTTCGCGGTCAACTCTTGTTTGCGTCGGTTTAAAATAATCTGTCTGATCGTAGGGGCCACATAAGATAAAGGGGCTACGTCATTACGACTCAGATAATTTTCAATTTTCAGTAAATATAGCCCTAATGAATCTTGAAACTGATTAATTTTTGCATTTTTTAACGCCGCTATATTTTTGGTGCGCAAGGCAGGGATTTGCTCAATAAGGCGTTCTTGACGGACCCAAAGTGTATCATTTAGGTTGACTGATTTGAATTGTAGTCGCCATTGATCCAGTAATTCGCGATCGATTGAATCAAAGCGCTCAAGGGCTTTCACAACCTCTCTTTTAGCTAAATACTGCTCGTCGAGATGCACATATCGGCAACGAACCAATGCTTCGTTGAGTTTAAAATTCTCTCTATTAAGCTCGTAATACTCTTTCATTTCAAGAGGACTCACGGTCGAATCGAGTTGAGCAGCGACAATCTTAGCTTTGTAAGACTCGGTAAAGAGATCGGTGCGGTACTGCTGAACAAGTTCTTCGAGATCTGCTTGTAAATCAAGGCTAAGATTAATCCTTGCTTGATCGATGAGCAATTGTTGGGTGGCCCATTTATTGACTTGATTCTGAATGCGCAGTGCACTGTCTTGTGGCGACATATTAGCGCCTAATAAATCTCGAATATCCTCAAGGTAGAGATACGACTGATTAACCCGGGCCAATGGTTTTTTTTGACTTTCCTCAGGTGCGAAATACGCACATCCACAAAATACCAGTAGCGCTACAAAAAAACCTAAAGTTCGCCTCATTACTTTGCTTTGAGTTCTCTTTTTAACTGGCGTAACGCTCTTTTATTAATCTTAGCCGGGTACTTTAATTCCAGTTCCTCATTCCAAATCGACTCGAGCTGACTTTGGTAATCACTTAACACAGCACCTTCGACTTCCTCATATGGTTTGATGCCAGCAGAAAGTAGTTCCTCAACCTGAATTACTGTAAACTGTCCGGGAGATTCAAAAACCCGCGAAAGACCTTCTGCAAATTCGAAGCTTGCAGGAAGTTTTTGAGAGCCTTCTTCAAATACACCTTCCGTGACTATGATATTTAGGGTATTATCTCGGTTTAATACAGCCTTCACATCACTGGGGGACTTACCGCGACGCAACAGTTCTAAGGCTCGATCCATATCCTCTTCTGAGGTCGTTTGAACGATAGCGGCCTTTACACGGTTTTTCCACAAATATTGTCGTTTATGGGACTCGTAATAATTGCGTAAGCCCAATGTATCGGTTTTAGCCTTGGACCAAATATTCTTTTCCATCGCGTCAAAGATCAATAAGCCATCTCGATACTCATTAATAATGGCTGCATAATCTTCATCGACACGCTCGAGATTTTGTTTAAAATACTCTTTGACTTTTTCGGTCTCAAATTGCTCATAAAGCATTTCCAAAAATGTCGCTATTTGTTTAAATGGCCGCACCTTGGGTTGTTGCCCCTCGAGAAAAGCCCCAAAATCATTGTAAAGGTATGTCTTCATGCCAATGGTAAACAAAGGCTTATTTTGACTCTGCTCAAACGGAGTAAAACGCCACTTACGATCAAATATGCTATCATTCAAAATCGCCATAAATGCCGGTTTATAAGGATACGCACGAAACCCTAATTCATCTTTCATCTTTTGGGTCACCGCCGTGGTAACGATTTTGGCACGATCGCCTAATTTGACCATCTTGGTCAAACGCGCTTCCTCTTCCTTATAGCTCAATGCTTTACCCTTGTCCTCGAGTCGGATGATATGCCAACCAAATCGAGTTTGCACGGGTCCTGAGATGTCACCTGGCTCAACAAGATCAAAGGCCGCATCTTCAAATGGTGGTGCTTTGAGATCACCATTGGTAAATGGTCGCATACGACCACCGTTAACCCCTGTATTTTTATCGTCGGAGTACTGTTTGGCTAAATCTTCGAAAGGGACTCCTTTTTGTAATAAATTTTCGATTTCTAAAATTCGATCTTTGGCAGTTCCCAACGAATCAAATTTGGTGGCAATCATTATGTGCGATACGGTTCTTTTAGGCAACACGGGACGTCGGTCATCCAGCTTAATGATGTGGTACCCATATTGGGTGCGCACAACCTCAGAAACTTCACCAAGTTTTAAATTGTACGCTGCGCTCTCAAAGGGATACACCAATTCAAATACAGTAACGTAATCAAGTGAGCCTTTGGTCTCGTTGGCCTTTGGTTCCTCCGAATATTGGGCCGCTATGTCATTGAATTTATCGGGATTCTCAAGCACCATTTGACGAATCTCACGGGCCTTATTAAACGCTACCAAAGTGTCTCGCGCTGGGGCATCCCAGTTACACAAAATCAAAATGTGTGAGGTTTTAATGGCCTCCTTACTTCGCTGATAGGCCTCCTGAACCATTTTGGAGGTTACATTGTCCTCGTAGACATAATTCCGAGACAATTGCTCTTGGTACTTTGCGAAATCCTTGAGGTAGGATTGTTTTTGGTCAAGACCTTGGGCCTTGGCCTCTTCAACTTTTCTTTTGTACTGAATAAATAAATTCAAGTACTCTTCAATCGAACGCTCTTCTTGCTGCTTAACGAGTTCTAAGTTTTTAAAATAAACTTGCTTAAACTCACTTGAGCTAAATGAACGATCGTTTAGTGTTACGAGTGTATTTTTTTTGTTTTGGGCGATTGATGCGGTAATCCATAAACTTACCAAAGCAAATATTAGCCTATTGTATTTCATCACAAATTCATTTTTTTGTAGCCGAGCAAAATTAAGAATTCTCATTGTTTATTCAACTACAACTACCTAGGATTTCACCTGTTAAATGTGCTTAAGAGCCAAACGGAACGCATATCTTTGCTCTGGCAAAATATACATACTTCTATGAGCAATACACCCAAGTCTGATACCCCAGTGGCTATGCTTTGGGACTTTTTTGGCCCCAATGCTGTTCAAACCGCGGAACATCATCTTATTCATTTAAATGAATTTGCATCGAACAAGAACATCACACCCGTGGCGCTAGAGCTTATCCCTGCCCCTGACCGTAGCGTAGTGAGTTTTGTGTTACCTTGGGCTTTAGTTCAAGAGCTCAGGCCTTTGTTGAATCCTCATAGGGGTCAAATTTGGAAAAAATCTCAAGACAAATAGCTCCTTTAATTCTCAATTTTTTACTTAATTGCACAAAATTTAAACCATGAAACATTTATTCCTCATTCTAGTGCTCACCTGCTCAATGGTTAGCGCTCAGGAAACTAAAGTAGGTACCGTTGATATTGATTATATTTTAGGACTAATGCCAGAGCTTCAGGGAGTTCAAGAGCAAGTTAAAGCCTACCAAACTGAACTCAGTGACGGTTACACGGAGAAACTCGCCCAGTACGAAAAAGCACTTCAGGATTATCGAGATAGTGAATCATTACTGACCTTAATGCAGAAGAAATCACGAGAAGACTCCCTCGTGGTCATGCAAAACGAACTCGGTCAATACCAACAAAACGGCAATCAGCTTTTGACCTTGCGACAAGAAGAGTTCATGCAGCCCCTTTACACAAAGGTAGGTCAATCTTTAGAGCGCGTGGCCGAAGCCGGAGGATACACTCAGGTTTTGTTGCGCGATAATACGGTGGTATACATTGACAACCGGTTTGACCTAACCTTGGCCGTCCTCGAGGATCTCGGGATCGAAGTACCCAAAGAAGAAGAGTAAATCTGTTTCATCCTTCACGCATTTAGCGGTTACGAGCCTCGCTTCTAGCAAGAGAATCTAGCGAGAGTAGTTTGGCGCCTCTTTGGTGATGGTCACATCATGTGGATGGCTTTCGTGAATCCCTGATGAGGTGATTTTAACAAAGCGACCCGATTCTTTTAGTGTCGGTACGTCTTTGGCTCCACAATAGCCCATTCCTGCACGAAGTCCACCGATGAATTGGGTCATGCTTTCGACCAAATCTCCTTTGTAAGGGACACGACCGACGATGCCCTCGGGCACCAGTTTTTTAATATCGTCTTCTACATCTTGGAAATAACGATCTTTGGACCCTTTCTTCATGGCTTCGACGCTACCCATGCCGCGATAAGTCTTAAACTTTCGTCCCTCAAAAATCACGGTTTCTCCAGGAGATTCTTTGGTCCCGGCTAGCATTGAGCCAAGCATAACACAATCTGCTCCTGCCGCAATGGCTTTGGGGATGTCTCCAGTATATCGAATACCACCATCGGCAATAACTGGCACCCCACTACCCTTGATGGCTGCCGCGACCTCCAGGACCGCAGAAAACTGAGGGAATCCGACTCCTGCAACCACACGTGTCGTACAAATTGATCCAGGGCCAATACCGACTTTTACGGCATCGGCTCCAGCCTCGACTAAATAACGGGCTGCCTCGGCCGTGGCAATATTACCGACTACAACATCCAACTCGGGAAATTCTGTTTTAACGGCCTTCAAAACCTCGACCACCCCGCGCGTATGTCCGTGAGCGGTGTCGATAATCACCGCATCGACTTGAGCATTAACTAAAGCCGTTGCACGCTCCACGGCATCTGCCGTAACGCCAAGGGCCGCAGCCACTCGCAATCGACCGTAATTATCTTTATTGGCAGTAGGTTTAAGTGTGAGCTTGGTAATATCTCTAAAGGTGATCAAACCCAGTAAGGTTTGATCTTCAGAAACTACAGGAAGCTTTTCTATTTTGTTTTCTTGTAAAATAATTTCGGCATCGGCCAAACTTGTTCCTTGCTCCACAGTCACAAGGGGTTGTGGCGTCATCACTTCGGAGAGTGGCCTGTCGTAGTTTTTTTCAAAACGCAGATCTCTATTGGTAACGATACCGATGAGTTTATTGTGCTTATCGACAATAGGGATTCCTCCGATTCGATAATCACGCATGGTATTTTGTGCATCCTTGACCTTGTGATTTGCGGTCAATGTGACTGGATCTTGAATCATTCCTGACTCGGCCCGCTTCACTTTTCGTACCTCAGCCGCTTGCTTTTCGATGGTCATATTTTTATGCAAGACACCGATACCTCCCTCCCGCGCCATTGCAATGGCCATAGCACTTTCGGTTACTGTATCCATGGCAGCAGAAACAATCGGTACGTTAAGCGTGATGTTGCGCGAAAATTGAGTGGCTATTGAAACTTCGCGTGGAAGTACTTCGGAGTAGGCGGGAACGAGCAGAACATCGTCATAGGTTAAGCCCTCTCCAAGAATTTTACTGTCGTGTGCCTTCATTGCAATTAATTTGAAGCCTTTTTACCGGCGATTTAACTTAATTGCATGCAAAGATACACATAAACTCAGTATTATTATGTAATGTATTTATTAATTCACCTTGCGTTAACTCACTCTAAGGGTTCATCTATGCGATAAGATAACCGCGCCATCTGGGCCCAATCTAAAAGAGTCTGTCGCTCAATTTCGGTCAAACTCCCATGGACCCATGTATACGAGGGTAATGGCATCTCGGCCTCTTCAACCTCTTCGATGAGCTCCTCGAGTTTGTGATCTTTGCGCTTAATTGAATATTCTGACCACTGCGACAAATTAAAATGCTTTTTACCGTCTTGCACGTGCTCATCGAGCCAAAAATTAATTGGCGCAACAGCACTATACCATGGATACTGAGTCTGGTTACTGTGACAATCATAACAATTGGCCTTGAGTATGGAGGATAATTTAGGACTGACTTGAGTTTCTTGCTCAAAAGCCAAAACAGATTCATAACCTTGCTGGTTGCGTTTTAGGGGAATGAACTGAATCACAACCAAAGCCAACAGCCCAACAATACCGATTGGTCTTAGCCACTTAATTGACTTATTCATGGGTTAAATTATGGATTATAGATTGTCTAATATCTGACGATATATCACCTTTATTTGGATAAATAACCGTTTTGACGCCCGGATGCTCCGGTGTTAAAAAAGGAATATCATATCCCCGCATCAAAAACTCACTCGTGGCAACCCAATAGAGCTTATTGGCCATAATTGGTTTTTGTCCTATACGCCATTGACCGTTTTTGTCCTGTTTAATTCCGTAGCGCTGCAAATACGCCCCATCGCCTTTTTGCGCCTTACCGTAAGTCAAAACTTCGTTCAACAAATCGCCGGTCATTTGAACTTTTAGGACACCATCCCCAAAAGGTAAAACCCGAAAAAAATCGAGCGGTGTAATCCCTCCTGTTAAAAAATCATCGATTCGTATCGAGCCTCCGTTGACGATCGCTATATCAAGCGGCGGATCAAAGACTTCAGCCATGGCTTTGGTGATCACTTGTCCGAGATTTGTTTGGACTGAACGACTTTGGGCATCGCGCCCATCCCACAATTCTTCAGTGATATAAATCACTTTGTTGGGAGCTTCACTCACCTGACTTACTGCCTTGTATAAGATCGCATCCCAGCGCGATACTATTTGAGCAACCTCCTGATTTTCTGGAGTATTGCGGGTAATAGAAATTAACTTAGATTCTATAGTGTGCTGCCCGGATTGAAAGTCATAGCTAAGCTCATGTACATAAATCTGCTTGGCATTTGCGTCAGATTTTGTAATTAATGTGTTTCCTTCCTGCACGTACATATTGGTGTGGTCATGCCCGCCCAAAATAAGATCGATATCCTGATTGTTGCGTGCAATTTTTTCATCCATATCGATATTGACATGTGTTAAACCCACCAATAAATCAGCATCTGTTTGCTTAAGCGAATCTACGGCATATTTTGCCTGAGCGAACATGTCTGCATAATGGACATAAGGTTTTGGATTACTCGGAATCGTGATACCAAAAAATCCGATATCTAAAGTTTGGCCGTTTTGTTCGACACTGAGTAATTTTATTTCAGGTATGGTTTCTGGTCCTCTTTGTGTTAGGCGATCAGGGGCCGTATCTGGTTGTGAGACTTCCACTGATTGCCGCTCAAATGGCTTAATCCCTGACTCGGCATTGTGATAACAGTTGGTGTTGACCCAATCAAAAGTCGATTCGTTAAGCCGTTTTTGAAAATCATCATAAGAGAGGTCAAACTCGTGATTGCCAAATGTCGCCATAGTGAAATTCATCGCATTCATGACCTCGATCATCTGCCTTCCTTTGATGCGCTCTCCCTCATGCTTGAGTGTTCCCAGTAGCGACGGATTGAGGAAGTCCCCAGACATAAATAAATAAGTATGAGGATTGATTGCCTTGAGTGAATCTACAACATGAGCAACCCGGGCCATGCCTCCATAAAGACCCCCGCCAAGGGGGGCTATTTCGTAAACATCATTGAGCTGTACAAAAATCAGCTTCGCTTTTTGATCCACACAGCCAAAAAGGGTGATGACGATCAAACCACTTGAGACATAATTTTTGATTACTCGAAATATCTTCATTAGCGATAGTTTAAAAATATGTGTGAGGCTTGTGTGTAGGCACTCTCGAATTCAGTCCCGGCAATACCGTGTTCAATTTTATGATCAGTACAATAATTCAATAATTTCTCCGTAGGCATATTTCCTGTTAATTCATCTTTGGCCATTGGGCAGCCACCAAAGCCCTGTATCGCTCCATCAAATCTACGGCATCCAGCGTTATAGGCCGCATGAACCTTGTCATACCAGGAATCGGTTGTCGTATGCAGATGAGCACCAAATTCTACATGTGGGAATTCAGGGATCAACCCGCTGAATAGCTCAGAAATCACTGCGGGACTGGCCGAGCCCACCGTATCACTCAACGAAATTATATCGCAACCTAAATCAACTAGTGTTTTCGTCCACTGTGCCACAATTTCAGTACTCCAAGGATCCCCGTAGGGATTTCCAAAACCCATCGATAAATAAGTCACCACCTTTTGACCACTTTGTTTGGCCAAAGATAAAATTTCCGATAGCACAATCATGGACTGATCAATTGTTTTATGTGTGTTTCGCATTTGGAAATTCTCTGAAATCGAAAATGGGTACCCAATGAAACGAATCGCCTCAAAACCCGCGGCAGTTTGAGCCCCTCTTAGGTTGGCAACAATGGCTAATAATTTGGTCTCGGTATTACTCAGATCTAATTGTGACAGGACCTGAGCCGTATCCGCCATTTGTGGGATTGCCTTGGGAGAAACGAAGCTTCCAAAGTCTAATGTGTCAAAACCACAATCCAAAAGCGATTGAAGATAATTAACTTTTACTTCTGTGGGAATAATGGTTTTAATGCCTTGCATGGCATCACGTGGACATTCGATTATTTTGACCGAAGACATAGGGAAAGATACAAAATAGCGCTACGATTCGCAGAGATTTTAACAGTAAAAATATGATTAAGGCCAGAGGACATATAAGCCGAGAAGAGCAAATATACCGGACTGTATGGCCTTGAACGTCTTAGGGTGATGAAGTAACCAAAGACGTAAAGATGAAAAGCGCTCTGCAAACAAAGCGATCAGACCGAAAATTACAGCCGAGACAAAAATGAAAATCCCACCCAGAACGAAGAATTGGATCGATTTTGATAGGGTTTCATCCCAAAGAAAGGCCGGGAACAACGAAACGAAAAATAAAAACACCTTGGGATTTGACGCATTGAGTATCACCCCTTTTCGATACCACCAGGCCATGGACTGTTTTTGCACCATCTCGGGTTGCTGACTCACGGTAGTTCGGGCAATTTTCAGGGCTAAATACAATAAATATCCCCCACCCAATACTTTAATCATCCACATCAGCTCTGGCCAGCGCTCGATAACAGTCGTAAAACCAAAAGCTAAAAGACTCGTGTGAAGGACACAACCACTGAGTAGTCCCAAGGTAATCATCCATCCAGTCCGTGCTCCATAGGCTATAGACTGCGTGGCGACAAAAATATTATCAGGGCCGGGTGTAATGGCTAAAAGCGCGCAGGCAATAGCAAAAGTAAGCAGCATGACCCCCTTTATTTTTGGCTTAAAATAGCCTTATTAATGTCGCGAATTAAACCTGGCCCCTCATAAACAAAGCCCGTATATAATTGAACCAACCTAGCGCCAGCATTGAGTTTGTCGAGCGCGTCTTGGGCGGAATGAATACCGCCGACACCAATGATGGGAAACGCTCCAGAACTTTTTTCGTGGAGATAACGAATCACCTCTGTGGAACGATTTGTTAAAGGCTTACCACTGAGTCCTCCCGTTTCTTTTTTATTTGGATGACCTAATCCATCGCGACTCAGGGTCGTATTGGTCGCAATGACTCCCGCAATTTTGGTTGAGGCCACGATCTGGATGATATCATCGAGCTGTCCCTGTGTTAAATCCGGGGCAATCTTGAGTAAGATGGGCTTAGGAGCGGTCTTGGCGTTATTTTGATTTTGAAGCGTATTCAACAAATTCGTGAGCGGCTCTTTTTCTTGTAAGGCCCTTAAATTGGGGGTATTTGGTGAACTGACATTCACCACAAAATAATCGACTACATCGAAGAGTTGCTCAAAACAAATTAAATAGTCTTGGACAGCTCGGTCGTTTGGGGTGACTTTGTTCTTTCCAATATTTCCGCCTATGAGCACCTCCCCCCTATTGGTTTTAAGACGTTCGACGGCATGAGCCACGCCTTTATTATTGAATCCCATTCTATTGATCACCCCTTGATCGTCAGGAAGTCTATATAAACGCTTTTTGGGATTGCCATCTTGTGGCTTTGGAGTTACAGTTCCTATTTCAACAAAGCCAAACCCAAAGTTCGAAAACTCTTTGTACGCGATAGCATCTTTGTCAAAGCCCGCTGCTAATCCTACAGGATTTGGAAACGTTAATCCAAAAACCTCCCGCTCTAATTTGGGGTGATTCAGACGAAAATAACGCTTGATAAAGAGTCCAAAACCAAGAAGATGTACCAACTTAATCAGACGAAAACTTATGTGGTGAATTTTCTCCGGATCAAATAGAAAAAAAATGGGCCGTATGAGTCTTTGGTACATAGGGTTATATTCAGAACAAAATTAGCATTAAAAGCACTAATTTTATCAACGATTCACATATATTTCAAAACGCGTTAAAATAAACCAAAGACAATTATAAAGACTATGATTTCAAAATCACACCTGATCGATCGATTCGTACGTTATGTCAGTACAGATACCGAAAGCGACCCAAACTCGTCGACGACGCCAAGTACTGAAAAACAGTGGGATCTTGCCAATGCCCTTGTCCAGGAATTAAAAGATATTGGTCTCACAGAGGTCACTATTGATGATAATGCTTACGTCATGGCCACCTTACCCAGCAATGTCGATCATCATGTACCAACCATAGGATTTATATCTCATTTTGACACCTCACCGGATTTTACAGGCGCTAATGTCCGACCTAGAGTTATTGAACACTACGATGGCAAAGACATTCTACTGAATAAGGAACAAGACATCGTGCTCTCACCTAAGGAGTTTGACGACCTTTTATTATATGTGGGCAATACCTTAATTGTCACTGATGGGACTACACTTTTAGGGGCCGATGATAAAGCGGGAATCACCGAAATTGTTTCGGCTATGGAGTACTTGGTTCAGCATCCAGAAATAAAACACGGGGCCATCAAAGTTGGTTTTACACCTGATGAAGAAATCGGTCGCGGCGCTCACAAATTTGACGTGGCAAAATTTGGCGCAGACTGGGCTTATACCGTGGATGGCAGTCAAATTGGCGAATTGGAATTTGAAAATTTTAATGCGGCAGGAGCCAAAGTAAGTTTTAAAGGTAAAATGGTTCATCCTGGGTATGCTAAAGGTAAAATGGTCAACAGCATGTATCTGGCGCAAAAATTCATTCAAGCCTTACCCGCCCGCGAAACTCCAGAACTCACCGAGGATCGTGATGGATTTTACCACCTGCATCATATGGCTGGCGACGTGGAACTCACCGAATTACACTACATCATTCGCGATCATGACGCGCAGCGTTTTAAGGAACGCAAACAACTCATGCATCAAGTCGCTGAAGACCTCAACAATTCGATCCGGATGGAACGCGTCTCGGTCGAAATTAAAGACCAGTATTTTAACATGCGTGAAAAAATAGAACCTATGATGCACATAGTGGACTTGGCTAAAGAGGCCATGGAAGCGGCTGGCATAATCCCCATCATAAAACCCATACGTGGGGGAACCGATGGTTCTCAACTTTCGTTCATGGGGCTTCCCTGTCCCAATATTTTTGCAGGAGGACATAATTTTCACGGTCGTTACGAATACGTCCCTGTGGAGAGTATGCTCAAAGCCACTGAAGTAATTGTCAATATTGCCAAAATGCTAGCCACCAAAAATCAGTAGCAATTGTTGAAAAACTAAGGGCATAAAAAAAGCCTTCCGCGGGGAAGGCTTTTTTTATGGTCATGGAACGCAATTATTTGGTTTTGAGTTTTTGACTCAACTCCATTGAAATACTCGCGCGTTCAAATTTCATTTTGCCGGCTCCTGATTCTAGGATACAAGTTTGATCATCAGTGAGATCCAGAACCTTGGCATGTAACCCACTTTTGGTCACGACCTTATCTCCTTTCTTGAGTTCAGCGGCAAATTTCTTTTCTTGTTTCGCCCGTTTCATTTGTGGTCTGATCATAAAGAAATAGACCACCAAAAACATCAAAACAAGGGGCATGAAGCTCGAAATACTTTCCATCGCTTTTGTATTTAATACCCCTTTATTACTGTACTTTGATTGGCGAACCTTCTACAGCACCATTTTTAGGTGTTACAAAAGCTTTAATGCTAATCATTTCTTTACCCTTCTGAGTGTTAGCAGTAATAGTAACGGTTTTACTTACCTGATTTTTACCACTTCCGTTGAATTTCACCAACATCTCACCAGACTCTCCTGGAGCGATTGGAGTTCGTGGATATTGAGGTACCGTACAGCCACAAGAACTTTTGGCATCAACAATGACAAGGTCAGCCTCCCCAGTATTGGTAAATGAAAATACGTGCTCTTGGGCCTCACCTTGATTAATGGTTCCAAAATCATAAGACTTTTCAGAAAAACTCATTACCGGATATTTATCCGCTTGAGTATCGCGCTCAGCAGCGGCAGCAACATTATCTGCGCTTACTTTTTGAGCAGCATTATCCTTACACGAGCTCACTGCGAATGCTACAAGTGCTGCTAGAAACAATGTTTTTTTCATGATAATTGAATTTAAATAGATTAAAATAGTTTGACTTAAGGTCGGCCAATTTAGGGATTTTTTCGCGTTTTATCTCAAGCCGCGTTCATTTTTGTTAAGCTGATCCTTGGCCATAAGATCTTTCACAATATTATCCAGAATACCATTAATAAAGAGACTGCTCTTAGGCGTTGAGTACTCTTTGGCAATTTCTAAATACTCGTTTATCGAGACGCGCACTGGAATTGAAGGAAAATACAAAAACTCGCAAATCCCCATATAAAGCATAAGTAGGTCTAAATCAGCGATTCGATCCTGATCCCAATTTGGGGTTTTACCAGCCAATAACTCTTGTAATTCTGATTGATGTCTGAGTACTCCGCGAAATAATTTTTGACCAAATTGCTGGTCGTCTTGGTCTTTAAACACCCCTAAAGTAAAAAGATCACTAGAGCGGTCGGGAGTGATTTTATTCAGACGTTTTACCATGGCAGTATTGACCCATGGAAAATCGTCAATCCAAGTAAGGCTCTTGTCTTCAATATAGTCATATAACTTATCGTCTTGGGCAAGTATTTCTTTGTAAAAGCGAACGATAAAAGCGCGATCTTGATTAAAACTTGGATTGTTTAAAGCGAGGTACTCGAGGTACCAAGGAGCCTCTTTGAGTTTATTGAACAAAATGACTACATATTCGTCGTCTTGCTCCCAATTTTTGAGTTTTTTCTTTTTGGCAAATTGGGTTAAAATATGGTGATTATGGATCAAATCGACCAATTGATTCTGAGTGAAATTCGCACTAGGATTACGCTCATCATCACTTGCAAAATACTTTTTTTGAGCGCGTTGGGTAAATTTTTCAGCTTGATTACGCACAGCAACAATCATCAAGAGCAATAGGGCCTGAAGTTCTTGCATTTGATCAAGACTTTGCGTTAAAAACTTCTCTTGACTCTCTTGATCTTGATCGGCGCTTTGATGGCGAGCATAAAGCGTTTGTAATACTTTTACCCGAATGTGTCGTCTGGTCAACATAACTGAAAAGAACTTAGCCTAAGTATTGGAATAATTGTGGGACGAATATACGACTATTGGCAATTATTTATCGCCTTTTCGCGCATCAATACGCTGCTGAGCCACATTAAATGCCGCCTGATGTGGTGTAATATCCTGACGGTCCGACATTTGTAATATCTCTAGGGTGGTATCAAAAATATGTTCAGTTTTGCGCATGATGTCTGCACGACCGTAATGCTCTAATTCTGCATAAACATTAATGATTCCCCCCGCATTAATCACAAAGTCTGGAGCGTATACAATTCCGCGCTTTTTAAGTAATGCACCATGCCGCATTTCGTTTGCAAGTTGATTATTGGCGGCACCGGCCACTACTTTGGCCTTTAACTTATGAACTGTTTGATCGTTTATTGTGGCTCCCAAGGCACATGGGGCATAAATATCAACAGGGGCCTGGTATAGCTCATTACCAGCAAAGATCGTTGCATTATATTTATCTCGCACCTGCTGAAGGCGCTCTTGATTGATATCGGTAATAAGAACATTTGCTCCTTCATTACTCAAGTGCTCTACCAGAGCTTCACCCACATGTCCTATCCCTTGAACTAACACAGTACGATCTTCGAGCAGTGCACTGCCAAATGCGTGCTCTGCGGCAGCCTTCATTCCCATAAATACTCCATACCCAGTAATTGGTGATGGATTTCCAGCACCACCGTTTTCCTCTGATATTCCGGTCACATATGGGGTTACAGTGCGCACCAAGTCCATATCTGCAGTTTCCATACCAACATCTTCTGCGGTGATATAAGTCCCCCCTAAGCGGTGAACAAACTCGGCAAATTTAAGCATCAGTTCAGGCGTTTTCTGAGTCTTGGCATCTCCTATAATCACCGCTTTGCCACCCCCTAGATTAAGCCCAGTAATGGCTGATTTATAGGTCATGCCGCGCGAGAGTCGTAAAACGTCGATTAAGGCCTCCGATTCACTTGAATACGGCCACATACGTGTGCCGCCCAATGCTGGTCCTAAAACCGTACTGTGTACCCCAATTATTGCCTTTAAACCAGTATCTTTGTCCTGACAAAAAACGACTTGTTCGTGGTTGTCAAACGCCGTATTTCCAAATACAGATAACGCCGAGGCGTCGATTGCAGAATTAATGGTGGTGGTTGTCATTTATGAATCCATTAAAAATTCTGAGCAAAAATACCGAAGCGATGACGATTCTGCAAAAATTTTAAATTTTATTGAGGATTTATCAAGAAGTAACGAGATGAAAGCACTGAGATACATCAATAAATTTTTTTACCAATACCGTGGAAGGCTTGTCGTTGGACTCTTTATTACGGCGATCGCTACGGTCTTTAGAATTGTCGTCCCTGCTAAAATTGGAGATTCTGTCGACAGTATCAAATCCTACATCACTGGTACGGTTAATTACGATGAGCTCGTTGAAGTCTTGGCCTGGGACATCGGTATGATCATTGGTGCCGCACTCCTGTCTGGTTTTTTTACATTTTTAATGCGCCAAACGATCATTGTGGTTTCGAGGAATATTGAATACGACTTGAAAAATGAGGTTTTTGATCATTATCAGCGTCTCTCCTTGAGTTTCTACAAAAGAAATAGAACTGGCGATTTGATGAATCGAATCAGTGAAGATGTCGGTAAGGTACGCATGTATGCTGGACCAGCTTTGATGTACAGCACCACGACTATTACGCTATTTATTGTGGCCATAAGCTATATGTTCTACACAGCGCCGACGTTGACTATGTATGCGATTGCACCACTCCCACTGCTCTCAGTAGGTATCTATAAATTGAGTATCGCGATACACAAACGAAGTGCCGTTGTGCAGAAATATTTATCTGAATTGACCACCTTTACCCAAGAACGATTCAGTGGAGTTTCTGTGATCAAGGCTTATGGATTAGAGAGACGAACACAAGAGGAATTTGACGATTTAGCAAATACGAGTAAAGAAAAAAATATCGACTTGACTAAGGTTCAAGCCTTGTTCTTTCCTCTGATGATTCTCCTTATTGGACTCAGTAACGTTTTGGTTGTATTTATTGGGGGTAGCCAATACATTGATGGGCTAATTGAATTTGGGACGATTGTAGAATTTCTTATTTATGTCAATATGTTGACATGGCCAGTTGCGATCGTCGGATGGGTATCGTCAATGGTACAACAAGCTGAAGCCTCCCAAAAACGGATCAACGAGTTTTTAAATCAACAACCAGAAATTACCAATCACACTCAAGTACATCGCTCAATCAAAGGTGAAATTAAATTTGATAAGGTTAGCTTTACCTATCCCGATACGGGAATTCAGGCCTTAAACGAAGTTTCCTTTTCTGTAAAACCAGGAGAGACCTTGGCGGTTATCGGACACACCGGATCAGGTAAATCAACGATATTGGAGCTCATTGCACGGCTCTATGACCTAGACCACGGTGTATATTTATTGGATGAATATCCTGCTCAAGAACACAATTTAGAGGACTTACGTGGCGCTATTGGCTATGTTCCTCAAGACGCCTTTCTATTTAGTGAAAGTATCGCCGAGAACATAAGATTTGGAGCAAAAGAGGCTACGGCACACGACATAGAATTAGCAGCGAAATTAGCCTATGTACACCATAATATTGAGGGTTTTGACCAAGGCTACGACACTATCTTAGGAGAACGAGGAATTACACTGAGCGGAGGTCAAAAACAGCGAGTTTCTATCGCTAGAGCTCTGATGAAACATCCAAAAATTCTGTTACTGGATGACTGTTTAAGCGCCGTAGATACGGAAACAGAGGAGGCTATTTTAAATAATTTATCGCAAATTAAAGATCAGAAAACAACCATAATTGTAAGCCATAGGGTATCCGCAATAAAAAATGCGACCAAAATTATCGTTTTAGACGACGGAAGGATTATCCAGCAAGGCACTCATAATGAGTTAGTAAAAAGTGATGGGTACTATAAAAACCTCTTTGAAAAACAACTTGTCGAGAAAGAATTATCCTAATAATTTTTGATGAATTGGGTTTTTTTTCTGAATTTTGAGTAACAACCACACCCAATAATACCGAAATAATGAAGCAGCAATTCTCCTCAAATCAAGAGGATATTTACTCAAGAGTCATGCGCGCAGGTCGCCGGACTTACTTTTTTGATGTTCGTGAAACCAAAGCTGGAGACTATTATCTCACCATCACGGAAAGCAAAAAATTCACCAACGACGACGGTTCGTTTCACTACAAAAAGCATAAAATATATCTTTATAAAGAAGATTTTATGGAATTTAAAAGTCATCTCGGAGACATCATTGATTATGTGATTGATGCAAAAGGTGATGAGGTGATCAGTGAGCGACACCAAAAAGACTACAAGCCTCAAGAGCCCGATGAAGAAGTATATCACAAATCACATTCTTCATTCACTGATGTTAGCTTTGAAGATATTTAGTCCCAAAATAGGACACAAGTATAATTTTAAACAAACCACCTAAGTCTAGGTGGTTTTTTTATCTTTAAGTGGTTCAAAAATGTGTTATATGACAAAATATCTATTCAGTGTTCTCCTCTTGTTTTTTGGGGTCTTGACCTACGCTCAGAATCCAGAACTCAAATATTACCTGCCGCAAGACGTCAGCTATAATCCTGAAATACCTACCCCTGAATCGGTTATCGGCCATCAAGTCGGGGAATGGCATATAACGCATGATCGTCTCGCGAGATATATGGAAGTTTTGGCTGAGCGCAGTCCGCGTATCACCATACAACATCGAGGCACAACTTTTGAGGGCAGGCCGCTTTGGCTTCTTACCATAACAGCACCAGAGCATCACAGTCAAATCGAAGAGATTAAAGTCCAACGTCGAAATGCATTAAGCCATGAACACAGCTCAGTTGAGATAGATGACCTCCCAGTGGTATTATACCAGGGATTTTCGATACACGGAAACGAACCAAGTGGCAGTAATGCTGCATTGCTCTACGCCTATTACCTCGCAGCGGCAGAAGGCCCAAAAATGGACAAAGCCCTCTCAGAGAGTATCGTTCTATTGGACCCATCGTTTAACCCCGATGGCTTGCAACGATTTTCAACCTGGGCCAATATGCACAAAAACAAAAACGTCAATCCGGATCCAAATGACCGGGAATACGCCGAAGTTTGGCCTGGCGGACGAACAAATCATTATTGGTTTGATCTAAACCGAGATTGGATGCCCAGTCAGCTCCCAGAAAGTCAAGCCAGAATCAAAACATTCCATCAGTGGTGCCCAAATGTACTGACGGATCATCACGAAATGGGAACTAATGCAACATTCTTTTTTCAACCGGGCATACCGACAAGAACGCATCCATTAACTCCAAAATTAAATCAAGAATTAACCCGAGCCATTGGTCGGTATCACGCTCGAGCTTTGGACCAATTAGGAAGTTTGTATTACTCTGAGGAGGATTACGACGATTTCTACTACGGTAAAGGCTCTACATTCCCAGATATTCATGGTGCCGTTGGAATATTATTTGAACAAGCTTCCTCGCGCGGTCATGCTCAAGAAAGTGATAATGGAATTTTAACCTTTCCATTTACGATTCGAAATCAATTTACAGCTGCATTATCGACCCTTGAGGCGGGTGTCGCCCTTAAATCAGATTTAATGACATACCAACATCACTTTTATCGCAAAATGCGACAAAATAAGGGTAGCGATGAGGTTTATCTCGTTCAGGACACGCACGATTCGGCCAAAATCAGCGCGTTTATGGCCTTGATGGAGCGCCAGAACATCCAAGGATATCAATTAAAAGAACCACTGCGAATTCAGGGGCAGAGCTTTTTACCACAATCGACTATTGCCATTCCAAAAGATCAGATGCAAAGCACACTTATCGAGGCAATGTTTGAGCGTCGAACCAAGTTTGAGGATAGTTTGTTTTACGATATTAGCGCGTGGAGCCTACCCTTGGCATTTAATTTAGATCATGCCAGTGCGCGCCTTACCGATCTGGGGCAACTAGTTAAGCCGGCAGACCTGAGGTCGACGGTAAAACCACTCAAAAAGGGTTATGCTTACGTCTTGGAGTGGGAAGATTACTACGCGCCAAGGGCACTCAATTACTTATTAGAGCAAAATATTCGCGTCAAGGTAGCGATGCGTCCCTTTTCTATGGATCGCCGGGCCTTCGATTATGGAACCCTAATGATTCCGGCGAACAATCAAATAAAGTCCCCCGATGAACTATTTGACATTATGAACACGTTGAGTTTGAATCATAACGTTTATGATCTTCAAACAGGGGCCACTCAAGGCATGAATCTTGGTAGTTCGGATTTCAGAACACTGGAGCCACAAAATATTGCACTCCTTGTTGGATCAGGGATCAACCCTTACGATGCCGGTGAAATATGGCACTTATTCGATACGCGATACGACATCACTGTAACGAAACTTGACATTGCCACATTAGGCAGAAAAGATTTGAGTCGATATACCACTATCCTATTGCCAGCGACCTGGGGGCGTGGACCAGATTCTTCAGCCACCAAAGCACTTAAACAGTGGACTCAGCAAGGAGGACACCTCATCGGATTTCGATCTGCTGCCTATTGGATAAACAATAATGAACTTTTGAATCTAAAACTTTTAAAGACTGAAAAAACAGGAAAGAAGGCTAGCTTTATTGAACAAGATCGGTACCGGGGTGCACAGGTCATCGGAGGAGCCATTTTCCAGGCTGCTCTTGATCGCTCGCATCCCATAAATTTTGGATATAAAAAGAGTAGCTTACCTCTGTTTCGCAATACCACTATTTTTCTGCAACCCGACGATCGAGCTGCGAATAATCCAATTTTATATCAAAAAGACCCTCTGTTAGCCGGATATATATCAAAAGAAAACCTCAATGTACTCTCGGGGAGTAGCGCATTTAAAACAGGACGATTAGGACTTGGCCGAGTGAGCTATTTTACAGACAATACCAACTTCAGGGCTTTTTGGTACGGTACCAATAAGCTCATGATGAACGCTATATTTTTTGGAGACCAAATGTGAGTTCGCCCAGATTTTTTGGGCTGGCCTTAAATCATAGGAGTCTAACCTACTTTGACTAATTCAACGTCAAAAATCAAGGTGGCATCGGGCGGAATGACCCCACCTGCACCTCGTGATCCGTATCCTAAATGACTCGGAATCACGAATCGCGCTTTGTCGCCAACTTTGAGTAATTGAATCCCTTCGTCCCAACCTGGGATAACATTCCCTTGGCCTACAGGAAACGAAATAGGATTTCCACGTTTGTAGCTATTATCAAATTCTTTACCATCAGCAAACATACCCTTATAATGAACCGATACATTTTGACCGGCTTCAGGGGACGCCCCTGCACCTGGCTGAATAATCTGATACCGTAAACCAGAATTTGTTTTTTGGAAGCCTTGAGAAATTTCGTCTAATTGTTCTTGTGCCGCACGCTTGGCTACAGCTTCACGCTCGGCTTTTGCACCGTTGAAGCTACGAAAGGCCTCTACTGCATTCCATGACTGAGCGGCATCTCCCTCTCGTAAAATCTCCAAACGCTCGAGAATATCATTCTGTTCTATTGAATCGACAACGTCTTGTCCCTCGATTACACGACCAAAAACGGTATGCTTATTATCCAACCAAGGGGTTGCCACATGAGTAATAAAGAATTGACTTCCATTGGTTCCAGGTCCAGCATTAGCCATAGATAATACTCCTGGCCCATCGTGCTTTAATTCTGGGTGAAATTCATCGTCAAATTGATATCCCGGACCGCCAGCTCCCGTTCCTTGTGGATCTCCACCTTGAATCATGAATTCAGAAATCACACGATGAAAACTCAATCCATCGTAATACGGGGTTCCCTGGGGTTTCGCTTCATTTTCGAGATTACCCTCGGCTAAGGCTACGAAATTACCTACCGTTCCAGGGGTCTTATCATAAGCGAGTAGTACATCAATTTTTCCCTTGCTCGTATGAAAACGAGCATAAATTCCGTTGTCCATTTTTATTTTAATTTATCAGTCAGCAAAGGTAAGCTTTGCCTTAGGGATAAACAAAGAAAAAGGGAGTCGACCAAGACTCCCTTTACAACTAACGACCAAAAATTAAAATCTAAAAAAAACCGATTTTAATGATTTACAATGTCTGACAGTGAAACGACAGTACATTGAGTAATTATTAACTACAGGTCAAAGATGGGGTAAAATTACAAGGATAACTCCTCAATTTTTGACCAGTTTATATAACTTTTTAACCTAAAAAACTGAGTAACGGACTTAATGGATTAAAATAACATATAAATTGGTTAAATTTAGCCTGCCTCAAGCGCGAGATATTTAAATATTTTAGATGTAATGAAAAAGAAACCACAATTTGAGGCCATAGCCCCAGCCCCTGGAAGTTCACTATATGTAGAAAACCTACGAGACTTCAATGCTGCGAATCCTTCTTCATGGCACTATCATCCTGAGATGGAAATTGTTTACATCAATGGGGGCAGCGGCAGGCGACACATTGGCAACCATATTTCATATTACAACGATGGTGACCTAATATTCATCGGCGCGTCATTACCACATTTTGGATTTACCAATCATTTGACCAACAACAAAAGTGAGATCGTCATCCAAGCGCGTGAGGATTTTCTCGGCCCAGATTTTTTTGATGCGGCAGAATTCGTTGCGGTAAAGCAGCTCCTGAAGCGCAGCAAACAAGGCATTGTTTTTTCAGAACAAACCAAACTACGTTTGGGGCCAAAAATTGAGCGCCTACTTGAACTTGGTCCCTTTGATCGCTTGATTCACTTTTTATCTCTGCTCAATGAACTCGCCCACGCCAAAGATTATACCTTACTCAATGCCGAACATATCATTTTCGAGACCAAACCACAAGACGCAGCCAGACTTGATATCATCTATAATTTCGTCAGCCAAAGCTTTACTCGTGCTATAAGTCTCACCGAAATGGCCGATCAGGTCAGTATGACTCCCCAGGCATTCAGCCGTTATTTCAAAAATAAAACTGACAAAACTTTCATTCAATTTGTCACCGAGTACCGTATCACCTATGCCTGCAAACTCCTCGCTGAAGGCTCATTGAGTATTACAGATGTCTGTTTCGAGTCTGGCTTCAATAATTTCTCTCATTTTAACAAAACATTCAAAACGCATACAGGTAAAAGCCCCTCGCAATATCGAAACGCGTTACGAAAAATCATATAAAAAAAGCGCCCAAAATCTGGACGCTTTATTTCTGAAATGAGCTGGTTATTACTTATTCCACTTAGCGAGTGACTTTTTGTTCAAGGCCACATAATCTTGATTTCCCGCTTTTTCCGCCAATGCCAATGAACGCTGAGCCGCTTCTATGGCTCCTTTTTTATCCCCTGCTTTGGCGTAAATCAATGATTTTTGACGGTAATACCAGTAGGCAGGCGAGTTGCGCATTTCAATAGCTTTATCGATCCAAGTTTGCGCTTGTTTAATATCTTTATTTGCATTCAAAAAATAAACGGCAGCATCGTAATAATCACGATCACTAGGGCCGCTCATAGTGCGCTCAATACTATCCATTACAGCACGCTCTGTGTCATAACTAAAAGGAATAGATACTGATCGGTTTTCCCAGGACAACACCAATTCACCTCCAGAATAGGTTATGGAATCAATCCATATGGTAAATGTCTCTACAGTTTGATCATTTGTCTGAGCACTAACCCGGTACATTGCGGCAATTTTGTTTTCATCCCAGGAATCTGGCAAGCCCCGATTATTCGTGTCAGTATAAAAATAAATCGTCCACTCCTGCTCTGAAGGCATCGAATAAAGAGCGTAAGTCCCGGCCTTAAGCGCAGAACCGCCAATCATTACATCACTGCTGAATGTGATGAGTGTATTTTTATTAGCGCCTGTGCGCCACACCTTATCGAAGGGGACTAAATCACCAAAAATAACGCGTCCTCGCATTGAAGGACGTGAATACTGTACCTGTACAGAACTCAGACCTACACTTTGAGAAATAGTTTGATCGGGAGATGCAGCTGGCGTTTTAATTTGAGCCAAAGAACTATAGGATATCGCCACAAGTGCGAACAATAATAAAAGTGAATTTTTCATGGGCTAAATAGTTTTTAACGAATATAAGTTGCCTCAATCTAAAATTTCGTTAATAAAACCACAAAATCATTTTGTTTAACTTTTGATTGAATTTGTTAAACAATTGTATCTTTACAAAAAAAAGTTGTGCATACATTTCATCAAATTCAAAATTTACCCATAACGCTAGATAAAGCTTGGGACTTTTTCTCTGATCCAAAGAATCTAAAGACAATTACTCCCGAATATATGGGGTTCGACATTATAGGCGGGGCCGATCGAAGAATGTATCCTGGTCAAATTATCGAATATCGTGTGTCCCCGCTTTTAGGCATCAAAACTAAATGGGTCACTGAAATCACCCACGTAATACCCAATCAATACTTTGTGGATGAACAGCGATTTGGCCCGTACACACTATGGCATCACAAACATTTTTTTACCGAGATTGAAGGTGGTGTGGCCATGGAGGATTTGATCCATTACAAAGCGCCATTGGGGGCCCTAGGGGCCTTATTTACCCCGCTCATCGTAACGCCTAAACTCGAAGAAATATTTAATTACAGAACACATAAACTCACCGAATTATTCGGAAACTTATCATGAAAAACATACTCATAATTGGCGGTTCTAATGGCATCAGCGCCGCTCTAGCCCAACTCTGTGTCGATAAAGGTCATAATGTTTACACCGCATGTCGAAACCAACCCTCAGTGACAGGAGTCACACACATTCTTTATGACGTGTTAGATTCAGAGGCAAAATTGGAGGGCTTGCCAGATCATATTGACGGATTCGTGTATGCCCCCGGTAGCATTAATCTTAGGCCCTTTCGCGCGCTCAAACCAGCAGCCTTTGCCGCAGATTTTGAAATAAATACTATGGGTATGATTCGCAGTTTACAAGGGGTATTACCCAGGCTGCTTAAAAGTCCCCAAAGTAGTGTCGTTGTATACAGTACTGTCGCAGTTCAGCAGGGTATGCCCTTTCACGCTTCTGTGGCAACAGCCAAAGGGGCACTTGAAGGTTTAACTCGTTCATTAGCCGCAGAGTACGCCCCAAAGATGCGTGTTAACGCCATCGCTCCCTCACTGACCAATACACCACTTGCGGGTAAGTTGTTGTCGAGTGAAGAAAAAATAGAAAAAATGAATGAACGCCATCCCTTGAAACGCATCGGTACTCCGCAAGATGTAGCTGAGTGCACCTACTTTTTGCTCAGCGATGCATCGTCATGGATGACTGGGCAAATTATTGGACTCGATGGAGGAATGGGTGCCCTAAAACTCAATTAATAATCCATGACATTGACCGACCATTCTGCGAATTCAAAACCAAAGATCAATATATTTTGGTTTCGGCGAGACCTCAGATTAGAGGATAATTGTGGGTTGAGTAAAGCCTTACAAGGCTCATACCCTGTGGTCCCCTTATTTGTCTTTGACAGAAATATTCTTGATTCTTGTGCTGAGGATGATGGTCGCGTGAGTTTTATTCACGAGCAAATCAACCACATGAAAAGCCAGCTCAAATCTTGGGGTGGCGACATGCATGTCCACTATGGGACCCCTGAGAAAGCCATAGAGGAATTGCGACAGAACTTCGAGGTTCAGCACCTGATATGTAATCGCGATTATGAGCCTTACGCCTCAGCCCGAGATAAGGAGATTCAAGCGTATTGCACCAAACTCAATATTGGTTTTCATCAATTTAAGGATCAAGTCATTTTCGAACAGGATGAAATCGTCAAAGACGATGGCAAACCTTATGTCGTTTATACACCATACAGTCGTAAATGGCTCGCGGCTCTGGAACATATTGAACCGCTACCCACCTACAACGTGGAGGATTACAAACAAAATTTGGCGGGTCAAGAACAGGGGGACATGCCTACACTGCAGACCATGGGATTTCAAAAAAGCGATCACAAAGTTCTGCCCTATGATTACAGTCCCATCTTAGCGCAAAATTATCAAAGTCAAAGAAACTTCCCTGGCCTCACCAAGGCTACCTCAAAACTCTCTCCTCATTTGCGATTTGGTACTGTAAGTGTGCGTCAAATCGTCAAGGCTTTGCGGCCAATTGAGGACATTACCTTGCTTAAGGAATTGATCTGGCGGGAATTTTTTATGCAAATTTTATGGCATTTTCCACATACCGTGACTCGCTCATTCAAGCCTCAGTACGATCGGATACAGTGGCGCAATGACCCAAAGGATTTCGAGGCCTGGAAAAATGGTCAAACAGGCTACCCTTTAGTTGATGCGGGTATGAGAGAGCTCAATAAAACAGGATACATGCACAATCGCGTGCGTATGCTCGTGGCCAGTTTTTTATGTAAGCACCTGCTGATCGATTGGCGTTGGGGTGAGGCATACTTTGCTGAAAAGTTGCTCGATTATGAGTGTTCCTCAAATATCGGGAACTGGCAATGGGCGGCAGGAAGCGGAGTTGACGCAGCCCCGTATTTTAGAATTTTCAATCCAATTACGCAGGTTGATAAGTTTGACAAGCAAAAAACCTACATCAAAAAATGGGTGCCAGAATTTGACGGGCCACGCTATGTAATGCCTATCGTAGATCATAAAATGGCACGTACGCGGTGTCTTGACACCTACAAGGCCGCACTCAATAAAGCAAACTAAATCAGAGGCGTGAAAACGTTTTGAATTAAGTGGGCAACTTTGTCTTTACTCGACTCGCGTTATCTTCGCGCCAATGGCCCTGAGTCGCTCGTCGATACGCTCATAACCGCGGTCAATTTGGGCAATATTTTGAATCACACTGGTCCCTTGAGCAGACAAGGCCGCGATCAAAAGCGAAATTCCGGCACGGATATCTGGTGAGACCATATTGGTCGCTTTGAGCATAGAGGTAAAGTCGTGACCAATGACTGTAGCGCGATGTGGATCACATAAAATGATCTTCGCGCCCATGTCTATGAGTTTGTCCACAAAAAACAAACGACTCTCAAACATCTTTTGGTGCACTAAAACACTTCCTTTCGCCTGAGTACAAGTCACTAAAACAATACTCAATAAATCTGGCGTAAATCCTGGCCATGGTGCATCAGATACCGTTAAAATGGACCCATCCATATCTGATTGTATGGTATATGATTCTTGTCTTGGGATATGAATGTCATCGCCGTGTCGCTCGAGTTGGATCCCCAATTTGCGAAAGGTATCTGGAATCAGACCTAAATTGTCCCATGAGACATCTTTAATGGTGATGCTACTTCGCGTCATTGCAGCGAGTCCAATCCAACTCCCAATTTCGATCATATCGGGTAGAACTCTATGGGTACACCCACCGAGGCGATCCACCCCTTCAATGGTCAATAAATTTGAGCCAACACCTTGAATATTTGCACCCATGGACTGAAGCATCCGACATAGTTGCTGCAAATAAGGCTCACAGGCCGCATTGTAGATCGTCGTTTTGCCCTTGGCTAAGACTGCAGCCATCAAAATATTTGCCGTTCCTGTTACTGAGGCCTGATCCAAAAGCATATATGTCCCGGTCAAACCATTTGGGGCCTCTACGCCATAAAAGCGTTCGTGTCTGTTGTATCGAAAAGTCGCACCAAGCTTTATGAATCCTTCAAAGTGCGTGTCGAGGCGGCGACGGCCAATTTTATCTCCACCCGGACGTGGAATGTATCCTTTACCAAAACGTGCGAGCAAAGGCCCCACGATCATTATGGATCCGCGTAGGCCACTGCCCTCTTTTTTGAATAACTCAGATTCTAAATAGGTCAAATCTAAATCGTCAGCCTGAAATCTGTAAGTCCCCGGAGAACATAACTCAACCTTAACGCCTAGATTAGATAAAATGTTGATGAGTTTATTGACATCAATAATGTCCGGAATATTCTCAATGGTAACCGGCTCATCGGTCAATAATACGGCACACAATATCTGAAGTGCCTCATTTTTTGCGCCTTGAGGCCGAATCTCTCCAGAGAGTTCATGTCCACCTTCAATGTGAAAAGTACCCATAATATTTTGGATTAGTAGCGCTTACGCCCTCTACCCGATTTGTGTGATTTTTTGGAATAACGCTTTTTATTGTGCGTTAGTGCCGCCGCTTGCGTCAATTCCTCATTGCTGTCTTTTAAATTGAGCTTCCCCTCTGAAAGCTCAAAAAGATGATTGAAAATAACTTGATCTTCAACGGTGTCTTTATTCCAATTCAAAAAACACTTTTTCATGTGATTGGCAATAGTCATGACTAATGCCGACTTCTTATCGCCTTCCTCCCATTGGATTGCGACATCAATCATTCGCTTTATATTATTGCCATAAAAGCGATATTTTGGAAAATTCTGAGGATATGCCAGAGGCTCTGGGCGCTCTGCTAATTCCTCTGGTGACGGCTTAGGAAATGGCGCGTCCACATCGAGTTTAAAGTCAGAAATCATAAATAACTGATCCCATAATTTGTGCTGAAAATCAGGAACATCTCGCAAGTGTGGATTTAAGTTACCCATCACAGCAATGATACTTTTGGCGCACTTGTTGCGCTCTTCACGATCCTCAATGGCAATAGCTTGATTCACCATTTTTTGAATATGTCGCCCGTATTCTGGTATAATCAAATGTTCTCGCTCGGTATTGTATTCTAAATTATCTACTAACATAGTTTGGTATTCTCAATCAAAGAAATAGAGGAAAATCAGGTTTTACTGAGTCTGCAAAGTAATCATTTTAAAGGGAAATGACATCCTCAATTATAGAAACTTGCTTATATTTTTGTACTACAGCCTTAGGTGAGTCCATGGTTATTGTAATCGAAATACTGCTGTAATTTCCTTTAGAAGAATTCTTAATACGTATATCAGCAGCTGAGTCTTCAAAGAACTCACAAACGGCATCGATGCGGTCTTTTCTTCCTGGAACAATAAATTTAAACATATAGGGTGCAGGCCAGATGCGGTCTTCAGCGAGCTGCTCGGTCAATCGATCGTAAAACTCCTTTGATTTTTTTTGTGACATTTTTGATGCGCTAGGAATATTAGTCAAAGATAGCGCAAGCCTACAAGAATAACTAACTTTGTATTATACTAGAGGTGAAACACATGGGGTATAAAATCGTACTTACTGGAGGTCCAAGTACTGGAAAAACAACAATAATCGAACAACTCGATGCGTTAGGATATATCTGCAAGCACGAAATTTCGAGGCAAATTACGCGTCAGGGACAAAAAGATGGGATCGATCAGTTATTTCTAAAGGATCCTCTTGCATTTAGTAAGGCGCTTTTTGAGGGGAGAAAAAGACAGTATGATCAAACCGATAATCACGAGAAGGCACCGGTTTTTTTTGATCGTGGATTACCAGATATTGTAGCCTATATGGATTACCTAGGTGAATCAGCGCCCCAAAGTTTTTTTAAAGATATAACACACATGCGTTATGATTTGGTGTTTATTTTCCCTCCATGGAAAGCCATACACATTTCAGATAATGAACGATATGAATCCTTTGAACAAGGTCAAAAAATTTATCAGCATATCCTGAGTCGTTATCAGAATTTAGACTATGATCCTATCGAAGTCCCTGAAGGAAATGTCAATGATCGAATAGAATTTATCCTGAAATTTCTCCGCAGCTAATGTACCTAAGTCCCGAACAATGCCTACAACAATACTGGGGCTACGCGTCCTTTCGATCACCTCAAGAGTACATCATTGAGGCGCTACTCAATCGACGTGATGTTTTGTCTGTCTTGCCGACAGGAAGTGGTAAGTCCCTCTGCTATCAGATTCCGGGGCTGATTTTACCTGGAATATGTGTCATTATTTCTCCACTTGTCGCACTTATGGAAGACCAAGTAAACGATCTCATGGGGCGCAACATAAAGGCTGTAGCACTTACTGGGCCTCAGTCGCCGCAAGAATTAGTGAGAATATTTGATCTCTTTAGGCATGGGGATTACAAGTTTTTTTATATCGCTCCAGAACGTCTAAAACACGATTTAGTCTTGGACTTCTTGAAAACCCAAGAAATCAATCTTTGGGCCATCGACGAGGCACACTGTATTGCCCAGTGGGGATTCGATTTTCGTCCTGCCTACCAACAACTCAAAATATTGAGACAGTTGCACCCACAAACGCCTATTTTGGCCTTAACAGCTACCGCAACACAAGAGATAACAGCCGAAATCACAAATGCACTGACTTTAAAAAATCCCGAAGTCTTCAGTCGACCACTGATCAAAGAAAATATCCAATTATTTATCGAACAAAAGGAAGATGTATTTGGGCGTATACTAGGGATTGCAGAGGCACAAAAAGGCTCAGGGATTATTTATGTCCCTACACGAAAACTCAGCGAATCCTATGCCAGTCGTCTAAAAAGTACAGGGCTTGACACTGAGTTTTTCCACGGCGGTTTGGATCAAAAGCAAAAACAATCCAATTTGAAGCAATGGTTAACCCGTCCTGGACAAATCATGGTCGCTACTAGTGCATTTGGCATGGGCATTAACCACCCTGGGGTACGCTTTGTAATCCACACCTTTGTTCCTGACAGCATAGAAAACTACATGCAAGAAATAGGACGTGCCGGACGCGATGGATTGACTGCACAGGCTTGGCTAATTTTTAATCAACAGGATATTCAGGAGTATAAGCGCCGGAAACAAAATCAAGTTTTGAATTCTGTAGACATCAAAAAGTTTTATCGACATCTGTGTAATTACTTTCAAATAGCGTATGGAGAAGGAGTTGATGAAACTTTTGGATTAGGGATTGGCGAATTTTGTGGGACTTATCGATTGAATCCCACCAAGACCATGGCTGCACTAAATATTTTAGATCGGCTAGGCATCATACGAGTAAAGCATCAATACGGTAATTACACGCGACTTCAATTCATTAGCGATAACAAGGTTTTAACTCAAACATTGGATCAGCATCCCAGTGCTGGAGTTATCGGCCGGAATATATTACGACTCTACGGCGGTATTTTTCAAAGTAAACTCTCTATTGATCTTTACCAGATTGCTAGAAAAACAGGTGTAACCATAAAACAGGTTAAAGAGGCACTACTTTGGATGAAACAACAAGAACTCATCGAATTAGAGTATTTTCAAACCGACATTCAACTGACTTTTTTACAACCTCGAGAAGACGAACGCAGTGTGAATCCATATATCGACGTTATCGAGCGTCACGCGCAGCGAATCAAAACCCAAAAGAAAGAGGTCTTGGCACTAATCAGGCCGTCACGCCACTGTCTAAAACAAGAATTATCCCGTTACTTTGGACAGGAATTAAAAAGTAACTGCTTGCAATGTTCAAACTGTTTGCGTTCACAAAAAAATACGACTAATGATACGAGCGATCGTATCGCTCAAATGATCATGGCCTTGCTCAAGGACCAAAGCTTAACCATGGATGAGCTCAAGGAAAATATTACCTTTGCTTCCTCAGATATAGAGGCTATTTTGACTTATCTCCACGGGGAACAAAAAATAGGTATTGATGCTGTCAACCGATATTTTTTAAAATGACAAACACTTTGCGCATTGTTTTTATGGGCACACCAGACTTCGCCGTTGGGGTGTTGAATAGTCTAATTATGGCTCAATATAATGTAATTGGCGTGATTACAGCACCTGATAGACCAGCCGGGCGCGGGCGAAATCTTCGCGCGAGTCCTGTAAAAGAAGTCGCTTTAGCCCACAACTTGAATCTCCTTCAACCTGATAACCTAAAAGACTCATCATTTTTAAATGAGATCAAAGCGCTGAACGCAGATGTTTTTGTAGTGGTTGCATTTAGAATGTTGCCAAAGGTTCTTTGGAGCATTCCTTGTAAGGGAACCTTTAATCTTCACGCCTCATTATTACCGCAATATAGAGGCGCAGCACCGATCAACTGGGCCATTATTAACGGTGAAACAAAAACGGGTTTAACAACATTTTTCATTGACGATCAAATTGATACGGGCGCCATTATAAAGACGGTATCATGCCCTATTGAAAACAACGAGAATGCCTCACAACTCCACGACAAACTAATGGAGCTAGGCATGCAGCTAGTCAAAGACACCCTCGATGCCATAGAAACAGATAATATTACGGGAATACCACAACAAAATTCAACCCATCTCGAGCGTGCCCCAAAACTCAAGCCAGAAAATACAAAAATCAATTGGGATTGGCCTGCCGAGAAAATTAATAATTTGATTCGAGGGCTCAGCAGCTATCCTGGAGCATGGACAACACTGATCACAGATGGCCATGAGGCCAAAGTAAAAATTTATCAAGCCCAAGTGACTGATCATGATTCAATCACGGCTCCTGGATGTATTAATAGTGATCAAAAGACTATTCTGGTTGATACCGCGAACAAACAAATATCAATTGAGTTTATTCAATTCCCGGGAAAGAAAAAAATGTCAACCAAGGACCTGTTAAATGGGTTTCGTTTTGACCAAACGGCCAAATTCGTCTGAGCCCCTGTTATTACTGAATTTGCAAAAAAAACAGTTTATTACCGAGACTTTATCAACAATGGGCTGTATTTATTAACAAAAATGGCGTTTTCCCGCGTGTTTCCTTGCATGAGTGGATTATCCCGTTAAATTTGTAAGGCAATTATGTGCAAGTTTAACCAAAATGTTAATTTAAATTTTATTGTATGAACAAATCTGATTTAATCGATGCAATGGCTGCAGACGCAGGCATTACAAAAGCAGCTGCTAAAAAAGCATTAGAATCTTTCCTAGGAAATGTGGAAGGGTCATTGAAAGGTGGAAACCGCGTGTCTCTTGTTGGATTCGGATCTTGGTCCGTATCTCGGCGTGCTGCCAGAGAAGGAAGAAATCCTCAAACTGGAAAAACTATTCAAATCGCAGCTAAAAATGTTGTGAAATTCAAAGCTGGATCTGAACTTGCGGACAGCGTGAATTAATCGATTTGATTTAAAAAAATATACCCTGCCATGGCAGGGTTTTTTTATGCCTAATGATCAAATAGTTGTAGATATTATTTATTTGGTGTAGCTTTAAGTAATGTTATCTGACCAACCAACACAATTACTCAAAGGACATTTACTCATTGCAGAGCCGTCAATAATCGGAGATCTCTCGTTTAATCGAGCGGCAATTTTATTGGCCGAGCACAATGGCGAAGGTTCTATTGGATTTATACTCAACAAGCCACTACGCTACGATCTGAATGACCTTGTTCCGGAAATTAAGCCTGTCATTCCGGTATTCAATGGTGGACCGGTCGAACAAGACAATCTTTATTTTATTCATAGTGCCCCAGAACTCATAGACGATAGTGTCGCTATAGATTTGGGGATTTATTGGGGTGGTGATTTTAAACAAATTATTGAACTTTTGAATAATGGCATTTTATCAAATGATCAAATTCAATTTTTTCTTGGCTATTCGGGATGGGGGCCGGATCAGTTAGAACAAGAGTGTCTAGAAAATCATTGGTTAATTATGCCAAACGATTTACACTTAGATGGAATCATTAAAACGGATCAGAATTATTGGCGCAATACAATGAATGCATTGGGAGGTAATTATGCCATGTGGTCAAATGCCCCAGAAAATCCCTCTATGAATTAGGTTTAATCGCGGCGTATTCATTTAGCTTCACCGTTAATTCCTCGCAAACCTTACGGTCAAATTGTTTTTTTCGATATTGAGATATCGGCTGAATTCCATTAATAACATTGGTTAAAAATAATTCATCAGCCTTTTGTAATTCAAAGGGAGAAATAGATTCTTGACTCAAAACGTAATCGGGATGTTTGGCAAGAATTTCAAGAATAACCCCACGCATAATACCTTTGAGGCAGCCATCTTGTAGTGGTGGTGTTTTGATTTTATAATCTTTAACCAAAAAAAGATTACCACTAAGACCTTCCACCACTTGTTTACTATGATTTAGCAAAAGACAACTATCATAATCGTTTTCATCGGCGTAAATACCGGCCAAAACATTGATCAACTTGTTATTTGTTTTAAGTTGCTCAAGCATTCCGCTATTTACAAAATGATCCTTATATAAGTCTACGGTAAATTTTTGTTGATTTAAATGGTAATCAATTGCAGGTAATGTTTCCACGAATACACTGAACGAAACTCCATCGGAGGTCGGCGTGTAACGTCCGCCCCAATCGCGCCAAACAATTAATTTTACCCGATAAGCGTGATTTGAATCACGTCCTTTGAGTGTCTTACTGATTTCACTTTGAAAAAATTCAGGAGTCCAGTGCATCGGAATTTCCATACGCATCAATCGCATTGAAGCCATCAAACGAAAATAATGGGCCTCAGCAAACAAAATACGACGCCCGATCACTTTCATGGTCTCAAAAAGTGCATCACCATAATGTAACCCACGATTGTGCAGGTCTGGGGTAATTTGATCTGACTCGAGTAATGTTCCGTTAAAATTTATCATAAAAAAAGCCACCAATTGGTGGCGCAAATATAAGTCAATCCTGATTAGGCACTGCCCAAAATATGCTTAAGATTGGAGATCATATTCTCCCATAAAAGCTTTCCTTCATCAACTTCATCTTCTTCAGCGAAATCAGTAATCATAAGGGAAACATCCTTGGTGATGTCATCCACTTGGATTCTCATTTCAAAGAAATAGTCGGTGTCTTCATCATCGAGCCATCTGAATTTAATGCGTTCGCCATTTTTTTTACTCAGAAGTTCAGCTTGTTCCTCGCTGCCTTCCCAAATAAAAGTAAAGAGCTCTCCTCGAGAATTAACATTATCAGCGTACCACTCACTCATTCCTGAAGGGGTAGATATATATTGGAATAAAAGAGATGGCGATACATGTATCGGAAATTCCATTTCGTATTTAAACTTGGACTCCATAGTTTGGCTTAAGTATAAAGCCAATATAGATATTAATTCTTTTCTGCCAAAACTGGGGTTATTAATTTTTCGTAATTCATGACGCTCCCAAAAAACGCAATGAAGCATTTGCCATACCTTATTTTGTTTCTATATTTGCACCCATTCAAAAGAATCCTATTAATGGCGAGGTAGCTCAGCAGGTTAGAGCGTCGGATTCATAACCCGGAGGTCGGGAGTTCAAGTCTCCCTCTCGCTACTATAACAATAAAACGGTTATACTTTTATAGTGTAACCGTTTTTTTATTTTTACAGCATGTTAAAATATATTATTTACATCTTTTCCCTGCTTTTGTTAGCCTCATGTACCAAATCAACAAACACTTCTTCTATCAAGGTTGTTGGTGAAATGAGAGATGTGATGTGGAAAGGAGATTTGAAAGGTAAGATTGCAACAGATTCATTAAATAACAAAGAAACCTATGGATTAGGACCTATTGAGTTTTTAAAAGGAGAAATAGTAGTATTTGATGGACAAACATTTGTCTCCAAGGTTATTGATAGTATTTCTCATCAGGTAACTAAAATCCCTTCAGTCAGGGCTCCCTTTTTTGTATACAGCACAAATAGTGATTTAAAAGTTGTTGAACTTACTCTTGATAATTACTCGCTAAAAGAAATAGAAGAACAGATTGATTCAGTTTATAAAAATTATGACCAACCTTTGTTGATACGTATTGATGGGGTTTTTAATAAAATGAAACTTCATAGTGTTAATTTACCTGAGGGTAAGCAAGTGTCATCGCCAGATGAAGCTCACCAAGGATTAACTCAATATGAGTTGAATGGTATTAGCGGATCTTTAATAGGCTTCTTTTCTCGAAATCATAAGGCTGTTTTTACTCATCATGATAGTTTTTTCCATGCGCATTTTATCTCCGACGATCGTCAAGTATTAGGGCATTTCGATGAAACCGATTTTAATTCTTCAAAAGTAATCTTTAAAGTTTCAAAGTAATTTTCTCTTCTGTGAATAAGGAATCAAAATTCAAACGTCTCAATATTTGACGATGAGACTAATCAAATTACTGGTATTTATAAACTCCCTGCGAGATATATAAACGTTCGATATTTCAATAGAGTTATCTACTCGATGCGATTTATCGAACTGATAAATTTGATTGGTCTAAATTTCTAGACTAAAGGTTAGATAAGAGGAGCAAAGCTCCATGGGAGTTAGGTACAGCTCATTTACAAGTTGAGATTGATTTTGAAAATGATGATAACTATAAAGTAACCTCATTTGAACGTTTCTGGTCGGTGCCGTATGCCTTTGTATCTAAAAAAGATAAGAGCACAAATAATGATAGTGCTATCCAATCATTGAATGATAAAATCACGTATTTGAAAAATAGGGATCAAGATACCGTGATTGGTAATGAGATTCAACTACTTTCTATAAATAATGATACAATATCACTGAGTAATGGAGGTGGGAAAGTTGCCCTTGTTTCAGCATGGTTTACTGATGGAGATACTACATCTACATTTAATCAAGTAGGAATTGGAAGTAAAAGTACATATCCCGGTGTTGAATTGATTTTAAAGGATAAAGTATTTGCCTCTCAATTAATAGAAACCACAGGTCCAACTACCGATGCTGAATTATGGTTAAAGAACCCAACAGGAACATGGAGAATGCATGGTGATCAAAGTGATGCCAACAAGTTAAAATTTGGATTATGGACAGACTATTCTGAGGTAGGTGGCTCAAATATTTTTACTGAATCGATGACAATAGATACGCTTGGTCGAATTGGAGTTGGAAGTGGAGTTAACTTTAAAGAAGCATTTAATTTACATCATCGTGATTCCGCTTTTTTACAAATTGAAACTAGTGGTAATAACAAAGCAGGTATAGTTATAGGTGAGTTAGATGGAGCTCGAGGAGGAAGAATAATCGTTGATGGTTACAAGACTAATAACCTAATTTTTCAAGTAACGGATGATAAAGGTCAGTCAAGTGGGCAAATTCCAGAATATGTAGATGTTATGCATATGCCTTATTCCCCTGGCAGTCAAGTAGGCAACGTCGGAATAGGAACAGCATCACCTACCGCTTCATTACACATAAATTCTAATTCAAGCAAAACCGGACTTAAAATAGAAAATACAGACTTAGCAAGTTCTGCTAAAATTGTATTAAATCAAGTAGGATCTCCAAACGGTCAAGCTTATTAGTTAGTTTCTAGGGGTGATGGAGATTTTGTAATCGGGAATGCTTCTAACGGAATTGCAGATCAATTTGTTATAAATTCTTTCGGTAATGTAGGAATTGGAACAAAGAATCCAACACACTCACTTGAAGTTGTGGGTAGTGGAATTGGCGGTTCTCAAGCTTTAAAACTTAAAAGGAACAGAAATATTCCCACCTATGGTGTCAGACTGGATTTTAATTTACTAAATTCTAAAAATGAAGATATAAAGTATGGCCATATTGTAGGTTCAATTGCAGACAGCACAGCTGGTGCAGAAAAGGGATTCTTGTCTCTTGGAGTTGCTAATGGTTCTGGGACATGGAGTGACGGTTATACAGAAGAAAGATTAAGAATTGAGACAGACAGAGTAACAGTTAAGGATATTATGAGATTAAAACCTCTATCTGCAGCTCCTGCATCCCCGCTAGAGGGTGATGTTTACATGAACAGCGTTTCACATAAATTAATGGTATATGACGGTACTACATGGCAAGCATGCTGGTAATTGAAATCAAAATCTGTAATTATATTAGAGTAGATAGATATAACTTTATTTTACAATATCCTCATACTAAAGATTCGATAACAATCTCAAAGACTCTACCAGAGCGGAATAGTTGAATTTTAGTTCACTATTCCGCTTTTTTGTTTGTCCGTTATCCCCCGTCAGATCTGTTCCTCATTAAAAAGAATGTACGAGTATTTTGAAATTAAAGAAACCAAGTATAAAAAAGTATCGTTAATTCATACGGCCATTAAAATTTATAATAAATAAAATTGGTTTTGTAATTTCGCGATATGCGTTATACAATTTTTACTTTTATTCAAATTATTAGTCTCACACTTATTGGTCAAACGATAATGATGCCCTCCGTACCAGAAAATGGAGTTAGCTACACATTTGATCAAATTGAAGACAACTCTGAACCTATGGATTTTAACAACGAAGGTCCTTGGGATTTTTC
>CBFIFD010000001.1:0-158406 GCA_965661835.1 Flavobacteriaceae bacterium | reverse complement strand
GTTTTGACTTAAATCACCGTGCAGGGCTGCCGCATTATAACCGTCCTCGATAAGCTTCTCAGCAACTTTTTGTGTATCGCGTTTTGTGCGACAAAATACAACCGAAAATATATCGGGATGGGCATCCGCAAGTCGCTTAAGCGCCTGATACCGATCTCTTGCAGCTACTGTATAATACTCGTGGGTGACACTATTGGCACCAACATTTTTGGCGCCTACCGTGATTTCATGGGGCTGATACATGAACTCTTTAGCAATGGACGCTACTTCTTTGGGCATGGTGGCACTAAATAGCCAGGTATTTTTGTCTTTGGGAGAATGGGATAGAATTTCTGTGATATCCTCATAAAATCCCATATTCAACATCTCATCGGCCTCATCGAGCACACAATATTCGATTTTAGAAATGTCAATCATTCCGCGACCAATCATATCTTTCATACGTCCGGGGGTGGCAACAATAACCTGTGCGCCCTTTTTAATCTGCCGTGCTTGTTCAGTAATACTCGCTCCACCGTAAATTGCTACCACATTGAGCCCTTTTAAATATTTACCGTAAAGCTTTAATTCTTGAGTAATTTGAAGACATAATTCTCGTGTCGGAGACAGGATT
This sequence comes from Flavobacteriaceae bacterium, assembly GCA_965661835.1. Taxonomy (GTDB): domain Bacteria; phylum Bacteroidota; class Bacteroidia; order Flavobacteriales; family Flavobacteriaceae; genus BACL21. The sequence continues at coordinate 157,793 of CBFIFD010000001.1, read as the reverse complement.
AATCCTTGGGTGTCTCTGCTTTTAACACGAATTTTTTGAAGCATTGGAAATCCGAAAGCAGCCGTTTTTCCTGTGCCCGTTTGCGCCAGAGAAACGATGTCGGATTCATTTTGAAGTAAAAAAGGTATCGCTTTTTCTTGGACTTCACTGGGGGTTTCAAAGCCCAAGTCCGAAATGGCTTGAAGGAATTCTTCCCCCAATCCCAAAGATTGAAATGTTGTCATATAAACGTTTAACTCGTTATTGTGTTGTCCAAAGCAAACGACCCGAGTAAACCCAACGCTTTATTTACAACACTCCCTCTCCCTGAGGGATTTGCGGCAAAAGTACACTTAAATAACGAATTCAAGCAATAAGTAAGTCTCTAATTCATTTTGAATCAAATAAATAAGTATCATTACTCGGGCTAAAATCACAGTCCTGAGTCCTGAATGATGGCCTCGAATTATACCATCATGTGCCTCTAGGTTAGTGATGATCAGCCAACCAGTTGATGAGTTTATTCACCGCCAAACCCCGATGACTGATCAGGGCTTTTTGTTTAAGACTCATCTCAGCAAAAGATTGTGTATGTCCCTCTGGTAAAAAAATAGGGTCATAACCAAATCCTTCATCCCCACGCGGTTCTTTGAGTATTGAACCACTACAGATACCTTCAAAAAAATAGGAAACACCCTCGTAATACAGAGCAATCACGGTGCGAAATTGCGCCCGGCGATTGGTTTGTCCCTCCATGGCTTGCAACAATTTTTTAACATTATCATGATCCGTTGCGTCGTCCCCTGCATATCGCGCACTGAAAACCCCAGGAGCACCATTTAATACCTCAACCTCTAGACCAGTGTCATCAGCGAAACAATTTTTACCCGAATGTTTGGCCAGAGCAAACATTTTGATTTCAGCATTACCTTCTAAGGTTTTTGCCGTTTCGGCTACCGGAGGGTCTTGAGTTAAATCTGCCAAATATTGGAGTTCAATACCAGAGGGCATTTGGGAGCGCACTTCCCGATATTTATGAGCATTATGGGTCGCAAAAATTAAAATCATAGTCCGAGAGAAAGGCCTTGATGGAGCATCGAGTTCAAATGTACTACAAATGATCTAATCCAGTCTATTTGTTGTGCTGCTTGGAATTATATCGCTGAATAATACCCTGAGCGTCCTTTATTGACGCCTTTGTCCAGGCACAGGTCAAATCATAGCGCTCTTGTGCTGTCAATGACCAGGGGATGTCTTGTCGTCGCATACGGTTTACGAGTTCATTGAGTATAATGGCCGCGGATACTGAAATATTCAGACTTTCTGTAAACCCATACATGGGTATGGTCAATGCCATATCCGACTGCGCTAATAGTTCTGGGCTTAATCCATTTTTTTCGGTACCAAACACAAAGGCTGATTTTACCCGGACATCAAAAGCATCAAGTGGCACTCCATCATGTGGGGTGGTCGCCACGATTTGATAGCCTTGATTGCGCAACGCTGTCAAACAATCCTCAGAGTTCGAATACCTATGAATGTCGACCCATTTTTGGGCACCCATGGCAATTTCCTTGTCCACGCGTTTACCAAAACGCGCCTGAATTACATGCAAATCTTGAATGCCGAAAATATCACAACTACGCATCACAGCACTCGTGTTGTGCATCTGGTAGACATCTTCGGTCACCACAGTAAAATGGCGCGTACGCTCCGCCAGTACTTTTTCAAATAGGGCCACACGTCGTGGCGTAAGTAAACTTTGTAGATGAGCCAATAGATCCGGCGACATGCGTGTTTTAATTTAAATGCAAGATAACGAAATGCGTCAAAGTGAAATGAGACAAAATAAACAGCGCCACACCATTAAACCCATGACAAATGATTAATTTGTAGTCCTAGTTATGGACATTTGGGAGTACATAAACTTTGATAAAGCAACTCGGGAAAACCGAGAAAATGCCGCGCTTTGGATGCTCGATAATTCCGAGGAGCTGCAACAGCTCATCAATTCACTTAATTCCGATCTTAACGAGCGAGCTGTTAAATCGGCTTATGTTCTCGAATTGGTCGCTGTAAAAAATTTAAAGGTTTTAAAACCATATATGCCACAAATCGCCCAGCAGATCAGTCAATTTAAATCAGATTCAATTCAACGGTCTCTGCTTCATATTATGAAACTTTGGTTATGCTCACCGAAGGCCCAAAACGCAATGGATGATGAACTGATCGATACCTTGACCCAGCACTGTTTTGACAAGCTTATTCAACAGCCTTGGGCGGCGGTTGCTGTAATGGCTCATGCCATGAGTTGTTTACATTATCTGAGTGCCCGAAGTAAGTGGGTTAAAGAGCCTCTTGTGGACATCTTAATCAAAAATATGCCCAATCAAAGTCCAGGGTACAGAGCTCGAGCCAAACACATTATTCAGGAACTTAATCGTTAAGGCGCATCGTGTAGATGTGATAAAAAGTAGGCCTGGTTGTGGGTCAACTCACCCTTGATGATTATCTTTGCTTTTTGAATCGCAAAACGATGTCACACTCTAGCCTACAAGCCATATCGCCGATTGACGGACGCTATGCAGCAAAAACAAAAAGCCTTATTCCTTATTTCTCAGAATCAGCGCTGATTCAATACCGCTTACGCGTTGAAATTGAGTATTTCCTCGAACTTGCGGCCATAGGCCTACCTCAACTCAAGGACTATGACTCGAGTCTAGACACAGCCTTGAGAAGTATTTACAAGGATTTTAGTGCTGAGGATGCTGTAACAGTCAAAAACATAGAGCGTGTGACCAACCACGACGTCAAAGCCGTGGAATATTTTATAAAAGAACGTTTTGACGATTTAGGTTTGGCGTCCTTCAAGGAGTTCATACATTTTGGTTTGACCTCTCAGGATATAAATAATACGGCTATTCCTTTGAGTATCATGGAAGCGGTCAAGGAAGTTTATCTCCCTCAACTAAAACTACTCAAAAGGCAACTCGAGTCCTATGCTCAAGAGTGGTCTGAGGTTCCAATGCTAGCAAGGACACATGGGCAACCCGCCTCACCCACACGTCTGGGAAAAGAGATTCAGGTGTTTGTTGCACGACTCGAGGAACAGATGGACGGGTTGAAAAATATTAAACACGCGGCAAAATTTGGCGGAGCCACCGGTAACTTTAATGCTCATCACGTCGCTTATCCTCAGATTAATTGGCAAGAATTTGGTCAGAATTTTGTAGAAAAGCGCTTGGGGCTGCACCACTCCTTCCCGACCACTCAAATCGAGCACTATGACCATATGGCGGCATTGTTCCATTTCATGGAGCGTGTGAATAGCATTATTTTAGATCTGAATCGCGATTTGTGGACCTATATTTCGATGGATTATTTCAAACAAAAAATTAAAGCCGGCGAGGTAGGGTCCTCAGCGATGCCGCATAAAGTGAATCCTATTGATTTTGAAAATAGTGAAGGGAATCTAGGAATTGCCAATGCCCTTTTGAGTCATTTAGCGGCTAAACTCCCGGTAAGTCGACTTCAAAGAGACCTCACCGATAGCACGGTTTTACGAAATATAGGCATGCCATTTGGCCATATTTTGATTGCGTTTCAGTCTACTCAAAAAGGTTTGGGCAAATTACTCTTGAATGCAGAAAAAATCAATGCCGACTTAGACAATAATTGGGCGGTAGTTGCCGAAGCGATTCAGACAATTCTGCGTCGCGAAGGTTTTGCTAATCCATACGAAGCCTTAAAAGGACTTACGCGAACAAACCAAAGAATCGATCAACAAGCAATACACACTTTCATCGATGGGCTAGATATTTCAGACCCCTTAAAGAGAGAACTAAAAGAGATCAGTCCTCAAAACTATACCGGTATTTAGTCCATGAGATCCGCGAGCAATAACCAAAACAGTAGTGTGGTATCGCCTCACGTAAAACGCCTATTGGTTTTGGTTGCACTCTGTGCGATCAATATATCATGCTTTGAAGATTTAGATGACACTAATCGAGAAGCAAGCCTTACAGAAATCAATGATTTTATTTGGCGCGGCCTGAATTATTTTTATCTCAATAAGGGCTCAGTCCCACAATTGCAGGACAATGCATTTAATTCTCAAGCGGATAAAAATACTTTTCTGTCCTCTTTCGAGACCCCGGAAGACTGCTTTGAGGCCTTGAGAGATTCAAATGATTCCTTTAGCCTTTTGGTCGACGATTATATCACCCTCGAAAATTCATTGGCTGGCATATCTTTGAGTAATGGTATGGAATACGGACTGGTGTATTATCCCCAGGATAATACGCGAGTTTTTGGCTATGTCCGATACGTGATTCCCGGGAGTGACGCAGCGAGTCAAAATATAGAGCGCGGTATGATTTTTAATCGCGTCGACGGGACTCAACTAAGCACGTCAAATTACGCAAGCCTTTTGGCTCCTGACACCTACACCTTGGGTTGGGCAACATTTGATGGAACTCAGATTGCAGAACGTCCAGAAACAGCAACACTAACCAAAACTCAGTTATCAGAAAATCCAGTCCATAAAACAGCAGTGTTTTCCGAAAATGGCCACACCATTGGGTATTTAATGTACAATGGATTCACCGACGAATTTGACAATGACCTCAATGCGACATTCGCCAGTTTTGCAGCCCAAGGGGTAACTGATCTCGTCTTGGATTTGCGCTATAACGGTGGAGGATCTGTGCGGACAGCCTCATCACTGGCCAGCATGATTACAGGACAATTTCAGGGAGAAATTTTTTTTACCGAACAGTGGAATGCTGATCGTCAAGCGCAATATGCCGAACCGGGTTATTTTGTAAACACGCTGGGTAATGGAGCTGGATTGAACAGTCTTGGACTCTCGCGGGTCTATGTCTTAACCACTGGCCGCACGGCCTCAGCAAGCGAGCTCGTAATTAATGGCCTAGAGCCTTACATTGAAGTGATTCAAATCGGATTGCCGACCCGCGGTAAATATCAAGCTTCGTTTTTACTCTACGATGCTCCTGCTCCATCATTCAGTCGCAATCAAGCCAATACAGGTCACCGCTATGTTATGCTTCCTTTGGTGTTCAAAACCCTGAATGCCTCTGGGGTAACCGATTATGCCAACGGGCTCTCCCCCGATATTGAACTGGCCGAAGATTACACCAATTTAGGCGTTTTGGGCACTGAAAATGAACCCCTCCTCGCCCGAGCCCTTTCAGATATTTTAGGGCAACCTGTTCCCGTGGCTGACCAGCCCTCAAGATTTCAGTATATTCAGGAACTTGACCTGCTCGGCGACGCTTTTGATGGCTTGATGTATCGATAGACTGGGTACAAAAAAAGCCGAGCAAAATTACTCAGCTTTTGTCGGGATGACAGGATTTGAACCTGCGACCCCACGCCCCCCAGGCGTGTACGCTACCAGACTGCGCCACATCCCGATAATGTGGGTGGCAAAGATATTTCTTTTATCTTTTTTTCAAACTATTTTACTAACTTTTACCAAAACAATGCCACAAGGACAATGAACCGTATAATACCAATTTTGAGCCTTCTGATCATCGGCTGTAAACACCCAAACGCGCAAGGTGAATTAACTCTTGAAATACCTAATGAAAGACCCTATACCATAGAAATGGTTTTTGATGGCGTACAAAACCCATGGGGTATGGATTGGCTTCCTGATGGCAGTATGTTAATCACCGAAAAAAGCGGAGATGTCTTTCACCTTAAGGGGCAAACGATCACAAAAATATCTGGATTACCGGAGGTCTTTAATTGGGGACAGGGTGGTCTATTGGACGTAGCTGTTCACCCCAATTTTGAGAAGAATCGTTGGGTTTATTTCACTATGGCCACAACCCTGGGTGAAGGAGCGGGCGGCAACACAACATTGGTTCGTGGACAACTTCGTGAAAAGCACCTTGACTCGGTACAGGTCTTATATAAGGCTACGCCAAATGTACCCGAGGGACAGCATTTTGGTTCGCGTATTGCCTTTGATCAAACCGGGCATGTGTTTTTTAGCGTAGGAGATCGATTTCACCGTGATCAATATCCTCAGGACATCTCGATTGATGGAGGTAAAATTTATCGGTTAAACGACGATGGGAGTATTCCCGAGGACAACCCGTTTTACCAGACCTCCAAGGCAAAGAAAGCCATTTATTCATACGGACACCGGAATCCTCAGGGTTTAACCATACATCCTCAGACCGGTGTTCTTTGGGCTCACGAACATGGACCTCGAGGAGGAGATGAACTAAACATCATCGAACCTGGCCTGAATTATGGCTGGCCCGTGATTACTTATGGCATTAATTACAACGGGACGACAATTACTGAGCAAACTGAAGATCCAGATATGCAGCAACCCCAATATTATTGGGTCCCTTCAATTGCCCCTTGCGGCATGGCATTTGTCACTGGAGACCGTTACCCGAATTGGCAAAATCAACTACTGGTCGGATCTTTAAAGTTTGCCTATATCGAAATGCTAAAACTAGAAGGGACAAAGGTTGTTGCACGTCAAAAAATTGCTGAGAACATCGGACGAGTCCGCAATGTTAAAATGGGGCCTGATAATCTGATCTACGTGGGTGTTGAGGGAGAGGGCTTAGTTCGACTCAGGCCGCGATAACACAAATTTTGAGCGCTCAGAAAAAGAGCATCTCGGATGATAAATTACTATCTTTGTCAAAACAAAAAAACATGACGATCATCGGTGTTGCGGGAGGGACAGCCAGCGGAAAAACGACCTTGGTCAATAAGGTAGTGAGCGATCTTAATGCTGAGCAAGTTGGGCTAATCGCACAAGATGCCTACTACAAAGATAATAGTCATCTGAGTTTTGAACAGCGCTGTTTGTTGAATTACGATCATCCCGATGCCCTTGACTTTGACTTGATGGTCTCTCAAATTATAGCGCTTAAAAATGGCACAACTATTGAGCAGCCAATCTACGATTACAGCAATCATAATCGCACCCAAATGACACGACAAATGTGCCCTAAATCAATCTTGATTATTGAGGGTATTTTGGTTTTTCATAACGCGGCATTGAGAACGCTGATGGACCTGAAGGTTTTTGTAGATGCCCCGGCTGAGCTGAGACTTGATCGGCGCATGCAACGGGATATCGCTGAGCGTGGTCGCAGCCAGCAAGAAGTTATTACGCGCTATCAAAACACTCTCAAACCGATGCATGATCAGTTCATTGAACCAACCAAGGAGCATGCAGATATAATTGTCCAAACCCACAAAGAAAATCCAAAAGCGGTTTCATTACTAAATAGTTATATTAAGTCCTTAATTAATTCTGTTGATGGCTAAGAAAAATCCTGCAAATACTGTTTTTTCCCTCATGAGTAATCGCTATGTGCTCCTCAGTATTGCTTTTGTAATCTGGATGGTGTTTTTTGATACTAATTCATGGCTGATTCATCGGGAATTGGACCAAGAAATCGATGTTTTAGAAGAGCGAAAAAATCAATTTGAGCAAGACATTAAAAAAGACAAGGATTTTGTAACTAAAATGCAAGATACTTTTGAGATGGAACGCTTTGCGCGTGGGCAGTATTACCTCAAAAAAGAAAACGAAACGATCTTTCTTGTCGAAAAGGCAGACAGTACCAAGCAAAAATCAGTCAAATGAGCGCTTTAGATTTTTCTGAATTTACTGCTTTCGAGGACAAAATTTGGAAGCAAAAAATCCAAATGGATCTCCATGGAAAGGATTACAACACTGAGCTCATTTGGGAAAGTCCAGAGGGTATTGCCGTTCAGCCTTTTTATACCAAAAACAAGACCCGGGTGAATCCGATTCCGGATATTCCAAAAACTTGGGCCCATACCACTCAAATTTTTATGGGGAATCAACGAGTCGTTTATCAACTCATTAAACAAAAACTCGCCCTGGGCATTCGGAGTTTTTTGCTGAGCGCTGAGGCCCCTTTTGAGACCGAAGAGCTTTTTAAACTATTGGCCCACCAAAATACACAGGTCATTCTCAGATGTCGTTTTTTAAATCGAAGTTGGCTCAATGAAGTGATGACGAGCGCGCGCTTGGCCGATGTAAAAATTCATTTAAATCAAGACCCTCTTCATTCTTTGGCCCACACAGGTAATTGGCCCGCACATCCTGAAAATGTTTTTCGACCGCTGTATGATCTATTGGCGCAACAGTCAAATAACGAGTCAATCTTGGGCGTTCATACCTTAATTTACGCTGAATCAGGAGCCAATAATGTGCAACAATTGGCCTACAGCATGGCTCAAGCCAATGAAACTCTAGAACAAATAAGTCGTTGTGGTGCATTACCAAAAAGCCTTGTACTTAATTACACGGTGGGACTGAGTCCGAATTATTTTATGACCATCGCCACTCTGCGCGCCCTGAGACGATTAAATAAATTACTCGGAGAAATTCACAATAGGGACATTAAATGTCATCTAACCGTGCTTCCTGCCCGCAGATTTATGACACTTTATGATTTTAATAATAACCTTTTGCGTCACAGCACAGCCCTGATGGCTGGTATCCTTGGTGGGGCCAATGCCGTGTGTAATCTCCCTTACGATGATCACTTTAAAAAAAGCCATGAATTCTCACAAAGCCTAGCGGAAAATCAGCTTCTTATGCTCAAGTCAGAGGTATTGACAAGCACTAATGCTCAAATGACTAATGGGGCCTATTATATTGAACAATTGACTGAAAAACTCGCCGAACAAGCGCTTGATATATTCAAAAAAATTGAAGCTTCCGGTGGCTGGTTAGAGGCCATGAAGAAAGGGACTTTACAGAGAAAAATTAAAGAGCAGCACGAGAAATCTGTCAACGCGCTGTCCTCAAAAGATACGATTGTGGTCGGAATAAATGAGTTCTCCCATCACAACCAAAAGATGGTGGATCAAATTGAATTATATCCATTTCAAAAAATGAATCCACAAAAGACCTTAGTCGCACCCATTGTGGCGCGGCGGTTAACCGAAAATATAGAATCACAAAGATTAAACGATGAAAAAAAGACTTAGTGTTTTCAGCTCTTTAGCTCCATTTAATTTCCTTGTTTACAAAAGTCTACTCTTCTTGACATTGGTCATGGCGGCCTGTAATCAAGGCCCAGGATATCGCTATCAAGACCAGCCCAGGGTCGTTAGTTGTTCTGGCATGTCAGAGGATCTAATGCATGATTTGCTCTACAGCTTTAGGGAGGATATTGGGGTATATTACAATCAGTACACAGATTATATTAAAGGGACCAAGGGTTATTATTTTGAGGCTTTTGGCCAGTATGTTTATTTTGGATTTTCAGGGACCGCTCGATTTGATGACATCGCCTCTGGGCACAGCCGGGCATTACTACAAGAATTGAGAAAAGTCAAAGACTTCTGGATCATCAAAAATGGACAGGAGCGACTTAATTACAACCACCCCTACTTAGTTTGTCTTATCGACAATATCAAGGATGATGATCTAAGAAATTCGTTACAAAACTTGCGCCAGGCAAAATCTCTAAGTCCAGAACTCATCGCCGAAACCATGAGAATTAATTTTCAAAAAATATTAGCCGATCCAAATTTATCGATGTATTTGGCCTTGGACGGTTTTTATCAACCATTAATCAATCGCAGTGCGAAATAATGAGCCAACGAAAGTCCGTTGAACATATCAGTTTAGATCAAGGGCCTGATTGGGATCAGCATCCCTTGAGTTCACAGGTAGAGGACCTTGCTGCATTTGGCGCGGGTGCCCCACCCTATTTACGGGGTCCATACGCCACAATGTACGTTCAACGACCATGGACAGTGCGCCAATATGCAGGATTTTCTACAGCAGAGGCCAGTAATGCATTTTATCGTAAAAACTTAGCTGCAGGTCAAAAAGGGTTATCAGTGGCCTTTGATTTACCCACCCACAGAGGATACGATAGTGATCACTTAAGAGTGACTGGAGATGTCGGGATGGCCGGTGTAGCCATCGACACGGTTGAGGACATGAAGATTCTCTTTGATCAAATTCCCTTGGACAAAATGAGTGTTTCCATGACCATGAATGGAGCTGTAATCCCAGTGATGGCCTTTTTTATCGTGGCTGCTCAAGAACAAGGAGTTGCCCCCCAGCAGCTCTCGGGGACGATTCAAAATGATATCCTTAAAGAATTTATGGTCCGTAACACCTACATATACCCTCCTGGCCCTTCGATGCGCATTATTCGGGATATCTTCAGGTATACCAGTGAGCATATGCCCAAGTTCAATTCTATTTCAATTTCTGGGTATCATATGCAAGAAGCCGGCGCTACGGCTGAGTTAGAATTGGCTTATACGCTGGCCAATGGACTTGAATACGTCAGAGAAGGAATTGCCGCAGGACTTCACATTGATGAGTTTGCCCCTCGCCTCTCTTTTTTTTGGGGAATTGGGATGAATCACTTTGAAGAAATTGCAAAAATGCGCGCCGCTCGAATGCTTTGGGCCAAAATTATCAAATCGTTTAAACCCAAGAACCCAAAGTCCATGGCCTTGCGCACACATTGCCAAACCAGTGGATGGAGCTTAACGGCTCAAGATCCCTTTAATAACATTACGCGTACTGCGGTTGAAGCCTTAGCGGCCACATGTGGGGGCACTCAGTCATTACACACCAATGCCCTTGACGAAGCACTGGCCCTACCCACAGATTTTTCTGCACGTATTGCTCGTAATACGCAGCTCTTTTTGCAACATGAAACCCAAATAACACGAAGCGTCGATCCTTGGGCCGGAAGTTTTGAACTTGAACAGCAGACCAAATCAATGATGGAACAGGCCTGGGATTTAATTCAAGAAATCGAAAACCTCGGGGGCATGACCAAAGCTATAGAAAATGGGATTCCAAAATTACGCATTGAAGAAGCCGCGGCACGCAAACAAGCACGCATTGATTCTGGAACTGAAATCATTGTTGGGGTCAATAAATATCAACGCGAAGTGGCGGAACCCTTGCACATACACAAGGTCGATCAATCTGAAGTGTTAAAGGCACAAATTGAAAAACTCAAACGCGTTAAACAACAGCGTAACCAGCAGGCCGTGAAGAGTGCTTTAGAAGATTTAACCGCTGGGGGCAAGAACAACGATCAAAATTTATTAGCTTTAGCCATAACAGCTGCGAAGCACAGAGCCACTTTAGGCGAAATTTCTGAGGCACTGGCTGAACATTTTGGCCGTTATAAAGCAGAAATTCAAACATTTAGCGGCGTTTACAAAAAGGAAATGAGTAACGACCAGTGGTTTGACAAAGCACGACAAGCAGTACAAGACTTCGCACTTCAAGAGGGGCGGCAGCCTCGAATCATGGTGGCCAAAATGGGGCAAGACGGTCATGACCGAGGCGCCAAAGTTGTCGCCACAGGCTATGCCGACTTGGGGTTTGACGTCGATGTAGGTCCATTATTTCAGACCCCCGAGGAAACAGCGAAACAAGCCGTAGAAAACGACGCACATATCTTAGGAATTTCCTCACTCGCCGCGGGCCATATGCGCCTTGTCCCAAACGTGATCAATGCTTTGAGAGATTTAGGGCGCAGAGACATTATGGTCGTCGTAGGTGGGGTAATCCCGGAAGATGACCACAAGGCACTCTACGAATCTGGTGTTGTCGCGATCTATGGACCAGGTACTAATCTCAGTCAGGCGGCACTCGAGCTCATTGAAATACTTAAGGGCCCTAGCCCCAATACGAACCACTAAATTAATTGATATGGACTACACCCAAAAAATGCTGCAGGCCGATGCTTTAAAAGGAAAAACTATCGTTGTGACTGGAGGAGGCAGTGGCCTTGGGAAAGCCATGACCACTTACTTTTTAGAATTGGGCGCCAATGTCGTGATTAGCTCCCGAAATAAGGAAAAAATAGACACAGTGGCCAAGGAGCTTGAACAACTTACCGGAGGCTCAGTATTGGCTGTACCCTGCGATGTGCGGCATTATGATCAAGTCGAGGAGTTAGTCCAAAAAGCACACGTCACCTACGGTTGTGTCGATGTTTTGGTCAATAACGCTGCAGGTAATTTTATTTCTCCCACCGAGCGATTATCGGCAAATGCTTTTGATACCATTATCGATATTGTGTTAAAGGGCACCAAAAATTGTACGCTGGCTTTCGGAAAGTATTGGATCGCAGAACAACAGACACAAAAGGTAGTACTGAATATCGTGACCACCTATGCTTGGACTGGTTCAGCTTATGTCGTTCCCAGCGCTACAGCCAAGGCCGGTGTTTTGGCAATGACTCGTTCTCTGGCGGTAGAATGGGCCAAGTACGGAATGCGCTTTAACGCTATCGCACCCGGACCGTTTCCTACTAAGGGGGCCTGGGATCGCTTATTACCAGGAAACCTTAAAGAACAATTTGATCTGTCCAAAAAAGTTCCGCTCAAGCGTGTGGGCGCCCATCAAGAATTAGCAAATCTAGCCGCCTATTTAGTCTCAGATTTTTCAGCCTATGTCAATGGAGAGGTGATTACCATAGATGGTGGAGAGTGGCTCAAAGGTGCCGGTCAATTTAACTTGCTCGAAGATATTCCAGAAGAACTTTGGGATATGTTAGAAGCCATGATCCGGGCTAAAAAAAGCAACTAACTTCATTCCACAAGCTGATCCATTATCCCCAAAATTAGAGCAACTGAATTGCAGACATATTGCCGTTTGTTGACTTGTTGTTAACAAATACAATTTCGAGTGCGGTTTATAAGTTGTATTTTTAAGCTTAAATCCTTCTGCGCCAATAATGGGTAAAATAATCGCTATAGCCAATCAAAAAGGAGGTGTTGGAAAAACAACGACCTCTATAAATCTCGCCGCCTCTCTGGGTGTTTTAGAACAAAAGGTGCTTTTAATTGATGCCGATCCCCAGGCCAATGCTACTTCAGGTCTTGGCGTGGAGGTGACTCCAGGGACGTTGGGCACCTATCAACTATTGGAACACACGGCAACGGCAAAATCGTGCATTAAACCCGTACACTCACCTAATCTTTCGGTTATTCCAGCACACATTGATTTGGTCGCCATTGAAATTGAATTAGTCGACAAAGATCAACGCGAGTATATGTTGCGCAATGCACTCGCCTCGATCAAAGATGATTACGATTTTATCTTGGTTGATTGTGCTCCATCTTTGGGTTTGTTGACACTGAATGCGTTGACGGCCGCCGATGCGGTGATTGTCCCTATTCAATGCGAATACTTTGCACTCGAAGGTCTTGGTAAATTATTGAACACCATCAAAAGTGTTCAAAAATTACACAATAGTGAACTTGATATTGAAGGGCTACTTTTGACCATGTACGACTCGCGTTTGAGATTGTCAAATCAAGTCGTCGATGAGGTCAAAAAGCATTTTGATAAAATGGTATTTGAAACCATTATTCAGCGAAATGTTCGATTGGGTGAGGCACCGAGTTACGGGGAAAGCATCATCAGTTACGACGCTGGCAGCACCGGGGCAAATAATTATTTAAACCTAGCACACGAACTCATCGAAAAAAACCGTTAACCAAACATGGCAAAAGCAATTAAAAAACAGGCCTTAGGTCGTGGGCTCTCAGCATTATTAAATGATGAGGGAACAGAGCGCAATCACAGCAATAAGAACTCTGCGGAGTTTGTCTCGTTGAATCTCGATCAAATCAAGGTCAACCCCTATCAGCCGAGAACAAAATTTACAGAATCTGCCCTGACGGAACTTGAGCAATCTATAAAAAGCCTTGGATTAATCCAGCCAATAACCGTTCGCGAATTAGACTCAGGTCAGTACGAATTAGTGAGTGGTGAACGACGTTACCGAGCGTCGAAAAACGTTGGACTTAAAAAAATCCCAGCTTATATTCGATCAGCCAATGACCAAGAGCTCCTTGAAATGGCCTTAGTCGAAAATATTCAACGCCAAGATCTCGATCCTATTGAAATCGCTTTGACCTATAATCGGCTTTTGGAGGATGTTTCACTGTCAATAAGCGATCTTGGAGCGCGGCTCGGTAAAGATCGGACCACAGTGACGAATTACTTGCGTCTTCTTAAACTCGACCCCCTAGTCCAATCGGGAATACGCGATGGTTTTATTACTATGGGTCATGGTCGAAGTCTGATCAATGTCGCAGACAAAAATGATCAACTCAATCTTTACACAGAAATTGTTGACAAAAAACTCTCAGTACGGCAGACCGAGGAGCGTGTCAAAGCGCTTAAAAACAAAAGCAAAAAAGGTTCGACTAAAGCTGTTCAAAAAAGCGACGCCTCGTTGACCCAGAAACTGGCATGTCCTGTCTTTATTAAGGGTAATTCAAAAGGAGGGGGAATACTGCAAATAAAATTTAAGAATCCGCAAGAACTCGACGCGCTGCGCAAAAAAATACTCGGTGAAGATTAACCACAAAACAGGGCTTATTCTATTATTGTTTTTGGTCTTTGGTCCCATAACTTGGGCCCAAAGTAATTCAGATAATGAGCAGTCCGATACATCACTCACTGTTGATTTTGAGCCATCTCAAGAAGAATCAACCTTAATTGCCGAGTCCGCTCAAGATTCTATTAAAACACCGCCCTACAATCCCCTTGCCCCGGCAACAGCCGCATTTTACTCTGCTGTACTTCCTGGCTTGGGTCAAGCCTACAATAAAAAATACTGGAAAATTCCACTGGTCTATGGTGGCATTGCCACGGGTGTTTACTTTTATCAGCGCAATACCAAAGATTACAATCGTTTTCGGGATGCCTACAAACGTCGTCTGGCTGGGTATCAAGACGATGAATTTCAGGGGGTTTCTGACGCGCGTTTACGCGACGCTCAAAAGACTGCGGGACGCAATCGAGATGTAAGTCTGGCCATGGCCATCGGGATTTATTTACTCAATATTCTAGACGCCAATGTCGATGCCCATTTATTACGGTATAATCTTAATGACGATCTTACGTTAAGGCCAAATTTCCAGATTCACACGGACCAAAGACCAAGTGTTTATGGCCTTTCATTTAATATTTCACTACCATGAACATTGCACTTTTAGGCTATGGCAAGATGGGCCGGACCATAGAAGCGTTAGCTGTTTCAGCAGGGCACAAAATTGTCTTTAAAAACACGAGTAAAACCAGTGAAGGCCATTTGAATGATGCCGATGTGGCTATAGAATTTTCAACACCTTCAGCGGCCCCAAATAATCTTCGCCTGTGTTTTGAGGCTAAAATTCCCGTTGTCTGTGGCACTACAGCATGGCTAGAATACTGGGACGAGACAGTTGCTCTTTGTGAGCAGCACCAAGGAGCCCTGGTTTATGCATCTAATTTTAGTGTGGGGGTTCAATTGTTTTATGAGCTCCAAAGACAAATGGCGCAAATCATGAACCGTCACCCCGAGTATAACATTTCTATCGAGGAACGTCATCATTTACAAAAAAAAGATGCCCCGAGCGGAACTGCCATTCGCTTAGCCGAGATTCTTATTGATTCTACTCGTTATGATCAATGGGTGCTTGGACCTGCCAAAATTCAAAATGAGTTGCCTATCGAGGCGATTCGAGAGCCAGAGACCCCGGGCATACACAAAGTGACCTACCAAGGCAAAATTGATCAGATCTCTCTAGAACACCAAGCCCACTCGCGAGAAGGTTTCGCCTTTGGCGCACTCCTTGCTGCCGATTGGCTCATCGGTAAAACAGGAATATTTTCAATGAAAGAAGTCTTACATTTGTCAGACAACAAGCACGATCAAAACACAGCATCATGACTCTTATCCAATGGTTCATTTTTTTAGGACTCATCCATGTGGTTCATTTTTTAGGCACTTGGAAAATGTACAAGTCGGCTGGATATGCCCCTATTTTGGCCTTAATTCCTTTTTATAATGCCATTATACTAATGCGTATCATAAATCGTCCGGTGTGGTGGGTCGTTTTAATGTTTATCCCGATCATCAATCTAATTATGTTACCAGTGATTTGGGTTGAAACACTGCGAAGTTTCGGCTTCAATAAGCGATCGGAAAATTTATATGCAGTCCTGTCATTCGGCCTATACATATACTACGTTAACTACACACAAAATCTAGTTCATATAAAGGATAGAAGTCTCATGCCGAGGAGTTCGACAGGTGAATGGGTAAGCAGTATTTTATTTGCGGTGGTCGCCGCCACATTAGTCCACACCTATTTCATGCAACCCTTTACCATACCTTCCTCCTCTTTGGAAAAAACACTGCTGGTGGGAGATTATTTGTTTGTGAGTAAATTCCACTATGGGGCGCGAACACCAATGACCAGTGTCGCACTGCCTATGGTCCACGATACAATACCAGTGGTTGGGACAAAATCATATTTAAAAAATCCACAACTCCCCTATTTTAGAATTCCCGGATTTCAAAACATCAAGCGTAATGATGTCGTTGTCTTTAACTGGCCTGTCGATACCTTGGTGGATATTCGACCAGGCTTCATGCGCGGGAGTGTACAAAAGCCGATTGACAAAAAATCAAATTACGTCAAGCGATGTGTCGGTCTTCCCGGTGACTCACTTTCTGTAATTGATGGCTACGTCTATATCAACGGCGAACAAAACCAACTGCCTGATCGCGCCAAAATTCAATTTGTATATGAGGTAATTTCTAAAAAACCGCTAATTCGCGTTGAACGCGGCGGACGCGTCTTTAACGAACCTAATCCTGTAATTTACGACCGGTTTAAAATCTCGGATATCAGTTTTGCGGGGATGGATAAATCCACAGGGCTGATTAAACAAAGGGCACACATGAGTGAAACCGTAGCGAATCAATTAGAAGCACTCAGTGATGTGGTCTCGGTAACGAAAATAAAAAAACGCTCGGGTAATTTTGATCGTTCTGTTTTTCCTTACAGCGTCGATTTTCCCAACAATACGGACTACTTCGGCCCTATTTATATTCCCGCTAAAGGAGCCACTGTGCCTATTACGCCAGAATCATTACCGCTATATCGTAGAATAATCGAAGTCTATGAGGGACGTGAGCTCGGGGTGACACAGAATATAGAAGTGCGCGGCAACGAAGTCCTGCTCAATAACAAACTTATTACGGATTACACCTTTAAAATGGATTACTACTGGCTTATGGGAGATAATCGAGATAACTCTCAAGACGCACGAAGCTGGGGATTTGTTCCAGAGAATCACGTAATTGGCAAACCGGTTTTCATCTGGTTGAGTCTCGATGCTAACAAAAAAGGATTTAGCAAAATTCGTTGGGAGCGAATGTTCACTACAGTTGGAGGCGACGGTGAACCCAAATCTTATCTATCGTATTTCTTGATTGCTCTAGCAGGCTATTATGGCTGGAGCTTTTGGCGCAAACGAAAGAAAAAATAATTTAGATCACGCCCAGAAATCGCATCAATCTTGGACGTTTTTATTGCCACATATTTTCCGGATATATTGCAGATGTCTGCGATGATACAGAGTGAACATATTGTCATTGAATACTGTGATAATTACCAAAAACAAAGCCTGCGCAATCGCACCTACATCACCCATGCACAAGGCCTGCTACCGCTTATAGTGCCCATAAAGCACCTTGACTCTGGTCATCGACAAAAAACAAATGAGGTACAGAGTGAACATGCCTTTGGTTGGGCCGCTAACCACTGGAAATCAATTCAAACGGCCTACCGCACGGCTCCTTTTTTTGAATATTATGAGGATGACCTTGCTGAATTTTTTACTTCAGATTCAATAAACTTGCAGCAACACAACCTCAAAATTATTGATCGTTTAATGTCCCTGATTGGCCTGGATTTTAACTACACCCTTACAGAGCAATACAAAAATCCAATTAACGGTGTAGACTGGCGAGGATACAGTGATAAAAAGCACAATAAGTCCATTAATTTCCCCAGATACACACAAGTATTTGAGGACAAACATGGCTTTATCCCTAATTGCTCCTTCTTAGATGCTTTATTTAATCTTGGCCCACAAACTGTACCCTATCTCAAAAATCTTCCGTTAGCTGAGATATAATCACAGTAATGCCTCTAGAGCTTTAGGCTTACAATTACCGGTAAATGATCCGATTGTGAGCCCTGAATTGTCTCAAAATCTAAGATCGCGAATTCTGGTTGGGTAAAAATAAAATCAATACGCAGCGGTAATCCATTAAAATGATAGGTCGCTCCTAATCCATGCCCTTGGAATTGGAATACATCATTATAGGGTTCGCTTAAACATTTGTAGATGTACGAAAACGCTGTGTTATTAAAGTCTCCAGCAATTATTTTATTCGAAGTATCGAGCGCAGCATGTTGTAATAATTCTTCAGCTTGCTTTTGCTGCCTTATAAAAGTAGTGGATATCCGATCGCTCAACTGCTGAGCACCACCTTGATCCGTAATCTTTTCAGTAGGGTTAATACCGAGAGATTGCAGGTGGACATTATACACCCGCACAGTATCTTTCTGGATAAGTACATCGGCGTAAATCACATTATTCGCTGTGTGGCTAAAATTCAAACTTCCGCTTTGGAGGATTGGAAATCGGGATAAAATAGCCTGTCCCATCAGTTTGAAGGGAGGATTATAATGGACATACTGATGAGGATATTCCGTAAAATCAATTTCATGATCTTCGGTATATTCTTGCAAGCAAAGTACATCTGGAGCATATTCTTCAATCAAACGAGCGTACTCCTCAACCATACCACCGTGGCTTGTGGCACCATATTTATCAAATAAATGAACATTGTGGGATAATACTTTTACTGTTTTATCTGTGTTTACAGGATCGCCTTTGGGTCCTAATACAAATGGACCAAAATAAATATGCGCTAAAATTATAACCGCAGAGGAAAGGAAAAAACGGATATTCCAACGAATTAACCAATAAATCGCAAAAACTGCATTAATTCCAATTAATGGTAAGGTTAAAAGACTCAACAACGATAAAACTGGTAGCTGCTGTGGCGTAACCAAAGGAACGAGAAAAGCCAGCAACAAAAGTATCAAGGCCAATAAATTGATCCAAAAAATAAGTGTACGCATCATCCTCAGTGATTGCTTTTCTAATTACCTCCAGACTTAAAAAGAAAGTCCTTTTCCTCCTTGGTCAGACTCTCATAGCCGCTTTGACCAATTTTATCTAAAATAGCATCGATTTTGTCCTGATCAGAAGGTTGATTTGACTGGGGTTTTTTACGGGACTTATAACGTTTACGCGTGTTTGTGGTTTCTCTTTTAGGAGTTCCAGGACGTAACGATATTAGACGAGTTACAAGCCCTTCAAACCAAGCACCAATATCACGACCCGCTTGTAATTTTCGCGCATAATAATAGCCATAGGCTGCGCCACCTAAATGAGCAATCAATCCTCCAGCATTATTCATCTCAGGTAATCTAACGAGATCCCATAATACCACAATGGCAGCCAACTGCCATAATTTGAGGTTGAAAAAAAATATACGTACTGAGGCGTATGGATTATACGTCGCAGCGAAAGCCATTATGGCCATGACAGCCCCCGAGGCGCCAATTAATTGTCCACTCGGGCCAGAGAGAAAAGCAGGAAATACATTATAAGAAACCAAATAGACCAAACCCGCCATAATTCCGCCGAGTAGATAAATATTCACAAATCTACGTGCGGGAAAAATATTCAATACAAAACGACCGAAGAAAGACAACCAAATCATATTGAACAAAACATGAAATAATCCAGAATGTAAAAAACTATAGGTCAATATACTCCATGGTTGTCCCGCAAAACGAATTAAATCATCAGGTAAGGCCAACCAACTGAAAAAACCCCCACGTGACCAGCCCATGAGGGCACCACCGATACTTGATACCAAAAATATTAGACCATTAATCACAATAATCTTGGTCACGACATCTTGCCGTTTAAATTTATCCAATAAGTTTTCGTTGGGTACCATAATTAATACCAGCGTTTATTGTTAAAACTATTTTTTCGCCAATAATAAGCCATTATAAACCCGAATAACGCACCACCTAAGTGAGCCCAATTGGCAATATTTTGCCCAAATAAGGAAGATCCGGTCAGTCCAGAAAATAAATCTAATGCCAATAAAATAGGGATGAAATACTTGGCTTTTATTGGAAATGGAACGAAAATTAACATCAATTCGACCTGTGGATACAACATACCAAAAGCGACTAGGATGCCATAAATAGCTCCGGATGCACCTACAGCGGGCGTGTTAAATGAGGTGAACAGTTGCTGGTCCAAATCTGACCCCATTTCTGGAATAACGCGATACGACCCCGGGGTTAACGTACTGTTGAGTAACTCAGTCACCTCTTGAGGACTTAAACCCATAGAAATCAGTGTTTCAATACCTTGAGATACGTGATACCAGTTTACCAATGAGTGAATCAGTGCTGCTCCCAAACCAGCTGAGAAATAGAAAAATAAAAATTTGTTTCGGCCCCATTGTGCTTCCAATGGCCCGCCAAAGGCCCAGAGGGCATACATATTAAACAAAAGATGCATCCAACCACCATGCATAAACATATGCGTCAAGGGTTGCCAGATCGCAAACTGAGGATTGTCAAAGTAATACAGGGAAAAGAGCTGATAAATCGCATCACCCGACACAAGTGTACCAAGAAAAAACAAGACATTACTGATGACAAGTACCTTAATCGTTTCTGAAATTTGTCGCATCACGTGAATTTTTGTTCTAAATCATTCATGTCCAGAGTAATAAATGTTCTTCGCTGATCTGGAGCGCGGTCCGGTTCCTTACACGCAAAAAGTTCGTTAATAAGATTGCGCTGTTCAGCAATCGATAATTTATGGCCCGTTTTGATGGCCATTTTGACGGCCAAAGAACGTGCCAAGACATCCATTAAACTAAATCCATCATGGGGGCGATTATTGAGTTGGTCATCTAATAGTTCCAACATAATATTTTTTGCCTCATCCTCTTGCAAACCAGAGGGCACTGCCTTTAGAGCCATAGCATTATCCTTCAGCTCAAAGTCAAAACCAATACTCTTAAGCGCCTCGTCCAATTCAGAAGCACAGTGAAACTGGACTGAACTCAACTCTATTTGCAATGGAAATAACTTATGC
Source organism: Flavobacteriaceae bacterium (assembly GCA_965661835.1). Lineage (GTDB taxonomy): Bacteria > Bacteroidota > Bacteroidia > Flavobacteriales > Flavobacteriaceae > BACL21. The sequence continues at coordinate 136,729 of CBFIFD010000001.1, read as the reverse complement.
TGAGACGAAGGATCCGATACGGTCGCCATACGCAACAAGCGTTCATAGATGATCCGTTGGTGGGCTAGATGTTGATGGACTACAATAAGGCCTTGCTTTAGAGTCGTAACGATAAATTTATTTTGAATTTGTGCACTCAGCTGGTGTGTCTCTTGAGTCTCGTCATCAAACAGTGTTTCTGTGACTTCTATACTTTCAACCTCCAAACTATACAGTGGTTCATCGGACTTGAGTCCAACATAAAGTGAGGACCAGTTTCCTGAGGCTTCCTTTGGACGATATTTTTTTTCAGAAAACGGATTGAAGTCTGCATCAACTTCAATCTGAGGTATTTTTGGCGTCTGATTCTGAGTGTCGTAATTTGGGTCCATACTAGAATTCCGGTCAAAATCGAGGAGCGGCATTATATTGAACTGCCCCAAACTGTGTTTGACACAGGCCCGTAATACGGCGTAAATAGATTGCTCTTCTTCAAACTTAACTTCGGTTTTAGTCGGATGAATATTTATATCAATGGCCGCTGGGTCCACCTTGAGAAACAATACATATCCGGGATGTAATCCAGTTTGAATTACCCCGTCAAAGGCGGCATTTAAGGCGTGGTTTAAATAAGGGCTTTTGATAAAGCGGTCATTGACAAAAAAATACTGATCTCCCCTTGATTTTTTGGCGAATTCAGGTTTGAGCACAAATCCAGATATACGGACAATCTCCGTGTTTTCATTCACCGGTACCAATCGCTCATTGGACTTACCGCCAAGAACCGCCGCAATGCGCTGACGAGAGTTTGACGGTAAAAAATGGGATAGGTCATTATCCTGATGGACCATTTTTAGACCAATTTGATTATGCGCCAGGGCGATACGATTAAATTCCTCGATACAATGCTTGAGTTCGACATGATCGCCTTTCAAGAAATTACGTCTGGCAGGAATATTATAAAAGAGATTTTTGACCGAGACTGTTGTGCCAGGCTGCATCACACAAGGCCTTGTAGACACAACCTCACTGCCCTCGACGATACATTCTATACCTTGCTCTGCGTTTTGTGTTCTTGTCTTTAAACCCACATGCGCAATAGCTGCAATCGAAGCCATAGCCTCTCCCCTAAACCCTTTGGTGCTCAAAGCGAATAAATCTTCTGCTGTGGAAATTTTGGACGTTGCATGACGCGCAAAACACAGGGAGACATTTTCAGGGGTAATTCCAGAGCCATTGTCGATTACCTGTATCAGTGTTTTTCCTGCTCCTTTGAGTACCAAGGTAATCTGAGTCGCACCAGCATCAATGGCATTTTCTAGGAGTTCTTTAACTACCGATGCCGGTCGCTGCACCACCTCACCAGCAGCAATTTGATTGGCTACATGCTCCGGTAAAAGTTTTATGTCTTTGGAGAGACTCAATGCAAAAATATTGATAAATCAAAGTCAATAATCCATAAAAAAACAAGCGAAAAAAGAGCGATGAGTACCCATATCGTCGCATTCCAAGAGGAATTTTCTCGATTGCGGTACTTGTTGCGTGCCGCATTCCACTGACCAGAATAGTCATTCTGATTCAATGTATCGACATAATGATCAATTTTAGTGCCGCTTTGTGCAGAATCCACAGGTGGTTTACCCCGATAATATCGTGGCGTATAATTAAAACGATTATTCGTTTTAAGACGTTTTATTAAGGTAAATTTAATCATGATGTGCTGTTCAAAAATAAGGATTTAAACAGAGTTATTGGGTCTATTAAATCGGGATTTTTTTAAATATGAGTAGCGAAAGCCTGCGTATTCTGTATGATTTTGGACCGCCGGGTGTCCTTCGCTCATTAACGCCAGATCAGCATGAGCACATTGAGTAACTCGATTATTTTTCGGTACCGAGTACGGCCATTTGAACGGCCGCTACGGCAGCCTCTACGCCCTTATTGCCATGATTTCCTCCGCTTCGCTGGCGGGCCTGATCCATATTATGGTCTGTTAAAACACAGAAGACCACTGGCATTATTCCCAGTAAGTTTAGGTCTTTTATCCCTTGTGTCACTCCAGAACATACAAAATCAAAATGTTTTGTCTCCCCTTCGACCACCGAGCCGATAGCAATTATGGCATCTAACTCCTGGTGATGGCTCATCATTTTTTGACAACCATAAATCAACTCAAAACTCCCTGGGACTTCCCATTGGATGATTTCATCATTGGCAACTCCTAAATCGATTAAAGTATCGTTGGCCCCTTGAGCAAGCCCACTGGTGATTTCAGGATTCCATTGAGAGACTACAAGACCAATTTTAAGTCCCGTGGCGTCAGGCAGTTTTTCTGAGTCGTAACTGGATAGATTTTTTTGAGACGTCGCCATGGGTTATTGAGCCGCCTCAGCTTGGGCTTTATACGCCTTAGCTTGAACAGCCTCAGTGGCGTCATCAAACTCATCGAGTATCCGCGTAAATGCGGCAAGGGCTGTAGCGTTTTGGTTTAAACGTAGGGCCGTTATTCCAGACTTAAGCAAATAACGAGGCGTGGTTAGCGCATTATTACTCGACTCAGCGGCCTGCTGGTAGTAGTTTAATGCCTCATCGTATTGCTCTAACTGAGCGAAAGAATCACCGATGAGTCCTTTAGCCACTGGAGTCATCATGGCATCACTGCTACTGAAGCCGTCGAGGTATTCGATAGCCTTATCGTATTGACTGAGGTTAAAATAAGCAACTCCTGCTTGATAGCGCGCTAGGTCGCCTGCGGGCGTTCCGTCAAACTTATCGGCAATATCCAACAATCCATATCGTCCGGCATTTCCATTTAAAGCCATGCGATATAATGAATCTTTTTGTTCCTCTGCCGTAAGTGCTTGTTCGAAGTACGAACTGGCTTGATAAACCTCGTTGGCTCCTTCCGTTTGTTTTGGTTCAAATACAAATTTTTGATAACCGATGTAAGCCAATACACTAACTGCAATAACTGCCACAACAGTAAATATGGACTTTTGATTTTTTTCGACCCAGGCTTCGGTTCGTGACGCACCTTCGTCCAAACTACCAAACACTTCAGCAGTGGTGCTTCCGGTTTCGAGTTCTACTTCTTTCTCAACACTGGTTTTGGGCTTGTATCCACGTTTTTTGTATGTCGCCATAGTTGCTTTATTAGAGGGGCAAAAATATGATTTTTATTATAATTTTAAAGCGAAAAATCAATAATTTGCGGTGTTTTGGGTCCCTGTTTGCGGATCGCCTAAACACTTAGAACTCAGTCCAAATCCAATTTTGTGTATTTATCTACCCTCGCATTAGTCAATTACAAAAACTTTGAGGCTCATTCTTTTGAATTTGATGCCAAAATCAACTGTTTTGTCGGTTCTAATGGTGTGGGTAAGACCAATGTCTTGGATGCGATATACCAATTGTCTTTTGGCAAAAGTTATTTTAATCCGATCGCGTTACAAAACATTAAGCACGGCGAAGATTTTTTAGTTATTGATGGCGCTTATCACAAAGAAGGTCAGGACGAACACGTTGTACTGGGCGTTAAAAAAGGACAAAAGAAAACGATTAAGCGCAACGGTAAGGCCTATGATAAAATAAGTGATCACATCGGGTTTATTCCTCTAGTAATCATTTCACCGAGTGATAGAGATTTAATCGTTGAAGGAAGCGATACCCGTAGAAAGTTTGTCGATGGGGTTATCGCCCAAGGTGACCCGCAGTATTTAAGGCAACTGTTGAATTATCAAAAAACACTGAGTCAACGCAATGCGCTTTTAAAATATTTTCACTTAAACCAAACCTTTGATTCCGATACACTCGAGGTCTATAATGCGCAACTCAGCGAATTAGGTCACGCGATTTACGAAAAACGGAAGTCTTTTATCGATACGTTTCTGCCCATATTTAGTGAACGCTACAAATTTATCAGTCAAGGAAAAGAAACCGTGCACATACACTACAAGAGCCAATTGCATGATCAGGAACTCCAAGAACTGTTGAGCCAAAATTTATCACGTGACCGGGCAACACAATACACGAATTTCGGTATTCACAAAGACGATTTAATTTTTGAGATTGGGGGATATCCAATAAAAAAATTTGGTTCACAGGGCCAACAAAAATCGTTTCTAATCGCCTTAAAGCTGGCCCAATTTGACTTTTTAAAAGAAATGAGTCAAACCTCGCCGATACTGCTTTTGGATGATATTTTTGACAAACTTGATGAAACGCGTGTGGCTCAAATTGTCGGACTCGTCGATCAAGAATCGTTTGGACAAATATTTATCAGCGACACCCATAGCGAGCGTACGGAAAATGTTGTCAAATCAGTGCATCAGAGCTATAAAATTTTTAAATTGTAATCGCCATTTTAGATCGATACCCATGCCAAAACGCAATACAGAATCACAGTCCATTTCGTCGGTACTAAAGGAATTTTTAACCGGCTCCAAAATAGAAAAGGGCCTGACTAAAGTCACCGTTGAATCAACTTGGCATCAGGTAATGGGGCCCCCGATCACCAAATACACCAAAAGTCTGCGTTGGGCGCCACCTACCCTTCATGTTTACCTGAGTTCTTCAGTGCTGCGGGAGGAATTGCACTACGGCAAAGAGAAAATAATTGACTTGATGAATCAAGAACTTGGAGAATCGCTGGTTGAATCGATAATCTTTAAATAAAAAAATCGGCGCTGTGGCGCCGATTTTTTTATCTCTATATATCTGTTAGAACTTTAGAAAATCTCTCTGCCTGCAAAATGAAATTGACTTTCTATTTCTGCATTTTCGTCGCTGTCACTGCCGTGTACAGCATTTTCACCCATAGAGGCCGCATACATTTTACGAATGGTTCCTTCCGCTGCATCTGCAGGATTTGTCGCACCAATTAGCGCACGGAAATCTTCTACTGCGTTGTCTTTCTCGAGGACTGCCGCAACAATTGGACCTCGGGTCATGTACTGAACCAATTCACCAAAAAACGGACGCTCTTTATGGATGGCATAAAACGTTTCTGCGTCAGTTTGGGTCATGCGGGTTAATTTCATAGCGACAATTTTAAACCCAGCGCCTGTAATTTTTTCTAAAATAGCCCCAATGTATCCTTTTTCGACACTGTCGGGCTTGAGCATTGTAAATGTGCGGTTCGTTTTCATAGTAATGTTTGATTTGGCGGCAAAAGTAGTGTTTTAATTATCAAATATCAAATGACATCCCGTTGAGAAATTGTATCTTCGCAAAACATGAATGCCGAGTTACTTTCACAATTTCAATCCCTATTTAAGTCCCCCAAAAAGGTCGTTATTATCGGTCATAAAAATCCCGATGGCGATGCTCTTGGCGCTTCGCTTGGACTGTATTGGTTTCTTTTGAGTCAAGGCCATCAGGTCACTGTTGTCATGCCCAATGATTTTCCTGAATTTTTACAATGGATGCCAGGAAGCGGTGAAATTTTAAATTTCGAATATCAAGGCCATGAAGTCTCTACTTGCTTGGATAATGCTGACATTATATGCACTTTAGATTTTAATGATTTATCTCGAGTTGGGACTCTTGAATCACTACTTCGATCATCGGATAAGTCGCTGGTAATGATCGATCATCACCAACAACCTTCTGATTATGCAGTCCTAACGTGGAGCGACCCGAAAATGAGTAGCACCAGTGAAATGATCGCTCATCTGATCGAGGCGTGGACTGGATGGAATGGTCTCTCAAAGGCCATGGCGACAAATCTATATACGGGGATAATGACAGACACTGGGTCATTTAAGTTTTCGGCAACTACAGCCAAAACACATGAGGTTGTCGCAAAACTGATCGAGGCAGGTGCCAAACACACGCAAATCCATCAAGCGGTATATGACAATCAAAGCCCCGGGCGACTTAAACTCCTCGCCCGTGCTCTGGCAAATATGGAGATCAAACCCTCATGGCAGACGGCGTATACTTTTTTGAGTCAAAATGATCTCGATCAGTGCAATTTTAAAAAAGGAGATACCGAAGGATTTGTAAATTATGCCCTTCAGCTGCAAGGGATTAAATTCGCGATTATTTTTATCGAGAATCAAAACGAACAACTCATCAAAATTTCTTTTCGCAGTACTGGGGATTTTTCAGTCAACGAATTTGCTCGAAATCACTTTGATGGTGGAGGTCATACAAACGCAGCTGGCGGTCGCTACAATGGTCGTTTGTCTGAAGCCATTGATCACTTCTTGACCGAGTTACCAAAATATAAAGAACAGCTGCATGAGATTGAATAGGTTAATATTGAGTTTTTTGATTTTAGGCAGTGTTTTGGCTTGCGCCCAACCAGAAGCCCGTAAACCCCTTCAAAAACGTTCTGGTCGTTTCATGAAAGATTCAGCAGAGCGCAACAAAGCGCTTTATGCTGAAGAGGAGTCAGAGATTTTGAATTTCATACAACAGCGAGACTCGCTGCGTACCTACAGCCAGTCAGAATCTGGGTTTTGGTATTCAATAAGTCGTACCAATACTCTGGATCAAAATACAGCCAAATCGGGCGATACAGTAATTTTTTCATACCGCGTTTACGATTTAGGGCTCAATGAAATTATCCCAATTGAAGCCAATGAGCACATCGAGTATCTGGTAGACCAAAGCCATCAAGAATTAATCAATGGGATACGAGAGGGAATCAAGTTGACCAAAAACATGGAATCTATTCGCTTATTAATTCCATCAATTATGGCCTATGGTTATCGGGGAATTCCGGGTGTTATTCCCTCCAATACACCTGTTGTTGTCGATCTTTTGCGTGAGAACTAAATCGGTCCGCGACTTATGCAAACGAATCTGTAGCAAGCCAATCACGTTTTGTTTAATTGTTATAGTATATTCGCGAAGAAATCATGAGTTTGGAATCAAAGGGTGGATGCCCTGTTTGTGAAAACTCATAAATTATCTAACAAATCTTAATTTAAACCTATTAATCAACATGAAACAATTAGTTCTTTTCGCCAGTATAGTATTGTTGACATTCACGAGTTGTAATTCTGAATATCCAGAACTTGAGCCAGGACTCTACGCCGAATTTGTGACCAATAAAGGAACTTTTGTAGCCAAATTTTATCACCAGGCGACCCCGTTAACCGTGGCTAATTTTGTGGAACTCTCCAAAGGAATACATCCAAGAGTAGACTCCGCCTACCAAGGTAAACCTTATTATAATGGCCTTACTTTTCACAGAGTCATCAAAGATTTTATGATTCAAGGTGGCGACCCCAAAGGAGACGGTACTGGGAACCCAGGATATACTTTTCCCGATGAAATTGTAGATAGTCTAAGCCACAGCAATGAGGGTATCTTATCCATGGCCAACTCGGGTCCAGCGACCAATGGAAGTCAATTTTTTATTACGCTAAAAGAAACACCATGGCTCAACGGAAAACACACTGTGTTTGGCAAAATTGTCATTGGTCAAGAGGTCGTTGACTCAATTGGTTCTGTCGCCACAAATAAACCAGGCGACAAACCTGTTGACCCAGTATATATCAATGCGGTAAATATCATCAATAAAGGTGTTGAAGCACCTTCATTCGAAGCAGAATTGGCCAAAATCGAGCAAGAAAAGGCCGAAAAACAAGCCCGCATTGCAGAGATTGCAGCGGCCAAAAAAGCCGAACTTGATGCTTTAGCCCTTGAGGCTCAAGCCTATCCTTCAGGAATCGAGATCTACTGGAATCACAAGGGAAAAGGCATGAAACCAGCACAGGGGACAAAAGTCTTATTGGATTACGCAGGATACTTTAGCGATGGTAATCTTCTAGATACAAGTATTCAGGCTGTGGCAGAGCAATTTGAAAGCGTCAACGCGCAACGCGCAGCAAATAACCAATACACGCCATTACCAGCGGCATATAGCAAAGATGCGGGTCTGATTCCTGGTTTTAAAGAGGCGATGTTTGAAATGAGCTATGGCGATAAATTAACGGTATTTATTCCCTCTCATTTAGCGTGGGGTCCACAAGGTGCTGGGAATGTCATTCCACCCAACAGCGATGTCATTTTCGAAATCGAATTAGTGGGGCCAGTCGAATAGAGCCATCATTAAAAGTGCGAACCAAATACAATCCGGTTCTGCGCATTGATACCAAAAGGTCGCTAGTACTAGCGACCTTTTTTATGACTACTTGGCGGGAATCTTTGCCAGTGTTTGACATAAAAAATCCCAAAACTTCTGTGAGGAGGATATACTTGCCCGCTCATCGGGAGAGTGTGCTCCGAGAATATTAGGGCCAAAGGAAATCATATCCAAACCTGGATAGTGTTTGCCAATGATACCACATTCAAGACCCGCGTGGCAGGCTGCTACATGAGGCTGTTCATTGTAAGATTCGATATAAATTTGTCGCATTAACTCGAGAATTGGACTATTCATATTGGGAGCCCATCCTGGGTAATCACCGGAGTACTCGACGGTACAGCCGCTCAGTTGTCCGACTGCCTCTAATTGGTGAACTAAATCCCATTTAGAGCTTTCGACCGAAGATCGGGTTAAACAGGCCCACTCAGTGTATCCTTCTTTGACCCTCACCCGTGCCAAATTATTAGAGGTCTCAACAAGACCATTAATATCAGGACTCATGCGGTAAACACCGCTCAGAGTCGCGTGAATTCCGCAAAGTAAACCCTCCATCGCGGCTTTGGGCATTAATTCATTTGGTGACGCGCACGACACAAACTCAATAGATAAATCTGGTTCTAAGGATTTGTATTCTTTGAGAATTTCGTCACGACATTGCGTCAATGACTCCTTAAATACGATCTCGTGCTCTGGAGCGACCATGACAACACCGACGCTTTCCCGAGGAATAGCGTTACGCAGGTTCCCACCGGTGAGTTCGGATAAATGAACTATATTTTTAACGGCCCACAGTACGCGATTCATTATTTTATTGGCATTGCCCAAACCCTTGTGAATATCCATTCCACTGTGACCTCCTTGTAATCCCTTTACCATGATAAGATAGCCAACACCGTCAAATGCATTAACTGGCGTGTAACTCGTGTTAAAGGTGACATCAATTCCACCAGCACATCCCACCCCTAATTCGTTGTCCTCTTCGGTATCTAGGTTGAGTAAAATATCACCCGTCAGCCAGTTTTCTTTGAGCTCCAAAGCCCCCGTCATACCCGTTTCCTCATCAATGGTGAATAAGGCCTCGATCGCCGGATGCTGAATTTCCTTTGAGGCTAATACACCCATTATAGCCGAGACGCCAAGACCATTATCAGCGCCCAGAGTAGTTCCTCGAGCGCGGACCCAATCCCCGTCGACATACATATTAATTCCCTGTTGTTCAAAATCAAAGTCTATATCGGCATTTTTTTGGTGGACCATATCTAGATGGGCTTGCATCACGACAGTCTTTCGCTCACTCATACCCGGTGAGGCCGGTTTTCGGATCAAAATATTTCCTGCCTCGTCTTCTTCAATATCGAGATTTAAATCACGGCCAAAATTTTTGATGAATTGCCGGACCGCTTCTTCTTTTTTAGAAGCTCTTGGGACTGCATTTAAACGCGAAAAATTTGACCAAATTTCTTTGGGCTCTAATGAGGCTATATCTGGATTCATAAAATTGTTTTACACAAAATTAGGCCTTCTATCCCTTAAGTAAAACATTAAATTCGGATTTATTTGTATGTTTGACAATGGCCAGAAACCGACGGATTTTTTTATCGCTCCTATTGCCAATTCAATACTTTGGACTGCCACTTCTTCGACCCTACGGAGCGCTTATTGAGCAGTATTACAGCCTTGGTATTTACCCATTATTGAGCACATTACAGCGCTTTTTATTCGGTTGGCTACCCTTTTCAATAGGAGATGTTGCTTATGCCCTAATGGGGCTAATGGTTATCCGTTGGTTTGTAAGGAACACCAAGAGGTTAATCTACGATGCCAAAGGCTTTTTTCTGGATCTCTGCGCTGCGACAGGGCTTATTTATTTAATGTTCAATTTAATTTGGGGCCTAAATTACCTTCGTCCTCCACTTTATAAATCTCTAGAGTTATCTCCTGATTATACGACAGAACAATTAATTGATTTGACGGAACGACTTGTTGACAAGAGTAATGCACTGCACAAAGCATTAGGTTACAAAGACAGTGTCAAAATAGACCTCCCTTACACCCAAGAAGAAATTTTTGATTACTCCCGACAGGGGTACGAAACCTTGGGTAAAATATATCCTCAATTCAATTATCACGGCACAAGTATCAAGCCCTCTTTGTGGTCTTTGGGGCTGACCTATATGGGATATAGTGGTTATTACAATCCCATCACCGGTGAAGCCCAGGTCAATGAACGTATCAAAAACTATAAATTTCCAGTGGTTAGCGCCCACGAACAAGCCCATCAGATGGGATTTGCAGCCGAAAATGAGGCAAATTTCATCGCTACATTGGCCACAATCAATCACGACAACACTTATATTCAATACTCGGGCTCTATCTTTGCCCTGCGTTACTGTCTCAATGAAGTAGCCCGAACTGACCGCGAAGCATACGAAAAAATAATTCCACGTGTCAATTGGGGAATACTTGAGAGTTACCGAGAGATGCGCGTATTTTGGGAATCCTATAAAAATCCTCTGGAATCATTATCTAAGATATTTTGGGATCAATTTTTGAAAGCCAATAATCAAACCAAAGGAATACGAAGCTACAGTTATATGGTAGCCTTATTGGTCCAATATCACGAGCGCCACCCCTTTTAAAAGAAATTGGGCAATCTACCCAATTCACCCCATTACTTTATTATCTTAGTTGACTTTTAAAAAAATTTGCATGAAGAAGTTCTTATACCATTTAATGATGCTTAGCATTGTTAGTTCGGCTGCCGCACAAGACTATTTTCCAAGAAACAATCAACTCAAAGAAAATTATGAGGGGCTTATTGCATTGACCAACGCGGTCATTCATATCGATGCTGATCGTGAAATTAGTTCGGGTACACTTTTGATCCGTTCGGGTAAAATTGTCGACGTGGGAAGCGATTTGAGCATCCCCGAATATGCCCTAGTTAAAAATTTATCAGGGAAGCACATTTATCCCTCATTTATCGATGCCTACACAAATTTTGGTGTGTCAACACCCAAGTCAAAATCAAATGGTGGTCGATCACCTCAATATGAGCCCACCCGTGAGGGGTTTTATTGGAACGACCACATTCGTGCGGAGCAAAATGCCGTGAATCACTTCGAGTACGATAAAAAAGTGGCGAAAAGTATGCGAGATCAAGGCTTTGGTGTGGTCCATAGCCTACTTCAGGATGGAATCGCTCGTGGAAGTGGTCTGATTGTTGCGCTCTCGGATGACGTAAGTGATGCCAAGCGTCTACTCGAAACCGATGCGAGTCAATGTTTCTCATTCAAAAAAAGCAGCCAAAGCCGTCAATCTTATCCCGGTTCTCTTATGGGCGCTATGGCTCTATTACGTCAAATGTATCACGACGCAAATTGGTATCGAGATCACGGAACGCTGACCGACCGGACCTTAGACGCCTTATTAGCCAACTCTAAAAAACCTGCGATTTTTGAAGCTGGTGATAACGCCAATGCCCTAAGAGCTCACAAAATTGGGGCACAATTTTACCAACCTTACATTATCGTAGGAGCCTCTGATGGTTATGAATACATAAACGAGCTCGCCCAAACTAAGGCCCAATTTATACTTCCAATTAACTTCCCAGAGGCCTATGACGTGTCCGATCCTTATTACAGCGCTCAACTCTCATTAGAAGATTTGAGACGCTGGAATCAAGCCCCGCTAAATCCGAGCAAATTTGTTCAAGAAAACATCGAGTTTTCACTCACCACGCATGACCTTAAGCATCCAAAATCATTTTCAAAAAATTTATCCAAAGCCATCACCTACGGACTTGATCCTACGGAAGCCATTCGGGCACTGACCACAATACCGGCCAGGCAATTAGGCCTCGAATCGATGATCGGTTCGATTGAGTCTGGTAAATTGGCCAATTTCTTAGTCAGTGATCAAGCCTTATTTACGGATAATAATCAGCTGCGCTCACATTGGATATTGGGTCGGCCCTACGAGATTAAATCTGAAAATTCAGAGACCAGTGAGGAATATGAAATTGCTATAGCTGGAAAAGACGCTCGCTTTGTGGTGACCAATAAAAACGGAACACTCTCCTTAAAATTTGGCCAAGGCGATAGCCTTCAAACCGGAAAAATATCACAAGACGGGGCTTGGCTCAAATGGCAAGTGAAGGAGGACACTGGGAATGTTGTTATTAGAGCCATGGCTCAGATTGATCCAGAAAATTTGCAGCTCAGCGGTCAAATCTACCTAGAAGATGGTCATGCGCGCTCATTTGTAGCCAGTCCGACAGCGATTACCCCGGGAATTAATCCAGATTCCGAAGAGGTTAAAGGATTAGATGCCGCGGCCGATCAAACCGACATGTCTTCACCTAAGGTCATGCCTATAACCCACCCTAATACAGGATTTGGTCGAACTCAACTACCGTCAAAGGAGCATGTCCTATTCAAAAATGCCACGGTATGGACTGGAGAAAATGAGGGAATACTGGCCAATACAGATGTCCTGATCAAAAATGGAACCATTCAAGCCATTGGTCAAGGTTTGTCGTCCAGGGGCGCCAGGGTTATCGATGCTACCGGAAAACATCTCACGGCAGGTATCATCGATGAACATACACACATCGCCGCACTGACCATTAATGAGGGCGGACAAAATTCGTCAGCAGAAGTACGCATCAGTGACGTGATTAATCCCAAAGATATTAGCATATATCGAAACCTAGCCGGTGGAGTGACCTCAGCACAAATACTTCACGGTTCAGCCAATCCTATCGGTGGACAATCAGCCATTATTAAACTCAAGTGGGGTCATAATGCCGAGAATCTACTCTATGAGGACACCCCAAAATTTATCAAATTCGCATTGGGTGAAAATGTCAAACAAAGTAATTGGAGTAGTTACAGTCGCTATCCACAAACCCGAATGGGCGTAGAACAACTGTACATCAATTATTTTAATCGGGCCAAGACCTATCTAGACAAGAAAAAAAGTGGCTTACCTTACCGCGTTGATGAAGAGTTAGAAATTTTAGGCGAAATTCTCGAGGGAGAGCGATTTATTAGCTGTCATAGCTATGTTCAAAGTGAAATTAATATGCTTATGAAAGTGGCAGAGTCCTTCGATTTTAGGGTCAATACGTTTACTCATATTCTCGAAGGATACAAGGTTGCCGACAAAATGGCCGAGCACGGCGTGGGTGGATCGACCTTTAGTGATTGGTGGGCGTATAAATATGAGGTGAAAGATGCCATTCCTTACAATGCGGCAATTATGGCGCGTACAGGTGTGACTACAGCCATTAATAGTGATGACGATGAAATGGCGCGTCGTTTAAATCAAGAGGCCGCCAAAACAGTAAAATATGGAGGGATGAGCCCTGAGGAAGCCTGGGCCATGGTTACCATAAACCCCGCTAAATTACTCCATTTGGATCACCGAACCGGAAGTATTAAAAAAGGGAAAGATGCAGATTTAGTGCTCTGGAGTGATGATCCACTTTCGGTTTATACACATGCCGAAAAAACGATGATTGATGGCGCTTTTTATTTTGACCTTCAAGAGGATCAAGCGCTGCGGCAAGCCCTAAAAAAAGAAAAAAATGAACTCATTCAAATGATGCTATCGAATCAGAAGTCGACGGGCAACAAAGGGCGTGCTCCGTACAAAAGAGATCGTATTAAATTCGAATGTGAAACCATAAACTAATTGTTATGAATATCAAATACACACTTACCACAATTTTTGTTCTTTTAGTTATGGTCATTGGATTGGCACAACAAACTCCAGCACCGAAACAAACAGAAACGATAACCTTAACCGGAGCCACCCTTCATATAGGGAACGGTTCTGTAATAGAAAATGGATACCTCACCTTCAGTGACGGGATCATTACCTCAATTGGACAAAATAATATGACCGCCAAGGGACGCACTATAGACCTCGACGGGCAACACATATATCCAGGCATCATTGCCCCAGTATCTTCGTTGGGTCTGGTCGAAATCGATGCGGTACGACAAAGTAGAGACGATGACGAATTAGGCGAGTATGGTCCGAATATTCGCAGCCTCATCGCCTATAACGCCGAAAGCCAGGTTGTTGAAAGTATGCGACCCAATGGTGTTTTAATGGCGCAAATCACTCCGCAAGGTGGGGTTTTTTCGGGCACCTCCTCTATTGTTCAATTCGATGCTTGGAACTGGGAGGACGCGGCGGTTAAGACCGATGATGGCGTGCATCTGCGATGGCCCAATACTTACAGAAGAGGTCGTTGGTGGATGGGCGAAGACCGCGGTTGGAAGCCCAATAAAAACTATAAAACCCAAATACAAACCATCACGGATTATTTCGATAGAACCAAAGCCTATATCAGTGAACAGCCTGAAGTTCCGAATCAATCTTTAGAAGCACTGATTGGAACGCTGGACGGCAGCAAAAAGGTATTTGTTTACGCCGATGGTGTGCGTGAAATTATGGATGCGGTAAGCGAGCTTAAACAACACGGAGTTTCAGAAATTGTTTTAATCGGAGGGTATCAAGCGGATCAAATTATTCCGTTTCTAAAACGTCACAATATTCCTATCCTTTTGGATCGGGTACACTCCTTGCCACGACAACAAGACGATGATTATGACAAGCCATTCAGGCTACCGGCGATATTGTCAAACGCCGGACTAACCGTCGGACTCAACGCACGAGGAAGTATGGAGCGAATGAGTACAAGAAACTTGCCATTTTATGCTGGGCACGCCGCTGGGTTTGGTTTGACCTCAGAACAGGCACTGCAATTAGTCACCTCAAATACAGCAAACATTTTGGGTATTGGCGAGCGTTATGGTACTTTACAAATCGGTAAAAGTGCCACGCTATTTGTGAGCCGTGGTGATGCTTTGGACATGAGCACCAATCAGTTAACCCATGCATTTATCGATGGCCGATCTATTTCACTTGAAACCCACCAAACCGAACTTTATCAGCGATATTCAAAAAAATACGGGCACAAAATTCAGCAATAGAACATAACCAAAATATCGTATTATAAATCCATCGAAGAAACATCATGGAGAACGAACCAACATTGTTAACCAGCACCAGTAACCCAATTATCAAACAAGTGGTTCAATGGCAAGAGCGGTCACGAGCCAGAAAAAAGGACGGTGTTTTTGTGGTAGAAGGTCAACGAGAAATAAATCTGGCGTTAAAGGCCGATTATCAAGGGGTCCTGTTTTTTCAATGTTCTGAAATTAGTACTTCGGCTGAGTCAACTAACGTAGATTGTCACAAAATTTTGGAGCACCAACAGGTCAAAACCTATGAGGTAAGTACAAAGGTTTACAAAAAAATTGCCTATCGCAATTCCACCGAGGGTCTTATAGGGGTCTTTAAAAGTAAACATCATCGACTTGAAGATTTACAGTTAAACACTAAAAATCCACTTATTTTAGTGGCTGAGGCCCCAGAAAAACCCGGTAATATCGGGGCCCTTTTGCGCACAGCAGACGCGGCGGGTGTCGATGCCTTCATTTTGGCAAACCCGGTGACGGATTTATACAATCCCAATATCATACGCAGTAGCGTAGGCGGGGTATTTACCAAAACCATTGCCACAGGAACCACCCTAGAGATCATCGATTACCTAAAGGAGCAACAGATATCAATTTACAGCGCAATTCTTCAAGAGGCACTTCCCTACACAGAGATCGATTACACTGAGTCCTCTGCCCTAGTAGTCGGAACCGAGGCTGATGGACTTTCCGAGCCTTGGCGAGAGGCCAGTAAAGCGCGTATAAAAATTCCCATGAATGGCTTAATTGACAGCATGAATGTTTCGGTATCTGCTGGTATATTAATTTACGAAGCCCTGCGGCAGCGCAGGGCAGACAAATAGCGACTTGGCCACTCTCAAACTTTGTTGTAATTTTATGTTATGTCCACAGCAGTTTTAGAGCAGGAAAATAAAGAAATCGCCAAGCAGTACAAAGAACTGCTCAAGATCAGTTATCAGACCTTATCCCGAAAAGATAAAAAACTGATCCGTACGGCCTTTGATACCGCTGTAGATGCACATAAAGAGCAACGGCGTAAAAGCGGTGAGGCCTATATTTTTCACCCGATCGCTGTAGCCAAAATTGTCGCTTCAGAAATTGGATTAGATGCCACATCAATTGCCGCAGCGCTTCTTCATGATGTGGTCGAAGATACACCATACACACTTGCGGATATTGAACAAATCTTTGGAGAAACGATTGCACGCATCGTAAACGGTCTAACCAAAATATCCAATCTTGAATATCAAAAAGAGGCTTCTTTGCAGGCTGAGAATTTCAGAAAAATGTTGCTGACCCTCAACGAAGATATTCGGGTGATTATCATCAAAATCGCAGATCGGCTACACAACATGCAGACCATGGATAGTATGGCGCCACATAAGCAAGTGAAAATTGCCTCTGAAACACTTTACATCTATGCACCTTTGGCTCATCGCATCGGGCTGTACAACATAAAATCAGAACTTGAAGATTTAGGGTTAAAATATACCGAGCCGGAGGTATACCAAGGTATTGTCGCCAAGATCAAAGAAAGTAAGGAGGTCCAAGATGACTACATCAACGCCTTTAGTGAAGTGATTCAAAAAACCCTCGATTCACAAGGCATCACTTATGAAATTAGGGGAAGAACAAAATCAGTGTTTTCAATTCGTCGAAAAATGATGCGCCAAGGCGTTTCTTTCGATGAGGTTTATGATAAGTTTGCTGTTAGAATTATTTACACGAGTGATCGTGATGACGAGAAATTCTTGGCTTGGAAGATTTACTCAATAGTCACAGATAATTTTCGCCCAAATCCAACGCGTTTGCGCGACTGGATCTCTTCACCAAAATCTACAGGGTATGAGGCGCTGCACATCACAGTCATGGGACCTAAAGGTCGTTGGGTTGAAGTGCAAATCAGAAGTCAGCGCATGGATGAAATCGCCGAGAAAGGATATGCCGCCCACTACAAATACAAAAATGAACTCAGCGAGGATGACGGTCTGGATTTATGGCTGAATAAACTTCAGGAAACCCTGGAGCACCAAGAGATCAATGCGGTTGATTTTGTCGAAGAATTTAAACTGAGCCTTTACGCCAAGGAGATTTTTGTATTCTCTCCAAAAGGTGATTTGTATTCTTTGGCCAAAGGAGCTACCGCACTTGATTTTGCATTTCATGTGCACACCCAAATTGGACTAAAGACCAGAGGAGCCAGGGTCAACGGAAAGTTGGTGCCATTAAGTTTCGAACTCAGTAGTGGCGATCAGGTAGAAATAATCACTTCAGAAAAAACCAAACCTACGGCCAATTGGCTGAATTATGCTGTGACTGGACGAGCGGTAAGTAAAATTAAATCTTCTTTGAAAGAAGAACAAAAACTCATCGCCCAAGAAGGTAAAATCGTCCTTCAGCGAAAATTGCGAACCCAAAAAATTGCATTCAACGAAAAAACAATCAACGAGCTTGTCCGATATTTTAAACTGAAAACTAGTTTAGATCTCTATTATCGCATTGGTTCCGGAATCATTGACAACACAATGATTAAGGCCTACGTCAATTCGCGCAGCAATGCTTTGGTCAACTTTTTCAAAAATAGAATTCGCAGACCGCAAAACAATGATCAAGTCAATAATCAAGTACTTACGGTTAAGTTTGATCAACTCGTATTTGGAAATGATGAAGAAAAACTCGATTACACGATGTCACCGTGTTGCAACCCAATTGCCGGAGAAAATGTTTTTGGGTTTTTGACCATAAACGACGGAATTAAAGTCCATAAGAACACTTGTCCCAATGCCATTCAAATGCAAAGTAACTACAGTTATCGCATTCTCAAGGCTAAATGGATTGATTCAACTCAGAGCGAATTTCAAGTGACTTTAAACATTAGTGGAATCGACACTTTTGGCATGGTCAACAGCGTGACCAAAGTAATTTCTAATAACCTACATATCGATATGAAAAGTGTCCATTTTGACTCAAATGATGGCACATTTACAGGGACTATTGTTGTCAAAGTGAAAAACAAGTCGATACTTAATAACTTGGTTAAAAACATCAAAAAAATAAATGGTATCGATAAAGTCAGCAGGGTATAAATGACTAAATTTGAGGTTTCGAGATGAATACACCGACAGACATCAACAACCAAGCTATTGTCAAAAATGTATTTACGACATTTTTGGAAGAAAAAGGGCACCGTAAGACCCCTGAACGCTATGCAATACTCTCTGAGGTATACGATCAGAAAGATCATTTTGATATCGAATCGTTGTATGTCAAAATGAAAAATAAAAATTATCGAGTAAGCCGGGCCACGCTCTACAATACCATTGAACTGTTATTGGAATGCGGATTGGTGCGCAAACATCTCTTTGGGCAGAATCAGGCCCATTACGAAAAATCTTATTTTGACAAGCAACATGACCACCTCATATTAGACAACGGTGAGGTCATGGAATTTTGTGATCCAAGAATTCAGTCGATAAAAAAAACCATCGAAGAAGTTTTCGATGTAGACATAACCAAACACTCACTTTATTTTTACGGGAGCCGAAAAGGCGACTGATCATAGCTTATGGCAGTAGATTTGTTATTAGGCCTCCAATGGGGCGATGAAGGAAAAGGTAAAATTGTTGATGTACTCACCGAGAATTATGACATCATCGCAAGATTTCAAGGCGGGCCTAACGCAGGACATACTCTTGAGTTTGACGGCATAAAACACGTGTTACACACTATTCCCAGTGGTATTTTTCATCCTACCGCCACCAATTTGGTCGGAAATGGGGTCGTCATTGATCCGGTTATTTTTAAAAAAGAACTCGATAATCTGGTGCCTTTTGGTATTGATATTCAGAATAAGCTCCTGATTTCACGCAAAGCACATTTGATTCTTCCCACCCATAGACTTCTCGACGCGGCGAGCGAAGCCTCCAAAGGGAAAGCTAAAATTGGGTCAACCTTAAAAGGTATCGGCCCCACTTACATGGATAAAACGGGTCGAAATGGAATTCGGGTCGGTGATATTGAATTGCCCAATTGGAAAGAAAAGTATCGGGCCCTTGCCAACAAACATGAGGCCATGATCGCTTCGTATAAAGCGGACATTGAATACAATCTAAGCGAGCTCGAGGTGGCGTTCTTTGAGGCGATTGAAACGCTTAAAACCTTGAAATTCATCGATAGTGAAGCCTTTTTATTCGATGCCATGGACCAAGGCAAAAGCATCCTTGCAGAAGGAGCTCAGGGGTCTTTGCTGGATATTGATTTCGGAACTTATCCATACGTGACTTCTTCAAATACAACAGCAGCGGGTGCCTGTACTGGACTGGGTGTTGCACCCAACAAAATCAAGGACGTCTTTGGAATTTTTAAGGCTTACACCACACGCGTGGGGAGTGGCCCTTTTCCTACCGAGCTTTTTGACCAAGTCGGTGCCACTATGGGCAAGGTAGGCAACGAATTCGGTGCGACAACAGGCAGACCCCGACGATGTGGGTGGCTCGATTTAGTAGCTCTTAAATACGCTGTAGCCATCAATGGCGTGACCCAACTCATGATGATGAAGGGGGATGTATTGAGTGGCTTTAAAAAACTTAAAGTTTGTACCGCCTATGCCTATCAGGGTAAAACCATTTCTCATTTCCCTTATGACATCGATCCTAAACTGGTCACCCCTATTTACACTGAACTATCAGGCTGGAAGGAGGATCTAACGCAGATGACTCAGGCCGATGAATTACCTGAGGAATTCATCACCTATATCGAATTTTTAGAGGCCGAATTAGGGGTGCCTATTAAAATTGTCTCTGTTGGTCCAGATCGAAAGCAGACCATTTTGCGGTAATCTGCAAATTAGTCCCTATTTTCGTCCTTAGATGCGGTCGAATCAATCTTACGTATTGCTATTTTGGGTTCTAGGATTTTTTCTTAGTCAGGGAATTTATGCTCAAACCGAAAATAGTTCAGATAATCCAACAGAGCCTCAGGAAAAGTCCAGTCAAGTTCAAGTCACTTCTGGTTATTTTGAGAAAAACCCTGAGTTTCCAGAGGCTGTAATCTATTCTCGAGATGCAAATGGCCCAGTGCACATCATCCATGATGGCGTGGATATGTGGTGTAATCAAGCTTTGGTTTATTTTAAAGAAAATTTCGTTAAAGCATTTGGGGATGTGCTCGTACAACAGGGGGACACCATTGAGATGCGCAGTAATTACGGTGAATACAACGGAGAATCTTCGTTGGCTTTTGCTGCGGGTAATGTCACTTTGAAAGAACCCGCCTCTAGCTTGGAGTCAGATACACTGTATTTTGATCGCGTAAAACAACAAGCCTACTATACCAGTGGTGGAACTGTACGCGATACCAGTAGTGTCCTTACCAGTAGGATCGGCACACTCTACACAGAACAAAAAAAGTATGAATTTTCTGGCTCGGTGGTTATCGAAAATCCTGAATACACGGTTCGCTCTCCACGGTTAGACTTTTATTCAGAATCAGGGCTGGCTTTTCTCTACGGTGAATCTCAAATAGAAAGTCCCAGCAGTACCATTTACTGCCAACGCGGTTATTACAATACCCGCAGCAATCGCGGACATTTTGTGAAAAATTCGAGAGTTGATTACAATCAACGCATTTTATATGGAGACAGCATCTACTTTGATCGACCATCCGGGTATGCTTCGGCAACCAACAACATCAAACTCATCGATTCTACAAATAATATGGTGGTTCGGGGTCATTACGCCGAGGTATTTAAACCACAAGATTCGGTTTATATTACAAACCGAGCTTTGGCTATTAGTGTTCAAGAACAAGATTCCATTTATATTCACGCCGACACACTGCGCGTAACAGGCCCTTCAGAACAACGGGTAATTCGAGGATTTCACGATGCACGTATGTTTAAACCTGGAAAATCACTCGCCGATCGCACCAGTGGGCGGTGTGATTCAATAATCGTTTTTCAGGATCGCGGCTTGACCAAAATGATTGGCAGGCCAATACTCTGGACTGGAGATCAACAAATTACCGGAGACACCATTCACCTAATTCAAGATCGAGTAAATAATGAGCTGGACTCTCTGTTGGTTTTTGACAACGCATTTATGATACAAGAAGATCCAGACGGATTCAACCAAGTAAAGGGAGCGCAGCTGGTGGGACGATTTACCCAAAACAAACTGGACACCATAGACATTATCAAAAACAGTCAAGTCGTTTATTACAGTCGAGATGATCAAAATAAATTAGTGGGGATAAATAATACCGTGGCCTCGTCGATGCAGCTCTACATTAACGAACAAAAAATCAAAGGAATCCGTTTTATCAATAAAGTCCCAGGCAAAGTTTATCCCACATCAGAATTTCCAGAAAATGCACGAATTCTCCCGGGGTTTAATTGGCGCGGCGCTGATCGATTATTTTTTCAAGAGGAGTTGTTCAAAGACAAAACATTTCCTCCTTTGATTCCCATACGCGGTATTGAATTACCACAAGAATTAATTTTGCCCGAACACGAATCGCGTACCATGAACCAATAGGACTCGCTTGTATGAATCAAAAACAAGATTTTTTACAATACCAGGCACAGACAACGCCCCATCCATTGGGACTCGTTGTATCTCATGCCCGTGGGAGTTACATCTACGATGAACAAGGCAGGGCACATTTAGATTTTGTTGCGGGAGTGTCCGCCTGCAGTGTCGGCCATGCCCATCCTGAGGTTGTCCGCGCGATTCAAGAACAAGCCGCCTCATATATGCATGTCATGGTTTATGGTGAATATATTCAAACCCCAGCTGTGAACCTTTGTAGCAAGTTGGCCCAATTAATGCCTGAACCCTTAAATACAACCTATCTTGTCAATAGCGGTACTGAAGCCATCGAAGCAGCAATGAAACTCGCTCGAGTATGGACCAAGAGAACAAAAATTCTCTACGGAAAAAAAGCGTACCACGGAAATACTATGGGCGCTATGAGTGTCATGGATTATCCCGAACGAACTGATCCATTCGGTCCCTTGATTCCAGAAACCAAAGCCATTGCTTTTAATGATTATCAAGCTCTAGATGACATTGACACCCAAACTGCTGCTGTCATTCTGGAAACCATCCAGGGTGGCGCTGGCTTTATTGTCCCAGATCCTGATTATTTTAAAAGACTCAAATCTAAATGTGAGCAGGTTGGGGCCTTACTTATCCTAGACGAGATTCAACCGGGATTCGGTCGAACGGGTCGTCTTTTTGGTTTTGAACATTTCGGAATTGTTCCAGACATAGTGGTTATGGGTAAAGGAATGGGGGGTGGCATGCCAATTGGTGCCTTGACTACCCCCAAAGAGATTATGGAGACTTTTGCGACCAAACCGAAGCTTGGACACATCACCACATTCGGAGGAAACCCAGTCATTGCTGCTGCTGCCCTGGCTACACTCAAAATCATTACTGGCCCTAAATTTTTCGAGGCCGTACTTGAAAAGGAGCAAATATTTAGGCACGAACTTCGGCACCCAAAAATTAAAGAGGTCCGCGGCAAAGGGCTCATGCTGGCAATTATTTTGGAACATCCTCATTACGCCAACGAGCTCGTATTGCAAAGTGCGAAACAAGGACTTATTTTATTTTGGCTTTTATATGAAATGAAAGCAGTTCGAATTACCCCGCCACTGACCATCACGCCTGATGAAATTCGACAAGGGTGCTCAATTATTCGCCGGATTCTCGACAGCCTGGACCAAAAGGCTTAGCACACTCGTGTTGATAAGCTTGTTAAAAAGTAAGCGGTATATCCGAACTTAGTTCCTCAAGGGTCGCTTATATTTAAGGATACAAACCGTTAATTGCCATATATGCAACTAGGCCCTGAAGAGCATAACAACTTCTCTCTAACGCGTTTTGAATCTATGCTGCAGACGAATGATGTCTACTTTTTTGACTCCGAAGAGTTTGAAGAGATCATTCATCACTACCTCGAACAAGGCAAAATAGCATTGGCCAAAAAAGCCACTCGCTTAGGGCTTGAACAACACCCAAGCTCCACAAATCTGAAGTTATTAGAGGTCGAGATGTTTATTTTTGAGAACGATCTCGATCAGGCAGAAAAACTCCTCGATGAGTTGTTCTTAATCGAACAATTTAATGAGGAAATCCTGATCCAAAAGGCCAATATACTGTCACGACGTGATGAGCATAAAAAAGCGATAAATCTACTCGAGCAGGCCTTAAACATGACTGAGGAACCTCTGGATATATACTCTCTTATGGGAATGGAGTATCTCTTTTTAGAGGATTATGAAAATGCAAAAACCTATTTCATAAAATGTGTCAAACAGGATACGGAAGATTATTCTGCCTTGTATAATGTGGTGTATTGTTTTGAGTTTTTAAAGCAATACGAGCCGGCGATCACTTATTTAAATGACTTTTTGAATAGCCGACCCTACTGTGAGGTAGCCTGGCATCAAATGGGGAAACAGTATTACAAACTCAAGTATTACGAAAAGGCACTGGCCGCTTTTGATTTTGCCATAATCAGTGATGATCGTTTTATTGGCGCGTACCTTGAAAAAGGTAAAGTTTTGGAGAAACTAGACCGTTTTGAGGAGGCCATTGAATGCTATATGATGACACTTGGACTCGACGACCCTACTTCGTTTGCGCTTTTGCGTATCGGAAAGTGTTATGAAAATTTAGGCAATGATGAATTGGCACTTCAATTCTACAATAAATGTGTCACTGAAGATGCCTTATTAGATAAAGCTTGGATTGCCATCACAGATTTTTATCTCAGAAAAAAAGACTATTTAAAAGCCCTTTATTATATCGACAAGGCTGTAGCCATTGACGCCGACAATGTGCTGTATTGGAAACGCTACGCGAAAATTAACAAAAAGCTTCAAAAATTTGAGGAAGCTGAGCACGGGTTTAGACGGACCATAGAACTCGGAAATTATGAAATCGATACATGGCTGTCTCGCTGTGACATTTTGATCGAATTGGGCGAATATGGGGCAGCCCGTAATAACCTGCTGCAAGCGATAGAGTTTTACCCGGAACATCCTGAAATCGAATTTCGGATGGCAGGATTGTGTTTTATGCTCCACGAAACAAACAAAGCTCAATTTCATCTGGTCAATGCCTTACATCTAGATTCAGAATTTGTCATGATCCTGGAGATTTTATTTCCGGAGGTATACCGCCTCAAACTCGTGCGCGAATTAATCCAAAATCATCAAAAACCTTCGGTATAATTGTGTTATTTTTGAGGGTAATCCTCTAATTAATGCGGCTCTCCAAGCAAACGTTTACACTATTTTTTAAAGGGATCGCCATGGGTGCTGCCGATGCTGTTCCTGGGGTTTCCGGCGGGACTATTGCCTTTATTTCAGGGATTTATCCTGAGCTCATAAAAACCATTTCTAATCTCAACTTAGGCCTACTGAATACCCTGAGAACAAAAGGATTCGCCGCCGCCTGGCAGCAAGCCAATGGCCGGTTTTTACTCACACTAATCTTGGGGATTTTGGTGAGTTTCATCAGTCTCATGCGCCTGGCTAAATATCTAATTGAACAGCACCCCATCTTAATTTGGTCTTTTTTCTTTGGTCTTATTGTGGCCAGTGTTTTTTATATGGGACGCCAAATTAAACATTGGGCCCCAAGGCATATTATCAGTTTCATTGGTGGTACTGTCCTAGCGCTTTACCTAACACAATTACCGAGTTTTGGTGGTATGGATCAATCTTGGTTTTTATTTGTTTCTGGAGCTCTAGCTATTTGTGCCATGATTCTCCCCGGGATTTCCGGTTCATTTATTCTGGTCATTCTGGGGGCTTACAAAAGCCTGAGTGATGCCTTACATGATTTTGACATTCAAAAAATAAGTTTATTTATCGCAGGTGCTGTGGTCGGTTTATTGAGTTTTAGTCGAGTGCTGCGTTGGTTATTTAATCGTTTTCAAGAGACTACCCTGGCCGTACTCACTGGATTTGTTTTGGGAAGTCTTAATAAAATATGGCCTTGGAAAGCCACCCAATTAGTGCTCGAGCGCAATACGGGACGGCAGCTAAATATGGATCGTTTTGATTTTGGCACCCTGAGTGAACTACAACGGGCCACCGGTGATTTTGAATCCTTCAAAGCGCTGAAAGAAATCAGTATTTTACCGGCTGAATTTAGCACCATAAATCCTGGAGTGCCTTGTCAACTAATTCCTGCTCTGGTGATGATGACCCTCGGAGTCATTGTCCTTTTTGGATTGGAGTATCTGGGTCGTGAAAAAGAAAATACATGAATCCCAACCGCAATTTAAGTGATAAAATTTGGTTGGTGATCAAAGGGATTGCCATGGGCGCTGCCAACAAGGTCCCTGGCGTTTCCGGTGGGGTCATCGCTTTTGTTGCAGGATTTTACGAAGAGTTCATTTACAGTCTTCAACGGATCAACAGAAATTCACTGGTCCTCTTACGTAAAGATGGTTTTGGTGCATTTTACCAAAATATAAACGGAAGCTTTTTAAGTCTGCTCATACTAGGAATGATTATCAGTTATTTCAGTATATCACAGCTACTCGACTATGCTTTAATACATTATGAACTCTATGTGTGGAGTGGATTTTTTGGTATGATTATCGGTTCGATTTACTATATCGCCAAAGATTTCGGAAGCTGGCGGTCTCGCCATGGCCTCTATTTACTTTTGGGTGGTTTGATCGGTTTGAGCATTAGTTTTTTAGAACCAGCTCGGGAGAATGACCAATTGTGGTTCGTCTTTTTATGTGGCATCATAAGCGTTTCTGGAATGACCCTACCTGGCTTATCTGGATCGTTTATATTGATTCTCTTGGGCAATTACGTTTTGCTCCTTGTCGATTCAGTAAACGCCTTATTTAACTTTATGTCACTAATGCTTCAGGGTGAACTTACCGTGCCATTGGCCACAGAATTGTGGCCAATGATCAAAATACTTTTGGTCTTCTCAGCAGGATCTTTGGTCGGTTTAATTTCATTTTCACACCTTTTAGCCGCATTATTAAAGTCCTATCGCAAAAGAACTTATGCCACAATTATAGGATTTATCACAGGATCTCTCGGGGTGGTTTGGCCATGGAAAACAAAAATATTTGCCGTGGATAAGCTCGGGATAATCCTAAACGATGCAAACGGGCGGCCAATTGTCAAAGACTTCGATCGTTATCTACCCGATCTGGGAGCATCACAAACATATTTGGCGCTTGGGTTTATAGTCCTTGGCATTGCCACGGTAGTGAGTCTCGAATTGTTAAACACCCAAAAAAAAGCCCAAGGTAATGGCTGAGTACGGACTTCTTGGACGCAATATTGAGTATTCGTTTTCGCGTGGATTTTTTAGTAAAAAGTTTGAGCGTGAACGCATAAAGGCGCGATATATCAATCTAGACTTCGAGAGTATTGATGGATTTATGGATTGGTTTAATCACCAAAATGACCTTCATGGATTTAATGTAACCATACCTTATAAAGAGACGATAATTCCGTTTCTAGATAGTGTTGATCCTGTGGCTGACACTATCGGCGCCGTAAATACTGTAGTCATTTCGCGTCAAGGTCAGCTCAGGGGATATAATACCGATCAATACGGATTTACTGAATCACTTAATCGGTGGAATCCAAAAATGCCTAAAAAAGCGATAATTCTGGGAACCGGCGGAGCCGCAAAAGCCGTAAAACACGCATTAACAGTGCAGGATTTTGAAGGGATACAATTAACACGCCAAAAACTCAGCATCAAAGACTTAAATGATCAAAAACATACCCACAGCGCCTTTGTTTTGAAAAACTATAAGGACATGACACCTGAGATAGTCGATCACTACAGCTTAATTATTAATTGTACTCCGTCAGGTACATTTCCCAATATCAATGAGGCTCCAGAATTCCCATATCATGCCATTCACTCGGGTCATTATCTGTATGATTTAATCTACAACCCCGAAAAAACTGAGTTTCTAAAGCGAGGACAAGCGGCGGGGGCGCACATCAAAAATGGACTTGAAATGTTGGAATTACAGGCTTTAGCGGCATGGGATCTTTGGCAAAAAGCCCAATGATCAAACTCTTTAAAAGGATGCTATTTTTATATCGCAACACCTAATTTTTCCTTAGGACTTCTTATCTTACGGCCCATTTTGATCCTAAACATTGCAAAAGATGTCCGATGTAAATTCGCTCCAAACAGAAATCCAATCAACTGATATTGACGCCTTACTGGGCGAGTTTGAACTTCTTGTAAATTCCGAACGAAACATTGCAGAAATTAGCCCTGAAGTAAATGCGCTTTCCGAACAGATAGAACACTTCTTTAAAGCACAGAAAAGAAGTCCAGAATTATCAGAGAATTCTGAAAATCAGTTAAGTACGGGTGATAACCAGAACATATCAGAGTCAACGAACGAATCGACAGATGAACCAGAAAATCAATCTCATGACGTTGCGCAACAGCAACTCAGTAAAGCACATCAGAAGTGGGATATCCTGAGTCGAAACTTTCGTAAAAAAAGGAGAAAATACTACGAGGAACGCAACCAAGACCGTCAAAAAAATCTAGAAAAAAGAATGACCCTTATCGAGTCCTTTAAGGGACTCCTGAGTCAAGAAGAAAATATCAGCCAAACCCTCAAGAGTTTTAAGGCCCTTCAAAACGAGTGGTACACCGTAGGGCCCATTCCTCAAAATGATTACGAAATGGTCTGGCAAACCTATCGTCACCACGTGGAAAAATTTTATGACTACCTGAATTTAAATCGCGAGTTTAGAGACTTGGACTTTAAATACAATTACGACCAAAAGCTAAGGATTATCGCACAAGCACAGAAATTAACCACCCTAGATGATCAAAATATAGCGTTCAAGGAACTTCAAAAACTTCACAAAATATGGAAAGAAGATATTGGTCCTGTGGCCAAAGAACATCGTGAGCCTCTTTGGCAGACTTTTAGTAAGGTAACCAAAATCATCCACGACAAACGTCAAGCGTTCTTTAAAGATCGTGAGGAAAGACAACAGGAGAATTTGACGAGAAAAAAGGCAATCGTGGTCGAGATATTGGCAATTACAGGGCAAAACCATACCAATCACAAGACTTGGCAAAAGTCAATCACAATCGTTCAAAAATTACGTGATGAATTTTTTGACCTAGGGCCCGTTCCAAAAAAGGAAAATAAATCTTTATGGGCTGATTTTAAAGAGGCTACCAAAGCCTTTAATCAAGCTAAAAATGCCTTTTTTAAGCAACAAAAGAAGCAGCTCATGGCTAATTTACGCGCCAAGAAAGAATTGATTGCGATTGCCGAGCAACATTTAGCAGCCAAAAATTTTGAGGAGAGCACACCAATCATGAAAAAGATCCAAGCTGATTGGCGAAACATCGGACCGGTCCCCCACAGAGATAGTGATAAAATTTGGAATCGATTCAAAACGGCCTGCAACAGCTATTTTAAACTATTCCAAAACGATCAAAAAGTAGATAATGAAACAAGGCAGATGGCCTTGACCAAAAAAACGGCGCTGCTCAAAACGCTAAACGATAAACCATCAGCACACTTCAAAGACATAGATGAAATACGAGACCTTGTCAACCAATGGACGACAGCAGGAACAATTCCTGCTAAACACAAAGGGTTAGACGAGGATTTTTTCAAGGGCATTACGACCCGTTTAATCGAGTTAGGTCAGACAGAATTCGCAGCTGCCTTGAGCAGTTTTAGTCTTAAAATAGAAGGATATGTGGCTCAAGATCAAGAGGAATTGCTCAAACAACAGGGACAGCTCGTTCAACAAAAAATAAAAGACTTAAAAACCGAAATCATGCAACTCGAGAATAACTTGGGCTTTTTTCAGAACGCTGGAGAAAACAATCCACTGCTCAAGGAAGTCCATGATAATATTTCAAAGCATCGCGACGCACTTGAGCTCTGGCAAGAGAAGAAACAGATATTACGCCGATTATAATTTTTTGGCTTGCTGCCAATAATGTTCCATTTCGGATAACGTCATATCTTTTATTTCCTTGGAATTCGCTTTAGCTTGTTGCTCCAAAAACATAAAGCGTTTAATGAATTTTTTATTGGTCCGTTCTAAGGCCGATTCAGGATCTATACCCAAGAATCGTGCGTAATTAATCATTGAAAACAGGACATCACCAAATTCAGCCTCAATGGTGTGTTTATCTCCATGGGCAATTTCATTAGATAATTCAGCTAATTCTTCTTTTACTTTATCAAAAACTTGATGTGAGGCCTCCCAATCGAATCCCACACCGGCAACCTTATCTTGAATCCTGTTCGCCTTTGTAATTGCTGGCAATGAATTTGGCACTCCGGACAAAACACTGTCCTTACCCTCCTTTAACTTGAGTTTTTCCCAGTTTTGCTTAACTTCTTCTTCATTGGCAACTGTTACATCCCCATAGATATGTGGATGGCGATTGATAAGTTTTTCACTGATCTTATTGGCAATACTGCCAATATCAAATTGGCTAGACTCACTGCCAATTTTTGCGTAGAAAAAGATGTGTAATAGTAGATCCCCGAGCTCCCCTTCCATTGCTTTGTGATCTTTGTCTAAAATAGCATCGGCCAATTCATAAGTTTCTTCAATGGTCAAGTGTCTCAGGGACTCAAAAGTTTGTTTACGGTCCCAGGGACATTGTTCTCGCAACTCATCCATGATGGTTAAGAGGCGATCTAAGGCAGATAGCTGTTCTTGGCGATTACTCATATGGTAAAATTAAAAAACCTCAGCTTCATCACTGAGGTTTTCTCGTATTTTATACACTAGAAAAATTATTCGTGGGTCTCCTCCTCTATTTGGTCCTCTGTTTCCTTCTGTGCTTGATCTTCTGTTTCCTTTGACGTTTGATCTTCTGAAAAATTCGTAAATCCTTGATCAATCAACAAATTATACCACTGCACTACTTTCTTAATATCACTGGCGTAAACTCGGTCTTCGTCGTACTCGGGAAGGACTTCGAAGAAAAAAGCCTCAAGATCATCTTTTGAAGACTTGTGACTCAATGCTGGCGCTCCAGACATATGATCAAAAATCTTTTGAAACACACTACCTAAGGGCAATTCTTCAGTCAGTGTATAAATCGCAATCTCAGATAATAAACTCACATTTTCACGAGCACTAATGTTCATTTTTTTGCCATCGATTAACGACTCGGCTAAAACACCGGCACGTGTTTGGGTTAAAATCTTAAATAACCCAGGCTTTCCCCCTACAGATATTACTTTGTCTAAACTCATCAGAATCTTTAATTACAGCGGGCAAATATCATGGACCTTACGGAATATTCCAAATCCCTCAACGCTTCTTTTTGGCCAATGGATATTTCATGCGATATTCGGCTCGTATAAGGCCTTTTGAAATTTGGGCCAGTTTTCCTTTTATCATTCGCTTTTTTAAAGCAGAAAGATAATCAGTAAATAGAACACCCTGAATATGATCGTATTCATGTTGAATAATTCGGGCTGCAATGCCAGAAAAAACCTCCTGATGAGGTTTAAACTCAGCATCGAGATATTTGATGGTGATTTCATCTTTGCGAAAGACATCCTCACGAATTTCGGGAATACTCAAACACCCCTCGTTAAAGACCCACTCGTCTCCACGCTCCTCAATAATCTCAGGGTTGATAAACACTTTTTTGAATTGACTGAGTAACTTACGATCGGCTTCAGACAATTCTTCATCGTCTTTAAAAGGGGTCGCATCCACGATAAAAACTCTTATTGATTTACCGATTTGAGGTGCAGCCAATCCGATTCCTGATGCCCCATACATGGTCTCAAACATATCATCAATCAAATTCTTGAGATCCGGATACTCAGGTGAGATATCTTGCGCTTTTTTGCGTAACACTGGATCGCCATAAGCCACTATTGGATAAATCATAATTGTGTTTTAAGATAATCTTGTAAAATTATGGTTGCACTTATTTGGTCTATGAGTCCTTTATCTCGTCTTTTCTTTCGGCTCACGCCTGCGTCGATGAGCGATCTCATGGCCAATTTACTCGTGAAACGCTCGTCAAATCTATGGATTTCTACCTCAGGACACAACGTGTGAAATTTGTCGATAAACTTCAATATATGCTGTTCTACTTCGGAGTGGTTTCCCAATCTTTGCTTTGGTTCTCCCACCACCAAAACCTCAACGGACTCACGCAAACAGAGCTCTTGCAAATAAGGCAATAAACGTTCTGTTTTCACAGTCTCAAGACCTGAAGCCACAATTTTCATAGGGTCTGTGATGGCAACCCCAGTGCGTTTAGTTCCAAAATCAATAGCGGCAATAGTGCCCATAGACCGCAAAAATAAGGCATTCCCAAATAGTAACCCAAATAGTTGGGGCGAATTAAACTGTGGCTGTATCTTTGCTCAAAACCGCAAATCATGCAACAACTAAAATCCATTATTGAACGAGTGTGGGACGATCGCAGTCTGTTGAAAGACGCTGATACCATAAATGCGATAAGAGAGGTCGTGGCATTATGTGACAAAGGAAGCTTACGCTGCGCTGAACCAAACGATAGTGGATGGCAAGTCAATGAATGGGTCAAAAAAGCAATTGTCTTGTATTTTCCGATACAACAGATGCATACCCACGAGGTCGGTATTTTTGAATATCACGACAAGATTCCACTAAAAAAAGACTACGCCGCACAAAACGTTCGGGTCGTTCCTCACGCCATTGCCCGTCATGGTGCATATCTTGCGCCCAATGTGATTATGATGCCGTCTTATGTAAATATTGGCGCTTACGTGGGTTCTGGAACAATGGTCGATACCTGGGCAACCGTGGGTAGTTGTGCTCAAATTGGTGCCAACGTGCATCTGAGTGGTGGCGTGGGTATTGGCGGTGTCTTGGAACCATTACAGGCCGCTCCGGTCATCGTGGAAGACGATGCCTTTATCGGTTCACGTTGTATTGTCGTCGAAGGGGTACATATCGAGCGTGAAGCGGTTCTTGGCGCAAATGTAGTCCTGACCGCCTCGACTAAAGTCATAGATGTTACGGGCGATAAGCCCAAAGAAATGCGCGGACGAGTCCCTAGCGGTAGTGTGGTCATTCCAGGAAGTTATACAAAGGAATTTCCCGCAGGGAATTATCAAGTGCCTTGTGCTCTGATTATTGGACAGCGCAAACCCTCCACGGATAAAAAAACCTCATTGAATGAGGCCTTGAGAACCTATAATGTCGCCGTATAATGCTGGACTAGGCCGGCTTTTGTGATTTTACAAGACCATAATTGGTCCAAACTCGTTTTTGTTTGCGCGTGTTACTGCGGATTGCTCTATTTTTATCGATAGACTCTTGATTTTTGTACCCTCTGGGATGATCCAAATGGATACACACAGCACTGTAACGAATTTGCTTACTTTTAATTCCTTTGTTGATCAAGCGTTCTCCAAGTTCACGATCCTGACCCCCATACTGCATGCGTTCATCAAATCCATTGACGGCAAGAAGATCAGCCTTCCAGCCAGAGGCATTATGACCATTCCAACTGGCATTGGTCGGTGTCATTATATTGAGCACACGTGCAAGGACGTCGCCCGCCGTCAGCTTATAAAATTTGAACGACGACGTCATCCCTTTGCTGAGTAACCATGATTTTTCAAAACAATTTCCACTACTTATAGCCTGCTGATCAATGGCCTGAGAAGTCGCCATAGGCAGCATAAAATAACCGCCTGACAAAAAATAACCGGGTTCGCGATACCGAAAATGTACTTCGAGAAAATCCTTTCTTGGAATACAATCTCCATCACTCATTACCACATAATCCGACCGACAAGCAGCCAACGCTTTGTTGAGAATACGGGATTTTTGAAAGCCGTCATCTTCTTGCCAAATATGGTGTACTAAGAGGCCCGATCCTTCAGAAAATGACTTAATATAGGCACGGGTATCCTCGGTTGAGCCGTCATCAGCAATGACCAGTTCAAATTGCTTAAAGGTCTGCTGTGAATATCCCCATAAAACTTTTTTGAGCCAATCTAAAGCATTATAGGTGCTAATCACTACGGATATCTGCGGCGCTTCCATAGGGCAAAGATACGTCAAAATAAGTACCTTAGCCATGATAAGTATAGCTCCTGATGAATCCGAAATCAATTAAGAAGATTTTAGTCATTCAACAAAAAATGATTGGCGATGTTTTGATCTCAAGTGTCCTCTGTAGTCATCTCAAAACAATACACAGTCAGGCCGAAATCCACTACGCGATCCACGAAGGAACACAACCTGTGGTTGCGGGACATCCGGATATCGATCAATTTATTCTCTCAACCCCAAAAATGTCATGGAATCAATGGCGGAAATTCATTGGTCAAATACGGCGAGCAAACTATGATTTAATTATAGATGCCTATGGTAAAATAGAAAGTCTATTCATGATTTTAGGGGCTCAAGCACCGATGGTGCACGGACATAAAAAATGGTTCAGCAAAGTGGTGTACACCCAAATTTCCACCACCAATGCCCGAGTTTATACGCTAGCCGGTAATGCCCTGGAGGACCGACTTCGCTTAATTTATCAAGAATCAGAAATTGCACAAAAGGCCCTTAAATTTAAGCCGAAAATTCACCTGAGTGATCAAGAAATTAAATGGGCCAAGGACCTACTAAAAAAGAATAAATTAAACAAAGACATCAACTTAGTTATGGTCAGTGTTCTGGGCAGCAGTGCAGAAAAATCACTACCTCAATCTACCATGGCTCAAATCCTGGAGGCGCTCGCCCAACAACCCAAAACACATATACTGTTAAATTATATTCCGAGTCAACTGGATGAAGTTCAAGATATTTTATCCATCCTGCCAACGCGGTACCACAGTCAATTGCACCAAGAAATTTATGGGTGCAACCTCAGGGAGTTTTTGGCTTTGCTCAGTCAAGTGGATTATTTAGTTGGCAATGAAGGAGGGGCCGTGAATATGGCCAAAGCCCTAGACATTCCGACATTTACCTTGTTTTCACCGTGGATAAATAAATCAGCATGGAACAATTATGCCGATCAGTACACTCATATGGGTCTTCATCTCAAAGATTATAGACCTGAACTATTTAAGGGTCGCTCAAATAAAGAGATTCGTCAGGACTATCAACGGTATTATCAATCCTTCAAGTTTGATCTATTTTCGGCGACGCTTAATTCATTTTGTCAAAAGCACAGCCATTACTAAACAAGGATTTTAGTCCGTGTGGCCTGAGTTTCAGGGCTTTTTGATAGAGACTTCTAAATAAATCTATACCTCAAGTTCAAAGTAATCTGAAAGACGCTGCCACTGCGTCACGTTTAAATCACGATCCACATTGTCCTTTTTTAATGAAAAACTTTGAGTACCGATAATAGGAATGGGCTCAGGCACGATATAATCGCATAGTCGTACTGGCGTGTTTTGGCGCAACTCCATGGCTTTGAACCACAAATCATCTGCCTTAGGCGCCAATTGCATGAATAATTCTGTATTGTTGTAATCTGAGTGTAAGGCGTTTATTGGATAAAGTACGCCCTTGCCACCTATGGCCAAAAAAGTCCTTTGATCCTGATTCGTTGCCATGTGATATAGCCATTCTTTATATGGCTTCAATCCACCATCTACGTCTCTCGTGATCGAGCGGATTTGCTGAGCAACTACATGATTGGGAAACTTCTGATGCTCCTGATATAACGTACTGAGCCAATCCATGTGGTACATAAAGTCATCGTCACAGGTGACCACCACTCGATTTGGCACATTGTCCAAGGTATGGATTAGTTTTTTGTGAGAACACGTCAATGGAGTAAACTGCAATTTAATTAATTTACCGACCTCAGGATGTTGCAAAAGAGCGGTTACAGCGGACGGAATTTGATCCTGCATTTGGTCGTTCATCCAAACAATAATCTGCTCGGGGCGCACCGTTTGTTGTAGTAAACTTCTCAAGACCAAAGACAACTTGCTCAGGCGCGAAGGAATGGTGGTCATCGATACACAAACTGGGATCTCAGCTGAGTTTCCTAACAAATCATCAGGTGACGTATATTTTAATCGCAAGGCGTGCCAAATCGAAATAGGGAATTCTTTGAGTTTCATCGACCTTTGAATGTTATGAATTACGACGCCAGAAAAAGAGTTTCTTTTTCAATCGACGCTTGCGATGAAAGCGCTGCTGAAAATTTTGAGTGACGCGCCACATGTCTTGTTTGAGTTGTGCTTCAGGCCATTGCATCAAGCGTGCGTAAGTTACACTCATTTTGTCGACCATTTCTTTTAGCGGGGTAAGCCGCGAGAAATTTTCAATACGTTCAATATCGCTCAGGGTCTTAAAGGTCATTCTATTTAGATCTACCAAATAAAAATCAGCTGAACTGCCATTTGTGGTGATCAAAGTATTTCCAGGTGAGTGATCCTGAAACAAAATACCCTTTTGATGTAAGTCAAAGGTAAATCGGGTAAATGCTTCGATTAACGAATCGCGATGAGGCAGGTTCGGGGTATGAATTAAATCGCGAAACGTATAATCAGCCGTTATATTGAGACTGAAGTAAAAACTTCTTTGAATACCGCTACAGCCAAATGATTCCATAAACGCCACGGGTTTAGGAGTACCTATTTCTAAATCTGTCAGTCGGTTGGCATATAAATAAGAACGGTGTGCCTTAGATTTACGCCAATAGCGATAAACCAATCGATTAATCCAATTAGGACGTTTAAACGACTTCACTGCCATGGCTATACCGTCGATTTCGATCCGTTTGATCACGTTGCGATCTCCTGTGCCGATCAAGGGTGCATGTAATTGATCAAAATTGAGCGCGGCTTGAATCAGGGCCTCACGATGGGCTTTAAATTCCTCGGCGACGACAATATGCTTTAGGGTCAAAGGATGTAGTTCTTGAATTAATGGTAAAATTAGGGATATTTTTATTCTAAGTGGCCCTCGGACCTCATTCGATCAAAAATCACAGCCTGACGAATTTGATTATCTTTACCACAAAACCAATATCTGTGTCGGATTCGATCAAAATCAGCGCTGTTGTCATTACCAAAAATGAGGGTCAAATCATCGAGCAATTTTTGAGGCAATTGAATTTTGTCGATCAAGTTGTTTTGGTCGACTCAGGAAGTGACGATGATACAGTCCACAAAGCTAAAGCGTTTAAAAACGTCGATGTTTTTAAACGCAAATTTGACAACTTCAGTGCGCAAAAGAATTTCGGAATTGATCAAGCTAAGCACCCTTGGGTCCTTTTTTTTGATCCGGATGAGGAAGTTTTACCCGAACTGAAACAGGAAATTATTAGTGTCATCGCAGACGATACAAAGGATGCCTATTATGTGCGGCGTCAGTTATTTTTTATGGGCAAAAAAATAAATTATTCAGGGTTTCAAACAGATTGGGTGATCAGACTCGGGCGTCAAAACGCATGTCGCTATAACGGCAACTTAGTCCATGAGACGATGAATGTTCAAGGCCAGACGGGCAAACTCAAAACACGACTCCCGCACCATACCTATAAATCAATGCCGGACTATCTTGCAAAATTAGACCACTACAGCAGTTTACAAGCGCAGATGGCGTTTGATCGGGGTAAAAGAGCCAGTATCATTCATTTCATTTGGCGTCCATGGTATCGATTTTGGCATCAGTATATCATTCGGCTGGGCATTCTCGATGGTATTCCTGGTTATGTTTTAGCCACGATAAATGCACACGCCGTTTTTAAGCGCTATTTAAAACTCTACTTGCTGCAGAGACAGCTCAAGTAACTAGAGATACAGGCCAAAGTCAATCAAGGAAGGTGCTGATGGACCCCTTGCTTGATGCGCACTAGTTTTTGGTCAATCGTATTTTGCTCTAACGCATTGTTCTGTACCAATTGTGATTTTGATCGAATTTTATGCGGAATATGGTACACCAAGGCCCGGTGTTTAAGTCTTTTCATGGAACACCCCAAATGAATTAATCGGTGTGCTAGATCCGAGTCCTCTCTCCCCCAGCCCTTAAACGCCTCATTATAGCCATTAACTTCGATAAAATCACGACGCCAATACCCTGTATTACATCCACGAAATTTCTTAGAAAATCGATTTTTTGGTCGGTAAAATCGTCCAATTAATGGCATACGTAACGCTCTAAGTCCGTTGCGTAATCCAGGGTGGAATAAATAAAATTTGCTGATTTTTTTGGCCCATAATGTAGGGAGAAAGGCCTCTTTTATGTTGATTCGGGTTCCTGAATAAAGAGATCCCTGCCGAGCTACATTAATGTAATCGGCAATAAATTCGGAATGCATGATACAATCTCCATCAATTTGTATGATAAAATCCACATCGGTCTGCGCGATGGCCTTATTCAAAATAATTGATTTTTGAAACCCATTGTCCTCATGCCACACATGATCCAATGGAACAGTTAGGTTTTGAGCATGATGCTCAATCAATTTTCGAGTTTTATCATCCGAACCATCGTCTGCAATAACCACCCGATCAGGCATTACGCGCTGAGCAGATAAACTGTGTAACACTAATTCTAGTGCCTCAGGCCAATTGTAGGTGCTTATAAGCAGTGCAGTAGTCATTATTAATTTTCTGATTTAAGGCATTATAGCCTAACTTTACCCTTTAAACGAAAATAATGAAAATTAAACAGCTATTGGCGGGAATTTTTCCCGTTCTCGATGGAGACGCCCGCAAAAAACATACGGTAAGAGCTGTTTTAAATGGCCCTATCGAACATCGAGGGGTACTCAATGTACACCGTGTAGATCCAAACAACGTCGGGGACTATTATTGCGCACCACACCATTATTTTCCTGAATTACAATCAAAAGGAATCGATATTGGGGGCATGCGAAAAACCAATGTTTCGTTACGGCGTCTTTGGGCTGAAGCCATTCGCAGTCATGACCTCATTATCGGTGGTGGCGGTTTGCTAAATATTCCCCACTTTGCACAACAACTAAAACTTTTTGAAACACTGGGATCCCGCGGCAAAAAAACCGTGCTTTGGGGGCCAGGTCACAACGACCCGGCATGGGCTCAGTTTAAAGTACCTGCCCAATACAAGGTAGATTTAGATAAATTTGGACTCGTCGGTTTAAGAGACTACAGTGCTCCTGGCCAATGGGTGCCCTGCGTGAGTTGCATGCATCCTATTTTTAATCAAAGCATAGAACCCACCCACGAATATGGCGTACTGATGGGTAAAAAATCAGCGCAAAACAAAGACAGACAAGCGCTATTAAGCCAGGTGCCATACAGTCATAATGCGACGGATCTCAACGAGATGGTCAGGTTTATTGGATCATGTGACACGCTAGTCACAGACAGCTATCACGCCATGTATTGGGGGTTGCTCATGCAGCGCAAGGTCTTAGTAATTCCCACCACGACCAAATTTCTTGATTTTAAATATCCTGTCCCAGTGACTCAATTTGAGTCCTTTAAACAAGACCTCAATAAAGCCATTACCTACGACGGACTACTTGAGGAATGCCGGAGTATAAACCAAGATTTTGCCAAAAAAGTTTTTGACTTTTTATCCATTGATCGCATTAAATAAGCCCCCGTTTTAAAACGCTTACCCACAATTGTATGAATTCAGACGCGCACATCAAACAAGAAATTAATCAAGCCATAGCCACCTTAAAAAAAGGTGGATTAATCTTGTATCCTACCGATACGATATGGGGTATTGGGTGTGATGCCACGAATGCCGAGGCTATTGATCGCGTTTATGCCCTAAAAAAAAGACCCGATGCTAAAGCCTTGATCTGTATGGTTTCAGATTTTAAGATGCTGAATCAATACGTTTCAGATATCCCCGAGGTTGCCTATGACATATTAAAATACGCGGTCAAACCCACCACAATTATCTATGACAAACCCATACGGGTGGCCCAGAATCTGTTGCCCGAGGATGAATCGCTAGCCGTGCGCGTAAGCCGCCATGACTACTCAAAACAATTGATTCGCAAATTTAAGCGACCAATTGTCTCGACCTCCGCAAATATCAGTGGCCAACCAAGCCCAAAATCCTTCCAAGAAATTGACCCAGCAATTTTGGCTGGCGTAGACTATGTCGTAAATTTGGAGCGCAAAAAAAAGAACGGTGCACCTTCAGCTATAATTAAGCTAAAAAATGACGGAACTGTTCATATAATTCGTGACTGATGTCTGTGTTAAATCGCGCCGCAAAAGCCCTAAAAAATCCTGTGTTCCAGATCGTGGCAAACGCGGCAGATCATCTAGGCTTAGAGACCTACGTCATCGGAGGCTATGTGCGCGATGCCCTTTTAGAGCGCGGTCATTCCAAGGATATCGATTTTGTCGCTGTGGGTTCGGGTATTGATTTAGCCAAAGAAGTGGCCCAAAGGCTACCTCATCAACCAAAAGTTCAAGTGTTCAAAAATTATGGCACTGCAATGCTACAAATCAATGGCATGACCCTGGAGTTTGTGGGTGCACGGCGAGAATCATATGCCCATGAAAGCAGGAACCCTTCGGTTTCGCCAGGAAGTTTAGCCGATGATCAGAACCGTCGTGATTTTACCATAAATGCATTGGCTCTAGGCTGTAATCAAAAAAGCTTTGGCCAACTTTTGGATCCATTTAACGGTTTAGCACACTTAGACCAAAAAAAAATCATCACCCCACTCGATCCCGACACCACCTTTGATGATGATCCGTTGCGTATGATGCGCGCGGTACGATTTGCCACTCAATTGAATTTTACTGTGGCCACCAATACCCTTGAGGCCATTAAACGCAATGCTCATCGGTTATCGATTATTTCTAAGGAACGTATCGTCGATGAGGTCCATAAAATACTCGCTTCGACTCAACCCTCGATTGGACTGAGTTTAATGCATCGGACAGGTCTGATGAAGGAGGTATTCCCTGAACTAACGGCACTGGAAGGTATTCAGGAGAAAGAAGGTCAAACGCATAAAGATAATTTTTGGCATACGCTCGAGGTCGTTGATAATATGGCTCAAACCAGTGATGATTTGTGGCTGCGTTGGGCCGCTCTGTTACACGATATTGGCAAGGCCCCCACAAAGCGCTTTGATTCGAAAGTAGGCTGGACCTTTCATGGACATGAATTTGTCGGGGCTAAAATGGTTGGTAAATTATTCAAGCGACTCAAAATGCCTTTGAATGAAAAAATGAAATTTGTTCAAAAAATGGTCGCAATGAGTTCGCGACCAATCGTTATTGCTCAGGAAGTTACCGACAGTGCCGTGCGCCGTTTGCTTTTTGATGCTGGCGAGGATTTAGAATCACTCATGACCCTTTGCGAGGCCGACATCACAACTAAAAACCCCAGACGATTTAAACGCTATCACGAAAATTTCAAACGCGTTAGAAGAAAAGTCGTCGAAGTTGAACAACGCGACCACATTAGGAATTTTCAACCGCCAATAAGCGGGGAAGAGATCATGAAAACTTTTGGACTCGGTCCCTCTCGTGAGATCGGTGTCATTAAAGATGCCATTAAGGAAGCCATACTCGATGGTAAAATTTCAAATGACTACGACAAGGCAAGATCATTTATGTTTGAGAAAGCAGCCCAACTCGGTATACACCCAAAAAAATGATGACTCCTCCTTCTATTGAAACCGATCGCTTGATTATTCGTCCATTTACTATGGAGGATGCGCGAGATGTGGTACGTTTTGGTTCCGATAATCGTACCCAAGAACTCACAGGAGATGTAGGCATATACACCCTGGAAAAAGCCCAAGAAATTATCCGTGGTGTGTGGCTCAAAGAGTATGCTCAACACGGCTATGCACGAATGGCAGTTGTGGTCAAGGCGACCGATGAGTTAATTGGATTTTGTGGATTAAAGTATATTCCCGAGATGAAATTACCTGATTTGGGCTATAGATATCTCCCTGAATATTGGGGAAAGGGTATTGCTACAGAGGCTGGTTCGGCCATTGTTGATTGGGGCTTCAAACATTTTGATTTTGAAAAAATAGTTGCCTTTAGTTTTGCCTTTAATTTTGGTTCCATGGGCGTACTGCGAAAATTAAACTTTGATTACATAAAACACGCCCCATATCCCGGGGAAAAGGGAAGTGGAATAAATTGGTATGAATTACAAAGAAAGAAATATGAAGAAAGATAAATCCGTTATATACTGGTTACTCAGTGGTTGTTTTTTAATTTTTATTATGGTCATAGTCGGTGGTATCACGCGACTCACTCATTCGGGCCTCTCTATTGCCAACTATCAACTCATTGCTGGAACCATTCCACCGCTCAATGCAGAAGAATGGCAGGCCGCTTTTGATTTGTACAAACAATACCCGGAATACCAAAAGATCAATCACAAAATGAATCTAGAGGAGTTCAAAGATATTTTCTTTTGGGAATGGATTCACCGCGTGATTGGCCGTG
The DNA here is from genome assembly GCA_965661835.1 of Flavobacteriaceae bacterium. Classification (GTDB taxonomy): domain Bacteria; phylum Bacteroidota; class Bacteroidia; order Flavobacteriales; family Flavobacteriaceae; genus BACL21. Next base: position 95,179 of record CBFIFD010000001.1, on the reverse strand, counting down.
TTATTGGCCTGGTATTTATTATTCCCTTTGTTTATTTTCTGATCAAAAAACGAATGAGTGCCAAGACGATTCGTTTGTGCCTTGGTCTGATGGCATTGGGGTCTTTACAAGGGTTTTTGGGGTGGTTTATGGTCAAAAGTGGCCTTGTTGATCGGCCTGATGTCAGCCACTATCGGCTGGCCATGCATCTCACCACCGCCTTTTTAACCTTTGCAGCCACCTTGTGGGTAGCCCTTGGACTTATTTATCCAGACACCGATAAAGTGGGTAATATGTGGTTGCGCTGGGGCAAATGGGTCAAAGCGGCCTACGGCCTTCTTTTGATACAAATTATTTGGGGTGCCTTTGTCGCAGGCCTCGATGCTGGTTGGCTACATAACCATTGGCCTCTGATGAATGACGGTCTCTGGATGCACGAATCTGTAACTCAAGAACTCAAACCGGTATGGAAAAATTTTGTAGAGGGAAAAAGTGGAGTTCAATTCGTTCATAGAACCTTAGCTTACATTGTCGTGATTTTAATCGCACGTGTCGCCTACCTCGGACTTAAATATGGAACGACAATACATCATAAACAGCTCGCCTACGGCATATTAGCCGGGGTTGGGATTCAATTCTTACTAGGAGTTTTGACGCTGGTGTGGCAAGTACCATTGTTTTTGGGAGTTGTCCATCAGGTTATGGCATTTGTCCTTTTGGCCTTGATGACCTTGACTTGGCATCGCTACAAATACAGCAAAGCCAACTAAGCCTAGTGAATGATTATAGCGCGCAGGGGATTATTATCGGGCCTTGGTCTGGCCTAATTATATCCCGAGCACATTAAATTCTTGAATAAACCGTACTTTTGAATTCAATATATTACTCATTATGATTTATCGTTTTCGCGTCATTTTAAACGCCAAAGAGGACATTTTCAGAGATCTCGAATTGCGTCATGATCAGACCCTTGAGGATTTCCACAATAGTATAACCCAAGCTTTTGGTTTTGGTGGCCAGGAGATGGCGTCCTTTTATTTGAGTAATGATCAGTGGGAACAAGAAGAAGAATTCCCCCTTTTTGACATGAGTGAAGGCCTTGACGAAAAAAGGGTCATGAGTGAAACAGCCTTACATGAAATCTTGGATGAACAACAAACCAAGATGATTTATATCTACGATTTCTTAAACTATTGGACTTTTATGGTAGAATTAGCTGAGATAGCTGAGGAATCTAAGGGAGTCGACTACCCCAACCTTATTTTCGCCCATGGCAATCTACCCGAAGAACCACCTGAGACCGAATTCGAAAGTGTAGACTCCACAGGTAATGGTGCTGACTTCGATCAGGACGCTGATGATGGATATGACGATATGGATCGTTTAGATGACTATGATATAGATCAATTGTACTAGCGGTATGCGCTTTAAACTCCGCAGCGATTTTACCCCAACAGGGGACCAACCTCAAGCCATTGAGCAGTTAGCGGACGGACTCAATCAAGGAGTCGAACAACAAACTCTTCTGGGCGTTACGGGAAGTGGTAAAACCTTTACGGTGGCCAATGTAGTGACGCAGGTACAAAAACCGACACTTGTTTTGGCCCATAACAAAACATTGGCGGCCCAACTTTACAGTGAGTTCAAAATGTTTTTTCCCGAAAATGCCATCGAGTATTTTGTTTCCTACTACGATTATTATCAACCCGAGGCCTACATCCCGAGCAGCGGAACATATATTGAGAAGGATTTATCGATTAATGACGAAATCGAAAAATTACGCCTAAGCGCTACCTCAGCCCTCTTGTCTGGGCGTCGCGACGTATTGGTTGTGGCCTCAGTGTCATGTCTTTACGGTATTGGAAATCCTGTAGAGTTCAAAAAAAATGTCATCGAATTAACCCAAGGACAAATTATATCACGCACCAAACTCCTACATCAATTGGTGCAAAGCCTATATGCCCGAACCGAGACAGAATTCCTTCATGGCCGGTTTCGCATCAAAGGAGATACGGTAGATATTTTTCCTGGTTATGCCGATGAGGCTTTTCGCATTCATTTTTTCGGAGATGAAATCGAAGAAATAGAGTGTTTTGATCCTCGAAACATGGAGGTATTACGCACCTTTGATCGCGTGACGATTTATCCTGCAAATATGTTTGTCACCTCGCCAGATATCCTTCAAAATGCGATCAAATCCATTCAAGATGATTTGGTGGCACAAATCGATTATTTCAAAGAAACTGGCCGACACCTCGAGGCAAAACGCCTTGAGGAGCGGACTAATTTTGACCTAGAAATGATTCGAGAACTAGGCTATTGTAGTGGCATTGAGAACTATTCAAGATATTTAGATCAACGCGCTCCTGGGACACGTCCGTTCTGTCTTTTGGATTATTTTCCTGACGATTATCTCATGGTGGTCGATGAGAGTCATGTAAGTATTCCACAGGTGAGCGCCATGTATGGCGGAGACAGAAGTCGAAAGGAAAACTTGGTTAATTATGGGTTCCGACTTCCTGCGGCAATGGATAATCGACCATTAAAATTTGAAGAATTTGAAGCCCTCCAAAATCAAGTGATTTATGTCAGTGCAACGCCCGCCGATTACGAACTTGAACAATCAGGTGGGGTCTATGTAGAACAAATAATACGGCCAACTGGACTTTTAGATCCACCGATAGATATTCGGCCTAGTGCTCATCAAATCGATAATTTACTTGAGGAGATTCAATTGCGTGTCGATAAAGATCAGCGTGTTTTGGTGACCACCCTGACCAAACGTATGGCGGAAGAACTGACCAAGTATATGACACGAATCCAAATCCGTTGTCGATATATCCACAGTGACGTCGATACCTTGGAACGCGTTGAAATCATGCAAGATTTACGATTAGGTTTGTTCGACGTTTTGGTCGGTGTTAACCTGCTGCGTGAAGGATTGGATCTCCCCGAGGTGTCTTTGGTTGCCATTCTAGATGCCGACAAAGAAGGCTTTTTGCGCAGTAAGCGTTCATTGACACAAACCATTGGACGTGCCGCACGACACGTGGAAGGACTCGCCATCATGTATGCCGATAAGGTGACTAAAAGTATGCAGGCAACAATTGACGCAACCAACTATCGAAGAGACAAGCAAATTGCCTATAATAAACGCCATGGGGTTACCCCGAAACCCATCGTAAAAAGCTTAGATAACGCACTGACAAAACGAAAAAATACAGATTCAATTGAGGCAACACCAAGCACTTTAGCCGAAAGCGATATAGCTTATTTTAGTAAACCTAAACTTGAAAAGAAGATTCGCGAGACAAGAAAATTAATGGAAGAAGCGGCCAAGACTCTCGATTTTATGGCGGCAGCAAAACACAGGGATACCATTAAAACCTTGCAAAAAAAATTATCAGAATTATGAGTCACCCTGAAGGATCAAAACGGTTGAATAAAGCCATTAGTGATAGTGGCTACTGCTCGAGACGAAAAGCGGACGAATTAATCGAACGCGGCGTGGTGACGCTCAATGATCAGCCAGTGAGTCTTGGGGATCGGGTCATGCCCGGAGACGTCGTGAAAATTAATGGAACGGTAATCGGACGTCCAAAAAAAGTCGTGTATCTCATGCTGAATAAACCTGTCGGAATTACGTGTACGACAGACCAAAGAGTGAGTGGCAATGTGGTCGATTATATCAACTATCCTGAACGTATATTTCATGTAGGGCGTCTGGATAAGCCAAGTGAAGGATTGTTGTTAATGACCAATGACGGAGATATAGTCAATAAAATTTTAAGGGCAGGAAATCGTCATGAAAAAGAGTACATCGTCCGAGTAAATCGGCCAATAAGTGAGGGCTTCGTGCGACGTATGAGTCGAGGAATACCTATTCTAGATACGGTAACTAAACCCTGTCACGTAGAGCGCGTCAGCCGATTTGTCTTTAAAATCATATTGGTTCAAGGATTGAACCGTCAAATTAGACGAATGTGTGAATACTTGGATTATGAGGTTGTATCGCTCAGACGTATTCGGATCATGAATCTAAAATTAGGTGATTTACCCCAGGGTCAGTGGCGCCATTTGACCAAGGAGGAAATTACCAAATTACAAGACAGCTTGACTGGCTCGGATAATACACCTTTTGCCCCATCAGACGAGGAACAAGATTTTAATTAGAGATTGAGGATCTAGAGTCAATCTAAGAAAGTACCCGTAAAGAATTAAAGACTAAAAAAACCGCAGTCGATATACATCTCGTGCGGTTTTTTCAACTAACTAACCAATTTATCTAACAACAATGAAACATTACTTCAATGTTGTCTTGATTAGTGAAAATATCGTGCCAGACTCAATGGGCTTTTCCCAATTAATTGTTAATACAGGTTAAAGTATTCCCAAGATTAGCCCAAAACTGCCTGGACTTTGTCAGCAGCTTCTTGAAATTCAATTGCAGAAGCAACATCGAGGCCGCTTTCATCAATCAATTTTTTGGCAATATCAGCATTGGTTCCTTGTAAGCGCACAATAATCGGCACCTCAATGGTTCCCATATTCTTGTAGGCATCAACAATTCCCTGAGCAACACGGTCACAACGGACAATTCCTCCGAATATATTGACTAAGATGGCTTTGACATTAGGATCCTTTAAAATCAAATTAAAGGCCGTTTCTACGCGCTCCGCATCGGCAGTACCTCCTACATCTAAAAAGTTTGCAGGCTCACCACCAGCTTGCTTAATCAAGTCCATGGTAGCCATGGCCAACCCAGCACCATTGACCATACAACCCACATTTCCGTCTAGGTCAACGTAATTGAGGCCCACAGCCTTTGCTTCAACCTCTACGGGGTTTTCCTCGCGAATATCACGCAAAGCTTCGTAATCTTTATGGCGGAATAGAGCATTGTCATCGAGGGTTACTTTGGCATCTACAGCAATCACTCGGTCATCACTTGTTTTGAGGACCGGGTTAATTTCAAACAAAGAGGCATCGCTCCCCACATAGGCTTGATACAGCGCCGTCACGAATTTGGTCATCTGTTTGAAGGCCTGACCACTATGCCCAAGATTGAAGGCCACTTTTCTCGCTTGAAAACCCTGAAGGCCCAAGGCTGGATCAATTTCTTCGGTAAATATCAGTTCAGGGGTCTTTTCGGCCACAGTTTCTATATCCATCCCGCCCTCGGTAGAATACATAATCATATTTCGTCCGGTGGCGCGGTTCAACAACACACTGATATAAAATTCTGACGGCTCGCTTGCTCCAGGATAATAAACGTCTTCGGCAACCAAAACTTGGTGTACTGTTTTACCTTCGGCTGAGGTCTGTGGCGTGATTAATTGCATGCCAATAATTTGGTCAGCAATACTTTGGACCTCATCGAGTGATTTCGCCAATTTAACTCCGCCCCCTTTTCCACGGCCTCCAGCGTGGACTTGAGCTTTAATCACATGCCATGACGTTCCGGTTTTCTCAGTGAGTGTTTTGGCAGCAGCCACCGCCTCTTCTGCAGATTGAGCCACAATTCCGCGTTGGATCTCAACGCCAAAGCTATTCAAGATTTCTTTTCCTTGATATTCGTGTAAGTTCATACTCTCGTCTTTATTAACGCCCCACAAAAATAATAAATGTAATATTGAAACTGGGGCTATCGTCAATATTTTAACCGGCCTAAAGAAAAAAAATTAGTACCTTTTTTTACTCAAAGGAGGTCCCTAAATATGTATCGATTTTTTCTATTCTTAATTCTAGCCGCGAATATAAGCCCATCTCATAGAGCCATGGCACAAATCAGTGGGGACCTCAATACACCAGATGAGTCAAATTATCTCCCGTTTCAGCTTTTTCTTCCTGAAGTTAGTCCTGATAAATTAGCCCATACACCACCTCGGCAGCTTCTGGTTTTTCTTCATGGTTCGGGAGAACGCGGATCAGACAATAAAGCACAACTAAAACACGGGCAATCATTTTTTGAGCAATTGGCCAGGAAACACAATACAGTAGTTTTGGTTCCACAATGTCCAAAAAATTTGAGCTGGCATAATGGATACAGCAAGAAAACCAAAAACGGTAAAAAGTACTTTTACCCTAAAAATATTCAGCCCAATGCTGTGTTAGATGATCTCGAAAAATTAATCGACAGCATTGCATCGGCTGAGAACATCACAAATAACCACATAAAAATAGGAGGACTCTCCATGGGTGGCATGGGCACTTTGGAACTCCTGAGAAGACGCCCAAATAATTATCAACGTGCCTTTGTCATATGTGGCGGGAGCCACCGCTCTGTCGCTGGTCAAATCGGACAGACCCCCATTTGGTTTTTCCATGGGATGAAGGATAAGATAGTCGATCCAAAATATGCCAAAGTACTCTATCGCAAGCTCAAAAGAAAAGGAATAGAGACACAAATGACACTGTATCCGAGTGTCGCCCATGATAGCTGGGAATTGGCCTTTGTTGATCAAGAACTGATCCCATGGTTATTGCAATAAAAAAATTCGTTCGGAATTTAAGCCTTGGAGGCCTTGTTCTATTGCTCGCAGCAAGCTGTTTAGATAATAAACAAAACGACGGTAGTGGATATCTAACACAAGTCCTGAGCAGTCAAGAGCCAGCCATTAAGACCGTAATGGACCAACCGCAAGAATACGAACTACACGTTCAACTCCTTTTGCCCAGTGACTCTACACTTATTCGTGAAGATTTGACAACAAGTAGCGTTGTGGATTATAGCCAAGGGCAATATTTTTATCCTGCCAGTACCGTAAAATTACCGGTCGCGGTAATTGCTGCAGAATGGACAGAATACCAAGATCATATCGGCATGGACACACCATATCGTATCGATAAGGATACGTCCAGTTATACGCTCGCTCAAGATATCATTGATATTTTTTCTGTGAGTGATAATCAAGCGTTCAATCGACTTTATGATCTGCTGGGTCGCGATTATGTCAATCAGAGAATGGAAGCGCTCAATGTTGGTACATTTCGTTTGGCACATCGGCTTTCGGTGAGCGATGCAGCTAATGCAACACATCCCAAATATTATTTTGAATCCATGGATGGAATAAAGACCGTTCAAGCCAGTCCCGATCGGCCTCTTGACTCAATCCATGTTCTGGGTACAAAAAAAGGATTAGGGTATATGGATAACGACAGCTTGGTTCGTGCACCAATGAATTTTAGCCGTAAAAATTATTTTCCTTTAGCTACCATGATGCAGTTCATGAACACCCTATTTCCTTTTGAATGCGACGGTTTTGACCGCCCGCTTTATTGGTCAAAAAATACTGAGCGTTACGTTACCAAACTCATGAGTACGGTTCCTAGGGAACAGGGGTATAATGAGGTTGATTACCCCGATGGCTACGTTAAGTTCTTTTTTCTAGGTGATTCAAATAAGCGCATTGACCCCGCTTTGAACATCTACAACAAGGTTGGCTATGCCTATGGCACGCTCACAGATATCGCCTACATCGTCGACTCAAAACACAAGTTACACTATATTTTGGGTGCAACACTGCTGGTGAACGAAAATGGTGTATTCAATGATAATTTATATGAATATGACAGTATCGGGCTACCGTTTCTTGGTGCACTCTCACGTAATCTTCATCAGCTACTGATCAATGCTAAAACCAGGAGGTAGCTCAGATAAAGCCTCGTGATATTGAGCCATGATATCTCTGATGATGATCTGCGCGGGTTTTATGTCATCAATTATGCTTGCGATTTGTCCTATTTCGAGTTCACCCTCCTCGAGATCACCTTCAAACATGCCGCGCTTCGCGCGGCCTCGACCTAAATGAGCACGCAATTCGTCGATCGAGGCACCGCCATGATACATGCTCTGCAGTTGTTGATAGAATTTATTTTTGAGCAAGCGCACAGGAGTCAACTCTTTTAGGGTCAATTCTGTGGCTCCTTCTTGTGAAGCCACGACAAGGTTTTTAAACCCCTGATGTCCACTACCCTCCTCTGAGGCAACAAAACGACTCCCCATTTGTACCCCTTCTGCCCCCAATATCATGGTGGCTAACATCGCCTGACCTGTAGCAATACCGCCAGCGGCAATCAGTGGTAAATCTGTCGCACGACGAACCGATGGGATCAAGGTCAAAGTAGTTGATTCTTCACGCCCATTGTGGCCACCCGCTTCGAAACCCTCAGCAACGATAGCATCAACACCCGCCGCCTGAGCTTTTTGCGCAAATTTAGTGCTGCTCACCACATGAACGACGGTAATTCCTGCAGCCTTAAGCCGCTGGGTGTGCGTGGCGGGGTTACCGGCAGAGGTAAATACTATGGGAACCTTATATTCAAGGATCAACGCCATGATGTCCTCTATATTGGGATACAATAATGGGACATTAACACCAAATGGCTGACTCGTAGACTCCTGACATCGCTCGATGTGTTGTTTCAAAACATCGGGATACATAGAACCAGCCCCAATCAATCCAAGGCCGCCCCCATTACTTACTGCGCTGGCCAAGCGCCAACCGCTATTCCATACCATACCCCCTTGAATAATAGGGTATTTGATTTTGAATAATTCCGTAATTCGGTTGGTCATCCGGTCAATACTAAGTTCTGGCTAAACGAAGACTAAGCTTTAATGAGTTTATACGATTGTGCCTCTCCTGTGGGTAAAATCACTTTTATCACATAGGCCCCTCTGGCCCAATCCCACACTTGAATAGAGCTCTTGGTGGCAGTCACGTGCATTGAGTCGATAAATTCCCCTAAAATATTATAGACCTCTAACCGGGCGTAATCGATATTCCCTGGTAAATACACCTGAAAGGAATCTTTGACTGGATTTGGAGAGAGCACTGCTTGACTTTGACGAATGTTGTTTTCGTTAGACAGTAAAGACAAGGCATTGTAGGCTGCTTCAAAATTTGGAATACCATAACCCATCTCGTCTGTGGGGTTATTGTATAAATGTGCAGACTCGCGCACCACCTGCATGAGCTGTGCGTTTGTTGTTTCCGGAAAGGCTTGCCATAAACAGGTTACAGCACCTGCAACGATAGGGGAACTAAATGACGTACCGTTGCTAAAATCAACAACACCTGAAGAGGAAATAACCGCGGCACTCAACCCTTTAGCCATAACATCGGGCTTGATACGACCATCCACAGTCGGTCCTCTTGAACTAAAAGAAACGTAGTTACCTAAATTATTTACGGCACCTACGGCCAAAAGACCAATAGCATCGGCTGGAGTCGCTACAGTTCCAAAACTATTACCTTGATTTCCTCCCGAGGTCACAAGGACCATTCCCTTTTCGTAGGCTAGATTTGCCCCACGAGCCGCAAAGGTGGTTACCCCGTCGAGGTCTTCATAGCTGTGATCATAATTAGCGTTGTCATAGGCTTGATAACCCAAAGACGTGTTGACTACATCAACCCCAAGACTATCGGCACGCTCCAAGGCTTCAACCCACCAAGCTTCTTCACGAGGGTTTTCCGAGGGACCATATTCGGTACGAAATAAATAAAATGAGGCCTCAGGGGCAGTTCCGGCAAATTGGTTTTCTAAATACCCGCCGATATCACTTGTGGTGACAATTCCATGGGACCCAGTACCAGTCACATCAGATGTACGCGAGAAAAAATCAAACGTACCAAGCAACTTCCCATTATCAACAATATGCGCAAACCCTGGATTATTGACAAAATTGGGAAATCCTGAATCCATGACTGCGACAATCATTCCTTCGCCCGTATAATCTTGGAGATGCAAAAAATCACCTGAAATCATTTCAATTTGGTTGGCCGCAGCTCCATAATTGTACTCAATCCGCTCCTGAGACGCTACCTTGATATCGAATTTATTTTCTAAAGGTTGCGGATTGGGAAAGTTCAAATCCTTATCGGCGTATTCTATGGCGACAACATAAGGCAAATCAAGTAGCGCTTCAAGGTCATTTACCGTACCCTGAACATAGACACAGTTCATCCATTTTGATTTGGCCCAGTAGGTAATCCCTGGACTTGTCTTTACCTCTTGAATATAGGACTCATTTACGGGAACATCACGTGCGTCAATAACCACAGAGTGCATGGCTTTTCGGTCGATGGCCTCCTGAGTTAATATGCTAAGGGGGTTATTGATGGATGCTTCGACGTCTTCTTTGTCTGAAAAATAAATCCAAGCATCTTGAATCTGTGCCGAGACCGAACATCCGGACAGCAATACAATTATCGTCAATAAATATTTCATGATTATTCGATTACCCCACTACCCAAAAGTTCGTTCTCTTGATACCAAGCAACGAATTGTCCCGAACTGATAGCGGTCTGTTCATGCTCAAAGATAACATAAAGACCGGAATCCTTTTGAATTAATCGAGCGGGTTCTAGAGGTTGACGGTAGCGAATACGAGCCATTACCTCAAGGGTTTGACCCTCGTTTAATCTCAGATCAGGACGCACCCAATGGATGTCGCTATGGGCTACTCGTAACCCGCGACGTCTCAAGCCTGGGTGAGCCTTACCTTGACCCACGTAAATAATATTTTCAACCACATCAGTAGCCAGAACAAAAAGTGGCTCCTCTTTGCCCCCAACGGCCAGCCCCTTGCGCTGTCCTATAGTAAAAAAATGAGCTCCTTGGTGGGTCCCTACGACCACACCATCATCGGCATTATAACGAACTGGACGGCGCCAATATTCATACCACTCATCCATCGAGGCATCTTTTTGAGGCGTGTTGTCATAATGAGTGCTCTGCTCGGGAATTTCAATGATTTGTCCCTGTTTTGCTTTGAGCTGTTGTTGTAAAAAATCTGGTAAACGTACCTTGCCGATAAAACAAAGTCCCTGAGAATCTCTTTTTTCTGCTGTAACGAGTCCCTGCGCTTTGGCGATAGCTCTTACTTGGTCTTTTTGTAAATGCCCAATAGGGAAAAGTGCTTTGGATAACTGCGCCTGCGTGAGTTGACATAAAAAGTAGGACTGATCTTTATTCATGTCCGCTCCAGCTAATAGGCGATGTATTGTCGTTCCATTGACTTGAGTGGTTTGTTTTTGACAGTAATGTCCCGTAGCGACATAATCTGCATTGAGGCCCTCTGCAATGTCCATAAAGACATCAAATTTGATTTCTCTGTTGCATAAAACATCAGGGTTTGGCGTACGACCCGATTCGTACTCGCGGAACATGTAATCGACAATCCGTTCTTTGTACACATCACTCAAATCAACCGTTTGAAACGGAATGCCAAGCTTTTGTGCTACCAACATTGCATCATTACTGTCTTCTAACCAAGGGCATTCATCAGAAATCGTGACGGTGTCGTCATGCCAATTTTTCATAAATAACCCCAAAACCTCATAGCCTTGCTCCTTGAGCAAATAGGCCGTTACGCTGGAATCTACACCCCCGCTGAGTCCGACAACAACACGTTTATGTTTGAGATTTGAATTCAAATTAGTTCCTTTTTTGGATCAAAGTAATTTTACTGGGTGACAACACCCTATATAAAAGTCTTAAGGTCAACGCGCTCAAAACACGATGATAGGGACCTCGGTAGTTCAGGCCCTATTTCTTTTTCTGCGCTGCTTTCTTCTGCGCTTCGGCCTGTTCCATCATTTCAGCCATTTTCTTTTGAAAACGGTTCTGTTTTTTAGGCTTCTTTTTGGTCTCTTGTATTTGTGCATGAATTTTTTCCTCATCAATGATGAAATTCTTGATCACAAGCATGATTCCAATGGTAATGACATTAGATGTAAAGTAGTACAGGGATAATCCACTGGCGTAATTATTGAAAAACACCAACATAAATACAGGCGACAAATACATCAAAAACTTCATGTTTGGCATGCCGGGTTGCTGCTGCTGTTGCATTTGCTGGCCCGTGCTCATCATCATGTAGAAAAAGATGGCTACCGAGGCCAGTATTGGAAATAAACTCACGTGATCTCCATAGAAAGGTATCGAAAACGGCAATTCTAAAACCACATCGTAACTCGATAAATCATCGGCCCACAAGAACGACTTTTGGCGCAGAACATAGGCCGTTGGAAAAAAGGTAAACAAGGCGTAAAACACTGGGATTTGAAATAAGGCCGGCAAACATCCTTTCAAAGGAGAGGCGCCAGCGGTATTTTGCAATTTCATGGTCTCCTGTTGTATTTTCATCTGATTGCCTTCAAATTTCTCACGAATGGCATCTATCTCTGGCTTCAATACTTTGAGCTTTGCCTGAGAAACATATTGCTTGTATTGGACCGGTGAAAGCAATAACTTGAAAAATACAGTCAATAAAATTATGGCAATCCCTGCTGGGAACCACTCGATTAAGAAACCAAATACGGGGAAAATGATGTACTTATTGATCCATCCAAAAATCCCCCAGCCCAGTGGCATTGCTTGGTCAAGGTTTCTATCATAAGACTTGAATACTTTTAAATCAGTCGGGCCAAAATAAAGATTCATGGCCTGATCCAGTCGTTTATTCTTTGGACTGAGTGTGATATTGGCGCGATAAGCCTTGGTAAAAGTCGTGTCAATGGTTTCATCCTCTACTAAATCCTCAGAATACAGAGTCGCCTGCTCAAATGGCGTATCGGTGAGCAACATACTGCTAAAAAAGTGCTGTCTGAAATTAATCCAACTGACGTCGCTTTCGGTCTCTTCATCTGAGCCTACTGGACCGAGTTTATCAAACTCATTTTCATTATCATAGGCATAGGTCAGTCGCGTGTAACGATTTTCATAACTGATACTTTTGGCGTGACGATAACCTTTGAGGGACCAATCCAATTCAACGGCTTGATCAAATTCGATTACCTGCTCTAGACCTCGTGAGACAATATCAAAACTGAGCATATAATCTGACGCCGGTAATCGATAAATAAATTCTAAATATTCTTGCTCTGAGGTTTTGAGCTTCATCGAGAGTACCTGATCGTTACCGTCGGTGGTTAAACTCGGCTCAAAATACATCTCACCGGTCGAAATGAGTCGGTTCTGAGCTTGGAATTTGAGGTCCAGCCCACTATTTCCATCGCGAATTAGATAGACCGGATCTCCAAGATATTGAGTTTCATTTTTCAACTCCGCCGAGACGATATAACCCCCTTTATTGCTAATCACCAAGGTTAATAATTCGTTCTCCAGAACGGTTGTCTCATCATTCCATGAGGGAAGGGTGGCCGCGTAAGCAAAATCTCCAAACTCGTTGTTCAATCGCTCCATGCGGGCATCAGAATCAATTGGATCCTCGACTTGATTTACAGCAGTGCTTGAATCAAGTTCTGTAATGTCCTTATCTGGTGAGACTGGCTCAACCTGCTCAAGGCTTGCCGCTTGTGCCTGAAGTTCTTCCTCAGTAGGCTGATTTTGATAAAGCATCCAAAGCAATATCGCCCCGATAAGCATAAACCCGATAAATGTATTGAGGTCAAATTTATTTTCTTCCATAATGCTGTAGTCTGCTCAGATTCTTCTGAGCCATTTATTTCTTATTTTTTGACAGTTCGTATGCCTTGGCCACAAACCCTACAAAAAGTGGATGTGGATTGGCGACTGTACTTTTGTATTCCGGATGATATTGAACACCGACAAACCAGGGGTGATCAGGAATCTCAACAATCTCAACTAATCCCGTATCTGGATTTACCCCAGTAACACGCATCCCAGCACACTCAATTTGAGAACGATAGTCATCATTAAATTCGTATCTGTGTCGGTGACGTTCATAAATTACCTCAGACTGATAAATAGAACCCACATTACTCTCTGAGACTATTGTGCAGGCCCAAGATCCCAGTCGCATAGTCCCTCCTTTATTGGTGATTGATTTTTGAGCTTCCATCAAATCGATTACAGGATGTGGGGTCTCTGGGTTCATTTCGGTACTATTAGCGCCTTCTAGACCTAAAATATTACGAGCGTATTCGATCACAGCCATCTGCATTCCTAAGCAAATCCCCAAAAATGGAATACCGTGGATTCTCGCATAGGTTACGGCAGAAATCTTACCCTCAATACCGCGTTCGCCAAACCCTGGCGCAACCAGAAGTCCATCGAGATGGCCTACCTCATCGGCGATATTTTCTGAGGTTAAATGTTCAGAGTGAATGGAAATAACTTTTACAGAGACCTCATTGGCGGCGCCGGCATGTATGAATGACTCCAAAATGGACTTATAACTATCCTGAAGTTCAACATATTTTCCAATCAAACCAATCGTCACAATTCCTTTTGGATTTTTATGTCGACTCAAGAATTCGTTCCATTGAACTAGGTTTGGTGCTTGCTTAGATGCAAGGCCCAATTTTTTTAAGGCAATGTTATCGAGACCTTCGTCTAACATGAAATTTGGCACATCGTATATGGTCTTGGCGTCTATCGATTGAATAACAGCCTCTTTTTCGACATTACAAAACAGCGCTAATTTTATGCGTAAATCGTCACTGAGTTCATGTTCTGTACGGCATACAAGAATATCGGCCTGAATTCCACTTTCCATGAGTGTTTTGACCGAGTGTTGTGTGGGTTTTGTCTTTAATTCGCCGGCAGCCGCCAGGTATGGTATCAGCGTTAAATGAATGAATAAACTGTTTTGGCGACCCAATTCCCACTTTAATTGTCGTACAGCTTCGACATATGGTAACGATTCGATATCCCCGACCGTTCCGCCAATCTCCGTAATTACTATATCGTAGTGACCGTCTTGCCCGAGATGCTGAATACGTTCTTTTATTTCATTGGTTATGTGCGGGACTACCTGCACGGTTTTCCCCAAAAACTCACCACGTCGTTCTTTGTCTATTACACTTTGGTAGATGCGTCCGGTCGTTACATTATTGGCCTGTGAAGTCGGATGATTCAAAAATCGTTCGTAATGACCCAAATCCAAATCCGTCTCTGCCCCGTCATCGGTAACATAACACTCACCGTGTTCATAGGGATTGAGTGTGCCTGGATCTACATTGATGTAGGGATCTAATTTTTGAATAGTAACTGTAAATCCTCTAGCCTGCAAAAGTTTAGCCAATGAGGCGGCAATAATACCCTTTCCTAAAGAAGATGAAACCCCGCCCGTAACGAAGATATACTTTGTCGTATTCATTTGGTCTGCTTGATGATAGCTATACGGGATTCAAAGATAAAATATTAATCCTGAGCACCCAATGAATTTATCAATTCTTCTAGCCGCATCTCCTGCGTGTAGTGCAATAAATAAAATGCTTGGTTATCAAATCCACCATTAGGGCCCAATTCATAGCGAAATTTATTTTCTGTATACTGAGTTGCCTCGGGCATGATTAAAATATCGGTTAGGGACCCCTCACTGGCAGCCTGGCGTAAGATCAAATCTAGGGTAAGGTCGTATCCTCGTGTAGCGTATTTATTGGGCGTGGTTCCAAATCGATCTAAATAACCCTGAACAAATAAATTAGGGACCTCATCTAAATTCAAGGGTTTACTCATCGAAGGAAAACTAAATTCTAAATGTGATAAGTGATTATTTGAAATATCATCAAACTCAAACCCCTCATTTTTATCGGTCGTAAATAAACGCACTGAGTAGGTCTTTGGAATGGTATCTCGCTCCTCCTCTTCCAATTCTGCCATAATTTTTTGTTGGTAGTACTCCATACCATTCAATACGCCAATCACATTACTGATGATTACAGGATTTCTTGATTCTAACAGGACCCAGTTATCCAGACTGTCTGAAAGATGGGGCAGTATGTCATCTGGATCAATATAACCCTGCTCACGCGGAAAAAGAACCTTAACCTCAGGCCACTCACCACGCATTTCAGCTAGGCCAGGAGCCTTCGCATCACCTAAAAACAGCATTTCGCGATCTTGTTTTTGGCCCCTAAAATAGTCCATAAGCGCTCGACGCATGGGCTTGGCCTCGGGTATGGTCTGGACTAAATTATCGGGTATACGACCACTAGGTCGACTCAGTGGCGCGATCACAGGAATGTCCTTTCGAGCCAGATGCTCGGCAACAGAGCGCACATTGTTGGGCAATAAGGGCCCAAGCACCATATCGCTTTGATCAAAATCATAAACCTCTACAATACTGTCAACCACCGATTTTTTAGCTTGGGTATCCAAAACATCCAAGGTCACCGGTAGTCCATAAGTTTTGGCGTGATCTTGTGCCATGAGTACCCCTGAGTAAAAGTCTAAAGCAATGCGCAACAATCGATTATTTTGTAGGTACTCCTGATTTAAAGACAATGAATCAGGAATAAATCCCTCCAGCTGCAAGGGCAACATCACAGTAATTTTTTGCGCACTACTGTCTTGGATGAAATCTCTTAAATCAACGATGGCCTCTTGTTCTGTTTCCATGGAGGTCAACACTTGCGCGGGTAATCGCAGGACCATACCTAATTTGAGTCCCTGGGCAGCATTTGGATTTAATGTGATAATTTCGTCTTTGGTGAGGCCAAATTTTTGACGCAATCGGTAAAATCCTTCTCGTGGTTGCACCTGGTAGTAATCAAAATTAGGATCATCAAGGTCTAATGAATCCGTGGCCATACCGCGCACCTTAATTCTTTGTCCAATCGTCAGATTTTGAGTCAAATTAGGGTTAAGCTCTTGTAATTCTTGAACACTCATATCATAGCGGTGCGCTATGTTCCACAAGGTTTCTTTGGCCTTAATCACATGCCATGAGCGCATCTGATCGCTCAACTCTTGACGAATTAAACCAACCTGCTTTTGACCCAGCGGGTTACAGCCAGTGTAAATTCTCAAACGATCTCCCTTATCTAGGGTCTCTGGGGTTATTCCTGAATTATAGGCCTGAATGTCTATAACACTTATTCCATACGACTTAGCGATTCCAAAAAGTGTTTCTTTGCGCCGCACTTTATGTTGAATGAAGTCTTGTGCCTCTTGCGCTTGTCCCACGCCCTTTATGAGCGCAGGCACAACAAGAGATTGGCCGGGTTCCAGACTGAACTTAGCAGAAGTGCTTAACTCCGGATTCAATGCCATTATCTCAGCACGACAGCTCATGAATCGATTGATAATTTGGGGCAATTCGTCGTCCTGTTGGACTATGTAAATTTGGGCTGTCCCTGGACCATTCTGTGCCTGTGCCCCCTGAGGAACTGACCAAAATAAAATACATAAAATAAAAATCCAGCGCTTTAGCATTAGTTCCCGTTCAAGTTACTCCCATTCAATTGTCGCCGGTGGTTTAGAACTGATGTCGTACACCACTCGATTTACACCTTTTACTCGATTAATAATTAGATTCGAGGTCTCTTGTAAAAATTCATAGGGCAGATTCACCCAATCAGCAGTCATTCCGTCGGTACTCTCCACAGCACGCAGGGCAACCACGTTCTCATAGGTGCGTTCATCACCCATAACCCCAACGCTTTGAACTGGCAACAAAATAGCTCCAGCTTGCCATACTTTGTCATATAAATCCCATTTACGCAACCCATCGATAAAAATCGCGTCGACTTCTTGTAGAATGCGTACTTTTTCGGCCGTTATGTCTCCGAGAATTCTAATGGCCAATCCAGGGCCTGGAAATGGATGACGACCCAATAGTTTTGCGTCGATTCCCATCTGAGCGCCTACTCGTCTTACCTCGTCCTTAAACAACATGCGTAACGGCTCAACAATCTTCAATTTCATATAATCAGGTAGTCCACCGACATTGTGATGCGACTTAATGGTGACTGAAGGACCATTTACCGAGACACTTTCAATCACATCAGGATAAATCGTTCCTTGAGCCAGCCAAGTAACATCCTCGACTAGATGCGCCTCATCATCAAAGACATCAATAAACACTTTACCAATGGCCTTTCTTTTTGCCTCCGGGTCCTTTTCTCCTTTAAGCGCGTCCAAAAAACGTGCCGAAGCATCAACTCCTTTGACGTTTAAGCCCATATGTTGATACTGATCCAAAACGCTTTGAAACTCGTTTTTTCTCAGCAATCCATTGTTGACGAAAATACAATAGAGATTAGGGCCAATGGCTTGATGCAATAGGACTGCGGCAACGGTAGAATCAACCCCTCCACTCAATCCTAATACCACACGATCTTGACCTAATTGTTTGCTCAACTCAGAAACGGTAGTTTCTACAAAAGCGGCAGGAGTCCATGTAGGCTCAATGCCCGCTATACCCATTAAAAAATTCTCGAGCAGTTGCTTCCCGTGGGTACTGTGGTACACCTCTGGATGAAATTGTATCGCATAAGTTTGTTCTCCGTCGATTCTGTAGGCCGCGTTGGCTACATCTTCTGTGCTCGCGAGCTGTACACCACCTTGAGGTAATTCAGCGATTGTATCACTATGACTCATCCAAACCTGTGATCCCTGAGGTATCGAGGCAAATAATGATGAATCTTCATCTTTGATTTCTAATTTAGCACGACCATATTCGCGAATATTACTCTCTCGAACTAGGCCTCCATTAAAATGAGCCATGTACTGTGCACCATAGCACACGCCCAGCAGGGGCAATTGTCCTTTAATTTGACTTAAATCTGGATGAGGTGCATCCTCTGATCGCACCGAAAATGGACTTCCTGAGAGAATTACCGCTTTAAAGCTCGAGAGATCTTTTGGGGTATTATGATACGGGTGAATTTCACAATAAATATTCAGCTCTCTCACGCGTCGGGCGATAAGCTGGGTGTATTGGGAGCCAAAATCGAGAATGAGTACATTGTTCTGCATGGTCAAAAATAACTTCTTTTTTAAGATCAGGAATCTCGAAGGTTAAGAATTAAAAATTAATAAGGTGAATCGGTGATCCGATGGGTCTATATGAATTTTGAGTTGTGTCAAGAATTCTGACCCAATGTGCCAATAACCCCAACTCATATTTTCTTTGCGCTCTTGCAATACACCATCAGGAAAAAGCCATTGACGCATTTCTGTTAAGCGTTTTATGGCCTCAGCGTGTTTTCTTTTTTCTGCGCGAATGAGTCGTTTCTCCAATTTATCCAATCCCTTCAACTGTTTTTGCTCTTGAGCGCCGACAGCCCCAAGAAAAGACGCATCAGTTTGCTTAGCCAAATCGTATAAGTGTGAAAACTGTTTTTTCAAATGCGATTTTTGTGGGGTAAAGTCAATTTCTATATCGCTATTTCGCCTTATATAGGTTTTGGACATCTCATCAATAGGCAAAAACAAATCACTCATTTCAAGATTTAAGCGATTGAGCTTTTTGAGTATTTTGGCGGGAATTAGGGAGACAGAATTACGTAAATAAACCATGGGATAAGTCAAATCACAACGGTCGAAACACTCCTTAAGCTGCAGCCAATAGGCTACCTCGGCCCCACCTCCGATGTACGCTAAATTGGGTAAGACACATTCTTGATAAAGCGGACGAAGCAAGGCATTGGGGGAGCATAACTCAGGACGCTGGTCCAAAAGACTCAAGAATTCTTGTTTGCTAAACACCAAATCAGTGTTTTCTATGGCAAAACCATCATCTGTTGCCACGATGCGCTCACGCAGTCCATCGTCACAATAAAATAAATTAATTTCTCGTGGGTGCACTTGTTTGTGATATCCGGCAGCCACAAGATTCTGAGTCGAAAATTCAATGGCTTTATGGCATAGTCCTTTTTCTAATTCTAATCGAATGATTGGTGTAAATCCAGTTTTTAGTTTGGGGTCGTCACCATCGATCACTAACAAGTCGTAATCCTTAAAAATCTCATGAACCAGTTTTCGCGTGGCCTCAGCCAGCGAAGAATTAGGCGTGTACACCGAAACAAACAATTCGAGCATAGTGCGACCAAGATCAGATCCACCCCAATGCTGTTTCAAGGTTTCAATAACCTCATCCATTTCGCTACATCGAAGACGCCCAACGGGTCCTTGAGCTTTTTTGTTCCAATTAATCTGGTGATCTAACGTTCTGAAATGACTGATTTCCTCAAAATCATGATCCTCGCTTGCCATCCAAAATATCGGAACGAAATGGTGGCCTGGGTTTTTCTCGGCATATTGTTCGGCAAGGTTGATTGCACCAA
This sequence comes from Flavobacteriaceae bacterium, assembly GCA_965661835.1. Lineage (GTDB taxonomy): Bacteria > Bacteroidota > Bacteroidia > Flavobacteriales > Flavobacteriaceae > BACL21. Next base: position 75,194 of record CBFIFD010000001.1, on the reverse strand, counting down.
AAATCTTGTATAAAAAATAAAGCGGTCCTGTAAACAAGTTGAGCTGATGTCCCGTGGTAACGGTGAAGGTCTCCGCCGAGGATAAGGACCGAATTTGAGTACGCAGCCGTTCTAATCGTTTAACTTTGAGAGAAAATTCACTGTACTGGGCGTCTAGGACCTCTACCAGTCGATTTCTAGATTCCAGGGAATAATTACTCGACTTTTCAAGAATTTGCGCCGAAACCTGGTTTAAGTCGGAGGGGCGATTGAAAAAGGGCCGCAGCGATTCGCCGTGCTCAAGATAATCTAGAACCAGACGCGAGAACTGTTGTGTTGATTTATATGTCAGTGGTTGTTTTTCCATCAATTAGATGCCATAGAGACCCAAAATCATTAAGACTGTGACAAAAATACGATGTTTCGTCGTGTTTGGCATTATCCAATTGGGTTTGTTCCCTCTACAGAAGGAATTCTTATATTTAGACCACATATTTGAAACAATTCCCGTTTAATTTTATAGAGATGAATCGAACGCTTATAGCCTTAGCCTTATTCTGTGCACCACTGCTTACTGGCCAAATAGAAACTCCAGATGAATTTTTAGGATATCCTATTGGCACACAATACTCACGTCATCATCAAATGGTGTCTTATTTTGAGCATTTAGCCGATAAGTCTAATTGGGTCAGCTTCCATCAATACGGGCAGACTAATGAGCGACGATCATTGAACTACGCCATAATCACCACGCCAGAAAATAGGGCACGTCTCGAAGAAATTCGTCAAAACAACCTTCGTCAAATCGGTATGATGCCCGGGGATGCTAATCCAGAAGTGGCCATTGTTTGGCTGAGTTACAATGTCCACGGCAATGAAGCGTCGAGTATGGAAGCAGCCATGCAGACCGCTTATGAGCTCGTCCACAGTCAGTCTTCTTGGTTAAACAATACGGTAGTGATTATGGATCCATGCATCAATCCCGATGGTCGTGATCGATATGCAAACTGGTACAATCAAGTGGGCACAAGCCCCTACAATCCATTGCAAGCAGCAGACGAACACAACGAACCGTGGCCAGGTGGACGTCCGAACCATTATCTTTTCGACCTCAACCGAGATTGGGCGTGGGCCAAACAAGTAGAAAGCCAACAAAGACTGCCCCTTTATCATAAATGGATGCCTCATGTGCATGTTGATTTTCACGAACAAGGCATTAACGAGCCCTATTATTTTGCGCCCGCAGCAGTGCCTTACCACGAAGTGATCACCGATTGGCAAAAGGAATTTCAAGTCCAAATTGGCCGTAATAACGCAAAATATTTTGATCAAGAGGGTTGGCTTTATTTCACCAGACAATTTTTCGATCTGTTGTATCCGAGTTATGGAGACACCTACCCTACTTATTTAGGGGCAATTGGGATGACCTACGAGCAAGCGGGTAATGGCCGTGCTGGATTGGGAATTCTCAATGATGAGGGTGTCGAATTAACTCTTGTGGACCGCGTGGCCCATCATACGATGACCGGGTTATCCACCATTGAAATTTCATCAAAAAACGCAGCCGAGCTCAACCGGGAATTCAGATCATTCTTTCAGACTCCTGAGCGGTTACAAAATTATATTTTGCAGGGTAATCCCGATAAAATCAGGGCCTTGATAACGCTTTTAGACCGCCACGAGATAAAGTACCGTTTTGCTCAATCAGGAATCGTCAAAGGATGGGATTACACCACCCAAAAAAGTGAACAGCGAAATATATCGGGGGCACTCGTTGTCAGTACAGATCAACCCCAAGGCAAAATGGTGCGTGTTCTATTTGAGGCAGAGGCTGCCTTAGAGGACCCGTTGACTTATGATATTACCGCATGGAGCTTGCCGTATGCCTTTGGCCTAAATTGTTTGGTTTCAGACAAACCCGTAAATACCACAAGCAATAATCCCTTCAAGACGAATCATACCCTCCCAGCGGAGGCTCAAGTTACTGCGGCCTTTGTCACTCCCTGGTATGATGTCGCCGACGCCAGATTTTTAGCCGACTTACTCAAAAAAGGAATTCGCGTGCGCTTTAGTGAAAAGCCATTGTCTTTCGGGGGTAAAAAATTCCCGGTGGGCAGTTTAGTGATTACCAAAGGAGATAATTTAAAGAACAAAGGGTTTGCCCAAGCAGTAAGAACGTTGGCACGGGAACATCAAAGACCGATTACTGCCTTACGCAGTGGATTTAGCGATAATGGAGTGGATTTGGGATCTACAGATATAAAACTGATCAATCCGCAGCGCATCGCTGTGCTCAAGGGTGACGGAGTTTCCTCTTTGAGCTATGGTACTATTTGGCATTTTATGGAACAAGAGTTACACTATCCATTTACCCCGCTCAATACCCATGACTTTTCTTTGAGTCGATTGTCTCAATTCGATGTTTTGGTTATGCCCAGTGGCTCTTACTCCGACATGCGGGATGACAAACAACTCAATACCTTAAATCGTTGGGTTCGCCAAGGTGGCAAAGTGATCGCCATCGATCAGGCTGTCAATGTTTTTGTCGATAAAGAGGGCTTCGGTTTGAAATCTAAAATTTCTGAAAATCAAGAAGAAAACAATATGGTCCCCTACAGCGACCGCGAAAGACACAGTGTAAAAGATCTGATCACTGGCAGTATTTATAAAGTTCATTTGGATCCCTCTCATCCTTTGGCCTTCGGTTATTCCGACACTTATTTTAGTCTCAAGCACGACGACGATGCCTATTTAAAACTGGACCGAGGTTATAATGTAGGCTATTTTCAGGGGGTTGCCACTTCGTATTCTGGGTTTTCAGGCGAGGATGCCAAAGAGAAACTAAACGACAGTTTTGTTTTTGGTGAGGTGCCCACCGGACAGGGAAGTATGGTCTACTTGACGGATGATGTCCTTTTTCGTTCCTTTTGGGAGAATGGAAAAATGTTTTTCGTGAACAGTTTGTTCATGGTCGATGCTAACGTTTTTGTCCTGGATTAACTCCCTTTACCAGATTTATTATAGCGACCAAAGTCTCTTTCAATTCTCACAACCAAGATGATCAACCGGTCCTAGTATGTGGCTTTTTTGTTTTTTAAGGTCAAATACTGGCCCAAATATTTACTGGCATAGTGGGCCTGATGCTGCAGTATTTGCCCGATAAAATGCTGCTGGCGGTGAGCGAGCAAAGCTTCTTTAATTCGAGTTAAATCCTCCACGAGGTGATGCATATATCGATCGATTGAGAAATGTCCCTGAATAAAGGACAACCCAGATTCGTGAGCCTGGGTCCAATCCTCTTTTTTCTGGTAAAGTCCGATAGCGGCCTCGATGAATGACTGAGGGTCAGAGGCCACTTTTAGGCCATTGTGTTCATCAAGGTCAAGCCCTTCTGCACCAATGGCCGAAGTCAGGGTAACCAAACCACAACTCATGGCCGAGATGATCTTGCCTTTAAGTCCTGCACCGAATCGCAATGGGGCTAAATTGACGCGGTATTGCGTCATTAGACTCTGCAGATCATCAACCCAATCCATTTCCACCATTCCTTTATTTTGAGCGATCATTTGGGATTGACGCGAATCCTTGTTGGCCCCAACCACATGAAGTTGGGCCCCGGGCAATTCACGTAGAATCAAGGGCCAAAGTCTTTGGCCTAAATACATCAATGAATCGTGATTAGGCGGTTGTTTTCGGTTACCAACCCACAAGAAATGTCGGCGATTTTCCCATGCTTGGTGGGCTTTTGACGACAAGCTACTTTTTAAAGGCAGATAGGTCAGTAAGGTTTCGGGCACAGAAAAATGTTCAGTTAAAAGCGCATATTCAAACTTAGAAATCACCAAGGTCTGATCACAGCGCCAAATACTGGCTAATTCGCGCATGGCCAACGGTCCAAAAAGAGATTCTGGCGGACATAAGGACGCGTCAAAAGCGGACGAAAATTCATCGATATAAGCCTCCCTGGCTTTTCTCAAAAAATGCAGGTCTTGGGTATCCAGAACCGTTACAGCGTCAGGACACTTCAATCTCACGCGCCATCCGTATTGCTCTTCGGTCATAAAACGGTCAAAGACGACCATTTGTGGCTGAATTTTTTGTAAAAGCAGATCAAATCCATCATCATTGAGCGAAATCTTGTGGTATGTGACACCAGACATCACAGCGTCTTCGACCTCTAGTACAGGACCAACTGTGCAAGCAAAATCGATCTGACTCCCATGGTTGATGAAGCCTTGAATGAGGTCAATTGTACGCCAGCCCGCTGCCGTAAGTTTAGACTCTGGCCATTGGTGACCGATAAATAAGATACGGGATGTACTTGTCGCAGACATGACCTAATCGGCTGGAAACACGACTGACAAGGGCCATGATGTTAAACCGATTTTACTCGAGCCGCCAGGTGTACTGCGTGTAGTAGCTAGATAAAAAAGATCACCATGACGCGCCAGACGTGGAAAACCACTAGCTCGAGAAGATGATGTTTGACTTGGGGTGAGCAAGGGTCCCTTTTGCCCAAGAGTATTGACCCATTGGATACGTACAAAATCCTCTTCACCTTGAGGCTCAACCCAGCTGATTACAGCGGCCTCCTCTGAAAGTTGAACAACATCTACTCGTCCAATGGCCGCTCCCGAATCCATGCGTATGGCAGGTGTCAACTCCAGTGTATCCATTGCGGTGAAAGCCACTTGAACACGCGGATTATCTTGAGCTGCGGTAAACCAGGCCAAGGACAAATGATTTCCAAAAGCATCGATCGACGGACCATTGACTGGACATCCGGCAATGGACCACTGATCACTTGTGGAAACCGTCTCCGACCAACCCGACTCAGAAGATCCTTTCTTTAAAGAAATGTCTCTAATTTCCTCTGTGCTTCGATCGCGATAAGCCACTACTGCACGTCCACTTTCATCGACTGCAATTGCGGTTTGACAACAATCACAAACCTGATCATCGATTAGTGATTCGGGCCCCAGTGTACCATCATAGGATACTGTGATTCCTCTTATACTCATAGCCCCAGCGCCATGGCTCTGATGATCGTCAGAGGTGAGTGCCTTATTCTGATCGTCTGGGGCGACTAGGGTATATCGGCCGTCCAACCAGCTCACCAAAAAACCCCTTTGGGTGGGAGCAATACTGACAAAACCGTGTTCAGCTTTAACATTATCATGATGCAATTTTTGTGGCAGGCTCCAGGGTTCATCATCCCGCTTTAACGTGTAAAAAATATCGTAGGTGTAAGTTCCTGAATCTGATTTTTTTAGAAATGTGGCCATTAAGGTCCCGTTATAAGCCGAAAATTGAGGAAAATCTGCCCAATTCACGAACCAATCCCCTCCTTGGGCGACGCGCTCAGGTTCGGACCAAGTATTTTGATAAAAACGGCTATAGTAGAGGTAACTCATGACCGAATCTATTTTGATCCAAGAAACGTAGAGGTTTATCCCATCAGAAAACAAATTCGGGGTAGTGGTATATTCGTGGCTCTGCCATGGGCCATCAACCACAGTGCTAAAACCCGATGTTGAAGTCATTTCACCAAAGCCATTCTGACGATGAGGCTCCTGACAGGCCAATGCGATAAAAGCCAAACCCAATAAAATGCAATTCTTACAACTCATCTTTTAATACAGTTTTGGCGTATAAATCAAAATCCTCTGCTTCGGTGATATGGACTCGATAAAATTCACCTTGTCGCAGATAACCGTCTTTTGCAGGAATGAGCACCTCGTTATCCACATCAGGACTGTCGAATTCGGTACGTCCTACATAATACTCCCCCTCTTTCCGATCGATAAGCACCCGGTATTGATGACCAATTTTTTCTTGATTCAGTGACCATGAAATATCCGACTGAAGGGCCATAATTTCATTTGATCGGGCCATTTTAACCTCCTCAGGCACATCATCGACAAGGCCAAAGGCATGTGTATTCTCCTCGTGGGAATAAGTGAAACAACCCAAACGATCAAAGCGCGTCGTTTTGACCCATTGTTTTAGGCGATCAAAATCCTCCTGGGTCTCACCAGGATAGCCCACAATTAGCGTCGTACGAATGGCGATTCCAGGAACACGTTCCCGAAATTCACGAATTAAAGCCTCAGTTTTGGCTTGGGTTGTACCGCGCCGCATGGACTTGAGAATAGGATCTGAAATATGCTGTAACGGAATATCGATGTAATTACAAATTTTGGGTTCATCCCGCATAAAGTCTAAAACTTCCAAAGGAAAGCCTGTTGGGAATGCATAATGTAGTCGGATCCACTCGATCCCTTCGACTGTGACAAGCGCTTCCAAAAGTTCCCTTAGCGCTCTTTTTTTGTAAAGATCTAGTCCATAATACGTGAGGTCTTGAGCAATCAAAATGAGTTCCTTAACCCCGCTGGCGGCAAGCTTAGTGGCCTCAATAACCAAGTCTTCAATGGGCGAACTTTTGTGCTTCCCGCGCATCAATGGAATGGCACAAAAAGAGCAAGGGCGATCGCAACCCTCGGCAATCTTTAGATAGGCGTAATTTTTAGGTGTTGTAGTCATACGCTCACCGACGAGTTCGTGCTTATAATCAGCGCCCAATGCTGCCAAAAGACTGGGCAATTCAGTAGTGCCAAAATACTGATCCACATCAGGAATTTCCTTGATCAAGTCTGGCTTGTAGCGCTCGGACAAGCATCCGGTCACGAAGACCTTATCGACCAAACCTTCTTGTTTCTTTTGAACGTAGGACAAAATGGTGTTTACGGATTCCTCTTTGGCATTGTCGATAAAGCCACAGGTATTGATCACAACCACTTCACCATCTTGCTCATGGACCACCTCTTTGTTGTTGGCCTTTAATTGTCCCATGAGTACTTCACTGTCATAGATGTTTTTAGAACATCCAAGGGTGACGACATTAATGGTATTTTTTTTTGTGCTTTTAGTCCGCATAATTCATAAAGGCTACCTCAATTAAGTTTAAAAAATGAATCGACAAACTCCTTTTTATTAAACACTTGCAGATCTTCCACACCTTCGCCGACACCGATATATCGTACCGGTATCTTGAATTGATCGCTGATTCCGATCACCACACCACCTTTGGCCGTTCCGTCAAGCTTGGTGATGGCAAGAGCTGAAACCTCGGTAGCTGCAGTAAATTGTTTGGCCTGTTCAAAGGCATTTTGCCCGGTAGAACCATCGAGTACCAACATGACCTCGTGCGGGGCATCATCCACCACGCGATTCATAACCCGCTTGATTTTAGACAACTCGTTCATCAGGTTTACTTTGTTGTGAAGGCGACCTGCCGTATCCACCAAAACCACATCCGCCTGCTGCTCTTTGGCATAGGTCAAGGTATCAAAGGCCACACTTGCTGGATCACTCCCCATTTTTTGTTTGACAATATCTGTCTGTGTTCGATCGGCCCATATCTGTAATTGATCAATCGCTGCAGCCCGAAACGTATCGGCAGCGCCCAAGACTACTTTGAGTCCTTGAGATTTAAATTGGGCGGCCAATTTTCCGATGGTGGTGGTTTTACCCACACCATTGACCCCGACAACCATGATCACAAAGGGCAACTTTGTACCATCACCCGCCACACGATCGGTCATAATTTCATCGGACTCGTTTTGTTCAGCCAGTAAACTAGTGATTTCCTCCCTAAGAATGGTTTGAAGCTCATCCGTTCCTAAGTATTTATCTCGTGCCACGCGCTGTTCAATGCGATCAATGACCTTTAAGGTTGTGGCCACGCCAACATCACTGGCGATCAATACTTCCTCTAGCTCGTCTAGAACAGAATCATCAACCTTTCCCTTACCGACAACGGCTTTTGAAAGTTTTTTAAAAAAAGACTTCTTTGAAGGAGCTAAGCCCTCATCTAGTTTTGCCTTTTTTTCTTTGGTAAATAGCTGTTTGAACAGTCCCATATATTATTGTTTTGATACCGGAGCGAATAATGGCCGTGTTGCCTATAAAAATAAGTGGGTTTAATTGAGTTTGCAAATGTCTTTTGGCCAAAAAAAAGGCCACTTATCAGTGGCCTAAAGACGTTTGGATTCGTTATTGCTTCTTCAACCAATCATTTACTTGGTCTGGAGACATGATCGCCTCAACAAACATATATGCTCCGGTTTTGGGAGATTTTACCATTTTGATGGCTTTAGTAAGGCGCTTGGACCCCGTCTGTAATGATGCTACTGATTTCTTTGCCATAACGTAACTTATTTAATTTCTTTATGTACCGTCATTCTTTTCAAGATAGGATTGAATTTTTTCAATTCCATGCGATCTGGTGTATTTTTCTTGTTCTTAGTCGTGATGTATCGTGACGTTCCTGGCAGACCACTTTCTTTGTGTTCTGTACATTCTAGGATTACCTGCACTCTGTTGCCTTTCTTTGCCATGTTCTTGTAATTTTAAATAGTGGGCAGATTACTTATTGAGATAACCTTTCTCACGTGCCTCTTTCAGCACAGCAGAAATTCCTTTTTTGTTGATGGTCTTCAAGATAGACGTAGAAACTTTTAATGTGATCCACTTGTCTTCCTCTGGAATATAAAAGCGTTTTTTTACCAAATTGGCATTGAATTTCCGCTTGGTTTTATTCATCGCGTGAGAAACATTGTTCCCAACCATCGCTTTTTTCCCGGTAAGCTCACAAACTCTTGACATCGCTTGAACTTTTAAATTTTTTAATCAGGGTGCAAATTTAGGAAAATAAATTTGCTCGCACAACAAATGAATTTTAGTTTTTAGAAATTTCTTTGTAGACCAACTCAAGGGCCTTGTCCACTGATTTTTGGATAATTCGTTCTCGAGCCTTCCCGAATAGAAATTCTTCCTTGAATATACCCCCAGGACCAGCAATGGCAATACATACGCGACCCACTTCACCCACTCCATCACCCTTAGTTGGACCCGCGATACCTGTTGTGGCGACTACATAATCTGCTCCAAGCTTCTGTCTCCCAGCCTTGGCCATCGCTGATGCTATTTCCAAACTAACAGTAGAATGACGCCTAATTTGATCTTCATCAACCGATAACAAACTCTTTTTTAATTCCGTATCGTAGGGAATGATACTGCCCTTGAAATAAGTAGATGCTCCAGCTAATTCCGTAATCTCTTGTGCAATTCGGCCTCCAGTACAACTTTCAATCGTTCCGAGGGACTGCCCTTTTGCATTTAAAAGCGCAGCAATTTGAGCAACTATAGACGTATCACCCTCATAACCCACAGCAATGTCGGAAAGCATTTCGCGCAACTGATCCATGAGTTGATCTATAGTTTGATGTAGCTGCTGCTTATTTTGATGAGTCGCAGACAAACGGATGCGTACCTTGCCATAAGACGGAAGATAAGCGAGTTTAATCCAAGGTGGTAAAACCTCAGCCCAATGATCGATACGGTCAGCAATCGAGCTTTCACCCAACCCATAGGTCACCAATGTTTTATGATAGATAAACGGTCGTTGAAAATGATCGACCAATCGTGGCACAATTTGCTCACGCATGAGATATTTCATTTCAAATGGCACCCCGGGCATTGCGATGAATATCGTTTTATCCTTTTGCATCCAAAGACCAGGGGCTGTTCCGTGTTCGTTATGCAGAATAGTCGCTTTGGACGGAACAAGCGCTTGATTCAAGTTTTGATCGGAAGGCGCTCTTTTGATATAGGTCTTAAAGAGATGCTCTACATGTTTTTTAGTTGGCTCATGAAATGTATACTCGTCCTGAAAAAATTCCAAAAAACACGACTTAGTAATGTCGTCTTTGGTAGGCCCGAGGCCACCGGTTATTAGGACAAGTGACACCCGTTGGGCCGCAATTGCTAAGGCATCTAAAATATGACTGCGCTGGTCGTGAATCGATGTAATTTGATAAACCTCAATGCCAATGTCATTGAGGGCCTTGCACAAATTTGTACTGTTTGTATCGACGGTTTGTCCAATCAGAATTTCGTCGCCTATCGTTATTATTTCGGCGAGCATCTACAGATTAAAATCTTGTCTCAATTCAACAAATACGGTTTGTAATACTTGATTTACTTCATCGACTAGGGGTTGTACAGCGTCAATATCCTTTGAGGAGCGCGACCAGGTTTCTATCGAACGAATATTTTTCATTAAATCAACACCAAACATTTCGATATTAGGCTTCATCTTGTGCGCAAAACTGTATGCACGCTTGCGGTCTCCCTCAGCTATAGCGCTTTTGAGCCCTTCCAGATCAGATGGGATTTCATCTAAAAAAGTTTGGACAACAACAGAAATAAATTCGGGATCATCTCCCATTACTTCTTTCAAATTTTCTATCGAATAAACACTCATCTACTTAATTTTTAGGGAGAAGAACTCCTGGTTATTGATAAACCCAATTAGTTGATCATTGTGAGATACAGGTCCTACTCCAGCTGGAGTTCCAGTAAAGATAATATCTCCAATCTTTAATGTGAAATATTTTGAAATATATTCAATCAACTCATCGATCTTCCAAAGCATATCTCGCGTATTGCCCGTTTGAACAACTTGATCATTTTTTTGTAGAGAAAAATCTAGATTTTCTAAATCACCTAAGGTCTGTTTGTCAACAAATTGCCCGATCATTGCCGATCCATCAAAGCCCTTAGCACGCTCCCAAGGCAGACCCTTGTCCTTGAGCTGCCCTTGTAAATCTCTAGCTGTGAAATCGATGCCAAGTCCAATTTGTTGGTAGTAATCACAGGCAAACTCTCGCGCAATATGCTTGCCAATTTTATTGATTTTTACTAGAACCTCGACTTCATAATGGATGTCAGAGGAAAATTTCGGAATCACGAAAGGGTTATTTTTGAGTATGACTGAGGAGTCTGGTTTCATAAATAATACAGGCTGCTCAGGACGTTGATTCTTGAGTTCCTCAATGTGCTTGGCATAGTTTCGACCGACACAAATTATTTTCATTGCTCTGACTTTGTATTTAATCCTCGAAGTTTAATTTGGGTCAGTACTTTTTTGGTGTAGCGTGGAAAATCTGCGTTGAGTAACCAACCGAAATAACCCGGTTCTTTGGCCAATACTTCGGCGACTGATTTGCCTTTATGTTTCCCGAAGCCAAATATTTCTTGACCCTGCTTGTCGTAATGAAGGTAGCCCGCAAAATCTGCAAATTTCTTATGGGCACTGAATTCTGAAAGCGACGGAACGTCGGAGGCTAGATCGGGATAGCGTTCAAGCTGAGCCAATAACACTTCATATGTGGCATTTGTGTCTGCTTCGGCACTATGTGCTGCTTCGAGATTTTTACCGCAATAGAATTTGTAGGCGGCGGTCAAAGTCCGTTTTTCCATTTTGTGAAAAATAGTCTGAACGTCAACAGCCAAATTTTTACGTAAATCGAGATCTACCTCTGCGCGCAGGAGTTCCTCGGCCAGCAAAGGAATGTCAAAACGATTACTATTGAAACCCGCTAGGTCACTGTCTTGAATCATCTGCACGACTTTGGGTGCGAGGGTTTTAAAATTTGGTTCATCAGCGACCATTTCGTTATCAATACCGTGTATTTCAGTGGCTTGTGGCGGAATACTGCACTCAGGATTCACCCGCCATGTCACGGACTCTTTGTTGCCGTTAGGCCATACTTTGAGTATCGAAATTTCGACGATTCGATCAGTTGCTACTTGAACTCCTGTAGTTTCGAGATCAAAAAAACAAATTGGTTTATTCAGCGTCAATGCCATATTCCCTATACTTCACGTTGCGGGTCCCAAGCTTCGAGATAATCAGCAACCCGCTTTGCAAACATACCTCCTAATGCGCCATTTACGACTCTGTGGTCATAACTGTGCGATAAAAACATTTTGTAGCGAATACCAATAAAATCTCCCTCACTGGTCTCAATAACTGCGGGTACTTTACGTATGGCGCCCAGGGCCAAGATCCCCACTTGAGGTTGATTGATAATCGGGGTGCCCATGATACTTCCGAAATTGCCAACGTTGGTCACCGTATAGGTTCCTCCAGCAATCTCGTCAGGCTTTAGTTTATTCGCGCGAGCCCTCTGGGCTAAATCGTTTACTGTTTTACTCATCCCAACCAAATTCAACTGATCGGCATTTTTTATCACAGGGACGATTAGGTTTCCATCGTCAAGAGCTGCGGCCATTCCGAGGTTGATTTGGCGATGTTTGATGATTTTATCCCCATCGACAGAGATGTTCATCATAGGAAACTCTTTTAACGCTCTGGCTACGGCCTCCATGAAGATTGGAGTAAAAGTCAGTTTTTCTCCCTCACGTGCCTGGTAATCTTTTTTGACACGCTCACGCCATTGCCATACTTTGGTCACGTCGCACTCTACAAAACTTTGAACATGGGCAGAAGTCGTGACACTGGCGGTCATATGCTGTGCAATGAGTTTTCCCATACGGGTCATCTCAATAATTTCATCACCCTGTTGTACCGGCACTGATTGAGGCTTTATAACCGGCTTAGGTTGTTGCGTGAATTGAACTGAAGCAGGTTGAACCGGTGCAGATGTTGCCTGGGTGTTCATAGGCACTGTACGCTGAGCTACATAGTCGAGAATATCGAGTTTTGTCACACGACCATCCTTACCCGATCCTGCGATCGAATCTAGTTCTTGTTGGCTAATGCGCTCTTGTAGGGCAATATTACGCACCAGTGGCGAATAAAATCGTCTGTCATGACTCGAGATTACAGCCTCGTGATGTTGCTCCTCTTTTACTAGGGGTTTGCTGACTGTGTCGAGCACCTCAGCTGGGATTTGTTGTTCGGAAATCTCAGCATCAGCGTGCGATTCAGCGGCGCTAACAGCTTCTGACGTCCTCTCCTGGGCACCATCAGGCTCAATTGCTTCACCTTGATTTGACTCAATTACAGCCAATACAGCGCCAACCTCCACCACGTCATCTACAGAGAATAATTGCTCGACCAAAGTTCCAGACACTTCACTTGGTACTTCACTGTCGACTTTGTCGGTAGCAATTTCTAAAACGGGCTCATCCATTTCGATGGTATCCCCAACGTTTTTTAACCAATTAGTGATTGTCGCTTCAGCAACACTTTCGCCCATTTTGGGCAGTTTTAATTCAAATCTAGCCATGTGTCGGCACCTAACTTTTATTGATGCAAAATTAACGAAAATATCAGGTTTTCATTGAATATTTTGCAATTCCTTTGATAACAATGACCCTTAAAATTAAGATACGATAATCAGATACGGCTCGATTCGTTACATTTTAGTCTAAAGAAAGTGCCTGGCCTTGCTGGTCACTTGAATCGCTGCCGATGAGCAAATTCCTATCTCTGTGCCATATTCTGTAATATTGATTGAAACACACTCCTGAGACCATGAGTTCGATGATCATGGCGTAGGTTAAGCTTTTTCGATCAAATACAATAAGTGCATTTTTAGGGGATTGTTTTTTCAGCTCCTGTGGCGTTGTTGTTCTATAAGTTTGATCCCTCGAATGCCCCGCTTTATCTTGCAGCCACTGGTCCATGCTATCCTCGGGCTGACGGTTCAAACTCACCCAAAATACAGTATCGCAAACCATTCGAGCAGCCCTTTTTGAGTTGGGCCACAAACCGCGCCACCCAATCAGTAAGCGTGCGACTATTGATACTGACATCAAACGAAGACGATTATTGGAAAAATGAGTTTTATAAAAATGTGTCATCGCTCCATAAAATCGCTCTAAATATTGACGATCTTTCAAGGTACTTTCCCCTTTGTAGTGGATTATAGTTTGGGTCCCTAAATAGTAGTTTTCCTTGCCAGATTTATGGAGTTTATAACACAAATCAATGTCTTCACCGTACATAAAATAGTGCTCGTCAAAACCCTTAACGGCTAAGTAATCTGAAGTTTTTAAAAATAAGAACGCCCCGGCCAAAATAGGAGCAGGAGCCTCTTGATTTGCAGCAATGGAATTTCGATAGTAATCGTCATTTTGTCCCTCGACTCCAATTATTTTTTTTAGACTTCCCATTGGGGTGGGAACGACGCGCTTACATTCGGGTAGAAATGCGCCTCGACCATCGATAAATCTTGGCCCAATAGCACCGAGCTTATCATTTGATCGGGCTGTGTCGAGTAGCCTATGAAATACATCTTCACCCACAACAGTATCAGGGTTCAAAATACAGAGATAAGCGCCTTTGGCCTTTTTGACAGCCTGGTTATAAGCTTTGGAAAATCCAATATTTTCGGGATTCGCGATACACCTGACGTGGGGAAAACTATCTTTTATTAAGGCGAGAGTCTCATCACTTGAAGCATTGTCCACGACGATAATCTCGGCATTGAGCTTTTGTGTGGCCCCCAAAACAGAATCAACGCACTGCCAGGTATAGTGGCGTACATTGTAACTCAAAATGATTACGGATAAATCCAAGGATCTAGTTAATTCTGTTTGAAAGACGTTTCAAAGGGAATGCGATGAATGATACTCCTACCCAAAGTCACCTCATCGGCATATTCTAATTCATCCCCCACGGCAATTCCTCGTGCAATTGTGGTGATGATCACCTCTGTGTTTTCGATTTGCTTAAATATGTAAAAATTCGTGGTATCTCCTTCCATGGTAGAACTCAACGCAAAAATTAGTTCTTTTATTTCTTTTGAACGAACTTTTTGAACCAGTGATTCGATTGTTAGGTCCTGCGGCCCAATCCCGTCCATCGGAGAAATTTTACCCCCAAGTACATGATAAACCCCTTTGAATTGGCTCGTATTTTCAATGGCCATAACATCGCGAATATCTTCTACAACACAAACAAGGGATTTATCGCGATTTACATTAGCACAAATATCGCAAAGCGGTTGATCCGATATGTTGTGACATTGCTTGCAAAATTGACTGTTTGCGCGCAATTCTGTCAACGATTGGCTCAAGGCCGTGGTGCGACCTTCGGGCTGTTTAAGAAGATGCAATACCAATCGTAGGGCTGTGCGCTTGCCTATTCCAGGGAGTAACGCCATTTCATCAACGGCACGTGCCAGTAATTTGGAGGAAAAATCCATGCTTTGGCTTTATTCGATGATAAATTTCTTGGTAATGTGACCATCGGGGCCATTGATTCTCAATACATAGAGACCCGAAGAAAATTTATTCAAATCGATTCTATGTTGTGTTTCAATAAGCGTTGATGGCATGTAATGGAGTAATTTTCCTTGAAGATCAAATATCTGAATACTCACGACACGAGGTGTATCCAACACCAAATCCAAATAGTCCTCAGCAGGTACGGGCGCAATAGTCAGATCACTTTGGGTAAAATCATCGCTTCCGACGACATAGCCGTATTTGATGGAGGACCAAAGTCCGCGACCATAGGTGCCAGCATAAATTTTTCCATTGGATTGATTTATTTCCAACTCATTGACAATTACATTAGGAAGATTGGTCATAAACGGTTGCCACTCAGTGAATGTATCATCAATGTAATACACGCCATAGTCCATACCTAGATACAAACCATTATCGCCATTATCATCCCAGACCACCGCGAGTGCACTAAAATTTGGTAAATTCAGTGGTATAGAGTTCCACGATTGCCCGCCATCGTCAGAGACCCGGACTTTGGCTGTTCCAGTAACGGCAACGGCGACCCGCATCGGATCCGTCGGGTGTATTGCTATAGAATTGATCCCACCAGGAGGGGTCATGGTCTCCCAGTCCGTTGTGCCTCCGTCCATAGTACGGTACAGTTGTGCCCCGCGTGAGGCATATAAAATTTGATTGTTTGAGGCAGCAATTTTCATCTGGCTTAGATTTCCACCAAAATCCTGAGAAATAGGGGTCCAATTACCTCCTTTATTTTCGCTCTTAAATACCTGCTCAAAAGCACAATATATTGTATTTTGAACCGCTGGATCTTGTTCAAATGGCGAAACCCATGCTCCAGATCCTGAACCGGGTTCTGGAAGATTCAATAAGGTTGTTCCCGCGTTTTCGGTGCGATACATCCCCCCAAATTGAATCATTCCGTACAAAAGTTCTGGATTATCTTTATCCACAAAACCTTCCATTCCATCCGCGCCTATCCAATCAATCCACTGCTCTGTTTGAGCGCTGTAGAAAGACGATCCATTATCCTGAGAACCTCCAGTTACCACAACATCGGGAGTTTGAGAGACTCCTATTTTATAAAATTGTCTGATCCCCAACCCTGTAGAAATATCCGTATAGTAATCTTCTGTAAGGTCTAAGGTGTTGGTCGCTTTAAATATACCACCATCAGTACCTGCATAAAGAGTAGTTCCGACAAATTCTAGAATATCAACATCAGCGTGGCAATACCCCAAGCCAGCACTTGCTGCATTACCCGGAACCCAATCTGAGGTAATTTCAAAATTAACGCCACCGTCGAGTGAACGCCAGGTTAAAACACCGGCAATATGCACCTCATTGACATCGTTTGGATTTACAGTAATATCCATATCTCTGGGCGCTTGGCCTCCTGGGTCAAAGCCCGCAGTATCATAACCAAAATAATTACGTCCTGTATGATCTAGCTCGGTAAAGGTCAAAGTAGCGTTATCAGATTTGTAAAGGCCACCAAAACTTCCACCATCAGCTTCGATGACATAGACCACTTCAGGATTATTTTCGGAGACACCTATCATTTTTGGTTCGTTATTAGGTAAATCTTGATGGGTGACAAAGGACTCCCCTCCATTGGTCGAGACATGAAATCTTAACCCAGAGGCATAAATAATCTCTGGATTTCCCGGCTTAAACTCGATATCGTATCCCCTATTTTCGTTAGCGACAACCTCGTCCCATGCGAATCCACCATTAGTCGAACGAAAAATCCCTTGATTTTGGGCCGAAGCAAAGAGTATAAGAGAGTTCGTTGGATGCAACAGGATTTTGTTTACCACACTATTCCCTGCTTGCCCCACATTAGTCCACGTCGCTCCTGCATCTTGGGAGCGGAAAATTAGACCCGAAGTAGACCCAAAAAAATAGGTGTCTGGATCTGTTGGGTCAATCGCCACAGAATAGACCTTAATATTCGCGAGGTAATCCGTTAAAGGAACCCAGGTTTCTCCACCATTGTAGGTGCGCCAAACACCTCCGGTCTCACCCCCTACAATCATATGTTGCTGATTGGCTTGTTGCACAGAAATTCCGGTAACTCTTCCGACACCTGGACTCCAATGCGTCGTGGCATTCCAGTAGGTCGGCCCCATTTCTTCCCAAAAGTCAAACAAATTGAAGCGACTTCCAGAGGTCTCATTCAAATAAGCCTCATAGTCTTGCATCTCCAAGAGTCGCTCTCGGGTATCAGGAAGAAATCCATTTTGGTCTTGTAATTTTTCTGCCATATACAACCAGCGTTGATATGGAAAGTACCCGGAGCCTTTACCCTGATCACGATTGATAAAATAAGCTTCTGCCTCTGTCTTAATTTGTGCTGTTGTGTACTGACCTGAGTCAATCATATCAAGATAGTTTTGGGCACTGAGACCGCCGATAAACAAGGCCGAACAGATTAAAATCAAGGGTAATTTTGTCATTGGACTATTAATTTATCAAGTTGAAATACAGGCCTAAAAGTATGAAAAATATGACGCTAAGGCGACTATTCTTCGTATTTTTAGGCGGTTTAAATGATCCAAACATGACCCCCAGTGCCATAATTATTACGGTTGTAGTTTACTTCATTATTCTAATGCTCATAAGTTGGCAAACTGGCCGTGATGACAGCAATGAAGTTTTTTTTCAGGGGGGCAAATCTTCCCCCTGGTACGTCGTTGCCTTTGGAATGATCGGGGCCTCACTTAGCGGCGTTACTTTTATTTCGGTCCCTGGTTGGGTCGGCGCATCACAATTCAATTATTTCCAAGTGGTTCTTGGCTATCTGGTAGGATACTGGGTCGTCGCATTGGTATTACTTCCATTGTATTACAAGCATAATGTCACTTCAATTTATCAATATTTAGAAACGCGATTTGGATCTTCCAGTTATAAAACTGGGGCATTTTACTTTTTTATTTCGCGAATTCTCGGAGCCGCATTTCGTCTATATTTGGTGGCTTTAGTCCTGCAACAATTTGTCTTTAATTCCTTGGGTGTCGGCTTTGAGTGGACTGTCGTCCTTTCTATTCTGCTGATTTGGGTTTATACCTATCGAGGTGGGATCAAAACCATCGTTTGGACAGATACACTACAAACCAGTTTTATGATTACGGCGGTTGTTTTGGCTATTGGTCTTATTCTGAGAGAAATGAATTGGGGATTCATTGATCTAATCACCTCTGAGGCGTTTCAAGAATACAATGAGATTTTAGTTTTGGATCAATGGCACCAGAAATCATATTTCTGGAAATCCTTTATCGGCGGGGCCTTTATAACGATCTGTATGACCGGCTTAGATCAAGATATGATGCAAAAAAATCTTAGCTGTCGCAATTTGAAGGAAGCGCAAAAAAATATGATCAGTTTTAGTATTGTGTTGACTGTAGTCACTTTTGCGTTTATGGTTTTAGGCGCATTGCTGTTTATTTATAGCGACGCACAGCAAATTGCAATTCCTTTAATGGACGGCCAGCCAAAAACTGATTTACTTTTTCCAGAAATAGCCATGAACAGCGGTTTAAGTCCGTTACTGGGTATTGTCTTTTTACTCGGACTAATTGCCGCAGCCTATTCCAGTGCGGACAGTGCGCTTACCGCCCTGACTACAAGTTTTTGTATCGATTTTCTAAATTTTAATCACACTCCACTAGCGAAACAAAAGAAATTGCGCAAATGGGTGCACGTCGGAATGAGCCTACTTTTAATCGTCGTCATTATTGCGTATAAATACGTTTTATCTACCAATGTTATTGACAGTCTCCTCACTGTGGCCGGATACACCTATGGACCGCTTCTTGGGCTCTTTGCTTTTGGAATTCTCACAAAATATCCGATTAAAGATCGTCATGCATTCTGGGTATCCCTGACTTCTGTAGGGCTCATTAGCCTCATTGGGCAAATTGACCCAAAATACCTGGGTGGGTATGTTTTGGGTTATGAACTCCTTCCACTCAATGGTTTAATGACATTTCTCGGTTTGTGGTTCATCCGTAAGAAGACCGGAAATTGAACAAATTATAAGGGAAAAGGCGTGTTGAGTGAGAAGCTTCGTAGACCTTGGTTAGGGCCTAAACTAAAGCTGAGATGTGAAACACACCTCAGCTTAAACAACCTAACCAATAAAATAATAGATTGAAGAATAGATCTTCTTCATAGCAATTCCATTATTCTTAGGCTAAAGTATAAAATGTTTAACTATTTACCAAAAAAATTAAACAAAAATTTTTCTGACAAGCTGTCACCTATTTAAAAGTGGTATTCTATTTGCCTATTAAAAGATGTAAATAACCATAAATAAATTGAACATGAACAAAGGAACGATTAATGTATCAGTTGATAATATTTTTCCACTGATCAAAAAATTTCTTTACAGCGATCACGAAATATTCCTTCGCGAATTAATTTCTAATGCAACTGATGCGACGCTTAAACTCAAACACCTAACGAGTATCGGTGAAGCAAAAACTGAGTACGGATCCCCCTTCATAGAAGTTAAAATCGATAAGAAAAAGAAAACCCTTCATATTATCGATCAAGGAATCGGGATGACTCAGAATGAAGTTCAAAAGTATATCAATGAAATTGCATTCTCCGGTGCTGAGGAATTTCTTGAAAAGTACAAAGACAAAAAAGCAGATGAAGCCGGCATCATCGGTCATTTTGGCCTTGGGTTTTACTCGGCCTTCATGGTGGCACACAAAGTTGAAATTATCACCAAAAGTTACAAAGACGAGCCTGCCGCCCATTGGACATGTGATGGTTCACCCAATTACACACTTGATGCGCACAAAAAAACCGAGCGTGGAACAGAAATAATTTTACACATAAGCGACGAGGACAAAGACTTCTTGGAAGAATCTAAGATTCGCAGTTTACTCGTAAAATACAATAAGTTCATGCCGATACCGATCAAGTTTGGCAAGAAAACTGAGACCTTACCCAAGCCCGAAGGTGCCAAAGAATCTGATCCTGCACCGACTAAAGAGGTTGACGATATAATTAACAATCCAATGCCAGCTTGGACCAAAACCCCAACAGATCTGAAGGACGAAGACTATAAATCGTTTTACCGCGAATTGTATCCAATGCAGTTTGAGGAGCCTCTTTTTCATATACATTTAAATGTAGATTATCCTTTTAATCTAACTGGGATATTATACTTTCCGAAGATGTCTCCTGACATGAATATGCAAAAAGATCGTATCCAATTGTATCAAAATCAAGTTTTTGTTACCGACAATGTCGAGGGGATCGTCCCAGAATTTTTGACCATGCTTCGGGGGGTAATCGACAGTCCTGACATACCATTAAATGTATCTCGTAGTTACCTGCAAGCCGATGGCGCAGTCAAAAAAATATCCAGTTATATCACCCGTAAAGTTGCCGATAAGCTCAAGAGTTTATTCAATGAAAATCGTGAAGATTACACGGCTAAATGGGAGGACATCAAGGTGGTCATTGAATACGGTATGTTAACCGAAGAAAAATTCTTTGAGAAAGCCGAAAATTTCTATCTCTATCCTACCGTAGATAATGACTACCTCACCTATGCGGAACTCAGTGAAAAATGCAGTGCTCTCCAAACCGACAAGGATGGTAAACTCATTTATCTTTATGCCTCCGATAAAGACGCACAACACAGTTATATTGAAGCAGCAAAGGCTAAGGGCTATGAGGTTCTTGTCTTGAACACACCAATCGTAGGGCACCTACTACAAAAGTTAGAGGGCAGTAAAGAGAACATCAGTTTTGTTCGCGTGGACAGTGATTCGATCGATAACTTGATTAAAAAAGAAGACAATACGCCATCTAAGCTGAGTGAAGAACAAAAGACCTCACTTAAGGAACGCTTAGAGACAGTGATTCCTAAAAGCACCTATACGGTTCAAATGGAATCATTAGATAGCGATTCTAGTCCATTTATGATTACAGAACCTGAGTTTATGCGTCGCATGAAAGAGATGCAACAAACTGGAGGTGGCGGTATGTTTGGAATGGGTCAAATGCCTGAGATGTTCAATCTTGTGGTAAATACCAATCACGAGTTGATTCAAAAGATTGTTGAGACCAAAACAAAGGCCAAACAAGAACGATTGATTAAACAAGGGTTTGACCTGGCCAAGCTCAGCAAGAACTTACTCAAAGGCCAAGACCTTACGCAGTTCATAAATCGAAGTTTTGACTTGATCAAATAATCCTCAGATGGATTTAAACATTAAAATGCCTTCGAATCATCGAAGGCATTTTTTATATTCACAAAAAAAATGATGTTTCCTTGGCACCAATACTTACTGGCCCTAATACTTATTGTCGCTGGGTTTTTTCATATTCAAAAGCCACGAGTATTTCGCTCAATAATGCCCGAGTATCTTCCCGCGCATAATTTTTTGGTCCTAATTAGTGGTTTGGCAGAGATGGTATTTGGATTTATGCTTTTGACCCAATCAAGTCAAAATTTTGCGGCTTGGCTTATTGTAGCCATGTTTGTGACGTACTTACCCATTCACATTTCCATGATCCAGAATCCTCCTAAATGGTTTAGGTGGCCCATAGGTTTTCTGTGGATGCGATTAGTGTTGCAATTTGGACTCATTTATTGGGCCGTTCAATACGTTTAAGCCAGGGCGCGATTCAAAAGTGCTGCTAATCGCAAACCGGCTTTTTGTAGTTGCTGTCGGATCACATGGGTGTAGCGGTAGGCGTAAGGATAACTCAATTTCTGTTCAGGTTCCGTATGCTCATAAATATTAAGACACAGGGCTCTGCTTTCCTTGACCCAATCCATGAGCGTCGATTCTTGAATGGCTTTGATTTGCCCCTTACCGAGTCGATCTTGGCTCTCTACCAACTCACTGTAGGACATATTGTAATGCTCAATAAGTTGCGTGTCCCAGAGTCTATGGAGGTTGGTAGATCGATTAAACCATTTAACGTAAAATCGATTTCCACCTCGGTCTTCAGCCTTCCCAACGTGTAAAGGTTGGTGCAGATCACCGACAAAGTGTACGAGCATTTTGAGAAAAAAAGCACGCTCATGCTTGGGTTTATCTTCGTCTTTAATCACCGAAACACAATACTCTATACCTCTGATGATATCGCCTGATTCACTGACTGGGTCATCTCCGTAGTTACGATCAAACGGGAAATTGACATAATGCCATTGGACATATTTATCGTATTGTTCATCGCTTCTAATCTCGTCCGCATAAGTCGAAACAAAAGCCAAGGATTGCCCCTCGAGAAGCTCAGCAATAATTTTGGCCACTTTTGGCTTGAGGTTGGCTTGAGCAATTGCACCGACGGTTCTATGTCCAGTCACCCCCCAATCGGGAGTGATTTCAGAGGCACCAAGAGATGCGCCAATCAACAGAGTACATAAGGCATTGAGAAATATCTTCATTGTGTTTAGATTTACTGACAAATATAATTGCTTCGATGCTAAATCTTTTTGAAATTCATTAAATTAAACGAATAAACTACCACAATTAGCGCGTCATTATGATTCAAAATCTCCTAATTCAAAGCCACCATTTGCTTATTAGTTTTTTTCTTGTATCGAGCGTCGCTTTAGGCCAAGGGGCTTTCGGCGAGACCCGCCATCAAAAAGCTGAGTACAATCTATCGAGCGCAGAATTAAGCATTAGCCCATACATTCAAGGAACACTTCTGATGCCAGAGTCTGTAGATCGTCCGAATTTAGTCATCATAATTCCTGGCTCTGGTCCCACAGATCGCAATGGAAATCAACCGATGATGAATAACAATGCTCTTAAATTTTTGGCTCAAGGATTACAAGAGCAGGGTATCGCAAGTTTTCGTTATGATAAGCGAATCATTCCGCTAGTAAAACAGGGTAATTTTCAAGAGGAGAATGTCTCATTTGACGACTTTATCGTCGATGCTCGAGAAGTTTTAAATTATTTCATCAACACAAATGCCTTTAACAAGATTTTTATCGCAGGGCACAGTCAAGGCTCATTGGTGGGAATGATTGCTGCAAAGGATGGTGCCGATGGATTTATTTCAATCGCAGGAGCCGGTCAAAGTATCGATCAAGTGGTTTTAGATCAACTCGCTCTTCAATTACCCAGTGCCGTCCCAGAGGCGGAAGCAGCGTTTAATACGCTTAGAAATACCGGTCAAGTTGAGGATTACCCTGCAGCCTTGGGGACCATATTTAGACCAAGTATCCAACGCTTCATGGCTCAATGGATGAGCTATGATCCAGGGGCAATATTATCATCGCTCGACCTACCAAAACTGATCTTAAATGGAACAAGTGATTTACAAGTCTTTGAACAAGAAGCATTATTGCTTAAAAAAGCAGCACCAAGCGCTCAGTTCAAGGTCATTGTAAATATGAATCACGTGCTCAAAATCATCAAAGAGAAAGGTCTAGCCAATGGAAAAAGTTACAATGATCCCAATTTACCTGTATCTGAGGAACTCATTAGCACGATGGCTTTGTTTATCAACCAAAATTCCTAGAAATCCTCCCAAATGTCGTAATTGATTGCTTACAAAATTTGCATCTTTGTGTTTTATTTAATGCTGATCACATGAGAAATCTAGCCATATCCCTTTTAATTCTGTCCTTATTTTATGGATGCACCGAGCCCAAAGGAAATACCGTAATTAACGGCCAGATAGAAGGACTAAGTAAAGGAAATCTGCTGCTTCAAAAAATCGATGACACCACACTTGTTGCACTAGATTCTGTGCGTATCTATGAGCGTCCTGAATTTTCGTTTTCATTTGATTTAACGGAGCCAGAGGTGCTTTATCTCGCCCTGAAATTTGACGACAGCGTCACTCAAACGCGCTATATGCCCTTTTTTGCGGAACCGGGGACTCTGGAAATTAAGACAAGTCTCAAGGGATTCGGATTCGATCAAAGCATTACTGGTTCCAAAAACCAAAGTGTTTGGGATGAATTTAAACTCCTTCAAAGCCGCTATAACGACAAGCAACTCGAATTGATTCAAGCCGAATTGACCGCCAGTCAAAACAGTGACTTAAGTGAAGCAGAGCGCGTGCGACAACGGAGAGAAAAATTACTTCGAGCACGGTATTTAGCAACGGTAAATTTTGCGAGAAATCACAAAGACCTGCCGATCGCTCCTTACCTGATGCTGGCAGAAATCCCTGATGTTAATCTCAAATACCACGACACTATTTACAAGATATTACCCCCAGAAATAAAAAACTCCAAATACGGCAACGCATTGGAGTCATTCATGAATCAACAGAGAGATTCTGTATTATAGGGCGTTAATTTTATCAATGAGCCCTCGACCTCTGGTTTCGAGTTCTTGTTGAATACCCTTGAAATGCTGTTTCTTGTTCTCGACAGAACGGTCGTTTACTTTTTGAATCAGCTCGTCAAAAATTTCGATAGCCTCATCAATGATTTTTCCAGATGCCTCTATCCCTTTGTCAGGGTTGGTTATTTCCCAAATATAGACGGCCTCAATGATATCGCCTAGAACGTAGTTAATGTCTTTTTTTAAGTCTCTTTTGCTTGACATATTTTAAATTTTGAGCAAAAATAATGTTTTTTGGTCCCTTATGGGACAATAACCTCTAAAATCTCAGCCTCTGTGGCCTGAACCTCGAAACGCCCTAGTGACGCAGGAATCAAAACAGTTTCACCTTTATTAATCGCGGTATTCTGGCCTGTTGTAGCGCTGAGCGTGGCACTACCGGTAAGACACATTAATACCATAAACGATTCCTCGGGATCTGTACGCAGGGTAATATTTTTAGTCAGGTCCCAAAGCGAGGTTTGAAAATATTTTGAGGCGTACACCAGATTAGCCTTGTTCTTCTGAACAACTTTAGGACGACAAAACACCTGGTCTAGATCATGAAAAACCAAGGCCCGCTCGGCTTGCTCTAGATGTAATTCACGGTAGGTTCCGTTGACATCTGGACGGTCCCAGTCATAAATTCTATAGGTCACATCTGACGTCTGCTGAATCTCAGCCAACACCACCCCACCTCCAATGGCATGCACCAAACCTGGGGCAATGAAAAAAGCATCTCCTGACTCAACCGGAACCTCGTTTAAGAGTTGGGTTATGTTGCCTGCTTTTAAAGCCTCTTTATAATCATTTATGGTGACCTCTGGTTTAAAACCAATGACTAACCGAGCACCCGGATCTGCCTGTAGGACATACCACATTTCAGTTTTACCAAAGCTGTTGTGGAACTTTTTAGCAATATTATCGTCTGGGTGTAACTGAACAGATAAATCTTCTTTGGCATCGATAAATTTAAACAACAGTGGAAATTCGCCTTGATACGTCTCAAAAACACGTTGACCCAATAAATCCGGTCCGTGATTTTCTATAATTTTTCTAAGGCTATCTTCTTTTAAATCGCTCTGATTAATGGTAGAAACTTTATCGGTGACTCCTGAAATTTCCCAACTTTCCCCAATGCGGTCACCTTTTGGTTTCTGATAAAATTTATGAAGTTTTTCACCGCCCCAAACTTTGGCAAATTGCTGGGGTTCAAATTTTAAAAATCCTAATGTTGTAGGGGCATCATTCATAGTACTCAAGGATAAGTCAAGGACCCGTATAAACAACAAAATTACGGGGCGTTTCAAATAATTTTACTGTGATCTGGTATTGCTGATCAATATGACCTCTTAATTTTTCCCAAATAATCTTGGCGATATTCTCTACTGTCGGAATTAACTCAGCAAATTCTGAAACTTCCAAGTTAAGGTTCTTATGGTCAAAGGGATCCTCAACCTCAGTTTTGATAATGGCCTTTAACTCGGCGACATCAATAACAAATCCGGTCACTGGGTCTATGGGGCCAGTGATCCCAACCTCTAGCTCGTAATTGTGTCCATGATAATTGGGGTTACTACATTTCCCAAAGACGGATCGATTTTTTTCATCACTCCACTCAGGTAAAAATAGGCGGTGGGCTGCATTAAAGTGGGCCTTTCTGTATAGTGTTACACTCATAATGAGATTAATTCGCAGTATTTATGAAAAATTATTTTAAACCAAACCGTATATAGCTCTGGATGTGTATCGATATCGGTTTTAAGATCATCCATCGAAATCCATCGCCAGCTTGCAACTTCCTCTGGGTTGATTTGCGGTGTCCCGTTGTAATGTCCTACCAAAATATGATCGAGTTCATGCTCGGTCAAACCGTTGTCAAACGGCGCTTTGTAAATAAATGATCCTTTGAACTCAAGCTGAGTTTCAAAGCCCATTTCTTCTCTGAGCCTTCGCACACCGGCGCTCAGTGAATCTTCGCCAATTCGTTGATGACTGCAACATGTGTTGGTCCAGAGCCCGGGAGAGTGGTACTTGTACAAGGCCCTTTGCTGAAGCATGAGCTCCTTATTATCATTAAACACAAAAACAGAAAATGCGCGATGAAGGAGTGCTTTTTCATGAGCCTCTATTTTCTCCATAGTGCCCTGAGGCTCATCACTTTCATTGACCAATATAACGTGTTCTTGGGTCATTTGTATTTTTTACAAAGGTACAAAATGAACCATTACGCTTTTAACGAAAGTCTCGCTAAAAATTATTGCTGAATTAAAAAATCCGAACGTCTATTAAGCTGGTGCTCCTCCTCGGTACAATTGCCTTTGGAACAATCAACAAGCGGTAGAGATTCTCCAAAGATGTCCGTTAAATTTAATCCCGCTTCAGCAAATTGATATGGGTCGTATGTAGCAGCATTAAACGCGCCAAAAGGCACGTTTATAGTGGATAAATTCGTTTGACCGAAGGCGTTGTCATTACTCAGAATTATATAAGTTATATTGAAAACCCCCTGCTCCATCGGGTTCCCATAAATAAAAATAAATATTGACATTGGAACCTCCGTTGCCATATTCAAAAGTAAGGAGTATGTCATTTTCCGTTCGTCCTCCATCGGGCCCTGTCGAGGTAAATGTAAAATCAGGATTTGCCGTTATCCCCGCCTGAAAAAATTCAAAATCGATATAGGATGTTCCGTTTGTTCGGCGACGGTCTGCCCCAAGCATTAACCATTGCTGCGGATCACTAGGCACGGATTGATCCATACCCATGTGATACATCACATTGTGAATATCACCCTTACCTGTAACCGAAGAATTGGTCCATGTCCAAGTATTGGGATCCTCAAAAGCTTTTGACCCACTGGTAAAACTGTTATCTGTATTGGTATTATACTCATCTCTGACGAGTTGCGTTAAATTAGTCAATGGACTACCAGAATTGTCTAAAACAAATCCACCAGACCCCGCAGAGCCAATTACCCAATCTCCTGCACCATTGGTCGGTGAATTGGCTTCTAAATTCGCATCAATATCAAATCCGCCATTTGGATTATCTACATTGATTACCTGGGCCTCAATTGATTGAAGTGCGACAGATGTAAATAATATAAATTAAAATACGCGAAGTCCTAAATTATTTGAATTAACAGGGACTGAGGCGGTCTGATTTTTCGCCATAGAAGTTATTTCGCTTAATACGACCTGAAGAGAGGATGTCTTGAGAGAAGTAGTAAAACGTCGGAACCTTTTATAATTGGGGCTAATTCCGTACATAATTACTTGAATATGTTTTGCATTTAACCGTGCTCCGGGTCTTAAAACAATGTTTTATTATTTTATTGGTACTTCTAAAATAAGATGAGTTGTGCTCAAAATAGGCATGAAGGGATTAAATTTCGATAAGCCGCGGATAATCTCCGTTCAAATGCATTAAATACTATTTTTACGTAGGAATTAATCACCCCTTAAAAATATAAAACACTGGTTTATTGACAATTATAGATGGCAATAATGTAGGAATTATTAAATAATATTAATGTCAACTCTCTTTTCTCCTAATGGCTTTCATCAATGAAGAGTTAGGTGGAAATGCTATCTTTGCCGCAAATTCCCAATATGTCCTTACTACAAGAAATTAAGCGCAGAAAAACCTTCGGGATTATTTCTCACCCAGATGCGGGTAAAACTACTTTAACCGAGAAGCTCCTTCTATTCGGTGGGGCGATTCAAGAAGCCGGTGCCGTTAAAAGCAATAAAATTAAGAAGGGAGCGACTTCAGATTTCATGGAAATTGAGCGACAACGGGGGATATCAGTAGCGACATCAGTTTTAGCATTTGAATACAACGGCTTAAAAATAAATATCCTAGATACCCCGGGGCACAAAGATTTTGCAGAGGATACATTTAGAACACTTACCGCCGTTGATAGTGTGATTGTCGTGATCGATGTGGCCAAAGGTGTTGAGGAGCAAACAGAAAAACTCGTGGAAGTTTGTCGGATGCGCAGAATTCCAATCATTGTATTCATCAATAAACTTGATCGAGAAGGAAAAGATGCCTTTGATCTTTTGGATGAAATTGAACACAAACTGCACCTGAAAGTTACCCCTCTGTCCTTTCCTATAGGTATGGGATATGACTTTAAAGGTATTTACAATATTTGGGAAAAGAACGTTAATCTTTTTAGTGGCGATTCGCGAAAAAATATTGAAGAAACAGTCCAAATAGAACACCTCAAAGACTCCCTTTTAGACGAAATTATCGGTGACAATTCCGCTGCGACATTACGCGACGATTTAGAACTTGTTCAAGAGGTTTATCCTAGTTTTGTTCGTGAGGACTATCTGGAGAGTCGACTCCACCCAGTCTTCTTTGGTTCTGCCCTAAACAACTTCGGAGTCCGCGAATTACTCGATGCCTTTGTTGCCATTGCCCCTGAACCCAGGCCAAAAGAGAGCAATGAGCGATTAGTTCTTCCTGATGAATCTAAATTTTCAGGATTTGTGTTTAAAATTCATGCCAATATGGATCCCAAACATCGAGATCGGCTGGCCTTTGTCAAAATAGTTTCAGGGACATTTCGGCGCAATACACCATACTGGCACGTACGGTCAAAAAAGAAAATGAAATTTTCTAGTCCAAATGCTTTTTTTGCAGAGAAAAAAGAAATTGTTGATATCAGTTATCCAGGAGACATCGTGGGCCTACACGATACAGGAAATTTCAAAATTGGCGACACCTTGACCGAAGGAGAACATATGGAGTACAAAGGTATTCCAAGCTTCTCACCCGAACATTTTAAGTACATCAATAATGCCGATCCTATGAAAAGCAAACAACTCGAAAAAGGTATTGATCAACTTATGGACGAGGGTGTTGCACAGCTGTTTATACTGGATCTTAACGGGAGAAAAGTCATTGGTACCGTGGGCGCCTTACAATTTGAAGTAATACAATATCGACTGGAGCATGAATACGGGGCAAAATGTGGTTATGAACCGCTCAATGTTCACAAGGCGTGTTGGGTCGCACCAAATGATGAAAAGAACCGTGAATACAAGGATTTTTTGCGTGTCAAATCGAGGTACTTGGCCAAAGATAAATCAGGTCAGCAGGTGTTTTTCGCCGACTCCGCATTCACCCTTCAAATGACCCAACAAAACTATCCGAGCATCAAATTTCACTTTGTCAGCGAATTTGATTAAGCCTCCCCTGTCGGACCAAAGTTTATGGGCATAGTGGCTTGCTGATAATCTTTGATTTCACCGTGCATCGACTCAAATCGCTTTACATTGTCCTGAATTGCTTTGAGCAGTCGCTTGGCATGTTGTGGCGTAAGCACAATTCGTGACTTAACCTTGCTCTTGGGCACCCCTGGCATTACAGAAATAAAATCAAGAACAAATTCTGATTGAGAGTGATTGATGATTGCGAGGTTACTGTAGATACCCTGAGCGATCTTTTCATCGAGCTCTATGTTGATTTGATTTGGCTTTTGTGTTTTATTATCTGACATAATTTTATCCTAAAAAACTTGCGCTCCTCTATGAGGAGCGCAAATCAATTAAACTTAATTGTAGTTTACCTCTTCTTGAGGTTCTTGAGTCATGGACTCGAGTTCCTCTTTAGACCCTACGATTATCGTATCGTAGTCGCGCATCCCTGTTCCTGCTGGAATCTTGTGGCCGACAATTACATTTTCCTTTAATCCTTCTAAACTATCAACTTTAGCATTTACGGCGGCTTCATTGAGTACTTTAGTTGTTTCTTGGAATGAAGCCGCTGATATGAATGACTTCGTTTGTAATGACGCTCTTGTGATTCCTTGTAGGATAGGTGTCGCTGTAGCCGCAACTGCATCACGGGCTACTACTACAGCCTTGTCTTCACGCTTGAGCAGAGAATTTTCATCGCGCAACTCCCTTGAAGAAATGATTTGACCTTCTTTTAAGGTAGCTGAATCGCCAGCATCTTCGACGACCTTCATACCAAAGATTTTATCATTCTCTTCAATGAAGTCATATTTGTGAACCAATTGATTCTCTAGGAAGATTGTATCTCCCGAATCAACGATACGAACTTTTCGCATCATTTGGCGCACAACGACCTCAAAGTGTTTATCGTTAATCTTCACTCCTTGAAGTCGATAAACCTCTTGAACTTCATTCACTAAATACTGCTGCACCGCGGAAGGTCCTTTAATATTTAGAATGTCATTTGGTGTAATTGAACCGTCAGATAATGGCATACCCGCACGAACATAATCGTT
This sequence comes from Flavobacteriaceae bacterium, assembly GCA_965661835.1. Classification (GTDB taxonomy): domain Bacteria; phylum Bacteroidota; class Bacteroidia; order Flavobacteriales; family Flavobacteriaceae; genus BACL21. Next base: position 44,558 of record CBFIFD010000001.1, on the reverse strand, counting down.
CTCTTGAACCAGAATCTGATTTGACAATTTAACCAAGTATTTCTTGACATCGCCAAGTTTAGACTCAACGATAATCTCACGATTACCTCGTTTGATCTTACCAAATGAAACCACACCATCTATAGCACTTACTACAGCGGGATTAGACGGGTTACGCGCCTCAAATAATTCAGTGACTCGTGGAAGACCACCGGTAATATCACCAGCTTTAGCCGATTTACGCGGAATCTTCACAAGTATTTTACCCACCTTGATTTTATCTTGATCATCAACCATCAAATGCGCCCCAACCGGCAGGTTGTACGAGCGAATAACGTTATTTTTACCATCGACAATATGCAAGGTTGGAATCTTCTTTTTGTCACGTGATTCAGAAATTACCTTCTCTTGGAACCCGGTTTGCTCGTCAATTTCCACTTGGAATGTCACCCCTTGTTCAATATTCTCGAATTTGATTTTACCGGCAAATTCAGAAATGATAACCCCATTATAAGGATCCCACTGACAGATAACATCACCAGTTTTGACCTTTTTACCATTTTTGACCATAAGGGTTGAACCATATGGAATATTATTGGTGCTCAAGGTTATTCCTGATTTCTCATCGATTAATTTGGTTTCGGTGGTACGAGAAATAACGATATCTACTGTGTTTCCGTCGCCATCCTCTCCTTTAACCGTTTTCAAATCTTCAATGTCAAGACGACCATCGAATTTTGCAATCAATTTATTATCCTCAGAGATATTCCCGGCGATCCCCCCTACGTGGAAGGTTCTCAAGGTTAACTGAGTTCCTGGTTCACCAATGGACTGTGCAGCAACAACACCTACAGCCTCACCACGTTGAACCATTTTATTGGTTGCGAGATTTCGTCCATAACACTGGGCACAAATACCTTTTTTGGCCTCGCAAGTCAAGGCAGAACGAACTTCAACACTCTCGACCGGTGAATCATTAACTTTATCGGCGATAGCATCTGTGATATGCTGCCCCGCAGCAATGAGTAACTCAGAGGTCAATGGATCATAAACATCATTCAACGACGTACGACCTTTGATTCGATCGCCAAGAGTCTCAACAATTTCCTCGTTTTTCTTGAGTGGCTTGACTTCAATTCCGCGAAGCGTTCCACAATCTTCTGAATTAACAATAACATCTTGAGAGACATCTACAAGTCGGCGTGTTAGATAACCCGCATCCGCAGTCTTTAATGCTGTATCTGCAAGTCCTTTACGCGCCCCGTGAGTCGAAATAAAGTACTCAAGAATCGATAACCCTTCTTTAAAGTTCGATAAAATTGGGTTTTCAATGATCTCACCACCACCGGAATTTGACTTCTTTGGCTTAGCCATCAATCCACGCATACCGGTCAACTGACGGATTTGTTCTTTTGAACCACGCGCTCCTGAATCCAACATCATGTATACAGAGTTGAATCCTTGTTGATCCTCACGGATTCGCTTCATGGACAACTCTGTCAATTCAGCATTAGTCGCTGTCCAAATATCAATAACTTGGTTATATCGCTCATTATTAGTAATAAGCCCCATGTTATAGTTAGTGATAATGTTATCGACTTGCGCATTAGCGGAATCAATCATCCCCTGTTTTTCTGGAGGGATAATGATATCCCCTAAACTAAATGATAATCCACCCTCAAAGGCAAATTTGTATCCAAGATTCTTGATTTGGTCCAAAAAGGCTGCAGTCTGAGGTACTGACGTAACGGCTAGAATATCACCGATGATGTCACGCAAGGACTTTTTAGTTAAGACCGCGTTGATGTAACCAGCTTCTTGAGGAACAGTGTCGTTAAAAATAACACGTCCTGTGGTTGTAGTAATTACCTGATCCACGAGAGCTCCATCCTGATTAAAGTCTTGAGTTCGCACTTTGATTTCTGCATTCAAATCGACTTTACCTTCATTGTATGCAATAAAGACCTCTTCAGGCGAGTAAAACGTCAATCCCTCACCAATTACCTTATGTTCCTTTGTAGATTTACGCAATTTGGTCATGTAGTACAAACCAAGTACCATATCCTGAGAAGGAACAGCCACTGGCGAACCATTGGCTGGGTTCAAAATATTGTGCGAGGCCAACATCAATAGCTGGGCCTCCAAAATCGCTTCTGGCCCTAGCGGTAAATGCACTGCCATTTGATCTCCATCAAAATCTGCATTAAATGCAGTACAGACCAGAGGGTGCAGCTGAATCGCCTTACCTTCAATCAATTTGGGCTGGAATGCTTGTATTCCCAATCTGTGTAATGTGGGGGCACGGTTTAACAGCACTGGGTGACCCTTGAGGACATTTTCTAAAATATCCCATACAACAGGTTCTTTCTTATCAATGATTTTTTTAGCTGATTTGACCGTCTTTACAATGCCACGCTCGATAAGTTTGCGTATCACAAATGGCTTATAGAGTTCGGCAGCCATATTTTTAGGCAGACCACATTCGAAAAGTTTCAATTCGGGTCCAACAACAATTACCGAACGCGCCGAATAATCAACACGTTTACCCAGTAGGTTTTGACGGAATCGCCCTTGCTTTCCTTTGAGTGAATCAGAAAGTGACTTTAGGGGACGATTGCTGTCGGTCTTAACCGCAGATGCCTTTCGCGTGTTATCAAATAAAGAATCAACCGATTCCTGCAGCATACGCTTTTCATTTCTCAAAATCACCTCAGGTGCCTTAATTTCCACTAAACGCTTGAGACGATTATTTCTAATAATGACTCGTCGGTATAAGTCATTCAAATCAGAAGTGGCAAATCGTCCACCATCTAACGGAACGAGTGGGCGCAATTCTGGCGGAATAATCGGCACCACCTTCATGATCATCCATTCCGGACGATTTTCACGATTTTTGGCAGCATCACGGAATGCCTCAACCACTTGAAGACGCTTTAACGCTTCTGTCTTTCTTTGTTTTGAAGTTTCGTGATTAGCCTTGTGTCTTAATTCGAAAGATAATGCGTCAAGATCAATTCGTTGGAGTATCTCTTCTAAACATTCAGCACCCATCTTGGCAATGAATTTATTTGGATCGCTATCATCCAAATACATGTTCTCTTGCGGTAATGAATCAAGTATATTTAAATACTCCTCTTCAGTCAAGAAGTCCATTTTTTGAACAGGTTCGCCTTCCTCATTAGTCGCAATTCCTGGCTGTATCACAACATAACGTTCGTAGTATATGATCATATCCAGTTTCTTGGAAGGCAATCCAAGTAGATATCCTATTTTGTTCGGCAAGGATCTAAAGTACCAAATATGAGCCACGGGAACCACAAGGTTAATGTGTCCAACACGGTCACGACGGACTTTCTTTTCGGTCACCTCAACTCCACATCGGTCACATACAATGCCTTTGTAACGGATTCTTTTGTACTTTCCACAAGCACACTCATAGTCCTTAACTGGGCCAAAAATACGCTCACAAAACAGTCCATCACGCTCAGGTTTGTGCGTGCGATAGTTAATCGTTTCAGGCTTTAACACCTCTCCGCGGGACTCAGCCAAAATGGACTCTGGCGAGGCCAAACCGATAGAAATCTTATTGAATTTCTTTACTGTGTTTTCTTTATTTCTTGACATATTGCTTAAAATAATCTTTAATTATTAGTTGTGTGTCTGAGACACTTACCTTGTCACGCTCAGGAATACTACTGATCCTATTCCTCTAGTCTGATGTCAAGACCCAATCCTTTGAGTTCGTGCATCAATACATTGAAGGATTCTGGCAAGCCTGGTTCAGGCATGGTTTCGCCTTTAACAATAGATTCATAAGTCTTAGCGCGACCGATCACATCATCTGATTTGACGGTCAAAATTTCGCGAAGGGTACTCGAGGCTCCATAAGCCTGAAGTGCCCAAACCTCCATTTCACCAAATCGCTGACCCCCAAATTGAGCTTTACCTCCAAGAGGTTGCTGTGTGATCAGAGAGTACGGTCCAATCGAGCGCGAGTGCATTTTGTCGTCGACCATATGACCGAGTTTCAACATGTAAATCACTCCAACTGTCGCTGGCTGATCAAAGCGCTTTCCAGTACCCCCATCGTATAGATAGGTGTGTCCAAAACGCGGAATACCAGCCTTATCAGTCAATTCATTGATCTGGTCTATGGTGGCTCCGTCAAAAATAGGCGTAGCGTACTTCTGCCCTATTTTTAATCCAGCCCAACCAAGGACAGTTTCGTAAATCTGACCAATATTCATACGAGAAGGAACACCAAGTGGATTTAATACAATATCCACTGGAGTACCATCTTCTAAAAACGGCATATCTTCTTCTCGGACAATACGTGCGACAATACCTTTATTTCCGTGACGACCTGCCATTTTATCTCCTACTTTCAGCTTACGCTTTTTAGCAATGTAGACTTTGGCTAGTTTCAAAATACCTGCGGGTAATTCATCACCGACAGAGATGGTGAATTTTTCACGTCTCAGGTTACCTTGAAGATCGTTTTCTTTAATTCTATAATTGTGCATCAAATCACGAACCAATAAGTTCGTCGCTTTGTCTGTAGTCCAAGTACCCCCAACAAGGTGAGTGTAGTCGTCTACTGTACTCAACATCTTAAGGGTATATTTTTTTCCTTTCGGAAAAACAACTTCACCGAGGTCATTAGTGACCCCCTGCGCGGTTTTACCCCCGACAATGGCAAAAAGTTTTTCAACCAAGGTGTCCTGTAACTCTTGGAATTTTACTTCATAAACTTCTTCTAATGCAGCGATATCTTCTTTGTCTTGGGCTCGCTTGCGCTTATCTTTAACCGCTCGAGAGAAAAGTTTCTTATCGATAACTACTCCACTAAGTGACGGAGATGCTTTCAAAGACGCATCTTTGACGTCTCCTGCTTTATCTCCAAAAATAGCTCTAAGGAGCTTTTCTTCTGGCGTAGGATCACTTTCTCCTTTGGGTGTAATTTTACCGATTAATATATCTCCGGGCTTAACTTCAGCACCAATACGAATCATTCCATGCTCATCGAGATCTTTTGTGGCCTCTTCTGAAACGTTTGGTATATCATTAGTTAATTCTTCATTACCCAATTTTGTATCCCGTACGTCTAACGAATATTCGTCAATGTGAATGGAGGTGAAAATATCGTCTCGAACTACTTTCTCCGAAATCACAATCGCATCCTCAAAATTATACCCTTTCCAAGGCATAAAGGCCACCTTCATATTTCGACCCAAAGCCAACTCACCTTTTTCTGTGGCATAACCTTGACACAACACCTGACCTTTTTTCACGCGATCACCCTTTTGGACAATCGGCTTGAGATTTATCGAAGTACTTTGGTTTGTTTTTCTGAATTTGATCAAATCATAAGATTTTTCATCTCCATCAAAACTCACCAATCGATCTTGGTCGGTACGATCGTATTTAATTGTAATACGCTCTGCATCTACATATTCGATGACTCCATCGCCTTCGGCATTGATTAAAACACGTGAATCAGACGCTACTTGACGCTCTAAACCTGTTCCTACAATTGGAGACTCCGCACGCAACAAAGGAACGGCTTGGCGCATCATATTGGATCCCATCAGAGCACGGTTCGCATCATCGTGTTCCAAAAATGGAATCAATGAAGCCGAAATTGAAGAAATCTGATTTGGCGCCACATCGGTATAGTGCACCTGTTTTGGCTCAACAACGGGGAAGTCACCCTCCATACGAGCGATAACGCGATCACCTTGGATGGTTCCATCCTTTTTGGTTGCTATATTTGCTTGTGTGATTAGCTTCTCTTCTTCCTCCTCTGCTGAAAGATAAACTGGTTCTGACTTAAAATCAACTTTACCATTTTCAACCTTGCGATAAGGCGTTTCGATAAATCCAAGATTATTGACCTTGGCAAACACAGACAAGGATGAAATCAAACCAATATTCGGTCCTTCTGGTGTTTCAATCGGGCAAAGTCGTCCGTAATGTGTATAGTGAACGTCACGTACCTCAAATCCTGCGCGCTCACGCGACAGTCCTCCTGGCCCTAGTGCAGAAAGTCGACGCTTGTGCGTGATTTCTGCCAGTGGGTTGGTTTGATCCATGAATTGAGACAATTGATTGGTCCCAAAAAATGAATTAATAACCGAAGACAGAGTTTTGGCATTAATCAAGTCAATTGGTGTAAAGACCTCGTTATCGCGCACATTCATTCGCTCACGAATGGTTCGTGCCATACGTGCAAGTCCTACGCCAAATTGAGAGGACATTTGTTCTCCTACAGTTCTTACACGTCGGTTACTCAAGTGATCAATATCATCAATCTCTGCTTTAGAATTGATTAATTGAATCAAGAACTTAACAATGGTGATGATATCTTCTTTGGTCAAAACTTGTTTGTCCATTTCAATATCAAGACCTAATTTTTTGTTCATGCGGTAACGTCCTACCTCACCTAGATTATAACGCTGATCGCTAAAGAATAGCTTATTAATGATTCCTCGTGCTGTTTCTTCATCCGGTGGTTCAGCGTTACGCAGTTGACGATAAATGTGCTCTACAGCCTCTTTTTCAGAGTTTGTCGGATCCTTCTGGAGCGTATTATGTATAATCGCGTAATCTGCATGTTGATTGTCCTCTTTGTGAAGCAGTATCGTCTTGCTCCCAGAGTCCAGTATCTCATCCAGGTGTTCTTTTTCTAGAACCGTATCACGATCAAGAATAATCTCATTACGCTCAATAGACACAACCTCTCCTGTATCTTCATCCACAAAATCTTCATGCCATGTCTTAAGCACACGTGCCGCTAGCTTGCGTCCAAGATATTTCTTCAACCCAGTTTTGGTGGCTTTAATCTCTTCAGCCAGATCAAAAATTTCAAGAATATCTTTATCGCGCTCAAAACCAATGGCACGGAATAAAGTGGTTACCGGTAATTTTTTCTTTCTATCGATGTAAGCATACATCACGGAGTTAATATCCGTAGCAAATTCGATCCATGAACCCTTGAACGGAATGACACGAGCTGAATACAGTTTGGTACCATTTGCGTGAAATGATTGACCAAAAAAGACTCCAGGAGATCGGTGTAATTGAGAAACAATTACCCGCTCAGCTCCATTGATTACAAATGTTCCACTAGGGGTCATGTAAGGAATTACCCCAAGGTAAACATCCTGAACAATAGTTTCAAAATCTTCGTGTTCGTCGTCTGTACAATACAATTTTAGACGCGCCTTCAAGGGCACACAATAAGTCAAACCTCGTTCAATACATTCTTGAATGCTATATCGAGGTGGGTCTACAAAATAGTCCAAGAACTCAAGGACAAATTGATTACGAGTATCAGTTATTGGGAAATTTTCCAAGAAAGTCTTGTATAGACCTTCATTGCCTCTTTCTTCTGATTTGGTTTCCAACTGGAAAAAATCCTGAAAGGATTTGATCTGGATATCCAAAAAGTCCGGGTAATCCGGTCTGTTCGCTACAGAGGAAAAATTCAATCGTTCAGTTTGCGTTGCTGACATCTAGAGATAGAATTTTAATTAAAAATTAAGAACTGCGTATATACAAAAATTTTCAAAACCTATATATACACAAAATGGTTTAGGCCTGAACTCACATGAGTAAAGACCTAAACCTTAAGGTTTAAAGCTGTTGGGCTTACTTAAGCTCAACCTCAGCTCCTGCCTCTTCTAATTGGGCTTTAAGCGCTTCTGCTTCGTCCTTAGCTACACCTTCCTTGATTGGAGATGGAGCATTATCTACTAAGTCTTTAGCATCTTTCAATCCAGCTCCAGTTAATTCTTTTACCAATTTAACCACAGCGAGTTTGGAACCTCCTGGAGCTTTAAGGATAACGTCAAATTCTGACTTTTCCTCTGCGGCGTCTCCACCACCAGCTCCTGGACCAGCAACAGCAACTGCAGCAGCAGCAGCTGGCTCAATACCATACTCGTCTTTTAGGATTGTAGCTAACTCATTAACTTCTTTTACCGTTAAGTTAACTAATTGTTCTGCGAAATCTTTTAAATCTGCCATTTTCTATCGATTTTAATGTAATGTTTATTAATAAAATTTAATTAGTGCAATATTTGATTTATTCCCGCTCAGAAAGGGTTTTTACCACACCGGCAATAGTATTTCCACCACTCTTAAGGGCAGAAATAACATTTTTGGCTGGAGACTGAAGTAATCCTACAATCTCACCGATGAGCTCATCTTTCGACTTGATATCAACTAGGACATCAAGTTGTTCGTCCCCTAGGTAGATAGCCTCTTCAACAAAAGCTCCCTTCAATATGGGACGATCTGATTTTTTACGAAAATCTTTTATCACCTTGGCTGGAGCGTTATTGACCTCTGCCACCATCAATGAGGTGTTTCCTTTCAGAACAGATGACAATTCGCCAAAATCCTTGTCTGTGGATTCCATCGCTTTGGCCAACAAGGTGTTTTTTACCACATTCAATTTCACGCCTGCTTTAAAACAAGAGCGACGAAGGTTTGAGGTTGTCTGCGCATCAAGACCCGATATATCAGCCAAATAAATATTGGCATTATCGTTTAGCTGTGCAGTCAACTGTTCGATTACTAATGATTTTTCTTCTCTAGTCATGTCTTACTGTTTTACTACTCAGCAAATCTCTTAGCATCAATAGATACACCAGGACTCATGGTACTAGACATGAATATACTTTTGATGTATACACCTTTTGATGATTGAGGCTTTAGCTTCACAAGGGTTGTAATTAATTCTTTTGCGTTTCCTGCAATTTTGTCCGCATCAAATGATGCTTTTGCAATTGCTGCGTGAACGATTCCAGTTTTTTCAACTTTGAAATCGATTTTTCCTGACTTCACATCGGAAACAGCTTTAGCGACGTCCATAGTTACTGTACCTGTCTTTGGATTAGGCATTAAACCACGCGGACCTAAAATACGTCCTAAAGGGCCTAATTTTCCCATAACACTTGGCATAGTAACGATTACATCGACATCAGTCCATCCTCCTTTAATTTTATCGAGGTATTCGTCTAATCCGACAAAGTCCGCTCCCGCGTCCTTGGCTTCCGCCTCTTTATCAGGCGTTACCAATGCTAGAACCTTCACGTCTTTACCCGTTCCATGAGGTAGGGTTACCACGCCACGTACCATTTGGTTCGCTTTACGTGGATCGACATTCAGGCGCACAGCAAGGTCTACAGACGCATCAAAATTAGCGTTCGTAATTTCTTTTATTAAAGCAGAAGCCTCAGAGAGAGAATAGGCCTTGTTCGGCTCTATCTTCGCGTTTGCTTCTTTTTGCTTTTTAGTTAATCTTGCCATTATATAGATTATTTTTCTTAATTAAAAAGGTGCAGCACCTTTCACTTTAACTCCCATTGAACGCGCTGTACCGGCTACCATTTTCATAGCAGACTCGACAGTAAATGCGTTTAGATCTGGCATCTTATCTTCAGCGATAACTTTGATTTGATCCCAAGTAATGGTGGCCACTTTCTTTATATGTGGTTCTCCTGAGCCTTTCTTTACCTTGGCAGCTTCAAGAATTTGTACGGCAGCTGGTGGCGTCTTGATTACAAAGTCAAACGACTTGTCTTTGTAAACTGTGATCGATACCGGCAATACTTTTCCTTGCTTATCCTGCGTTCTGGCATTGAATTGCTTGCAGAACTCCATGATATTTACTCCTGCAGCACCTAAAGCGGGTCCTACTGGCGGAGACGGGTTTGCCGCTCCTCCTCGGACTTGCAACTTTACAATTTTACCTACTTCTTTTGCCATTTTTTAAAATTTAAAAACCGGTTTTTCTATTAGTGGAAGCTTAGAAAAAACCTATTATAGCGTAACAATTAAACTTTCTCAACTTGCATATAGCTCAATTCTAGTGGTGTTTTTCTTCCGAAAATTTTCACCATCACTTCAAGCTTGCGTTTTTCTTCATTTATTTTTTCGACGTTACCATTAAATCCATTGAAGGGACCATCGATTACCTTAACCGTTTCCCCAATAATAAATGGAATATTAATGCTCTCATCTTGAACAGCCAGTTCATCTACTTTGCCAAGCATGCGATTAACTTCGCTTTGTCTTAGCGGAACAGGCTCACCCCCTTTTACTTCACCTAAAAATCCAATGACCCCATTTATTGCGCGAATAATATGCGGAATTTCTCCGATCAGGTTGGCTTGAATCATTATATATCCAGGAAAATAAACTCGTTCTTTGTTGATCTTTTTCCCATTGCGGATTTGAATGACCTTTTCGGTAGGCACTAAAACCTGCTCGATATGGTCCTCTAGATTTAACCGACTGACCTCCGATTCGATGTAGGACTTGATTTTATTCTCTTGTCCACTCACCGATCGAACTACATACCACTTTTTATCACTCTTGGTCTCTGACATAATTCCTCTTAGGCTTTAATCCATTGGAAGTACTGACCAACCACACCGCTAAACACAGTGTCTACACCCCATACGACCAACGCAAGAGCCACTGAAAACGCGGCAACAACTACGGTTAGCCTTTGCGCTTCGGACCATTCGGTCCAAGTCACGTGATTCTTGAGTTCGTTATATGATTCTTTGATATAGTTTATCATGGCCTAAAATATTTTTTCTGCATTTGGGCAGGACTCCAGCACGGGTTGAGAGGCTCGAACTCCCGACACCTGGTTTTGGAGACCAGTGCTCTACCAACTGAGCTAAACCCGTAACAAAAGTCAAGGCATCCTACTTATGTAGGACACCTTTTGACTTTTTATCTAAACTTAAATTAGTCTAAAATTTCAGTTACCTGACCAGCTCCCACGGTTCTACCACCTTCACGGATAGCAAATCGCAGACCAACGCTCATGGCAATTGGTTGGATCAAATCAACTGTAATGGTCAAGTTATCACCTGGCATTACCATTTCAACACCGTCAGGCAAGACAATATTACCTGTTACGTCAGTTGTACGAACGTAGAACTGTGGACGGTAGTTGTTGTGGAATGGGGTGTGACGACCACCTTCTTCTTTTTTCAAGATGTACACCTCAGCCTTAAATTTGGCGTGCGGAGTAACTGATCCTGGCTTTACGATAACCATACCTCGTTTGATATCGGTTTTTTCGATACCACGCAATAGAATACCTACGTTATCTCCAGCTTCTCCTCGGTCAAGAATTTTACGGAACATCTCAACCCCTGTAATTGTAGAGGTTAATTTTTCGTCACCCATTCCGATAATTTCAACAGCGTCACCAGTGTTTGCAACACCTGTTTCAATACGACCGGTAGCAACAGTACCACGACCAGTAATTGAGAATACATCTTCAATCGGCAACAAGAAATCTTTGTCTACCTCACGAAGTGGCTCCTCAATCCAAGAATCAACGGCATCCATTAATTCAACAACAGTATCAACCCACTTATCTTCACCATTCAACGCACCAAGTGCTGAACCTTGAACGATTGGGCCATTGTCTCCATCATATTCGTAGAAGCTCAATAGATCGCGAATTTCCATTTCTACCAATTCGAGTAGTTCTGGATCGTCAACCATATCGACTTTATTCATAAATACAACGATACGTGGAATTCCCACCTGACGTCCTAAAAGGATGTGCTCACGAGTTTGTGGCATCGGACCATCTGTAGCCGCAACCACAAGGATAGCTCCATCCATTTGAGCCGCACCAGTAACCATGTTCTTTACGTAATCCGCGTGACCTGGACAGTCAACGTGCGCGTAGTGACGATTTGCGGTTTGGTACTCAACGTGAGAAGAGTTAATTGTAATACCACGCTCTTTTTCTTCAGGAGCGTTATCAATTTGATCAAATGATCGGGCCTCAGAATGACCTTTGTCTGCCATTACCTTGGTGATTGCAGCGGTCAAAGTAGTCTTGCCGTGATCAACGTGACCGATGGTCCCAACGTTCAAGTGTGGTTTTGACCGGTCGAAAGTTTCTTTTGCCATTGTGTATTAATTTTACTTAGTTATTTATTAGTATTCAAATTCAAATTATTCCTTTAGAGCCAATGATGGGAATTGAACCCATGACCTCTTCCTTACCAAGGAAACGCTCTACCCCTGAGCTACACCGGCTTGTGTTGTTACACTCAAGTTAAACTTAAGGTGCAACCACAGGCGCATTACGCTTGTGAGATTTGAGCGGGAGACCGGGTTCGAACCGGCGACATTCAGCTTGGAAGGCTGACGCTCTACCAACTGAGCTACTCCCGCAATCACCCAATAATATTGGGTTTTTCTTTCAATATGTCAATGTATCAACTCCCTACAACCCTCACTAAGGGCGTGCAAAGATAATTAAAAATGAGTCATATACAAAAAAATGAATACCGCTTAAATTAATACCGATATTCATTCTTCCATCACTCCTCATTGGCTGGCTCAATGGGTCACAATTGTCTTGCGAAACCTCGATGCCTCGAAACTCCATTCAAAAACACACCAGCTGGGAGGCCATGATCGAAATTTCATAAAGTGGGGAGAGCAGGATTCGAACCTGCGAAGGTAAAAACCAACAGATTTACAGTCTGTCCTCGTTGGCCGCTTGAGTATCTCCCCAGTGCACCATTACTAGTGCTTGTTTTAGAACGTTTTATGAGCCGATGGAGGGACTCGAACCCACGACCTGCTGATTACAAATCAGCTGCTCTAGCCAGCTGAGCTACATCGGCAATTAAGCCATTTTTTTGGCCTTGTCAGCACAAAAAAAATCCGCTATTTCTAACGGATTGCAAATGTATAGAATAATTCGAATGAAAAAAATATTTTTGAAAAAAAATGAACTACACGTGCGCCCTTTGTTTGGCCTTGGTTTTCTTAAGTCTTCGACCCAAAGATTGAACTGCTAAATCCACGGCTGCTTCAAAGGATGAGGCCTCCTTTTTAATCACCAACTGTTCACCGGGAACGTGCAACAAAATCTCCGATATTTTATTCGATTTCTCTGAACTATTGACCATCTTCAAAAAAACCTCAGCACGTATAATTCGGTCGTAAAACAATTCCAATTTATTCAGCTTTTTATGTATAAAATTATTGAGTTTTGAACTTACGGCGTGTTGCGGAGATTGAATAGTCACTTTCATAAAGATTGAAATTTACGGTTAAGATTTTTTATTTCTTGGATGTGCCCGGGCGTAGGCCTGTCTCAATTTAGAAATACTACTGTGAGTGTAGACTTGTGTTGATGACAAACTCGCATGACCAAGCAATTCTTTAACTGCATTGAGGTCGGCGCCTTCATCGAGCAGGTGTGTTGCAAAAGAATGACGCAGAATATGTGGGCTGCGCTTTAACTTTTTGGACACCATACTAAAATAGCCATTTATCGCCCGATAAACAAGTTCAGGATAGATTTTAACACCTTTTTGAGACAGGAATAAGTGAGTGCCATCCACGATATTCTCAAGCTGTGAACGCTCTACAACATACGCATCGAATAATGGCTTAAGTTCATCGAGGAGCGGAATCAATCGTTCTTTTTGGCGTTTACCACGGACCTTAACCACACCCGAGGACCAATCAAAATCCTGAAGACGTAAATCAACTAATTCTGCACGTCGCATACCTGTAGCGTAAAATAAAAAAATCATGAGACGATCGCGAGTACCCACAAAACCGTTTTTTTGTTGTAGCAGTTCCATCACCGTATTAATTTCATCTACAGAAAATGGTACCTGTACTTTTTTGGAAGTCTTTAATGCACGGTGCTTGGCCATTGGATCAGCGTGAATTTGTTGCGTTTTTAGCAAAAACTTAAAATAGGCTTTCAGAGAAGACATTTTTCGATTAACTGTACGATTTGATTTTCCTTGTTCGACCAAAAGTATGATCCAGCTTCTAATCATGGGATAACGCACTTGGGTAAAATCGAATAAATCATATTGCTCTTCGATGTACTCAGAGAAAAAACACAGGTCCCGGATGTAGGCATGAACCGTGTGCTTGGAGTAATTTTTCTCCAAATTCAGATAGTCATTAAAATTTTGAAAATCAGATGCGTTCATCAGTATAATTGACTGAAGTTAAGGTACGAAAATCTCAGTAATCCACATTTTTCTTTAAGGGCATATTACAAGATATTTAGACAAAAAAAATCCGCCAAATTTTGGCGGATTCATTGCAATTATATGAGCAAAATCTAGATTTCTTCTTGATCTCGCAAATGCTGTATGTACTGTGCTTTTTGAACTTGAGCACGTCTTTTGACAGAAGGCTTCGTGAACTGCTGTCTTGAGCGCAATTGACGCATGGTCCCTGTTTTGTCAAACTTGCGTTTGAAACGTTTCAGAGCTCTATCGATATTTTCTCCGTCTTTAACTGGTATAATTAACATAAAATCATCACCTCCTCTCGTTAGGACGGCAAATATAAAATTTTTTACAAAAAAATACGCCTTTGGGTTGAATTAAGTTACTGGCTTGTAAGACTTCCCATCAATAACCATCTTGGCAATGATTTCTTTCAAAATTTCAGAAGTCCCACCTCCGATTGGCCCCAATCGACTATCTCTAAAATGTCTGGCCAAGGGGTATTCCTCCATATAGCCATAACCACCGAGAAATTGCAAACACTCATAAGCCACTTGATCTGAAACTTTCGTCGACTTCAGTTTGGACATCGTCGCTTCTTTAACCACGTATTCCCCGCGATTCATGGCCTGAGCAACAGCGTAATTAAACGTCTTGCAAACCGAGACTTCGGTACTCAACTCAGCCAGTCGATGCCGCAGCGCCTGAAACTCTGCAATGGACTTACCAAAAGCACTTCTCTCTTGCATGTACCCAATGGTATACTCCAAGGCCCACTCACTTCTTGCATGGGCATTGATTCCCATAATCAGTCGCTCAGAGGCAAAGTGCTGCATAATATAGCCAAACCCTTGATCTTGGTCACCGAGCATTTGGTCTTTATGCACCTTTACCTGATCAAAAGCCAGCTCCGCAGTATCCGAAGCGCGCCATCCGAGTTTATCTAGTTTTGTCGCAGAAATTCCAGGCATAGTTCGGTCCATTATAAACAGACTGATGCCCTTATTTCTTTTATCCGGACTGGTTTTGGCCGCAACAATTAAATAATCGCTGTAAACGCCATTGGTAATAAACGTTTTGGAACCGTTAATCACATAATGATCTCCCTCCAATACAGCGGTTGTTCGCATACCACCCACATCACTCCCCCCAAAGGGCTCGGTGATACATAACGCACCAATTTTTTCACCGTTGATACTCGGTATGAGATAGTCCGTTTTTTGCGCCTCTGTTCCTTCGGCATTCAAATGCGTCATGGCGAGATAAACATGAGCCCATACAGCGGCCGCAAAGCCACCACTGTTGACTCGCTGCAACTCCTCAAGAAAAATAACCGTATAAAAAAAGTCTAACCCCAGTCCGCCGAAGGATTCGGGGTATGACAAACCCAAATACCCCATGTCGGCAAACTTCTTCCATATGGAACGATCAATGGTCCCTTCCTTTTCCCACTGATCGATATGTGGAACGACCTCTTTATTTAAGAATGTGCGGAAAGACTCGCGAAAAGCATTGTGCTCCTCAGTAAAATAAATATGATTCATTAAAGACAACTTTTTACCTTCGGGCGATTAATCTGCCCTAAGATTCATTTTTCATAGCATACAAATATAGCTGAATTACCGCAAATAATCGCGGCTGAATTTCTTCAATTAAAAGTAATTCATCGATGTTAGCGAGGCCCTGCCGAAGCCGAACAAATTCCCAAATTTTCTTGGCAAGTGAAAAGTCAATTCCGGGAATTTCTGAAAGGTCAGAAGGAAAAAGTTCGTTTACGTTGCGTGTTACCACTGTTTTCTCATCAAAAGAAAACGACTGTAATATGGCCTCTTTGAGCCTGGTCGTCATTCCGTAAATGAGTTCGAGTTCCTCAACAGATGATATGCCGCCCCACTGATCACGTGCTTGAATAATGCGCTTTGCAATCACCGGCCCAATCCCATGAATCTTTTTGAGTGCTTGTGCACTGGCCCTTAAAAAAGGAATTTTTTCTCGAGTCTTTGACGATCGGGTTTTTTGGCGATTGATGAAATCTGGAAATTTGAATAATGAAGAATATTGATTGAGCCATGACTGAGACACCCCAGTCACCTCTTGAAATTCTTGCACACTGTTGATCCACTTTCCCTGCAAACGAAACGCTTGAAATCTTTTAAACTCACTGGCCGTGAGACCCAATCGATCCGCCTTGCTTGGCGTAATGAAATTTGGGTTAAACCGAAATACACGCTGTTTCTGCCGGAGACTCATGGTAACTATTGAATCATAAGCCTTGAGCCAAAGTTGAATTTCCTTTGAATCTAAATCAATGAAACCCTTGTCCCTGTTGGATGTTTGTAATTCTAAAATCAGCAATATCGCAAAACCGACTACAAGTGCAAAAAAACCGCCACGCTCAACTTTCGTGAGACGCAAGCGGCTGTATTTTAATCTAGGCATCCCCTGACATTTACATCAACGGGGAGTCTCTACGATAACGGAATTTAAAACTCTTTTATTGCTGATAAATACTTCTTAAGCTGTTCTTTGACCACGGGGAATAAGAAGTAAAGGCCGAGCATATTAGGAAAGACCATAGCAAATATCATGGCATCTGAAAATGCCCAAATTGAATCCATAGAAGCCGCGGCTCCGATTACAATGAATCCAAGAAATAAACATTTATACGCAAGGTCTGCTTTTTTACCTCGTCCAAAAAGGAATTTCCAAGATTGCAGTCCGTAGTAAGACCATGAAATCATGGTGGATACCGCAAATAAGACTACTGCAACGGTCAAAAAGATCTCTGAAAACGGAATGAACTCGGCAAATGCTTTAGAGGTTATTCCCGCACCTTCATAGGATATCCCTTCAATAATTACAGATCCTGAGCCATCACCACCGTAGACGAAATAACCCTCGAAATTGAATATAATAATTACCAAAGCAGTCATTGTACAAATGACCACTGTATCGATAAACGGCTCTAATAATGCCACAAGACCCTCACTCGCTGAGTACTTCGTGCGCACTGCAGAGTGAGCGATTGACGCAGAACCAGCTCCCGCTTCATTTGAGAATGCTGCCCGACGGAATCCAACCAAAAGAACGCCTATGACCCCACCTACTCCAACAGCTTGAGGATTGAAGGCCTCTGATAAGATCAATGCAAAGGCATCATCGACCAGACTAAAATTAGTCAATATTATGTAAAGACAGCTTATAATGTATAAAAGGGCCATAAAGGGCACTATTTTTTCTGTAACTGACGCGATCCGTTTAATTCCTCCGATGATGATAATTCCAACAAAAAATGCAATAATTACCCCAATCCAGAACCCTGCTCCTGTACTTTCAAGACCTAAGAGTTCTTTAATTACGATGGTTGCTTGATTACTCTGGGCCGCATTACCGCCACCAAAAGAGCCACCAATACAAAATATGGCAAACAATACAGCCGCCACTTTACCTAAGGTAGCCCAACCGCGCTCCTTGAGTCCTTTAGTCAAATAATACATAGGACCGCCGTATACAGTTCCATCCTCTCCTACATCACGATATTGCACGCCAAGAGTACATTCGACAAATTTGGTCGACATACCCAGTAATCCACAAATAATCATCCAAAACATGGCTCCTGGTCCTCCCAAGGCGATCGCCAAGGCTACCCCGGCGATGTTCCCATTCCCGACAGTTCCTGAAACTGCTGTGGCGAGTGCCTGAAAATGGCTGACTTCTCCTTCGTCTTTTTGGTCTGTTTCAGTCCCTTCTGATCCGCTAACCCCGTGTTCAATTTCATCATATTTTCCACGTACCGTGTTTATGGCTTTTCCAAAATAACGGATGTTTGGAAACCCAAAATAAACAGTAAAAAACGCCGCACTAAATACCAATAAAATCAACACAAAAGGTGTCCCAGCAATTTCAAAGAAGATCAAATTGCTGAAAAAATCTGAAACTGGTTTGAAGGCTTGATCAATTTGTTTGTCAAGTCCTGCTTCCGCAACCTCTTGGGCGCTGACTAAAGCGGGCATTAAAAAGGCGATAATTGCGGTGAGAATAATCTTCATATCGTGCTGTCAGTTATGGTTATAGAACAAGCAAGATGGTAAAAAAATAAGGGCCTTACAAATTTTTGCCCTAGATAATTCGAAATTTAAACCTGGTATTGTTGCTTTAAATTTTCAATCTGTTCTGGGCGACCAATCAAGATCAATTTAGAACCTTGCTCGAGCATCATATCAGCTTCAGGATTGACAATATATTCTCCTGATTTTGTTTTGTAACCGATAATCGAACATCCTGTTTTTTTTCGAAAGTCAAGCTCGCGGATTCGTTGTGTACGACCATCGGGACACACCTTATCAAAAGGAATCTGCTCTACGTAATAGTTATCGTGATCTCCCGAAGGCGTGAGATTATCCAAAAACTCTACTAAATCAGGAACGACGACTAAAGAGGCCATATGGTCTCCACCAATTTTATCGGGTAGTATAACATTGTCTGCGCCAGCTAACTTGAGCTTCTTATAAGACGTCTCCTCGGTAGCACGCGAGATGATCTTGAGATTCTTGTTGATCTGGCGCGCCGACAGCACTACAAACAAATTATCCGCATCACTGGGCAGTGCACTAATTAGGGCAGAAGCACGTTCAACCCCAGCGCTTAACAAAACCTCATCATCATTGGCATTGCCCAAAAGGGCAAGCTTGTTTTGGTCGTGAAGGCGCTCCACAATTTCTTCATTATGTTCCACCACAACATACGCATTGTTGTAGGCCTCTAATTTTTGGGTAGCCTGCATTCCGTTGCGACCATAGCCGCATACAATAACATGACCCGATAGTTTATTTATTTTTTCTCGCACTTTCTTTGGTCTTAAATTTCCAATATTCGTTTGACTTAGTAGATACTCCGATACGACCTTTATCGAATATCCCACGATAAAAATACTCGATACAATTAATAGAGAGGTGTAGATTTTTTCTGAGGCACTCATCGGGTGCAATTCGCCAAATCCGACCGTAGTAATTGTAATTACCGTCATGTACAACGCATCGATCCAAGTATATTGATAAAATATCTTGAACCCGAGCACACCGCCCACAAAAATCAGCAATAATCCAATGATTGCTGTATGGATTTTTGAACCTTCTAATCGTCTCATAAATCGAAGACAGAACTTCTTTTAGTGAAGATAAGATCTTTAATCTTGATCCAAAAGGCAATCACCAAATAAAGGGCAAATCCAGCACCAAGAGTCGCAAAAGTGACATAGATAAAAGAGAGACGAACAGTCTTTGCCCTCATGCCCAAACGATCCGCCAAGCGTGTGCTGACATAAAAACCGTTTCTTTCGAGATAATGCCTGAGTTGAATCAACATATTAATCAGTATAGCCCATTTTTTTCATCCACTCAGGATTGTACATTTTGCCGACATAACGACTGCCGTGATCGTGAAATAAAACCACCACCACGTCATCGGCAGTAAAATGTTCTGCCAATTGAAGGACCCCCTTTATGGCCGCTCCAGCTGAATTGCCCACAAACATACCCTCTTGTTGGGATAACTTTTGGGTGTAAACCGCTGCATCCTTGTCTGTGACTTTGGTGAATCCATCGATGATGTCAAAATCGACGTTGGCCGGTAGAATATCTTCTCCTATTCCCTCTGTTACATAAGGGTATATCTCCTTCTCATCAAAAATACCGGTCTCGTGGTACTTTTTAAAAACACTACCATAAGTATCAATACCCCAAATTTTTACATCTGGATTTTTTTCTTTGAGGTATCGTCCGACCCCACTTATAGTCCCACCAGTACCAACACCCACCACAAAATGAGTTACTCTACCCTCTGTCTGCTCCCAAATTTCAGGCCCAGTACTCTCATAATGGGCTTGTGCGTTGCTGGGGTTGTCGTATTGATTGACATACCACGAATTAGGCGTTTCCTCACCTAGGCGTTTTGCGGTACTGTAGTATGATCGCGGATCTTCTGGAGCCACATCTGTAGGACACACAAAAACCTCACTCCCTACAGCGCGTAGAATATCAATCTTTTCTTGGCTTTGCTTATCCGTAGTGACACAAATCATCTGGTATCCCTTGACAATTGCGGCCAAAGCCAACCCCATACCGGTGTTACCACTGGTCCCTTCGACAATTGTTCCACCAGGACTCAATCGACCATCAGCCTCTGCATCCTCAATCATTTTGAGCGCCATTCGATCCTTTACCGAATTGCCCGGATTAAAGGTCTCGTATTTGGCTAAAACCATACATGGCAAAGAGGCCGTTAACTTGTTAATTTTTACCATCGGTGTATTCCCGATAGTTTCCAAAATATTGTTTGCGTAGTTCATCACGACAGAATGCTCAAATAGTTGTTACAAAAATACAAAACCCAGACGTAACCCGTCTTTATTTATCCGTCAAAGCGCAGGGCTTTTACCGGATTAATTTTCGTGACTAAATAGGACGGAAATAACAAAAACAAAAGACAAAGCAAGAAGGTGCCTAAATTAAGAAGACACCAGAATTCCAGTGGAAGATATACGGGAGCACTGTCCACGTAATAAGTGCGCGGATCTAAAGCAATGAACTGCCAATTATCCTGAAGAAAAATCAAACTAAGACCGATGAGATTCCCCCAAAAAAGACCCCATAGCACGATGTGCGCCGCTTGTAACAGGAATATTTTTTGAATACGCCAAGTGCCTGCACCCATCGCTTGAAAAACACCAATCATTCGGGTTCGCTCAAGAATGAGTACAATGAGTGCGGTGATCATATTTATCGACGCGACAATAATCATGATTCCAATGATCAAATAAATATTAAAATCAAATAATGACAGCCATTCAAAAATATTGTAATACGAGGCGTACATGCTTATGGCGTCTACCGTCACTGGAGCTAAATCATACAGTTCTCGCGCAAGTATAGACACATCCTTATCTGAACCTGCGAACACCTCTAACCGACCGATTTGCTCAGGAGTCCATCGATTTAGGCGTTGTATGTGCCGTAAATCAACAAAGACCATTTGTCTATCAAAATCGTCAAATCCACTATCATAAATCCCTACTACTTTAAATCCTCTAGCTTTTGTTTTGGGACTTATTTGTTCGTCCTTTGGTTGATTCACAAAATAAATATTGAGTAGTGCCCCTATATCTATGTCCAAACGTCGCGCAATGGTTTTGGAGATAACTATTTTGTTTTGCAACAACTGGTCGATTTGAATCCAGTGTCCTTGAACCAAAAATTCATCCAAACGATCCCACTGATAGGCCTGATTGACTCCTTTGAGCACAATGCCCTCGAAGTCGTTATCGGTAAGAATTAAGCCTGGCTTGTGCGCCGCGGCCTGTACATGATCGATATCATCGCGTTGTATAAAGCTTTGACGCATCTCCTGAGTCAATTCCCAAGGAACGACGTCCTCAATTTGGCCTTGATTCTCAAGGTGAATCAGGGTTACAGATCCATTAAACGACTCAACCTTTTGACGGATCTTTTGTTGCAAACCCACACCCGTTGCCACTGACAAAATCATAATGGCCATTCCCGCCGCAATGGCCGCAATGGCTATTTTAATTATTGGCGCTGAAACACTACCTTTATATTGCTTTGAAGAGCGTATTCTACGAACTGTAAACCATTCAAAATTCACCGGCGATGATTTGGCTTGTTTGGCTCAAAAATACATTAAAAATTGTGCTTGCCCTTGGACTGGTGCTTCCTTTTTCATGTCAAAGCCAAAACCTTAAGGAAAATATTCAGCCCATCGTCGCCGCTCAAGATCTAGACCAATACCTTCCCATGCTTCGTGGAAAACAGATTGGGCTTGTCGCCAACCAGACCTCTGTGGTTTTTGGCGCGGGATCGAGCAATGACAAATATGTTCATTTAGCAGATACCCTTGTGGCGTTGGGTATTGAATTGAAAAAAGTCTTTGCTCCAGAACATGGCTTTAGAGGAACCGCTGATGCGGGGGCAGCAGTATCAGACGGTATTGACCCAAAGACCGGACTGCCAATCATTTCGCTTTATGGAGCCAACAAAAAACCGCGTGTTGAAGATCTCCATGATGTCAATCTGATTGTTTTCGACATCCAGGACGTTGGGAGCCGTTTTTACACGTATTTATCGACGCTTCATTATGTGATGGAAGCTTGCGCAGAACAAAATATTCCCATCATCGTACTCGATCGACCGAATCCCAATGGACATTATATCGATGGGCCTGTTTTAGACCAAAAATTCAAGAGTTTCGTGGGCTTGCATCCTGTACCTGTGGTGTATGGCATGACGATAGGAGAATACGCACAAATGATTAATGGTGAATTGTGGCTGGCTAATAAGCATCAAGCAGAGTTAACGGTAATCCCTTTGAGTCAGTATACCCATAAAACGCCCTACTCTTTGCCAATTCCCCCTTCACCGAACCTCCGCAGCGATCAAGCGATTGCCCTCTATCCCAGTTTATGTCTATTTGAAGGAACCCCAATTAGCGCTGGTCGAGGCACTGATCGACCTTTTGAACTATTTGGCGCACCTTATTTCGACACTGTAAATTATTCTTACACCTTTCGTCCCGTAGCCCGACCAGGAGCTATGTGGCCAAAGTTTAAAGATCAGAATTGTCAAGGATTGGATCTTGGATCGGCTGATCCGCCCGATAGAATGGACTTATCATGGCTGATCAACGCCTACAATGAGGCACCAAATCCACAAGACTTTTTCAATAATTTTTTCGATAAACTCGCCGGAACAGATCAGCTAAAAAAGAAGATTATCGGCGGTTTATCGGCAGAGGAAATTCGCCGGGGTTGGACCAAGGAACTCTCTGATTTTAAACAAATAAGAGCACGCTACCTGATCTACGAGGAATAATTTTTTTTATTTAGTGTGCCCAGGCTCCACTTGATGGCGCAGAGACTCAACGATATTAAACGCCGCCGGGCAAATCGCCACGTTTTTTAGCGTTAATTGTGAAATTTGATGAAATTTTTTTCGGTCGGTATGCGGAAATTCACGACACGCTTTGGGGCGCACATCATAGATCGAACAGCGATTATCCGCGTCGAGAAAATAACAAGGAAGTTTTTGCAGCACCCAGTCGCGATCCTCATCTACGCGTAAATATTGATCCGTAAAAGCCTGGGGTTTCATTCGTAGATATTTTGCAATGCGCACAATGTCTTTATCAGTAAACAAAGGCCCAGTTGTTTTACAACAGTTGGCACACTCAAGGCAATCTGTATTTTGGAATTCTTGCTCGTGCAACTCAACCATTAGGCGATCTAGTTTTTTTGGCGGCTTTCTTTTGAGTAAACTAAAGAATTTTTTGTGTGCCTTCTCTTTATCTTTGGCCAGTGCCGGTAACCCCTTGATGCGTTGCTCCATGAACATTAAATTGCTGACAAAATTATGCAAAAATGAATGTGACTAAAGATCTTTTTGGCCATGCCATGAATCAATTCTTGAGATACCCTCCTTTGATGAGCTGACGCATTTTTTTCTTGAATAGAGACGCAGTCCAATCTTTTTTTATTTGATCGAGAGCTAATGCAATTGAATCGCCTTTTTGACTCAATATCTGACCTACATCACTGTTTAAAAAACGCTTGAGCTCTTTTTTTTCTTGAGCGTTAAGCTCTTTATCCATGACGTATTTTTGACCGGTATTACTGGCGTAAAAAACGCTCAAATCAGCCACCTCATCGCGATTCAAATACTGCCTGTATGCCATTGCGCCCTGAGTGATGTACTCTAAAACTTGTTGGCGCTCATCCAAACGAAGCTCTTGCCAGACTTCAGAATCTATGTTTTTGTTGACAAAATTCCTCTGAAGCTTTGGAAATACATCGTGATAACTCAGGCTTGCGGCTACCTCATCCCCCTTTAAGATCATCATATCCATTATTTCGTTATGAAAATCATCAGTTTGCGCGAGTAGTGCTCCCGGAACAAAACAAATTAGCATTAAAATAAAAGCCCGCATTTTTCTAATATTTACAATTAAACTATGTTTGCCTAAGGTACCAAAAAAACTATCAATGCACTATCCCAGGTCATTTTTTGCAATTCTTGTTCTTGTGGCAGGAATCAATGCGTGCAGCAGTGATGAATCAACTCCTCCTGCTGATACTCAAAGCGAAAATAATCTACCCCTCGGTACTTCTGCTGAGGATATTCTGAGCGCAAATCAGTACGGTTCCCTAACTGTAGAATTGGTATATACCGCGTCATTTAGGCCAGAGCCCTCGAGCATTCTTGGATTTAAAAACTTTGTCCTGAACCTTGTCAATAAGCCAGATGGCGTAACATTTATAGAGCGGGTCATTCCTAATCAAGCAGGAGCCCCATTTACCATCCAACAAATTCGCGAAATCGAAGACGCTAATCGCAGCGTTTATACCCAAGGAGAGGATTTGGCAATTTATATATTCTTCTCTAACGGCGCCTCAGAAAATGATACCAACAACTCGGTGACGTTAGGAACCGCCTATCGCAATACATCAATCGTGATTTATCAAAAGACTCTTGAGCTCATTACACAAACGGAACCAGAAATTTTACCGTTACTTGAGCAGACCACCCTAAATCATGAGATGGGGCACTTAATGGGGCTGGTCAATATCCAAAACGATGATATCCATCAAGTACACGAAGATCCAGGTGCCGAAAAACATTGTCTGCATGAAGATTGTTTGATGTACTACGATGCGACCAACGTCGGACGACACATGCTCAGTCGATGGACCCAATTGCGGGCGGTACCAGAACTTGAAGAACAATGTTTACAAGACTTACAAGCCAAGGGAGCGCTCTGAGTCGTAGACTTTTTGACCGTCAAGAAAGGTTTGTAACACCTTAATTTGGGACAATTCCTCCGGCGGACACCCTAGAGGATTTTTATTCAAAATGATAAAATCAGCCTCTTTTCCAGGCTCAATGCTGCCTCTGAGATGCTCGCTAAAATTGGCGTAGGCCGCCCATTTGGTCATGCCTTTCAAGGCCTCGATGCGTGTGATGGCCTCCTGCGGATAAAATCCAGCTTCAGGATAATTTGAGGTATCCCTTCGATAAACCGCAGAGGACAGTGTCAGCATAGGGTTCACGTATTCTACAGGAAAATCTGTACCTAAGGCCAATACACCAGCATGTTTGAGCAGAGAATTATAGGCATAGGCTCCATTCATTCTTTCCGAGCCTAGGCGGTCTTCAACCCAATACATATCACTGGTGGCATGGGTCGGCTGAACTGATGGAATTATATTTTTCGAAAAGGCCCCAAAATAGTCGGGAGGCACCACCTGAGCGTGCTCAATCCGCCACCTGCGATTTTGTTGATCGGCTAATACCTGTTGGTAAATACCTAGTACCGATATATTTGCTGAATCTCCGATGGCATGGGTGTTGACTTGAAAACCAGCATCTAGGGCACGACGCGCTAAAGCCTTCAGCTGATCCATAGGTGTAATTATAGCCCCAAAATGATCTGGATCATCACTGTAAGGAGCGCGTAAAGCAGCACCGCGAGACCCCAGAGCTCCATCGGCATATACTTTGATCGCACCTACTCTGAGTTTGGCCGTCATCGTTGGTCCTCGTTCTAAGAAGTAGGTAACATCTGGCTCTTTGTTTGAGACCATGGCATCTATTTTCATAGTCAGTGCTCCTGATTGATGCAAACTGTCAATAAGCTCAATAATCGGGCGTTCAAGTCCTGCGTCATGAACACCAGTAAGTCCAAAAGAAAAGCAATACTCTTGAGCTAACTTTAAGGCCGTTGCAGATATTTCTTTGGTGGGATCAGGTATTATATCGAGTACCATGTCGCATGGCGCATCAATGAGAATTCCAGAAGGCTCTCCTCGATCATTAGGCACAATCATACCTCCGGGAACGGGTCCTGATTTATTGATGTTGGCCATTGTCAAGGCTTTTGAATTCACCCATAAAGCATGACCATCAATTCGTTGCAAGGCCACAGGGGTTTCTGGCAATACAGCATCTAAATCTTCTTTTGTGGGAAATGACTGGTCACCCCAATCATTTTGATCCCATCCCCTGGCGACGATAAATTGGGTATTTTGATAAGGCTCAAATGCTAAAATGCGATCAATGACCTCTTGTTTAGAGGTCGTTCCTCTGAGATCAACTTCTTGAAGACCTAATCCCAATTGATAAAAATGGGCATGCGCATCAATAATTCCTGGCATCACACTTTTTTGTTCTGCATCCAAAGTATTTTTGGCAGTAAACTGATCGAAAATTTGCTCGTTACTTCCGGTCCGTAAAATCTTTCCTTGATTAACGGCAAAAGCCTCAGCCTCCGTCATCGTTTGGTCCATGGTTATCAGGTGCGCATTATGAACAATAAGATCTACCTCTTGCTTGCTGTGGCATCCTACAAGGAACATAAAAACTAGGCCGTTAAAGAAAAGTCTCATGAGCATAACAATGATTTGGGTTAAAGATAAAAAAAGCACCCCATTTGGTATGGAGTGCTCATTTTATTAAACCCTAAACTTAACGAATTAAGTCTTAATACATTAATTAGACACCATAAACCAATAAAGGTTGCGTCTAAAAACGTCCAAAATTATATTGAAGCCCCAGATTCACGCGTATGCCTTGAACGGGATAATTAAACCACAGACCATTGCTTTGGTTCAGCAGATTGATGCCGGACATAGAGGTGCTAAAATTTTTAGTTAAAGCATAATTCAATTGAACTTGTGCATCAATGAACCCCTTAACCTCTTGAACAATCACTTGATCACCGATTATGACTTGATCCTTTCGAGAACCATAACCCAAAAACTGAGTGGTCAATAATAATTGTTCACTCACATGATAGGTTCCTGATCCGCCAAAACTTATTCTTGGGATATTCCACGGCTCGGCATTATTGGAAGGCCGGTTGTCAACCAAGCGTCCATGTAACGCAATATCCCATTGGTCTGTGAGTCTCCCGTTGATTTTTGCCGCAACACTCAATTCATTGCCACGGTCATAGTTTACAACAAAACTATTGCCGTTGTCGTACGCAAATGAGCTTTGTAGACCCGACCAAGGGCGCCGCGTAATGTAGGCTTGATTTTCAAAATTTCTAAATTCGGCACTCAGGTTATATTGCCATAGATCCCCGAATAATCCACTGAATCCGAAACTCAAAATTTGTTGATCAATCTGGGGAGCAAGGGGTGCTCCGGGCGCTAAAAAGGCCTGAATATCGGTCAATAAACTTAGTTCATTTTGTTGATACTGCCCACTAAATCTCATATGTGCCGCGAGTTTTGGCCCTAATAAGGGGTAACTTAATTCGATGTTCGGAAATAGACGAAATGTGTTATCAACCGAGCCGTTATGGGCCCATAATTGCACGCCCAAATTTATCGCCAACGCATCGAGGTTCACATCTACTTGACCTTTAATATCGGCATTTAAAGCACTGTAATTTTCAGTACTGATAAGCGTATTTGAAAGATCATAAGTCGTATTTAAATAGGCCACATTTCCGGACAAAGCAATAAGACGCTTATTCCAATTAAATTCAGCTTTTGGAGCCACGGAAAATTTAAACTCGCTGACCCCGAGACGATCTGAAAACATAGAAAATTCAGAATTCATTCCTGTAAACCAACCCTTATTGGATCCCAATTGATGACCGAGTATCGTTTTATGGTAGGTTTGACCAAAGTCATAAGAGGCCGACGGATCGAGGTTCAAATTAGTAGGAATACCATACCACTCTAAGGCAGATCTTTGATAGGATAATTCCAGTACTGATGATCTACGTTTGAGTTTACTGCGCCAATGGGCACTGACTCTTGATTCAGCCCAATCTGGAGGTAATGTTACATCTTGAATAGCCCCGTTAATTTGTTGATGATCAAACAAGAAGTTTAGATAGTTTTTATTGTCGAGCTCACGGCTGACAAAACCCTCGAGTCCCGCTGCAGAACGAGTGCCCAACCAGGCTCTAAAATAATTAGGTAAAGTCTTTGGGGTTTGTTCTTTGACCTGTCTCAATGGACGCCATCCGGGAGGTAAGTCAGAAGGCGTCAATACGGGATTTTGATGCATATATTCAAACAGAGGAGTCTCTCTTTGTTGAAAATTTTGATCTAGAAAATCCCACTTGGCCTTGGGGCGCAAATTTACTGACGGTGTATACGATTTTACGACCTCGACCACCTCTGTTGTCACGTCAGTGCTGTCTTTGAGGGTCTGCCCTAAAAATTCAATTGGCAAAAACATCATAAAAACAAGCCCTATGGCCCACTTAAATGGACCAAGGTTTCTCTGGGACAAGACGTGCTTTTGAGCCTTATTCATTTTGTTTATTTACAGTGTTTGACTCGGACTCATTTTTATTTGAAACTTGATCACCGAGCGGAATATTTGCCTGGTTCATTTGCGCTAAACGCACTCTGGCCGATTCTTGTAGCTCGGGAAAATCAATCATATTATCACGAATATTCTCAAGAATAAATTGCGCTTGAAAGGGATCGGATAAGGCGCTGAAATTTTCAGCCATAAGTAATAAACCACGTGCTCCATATTCAGGATAATTTGCGTGGTTTTGTGCCAATTTTTGGATGAGTTCATTAGAGTATAGGTAGTTTTCATCCAAATGAGCAAAAAAGGCTTGTGCCAAGATAAATTGTGGGCGGTAACGATCGGTGGTTTGACCCTCCATTCCTCGGTATAATTCTCGAGCGCTTTCAAAATCCTCTAACTCAAAATAGCTCCAAGCCCCCATAAGTCGGGCCTCAGTCAGAAGTACGTTATTTTCCTGACCAGACAAATGGCTAGAGAGTTGCTCCGAAAGACTTATCGCCTCATGCCACTTTGAGTTATCGCTAGCGATGTGCAGTAGATTGCTCAAAACAAAGGTCCGTTGATCGAAATCAATGTCGTTCTCTAATAGGCTATTCAACGCAAGCTCGGCCTGAGTCGTATCTTGGATAGAAAGATAGTAGCGCGCAACGCGGATCAATGTAGCGATGACATAAGTCGGGTTTTCAGCCGCTTCAATAACCCATTGAGCCTGCATGAGTGCTTGATCAAAAGCTTGTTGTCGCCAAAATATTTCGGATAAAAAATAATGTGCCTGTGCTGTAAATCGACCTTGGTCATAACTGTTTAAATAAGAATTAAATCGATCGACGGCAAGGGTGTCCTCCCCGGCAAGGTAGGCTTGCTTTGCAGACTCAAAAGAGGCCTGGTCCAAGACGGCCTGGTCAATGGTAATAAATTCTAATTCATCAACCCAAATCTTGTATTGCGCAACACGTCCTAACGAAATAAATGTGTTTCTGGCCGATTGGACCGCAGAAATAGCCTCTTGGGTGCCTGGAAATAAGTCAACCACTGTTTTAAAATAGGTCAAGGCTACTTCAAATTCGCCATTGTTATCGGCAATTAGGCCAAGATTTAAATAGGCCGAAGCCACTAGTGGACTCTGGCTTTGTTCAGAAATCAAAGTCTTGTATTGATGATTTGCCTCTGAAATTTTATTTAAGTTCACATAGGCATTGCCCAATATTGAATAAACTTCATCTCGATACACCGAATTAGGATGTGCCGATAAAAATCCAACCAATCGATCGACCTTAGCCTCTAAGTTCTGTGTAAACTCTAAGCACTTTGCTGCTTGAAAATCTGCATAATCCTTTTCGGCCCCGGCCAAGGCATACACTTTATTGTATTCGAACAAGGCCTGCGCGTAGGCCTTTGAAGCAAAATAACAATCTGCGAGATTAAGTCGTGCCTCGTACTCCTTTAGCAATGGTTTTTTTTGATTCAGGTACCTCAAAAATCCTTGTTGGGCACTGAAATAATTTCTTAATGCCATGTGGGCATACCCTTGTTCAAAAAACATTGCAGTCCACTCGGGGGTTTGATTAAAGGCTGTTATTGTAGATAATTGATCGTATTTCTCAAGGGATTTTTGATACATCCCAGTTTCGGAATCAATAGTTCCAGACCAGAATAAAGCCTGTCCACCAATGAGAGTATTCGGATCAACCGTTCGCGCTTTGTCAAAAGAGATTTGGGCCTGAGAAGAAAGTCCTTCATTGTATTGTTGACGCCCTTTCAAAAAGTACGCACGTTGTAGGGCTATTGTTCGATTATTATTTAGGAATTCAACGGCCGATAACTGCCCGTCGTTGAGATAGGCGATAACCCGATCGTAATTGTTACGTTCAAGAAGTGTATTGAACCACCACTGCTCAACTTGGGCTCGCTCAGGGTGATTTGGATATGCGGTGATAAAAGCCCCCAAAACTTCGGGAACACTCGTATAACTCAATTTTAATTCATAGGTAAGTTTGGCATATTGGAAGAAAGCCTGAGCTGAAAATGGTCGGAGGTTTTGAGTATCACAAGCCTTTTTATAGGCATTTAAGGCCTCTGTCTTTTGATCAAGAGACAAATACGCTCCCGCCAAAACATAGGCAATCTCTTTTGATAAAAGTTCATCACTCTGTATGTCAGTTAACAACGAGACCGCGTTCTTGTGTTGCCCAACAACCACATAAGATCGACCTAAATAGTATTGGTTTTCAATGTGTTCTGCATTATCTCTTTGTCGATTTGACACCGCTACAGCCTTCTCTAAATATTCAATAGCCAAAGGGTGAGCTTCCATATGGGCATAGGCGCGTCCCACCAGACCCAATATCGAGGATTGATTTGCATTTCGTTTACCGCCTTTGATTTGCAGTGCATCTAAAGCGCGAATACCCCAAGTCGCGGCATGCTGATAATCCTCTATTCGAAACGCTATATCTGCCATAAGACCCCATACTTCGAGGTCATCGCGTTCCGCGTGCTCAATGCGCTCTAATCTGGCCAGAGCGGCTTCCCAATTCTGTTTTTTGTAATCGATAAAGGCAGTGTAGTACAACGATTTTGGCCCATAAACTTCACTGGATTCTAAGTGTTCAAAAAATCCTGCTGATTCTTTGTAGTTGCCTAGTTTAAAATAGGCATAACCCATTTCAAATTGATGTTGCTCGTTGAGGGCTATAGCAACCTCAGCTTCTCTATACCAAGCCAGGGCATTGGCATACTGCCCCTTTGAAAAATAATATTGTCCTACTATGGTATAAGCTCGATTCACTTCTGGAGCACTCGGATAATCTCGAACGAATCGTCGCATCGCGCCGGGGGCCTCTTTGTACCCAGCTACGAGTCCAAGATAAGCCATTTTAAATGTCCTCTGTGCCTTTTGATCACGACTCAAGTCACCGGCCTGCAAATCACTCCATTTCTGATAGGCCGCCTCAAAATTCTCACTATTTTCAAGGCGCTCGGATTTTTGGAGCACACTGTAAAAATCGATTTCAAGACCTTGCCCCTGCGCCATCAGACCATCAGATAGCGACATAAACACAAATAAAAAAAGGACTTTACTTAGACGAAATAATTGATTCATAAGGGCCATATCAGAGATAACGTTTCTTTTTTTATTCTCGTATCACAAGGATTGCTGCATGAGCGAAAATTAACTTAAATTTGAGCAAAAGGCTCAGTAAAATTCAGTTTTATGAAAAATATTTTAGTCGCCATTTTACTCCTTGGTCTCTTTGGGTGCGGCAGCACCCAATCGATGACTGACCTGGTCACCGTAAAAGGGCAAAAAATAGGAATCGACACTAAAAACCCCGACGAATTACTTACCGTAAACGGGAGCATTCACGCCAAAGAGGTGCGGGTTGATCTAAATGGTGCCCTAGCCCCCGATTACGTTTTTGAGGCGTATCGTGGCACTTCGACTTCAACACATTATCGGCGTATGTCATTGAGTCAGCTCGAGGCGTATATCAAAAAACAGGGGCACCTTCCTGGAGTTCCTTCTAACGAAATACTCGATCGCGATGGTCTTGATTTAAAAGCATTTTCTTTGACCTTATTAGAAAAAATTGAAGAACTGACTCTATACCTTTTAGAGCAACAACATCAAATCAATCAGCTCCAAAATACACTAGAGGATAAAACCAATATAACTCCAGAATACACGCCCAAAGAGTACGCGAAAAAAGCCGGCGAAAAAACTGAGAATTAAGCCGCATCGCTCGCGAAATTTGTACCTTTATCTCTTATAATACACGGATAAATGTCGGATAATGTAGTTGTTTTTAATAAGGCCAAAATCGTACAGCGCGACCAAGTCATATTCGAAGAGGTCGACCTAAACATAGCCCATGGCGAGTTTGTTTATTTAATTGGCAAAACAGGGAGTGGTAAAAGTAGCCTCCTGAAAACTATTTATGGTGAATTGCCCCTAAATTCAGGAACAGGACAAGTTGCAGGCTTCAATCTTTTGGGATTAAAGGAACGCTCCATCCCTAACCTGCGTCGAAAACTCGGTATTGTCTTTCAAGATTTTCAATTGCTTAATGACAGAAATGTTTTTGAAAATTTACGTTTTGTTCTCAAAGCCACAGGTTGGCAAGATAAATCAAAAATAAACCACCGGATTCAAGAGGTGCTCACCCGGGTTGGTATGGAGGAACAAGGCCAAAAACTTCCCTATCAAATGTCGGGCGGTGAGCAGCAACGTATTGCTGTAGCAAGAGCGTTGCTCAATGATCCTGTGCTTATACTAGCTGACGAGCCCACGGGTAATCTCGACCCCCAAACAAGTATGGACGTCATGAATTTACTCAAAGAGCTCAACCAAAATGGACGAAGCATTCTCATGGCAACCCACGATTATGCACTCCTTTTAAAGTATCCATCGAAAACCTTAAAATGTGAGGGAGGCCAGGTATTTGAGGTTGTACAAAAAAAGCAGGGCGCTAGTTCTGCGACAGAGTCAGATCAGGGTCGATAGACAGTAAAATGCCGTTTTGATTGTCACTAGCCAATCGGGTTCCTGGTTTTAAAATTATTTGATTTTTTGCCTTCAGAGTAAAGTCTGCTCGATCAGAAAACTCGATATGTTCGAGAATCACCGATTCGTTAAAAGCGGTTAATTGCTGAGTCCAACGATTAAATCGTTGATTATTTATCACCGATATCCCTGAGGGGTCATATAACGAAGAGACCAAGGCCAAAGCTGCGTCGCTCTGTAGCATTCCAGCTCCGTAATTGCCGCGATATAGCCTATTCGCCGGAATATCATCAATATTTTGTGCAGTTAATCTTAAAATTGTTTCTACCTCATTGGCGCGTAACTCAGGGCAAAGTGAAAACATTAGCCCTATAGTACCGGTCACAAAAGGAGCCGCAGTAGAGGTCCCTTGGTAGGTATTGTATCGCAATAGTCCTTTGGTGACCCACTGACTATAACGCATCACACCGACTGTAGGCGCTAATATATCGACTTCGGGATTTAGTGTTGCCGTGGATTGCGGATAAATCCTAAATTCAGGACTTAAATTGTTTTGGGTTATTTCTGCCGTTCTGCCGACCATACCCCACATGTTTTCCACATAGGGTTTCCCACTATTTTCATATTTCAAGGCGTTTTGCCAGTCATTATGGCGATACATTACCGAGGACACAGAAATTACCCCATCGTAAGAAGCCGGATAATATTTTTTTTGCCCTTTATTGGTCTGCCAATTTTGATTGCCCGCTCCAGCAACAACGACGACTCCACGGTTTAATAAGGTATTGATTACCTCTTGCCCCCTTTCCGTGGCAATGGAGGTGACCCAACTGCAATTAATTACTTTGGCCCCCGCATCCGCTAGTCCTATGAGCATCTCGAGATTGGGGTTTCCATAATTGGTTGTGACTAAGCTACAGTCGTAACATACACCAGGTATGCCAAAGCCATTATCCCCCTGAGCCACCGCAATAGCCGCGACTCCCATGCCGTGACCATTTTGTAACCCCACCGTTTTTAGTACCCGGGTCTTTCCAAAAAAGTCTTTCTGCATGGTATCAACGCGAGCATCTGATAACCCAATAATGGTTTCTGAGATCCCGGTGGTATATTGCCATGCTCGGGGAACACCTATGGCAGAGTAATAACCCAGATCTAAACTGTCCACGAACTCACCGGCGGCATCGCGCAAGGCGTAATAATCGTTTGGCAGGATATTGTTCTGTGTATCCTTTTGACCCGACACACCTTGATGGAGTAAAAAAAACAGGATCAGTATGAAATATTGTCGCACCAAGTCGTTATTGATAAGTACCCTCCAATGTAACAAAAAGTCGTGTTAATGCATCACGAAAATTGTAAATTAGCCATCAATACGGAGAAATGCTTTCGATACTGATTCCAACATTTAATGACAATATTGCGCCATTGGTGCAACCACTGTGTCACGAATTAGAGCAATTGACTGTACCGGTTGAGATTATTGTCGGCGATGATTGTTCCACTCAATTAGACCCAAAGGCAAGCCTTGTGAATCTTGAGCAGGTCCGCATATTTAGAAATCCGGAAAATCTAGGGCGCACAGCGACAAGACATCTGCTGGCCGAGAAAGCCACTTTTGATATATTGTTATTTTTGGATGCCGATGTCGTTCCTGCCGATTCAAGATTTATTCAAAATTACTTATCTGTTATCAATACCGCTCCAGTAGTCTATGGTGGAATACGCTATGCCAAAGAATCCCCTGAAAAATCTATGCGCTTACGCTGGGTCTACGGAACAGAGCGAGAAGCAAAACCAGCTCGGGTAAGACAGCAAAACCCTCATTTTGTTATTTCACCCAACTTAATGATTCAAAGAGACTTATTTCTCTCGCTCAACGCATCTCATATTCAACGCTACGGATGGGATAATGTCTTTTCTTTTCAACTATTCCAAAAAAGTATTGAGGTTAGACATATTGATAATCCTGTGATTCATTTGGGCCTTGATAATTCTAAGCAATACCTCAGCAAGGTCCAAAAGGCCATGGAAACTCTCGCGTGGGCGGAAAAAAACGAGATGATCTCCCATGACTTTACAAGTATCCAAAAGTTTTTTAACACAGTCCAGGCTTATGGTATGGCCGGACTGCTCGGTCTATTTATCCGGCCCTGGTTACCACTAATGCGTTGGCATCTGGAGTCAAAATTTCCGACTGTACGCGCTTTAGACCTATATAAATTTTATTATTTTTCAAAATATAAACACACCCTGTAATGGCCCAGTTTAGCGTTGTAATTCCTTTGTACAATAAAGGGGCTGAAATTCGTGCCACACTAAATTCAGTTTTGGCACAGACCTTTGAAGATTTTGAGATCATTGTGATTGATGATGGATCTACCGACCATAGTCCAGATGTGGTACGTCAATTTGACGATTCACGGCTTCGCATGATCAGTCAGCACAATCAAGGGGTCGGACCAGCCAGAAATAATGGCGTTGATCAGGCTCAATCGCCTTACATTGCATTTTTAGATGCCGATGACTATTGGTATCCAGATCACTTGGCCAATCTCAGTCTATTGATTCAAGATTTTCCCCAGGCCCAATGGTTCGCGACAGCTTATGAAAAAGGGTTTACTCCCTCCCTGGTAAAACCGATTGATTCTCCGTTAAGCGCAAAGCCTATGGGATGGAAGGGCCCTGTAAATAATTACTTTGCGATGGCTCAAAAGGATGCCCCAGCCTGGACCTCGGCGGTGTGTTTTCGTAAGGATTTTTTCAAAACTTTAGGCGGGTTCAATCCTGAGATTACCATGGGCGCGGGTGAAGATACTGATTTGTGGATTCGCGCGGCACTCACTGAGCCTTTGTATTGGATTAATTCAATAAGCGCTCGGCACCAGCAGTTCAGCAGTAATCGGATATCGCATGCACCGACCTTAAAGCGTCAATTTATCGATTTAGATCCTTATGAACATAAAGCACAACACAACCCTTCATTAAAGGTATATCTCGACTTAAATCGTTACTCAATCGGTTTGAAGTACCAAATGGCAGGCGATCCATCACGTGCGCAGCGCTATTTTGCTGCCATAGATAAAACATCTTTGAATATTCAACAGCAAATACTCATAAAACTGCCTGGAATTATCTTGCGTTTTGGACTCTGGATCCAAGGATTTTTGGCGCGAATGGGTGTGAGATTATCGGTGTTTAGCCGCTAGAAAATCGTCGTAGTCCCGAATGTAATCAGATTCGTCAAAACGGCCCGAAGAACAGACCAAACATACCGAACCCGAAGAAAAATCATCCAAAGAACGCCATATCCCCGTAGGGATTATTAGACCCTGATTGGGTTTATTCAAGATCACTGTGGTTTGCTCATTCCCATCATCAAGAAGTATTGAAAAACTTCCACTAAGGGCAACAAGGCACTCGAGCTGTTCTTTGTGGGCGTGCCCCCCGCGTGCAGCATCTGACGGCACATCATAAAGGTAGTATACACGCTCAATACTGTAAGGCAAAACATCACCTTCGATTACGGAAAGATTACCCCGTGGATCATGAATCTTCGGAATCTGAATGAGTTTTAGATCATGGACTGTAGTCTTATTCATCTTCAATTAATGTATTCCATTTTAGGCTTAATTGTTGGGCGCTGTAGGCCGATACAGACGATTGAGCTTCAGCGCGCACTTTTTTATATAACGTGGGGTCCAGGCATAAAGTATCGATGGCCTGAGCAAAATTACGACTATTTCGCTCACGCACTAATAGCCCGTTAATATAATCCTGGATCAATTCACTGGGCCCAGAAACAATATCTAGCGAAACCACTGGAGTCCCCAAGGACAAGGATTCAAGTAATGCCATAGGAAAGCCCTCAAAATAACTGGTCAAACACACACATTTGGCTCCAGTAATTATGGCCTGTGGATTCGGCTCGAAGGGCATAAACACCACAGAAGACTCAATGCTCAGTGATCTGGCCATATCTTTAAGCAATTCGGCATCCGGGCCAGAACCCAGAATAATCAGCTGATAACCCTCAGTTTTAACGGTACTCTGCGCAAAAGCTTCAAGTAACAACCCAACGTTCTTAACTGATTCATCAAGGCGGCCATACCAAAGGAGATACGGGTGCTTAATGGGTGTGGACCTGCCACTGTTTTTAAGCCAGCTGGGGGAAATAAAATTGGGTAAGTATTGCCCATTATTTAGACCATATTTGGGCATCATCTGCTCAGTTATATAACGAGATACCCCAACATGTACCGACGACCGCGCTGTAATTTTGCTGAATAAACTGGGAACATTAGTTAAATATATAGGCGCATGGGCGCTGTGGCACACATAAATCACACGGGTTTTTCGATAAATTAATTTTCGATAAACCCATTCTTTTACAATGTTTGTTCGTGCGCGGTGATCGATAATGACATCCGGTCGGTTTTGCGTAATAAACCGATACAACCGCCAGAGTCTTTGCCATGATTTGGTGGCGGGTTTATTCGATTCGTTGGCCGGTGATGGCGTCGATGTTGACGATATTGCGCTTGGAATTTTTCCTCCTAAATGCAATAATTCGCCACTGTATTCGTAATCTATTGGATCGCGAAGTACTGCAGTAGTCACCCGATAACCCAGGGCGGAAAACATGTGGGTCTGCGCCGCCACAACCCGCTGTGCGCCACCAGTGCCGAGCGATATGGTTACCAGACAAACGTGAATATTTTTAACTTCGCTCAAATAGGCTAACTTAGTGGTCTCTCACAAAGATATGAAGATACTTTTAGTAGGCGAATACAGTAGGTTGCACAATTCCCTCAAAGAAGGTCTAAAAACATTAGGCCATGAAGTATTACTGGTCGGTGATGGCGATTATTTTAAAAATTATCCTGTAGACATTAAACTCCATCGGCGATGTCGCACTGGTTTAAGCAAGCTCATTAAAAACCTAATCTACCGCTTGAGTGGTTTTGACATTTCCTCTTGGCTAATGCTTCGCTCTGTATTGCGTCATCAAGCCCAACTCGCGGGCTATGATGTGGTTCAACTGATCAATGAGAGTCCATTGGGTATTGCCCCTAAACACGAATTGACCTTTATCAAATGGCTCGCCACACATAATGATAAGTTATTTGTGTTGGCCTGCGGGACAGATTATGTGAGTGTGAAGTATGCCATGGACAAAAACTTCAGATACTCGATCTTGGATCCTTACTTCCAAGGCAAAGTAAGTCATAAAGATTACGCGCCCGTGTTAAAATATCTTCACAAAAACTACCTGACCCTGCATAAATCAGTATATGGTCTGAGCCGCGGATATATCGCAAGCGATTTAGATTACGCGTTACCCTACCGAGGGATTGAAAAATACATGGGACTAATTCCAAATCCAATAAATACAGATAATATCGAATTTGTCGCTCAGGATAAGGAGAAAAAACCTGTTATTTTCCACGGAGTCAATACCAAAAACTACTACAAAAAAGGCAGTGATTATTTTGATCAAGCCCTCGAGATCGTGAACCTGAAGCGCCCTGGTTCTTTTATCATCGAGCGTACCGAGGACTTACCCTATGCAGAGTATATCAAAAAACTCGCTCAGAGCGATATTGTTCTGGATCAAGTTCTGGGGTACGATCAAGGGTACAATGCCTTAGAGGCTATGGCCCAAGGTAAAGTACTGCTGACCTGTGCTGAAAAAGAATGGCGCGACCACTACAATATTCCTGAGCATAATGTGGCTCTGAATGCCGTGCCCGATGCACAAAACATTGCCTCACTAATTATAGAACTCATCGATCATCCCGCACAAAGAGTGGTTCTGGGGGCACAGGCGCGTAGTTTTATCCAGGAGCATCACGATTATGTCAAAGTAAGTCAACAATATGTCACTCTTTGGGATTCAGCAGAATAAACCCAAAACTAAGGGTGTTTCCCTAATACAACTTCAAATATTTATCGAGCATCTCATGCTCTCCATCCCAATCTCGATCAATATCTTCCCTGAGTAATTTTACGGGAATCCCTCCCACCAAAATATGCGTCCCCCAGGCGGTGATATCTTTGGCACAAAGACTATTTGACGCAACCGTACAATGATCTGGTGTTTTGGCCCCCTGCAACAAGGTAACTCGATTACTCACAAAGTTATAGTTACCAATAGAAATGGGGCCCCGCATAGGCATTGGGATCCCGGAACTCACTTGGTGCATGGCGTGAAAGTTCGTGTCAATGACCTGTGCCTCAGACCCTAAACGTGCATAATTTCCAAATTTAATCTCCTGATGACAGATAACTTTACTGTTTGAAGCGACACTGGACATATGCCCCATGGTTAATGCTGCATCGGGGCCTAAGTGCAATAAATAATCGAGGCCAAATTGAACATAACCCTCAAAGACTAAACGCCCTTCGATGTGTATCTGAGCAATTCCACGGGCGCGTGTGACTAACTCGTAAGGTTGCCCGAAACCAATCATACCCATATGGACCTCTTGGGGAAGTGTTATACTTCCTTTGAGGGTTCCAAAATGAACTTTTCCGTAGAATAAGACGGGTAATTTACACGCGATCGCCGGCGGAAAGTATTTAAAATTAAAATACAATGACTTAAACCAGTTGATTTTGCAATACAACCGAATGCGAACTTTTAACTTGCGATAAATAGGTTTAATGCTCATTCGAATCTACGTCTTTGTTTGTTCCCAAGAGGTCCAATAGATCGATTCTTTGATTTAATCGATATAACGAAAATAGGCAAGTTATCGCAATTAGAATAGTGGTCCCTATAATTTGCAGAGTCCCCTCTACATACAAACTACTGAATAAAACTAAAAGACACAGCAATAATCCCAGTAGGAATATAAAATAAAGACCTCTTGAAAGCTCTAGTCCATAACGCCAGTTTACAATTACAATCAAACTAAAAAAATGAATGATGTAATAGATTAAAAAACTAATACCCAGACCTGAAAGACCCCAATAGTAATAGCCCAAGGCATTAACTGAAAATAAGATCAGATTAAAACTCAAAGTCGTACGCAAAAATAGATTTGAATCACCGCGTGCAATGATTACATAACCCAAAGAAAAGGAAACCGCTTTGAATAACATACCCAGAATACCCCAGCGAACGAGCGGGACAACGGCCTCAAATTCAACTGTATATAATACGGTAATAATCCAAGGCGCTAATGCCAGAAAAACGACGATGATCGGCAGCATGAGTAATGTTGCCATTTCGGCCTGGTTCCCAACGATGATTTTGGTTTTACCTAAATCCTCTCCGACCGCAGACAGACGCGGAAAATAATCGGTCCCCATGGCGGTAAAAATCAGTCCTACATAAGTGTTGAGTATTAAAAATCCGGCATTGTACAAGCCGACTTGTGCCAGTCCCCCTATTCCGGAAATAAATAACTGCATTCCATAGCCCACGAGCAGTGTTACAATAGAACTAATACTGAGCATTAAGCCCAAGCGCATCATGGCGGTTCCCTCACGCCAAGCTTTGAGCGGTCGGATAAGATTTATCGGTTGCTTGCGCCGCGAATCCACAATTTGTGCCACGGCGAAACTCACCAACGCAGACAGAATTATTGCTGGGACAATGGCCTCTATTTTCCAGTAATAATACAATGGGATTGTCACAATTAAGGCCAAAAAATTACCCCAGACGTTGGCTTTGGCCAATCCCTTTAACGCACGAAGCCCTTGGAGTCGAGTCAAGGTAGATTGTGTGAGTTGTTTGAATAAAAGGGCCAATGAAAGTGCTCTTATATGTGTGGCATAATGACTGTCACCAAAAGTCCAAAGACTAATCCATGGAGCGGTAATCAGCATGAGCACAACCCCGATAACTGCCGTAATGGTAAACAGGGTTTTTAAAACACTGAGGACATTTTTTTGATCGATTGATGCAGCATCTTCAAACGCGGCAATTTCTTTGACGCCGCTTCGATCTAGGCCTAAATTGGTGACTGCTAGGACTACATTGAGCGTTGCCATGAGCAAACTCGCAATACCCATACCCGCGGGACCAATAAATAAGGCAATAAATTTAGACCGTAACAAAGCCATCAAAATATTCGCTACTTGAACCCCACCAAAAAGTGTGGTGGCCTTGAGCATGCTTTGATATGACTTTTTCGCATCCATTAAATGAATTCTAGCTGAGGTTTGAATTTTGTTTTTCCTGTTTATGTATAAATTGCCAGACCAAACCAAGCACTACAATTAAATAGACACAATAGCGGATAAAATGTCCGATGACCACCCCCTCTACTCCGTATAAATTAATAAAATAATGTGCGAAGAGGTAAAACAAGCCGACAGACAATATTTCTGTAAATACAAAGTGATAGACGAGTTTCTTTGCGATGAAATAGTACGAAATTACCATGGAAATTAGACGCACAAAATCTCCCATTAATTGCCATTGAAACAAAGCGGACATCGCATCAAAACCTGGAAATATTAATGCGATAATAAAATCCCTAAACACATATACGCCAATCATACCCAAACCAAAAATTGGCAGTATCGTCTTGTATACATGGCCCATTTCCGTCAAAAAAGAACGGCGGCCCACGACCAATGCAAACTTGGGGATTACATACATCGTAAACAAGATGGTAGAAAACGCCATGTAATTCTTCGATAAATCTAACATCGCCGACCAAATCCCTGCATCACTCTCCGAAATTCGTCTTAAGATCATATTTCGAATTTCAATTTCTACAGTACTTAAAATAACCGTTGAGAAAAATGACATCAGAGAAAACGCTACAAAAAATTTAGCCAAAGGCGCTTTGAAATAGACATCTTTGAATCTCAGATATTGCATTAATACTTTGGCAAAAACCCAAAGTAATGTTCCCAACTGTATCGCTGGAGTAATGGCTATCGAGATAAGGACTCCGTCAAAGTTGTCGTTAAGTAAAAAGTAAATAATTAATGACGAGCTAATCAGGTAACTCAATAGATCTATTTTGGCAAACTTTTTATAGCGCGAGAGCCCATTAATTACACCATTAAATACCCGCTGCAAACTTATGGTCGGTACAAGTATCGCGATCAGCTGAATGAGATAGGCGTAGCGATTAGTCCCGAATAGATAAGTGCTGAGCGAATCGTGCCATAACAGAAGAACCAGGGCGCTGATGGTGCTTCCAATCAGCGTAAACATAAAAGTCGTCGAAAAAAGAGCGGCTAACTGCTTCTGATCTTCTTTGTACTCAGAAATATATTTTACTATTCCGTTGAATATACCCAGTGAGGTAAAAGAAGTCAACAACTGAATTAAACTGCGTAACTGACCTTGAAGGAATATCCCTGATTCTCCAAAATTCTCTGCGATGACCCGACGGATAAACAGCGATATGAATTGTCTGATTAAAATGACTGGTGCGTTGAGCGAGGTCATCTTAAGCAAGGTGTTGCCTTTTATAAAGTCGATAAACTTCAAGGGGTAAAGGAATTTAGTGCTGCCACAACTTGGTCTATTTGGTCGTCAGTCATCACCGGACTCATAGGTATACTCAAAACAGTATCGTGCAATTGCTCAGTAATAGGATAGTCTGAATCGAGTGCCGACAATCCTTCTTGCTTGTGCGGAGGTATCGGGTAATGAATCAATGTTCCTATGTCACGGCTTTTTAGGTGTTGTTGTAATTTTTCTCGCTCCTTGGTTCGCACCACATACAGGTGATAGACATGATCTCCAGTATATCGCCCTGGGGGTAAGATCAGGTCAGGGTGGTTTATTTCTTGATCGTAGCGACGCGCGATCCGTATGCGCTGGTCGTTATCTCGGTCAAGGCCAGCAAGTTTTATACTCAGAAAAGCTGCCTGTAACTCATCGAGCCGCGAATTAAATCCACTGTATTTATTGTAATACCGTTGCTGCGATCCGTAGTTACGCAATATCCCAACGGTTTCTGCTAAATCGGAATCATCCGTTGTTACCGCACCGGCGTCGCCCAAGGCGCCAAGATTTTTGGTAGGATAAAAGCTAAATGCCGCAGCATCACCTAAATGTCCCGCCCTTATATCATGTTGATTTTTGGCACCATGAGCTTGGGCAGCATCTTCGACGATAAGCCAATTACGTGATTTAGCAAGGGTGTAAATCTCATCCATTGGTGCCAGAGCACCATAGAGATGCGTCGGTAATATTGCCTTAATCCTCGAATCTTTGAGTTCTGCCAAAGCTTCAAAATCAAAATTAAAAGAATCAGAATGTGCATCCACTAAGACTGGGGTAAGACCAGCCTGTTTAATGGCCAAAATAGTCGCGACGTAGGTGTGAGCGCAAACCACTACTTTATCCCCAGGGCGAAGCTTCCCCATTACTTTGTACGCCTCAAAAATCAGTCTCAGTGCATCCAGACCATTTCCGACACCGACACAATGTGACGAACCACAATAGGTCGCGAATTGAGATTCAAATTGTGTCACAGATTCTCCCAATATGTTTTGACCCCGCTCCATGAAATCTCTAAATGCGGACTCAAAATCGGTTTTATACCGATGATTCATTTTATGTAAATCCAAATAAGGAATCATATCAAATTAAGCTTTAAGTCCTTGTGGACCATTGTGTCAATTAGGTACTGATTCACCGTAACACATCGGGCGCCACAGGTTTGTTTCCAAAACAATAAGCCCGAATTTAATACGGCCCCATTGTCTTCACTTGAGGTATTAAAGTCAAAGTAACGGCGGCCTTGGGCAAATTCATTGATTATAAATTCATAGGCCAAATCAATACTCCCCAATTGGTTTTTGTTTGCATCGCCCATGACATATTGAGGGTGGACCACGGTATCGGTCAGAAAAACGGTCGTTCCAGCCACGAGCTTGTCTCCGTGATAAACCGAGACCTGTTTTATTTGTTCAGGGAATCGAGCTGCCAAAAGCCTAATTTCATCGAGCGAATGCACCGGATTAGCTTGGTGTTTTTTTGATAATTCTGGAATGAGTATGGTGTTCCAAAAATCATCATAATTGTCATCGCAAGTAACTTTTAGTTTATGTCTTTTGGCCTTATTTAGTCCTTCACGTCTATTTTTTTCAAAACCCAAAACATGGCTGTAATCAATGACCAAAGCCACATCTTTTTTAATGCACTCTGCCTGAGCTAATCTCAAAAAATAATCTAACTCGTCACACGGACCCTGGGCATAAATCTTGGGTATTTCTTTCAAATTAATCGCAGACAGACCCTGCTTAAACGCATAACACAAAACACTTTTAAAGCACTCAAAAGCCACTTC
The DNA here is from genome assembly GCA_965661835.1 of Flavobacteriaceae bacterium. GTDB lineage: Bacteria > Bacteroidota > Bacteroidia > Flavobacteriales > Flavobacteriaceae > BACL21. Next base: position 421 of record CBFIFD010000001.1, on the reverse strand, counting down.
AAATTTTATTTTTTTATGCCAAACAAAGCCACCGTAAGTTAAGCCTTGATGGGTGTAAAGCGTTTGCTCTTTCTCATGAGCAGGGACCACAGCGACAAGTTGCTCGTTCTTGTAAATCATCAAGGAGTGATCCTTAAATCGTTCCTCATGATAGTCCATGAATCCCCGTTGAAGAATGAATGTACCATTTTTACTCAGTGAAACGAAGTCATCCCACTGGGCTATCATATCAGGGTTGTAGCGCGTGACTTTAATCATGGTAGTCTCTTTTTGCACGTGATTGATCCCTGCGAATCGATGTATTGATATACACCTTTGTAGGTCTCATCGTTCAAGATAACATAACTGTTATCAGGCTCCAAATTACGCAGTATTGATTGGTTTTGACTCATGTGACCAAAAAGCAAACGGAAAACATTGA